>DATFBY010000079.1:0-41924 GCA_035253585.1 Gemmatimonadaceae bacterium | reverse complement strand
CGACGAAGAACTCATTCCTCATGGCCGTCGCGCGTGACGCTCCACATGGCAGCTATCCGAAGTACATGGACAGCGTGCAGTCATACTGGACGGTGGTCGGCAACAATGGAGGGTTACGAGAAGCGCTGATCAATGAGGAGGGAATGATCGAGGTGTCCAAAGGCGGGTTCTCGATCGAGCCGTTTCTTTATACCAATGGAAAGCTCCTGACCTGGGCGGACGGATCACACGGTCAATCGCTGGAAAGAGATTATCTGCCGATCCCAACGGTCGAGAGGCGCCATGAGAACCTCGCGCTGGCAATAACCGCCTTCGACGACAACGGGAGGCTGTACGTCCGCTACCGTGTCTCCAATCTCTCCCGCTCGTCGACGACTGTCAGCTTGTACCTCGCCGCGCGCCCGCTTCAGGTCAATCCGCCATGGCAGTTCTTGAATAACCCGGGCGGCGTGTCCCAAATCGCCTCCCTCGCCGTTGACCGCGGAAGACTTCGCGTCGACAGCATGTTCATTACTACTCGTCCGGCCGCAGCACGCGTCGGGGCAGCGACCTTCGATAACGGCGACATCACCGAGTTTGTCCGACGCGGATCAATGCCTGCTGCCAATCGCGTGTCGGATCCGCGGCGCCTCGCCTCAGGCGCGCTGCAATTCCGGCTGGAATTGGCGCCCAGTGGTGTCGAGGATGTCTGGATCAACGTAGTCCGCCACGCTTCCTTGAGTTTTACGCTCCCGCCCTCTGAGCTACTTGCGAATGCAATTGCATCGTGGATCTCGGAGCTCAACCAAATCTCAATTGAGCTACCGCCATCCGCATCCCGCGTCACGAACACACTGAAGAGCACTCTCGCGTACATACTCATCAACCGAGACGCGGCAGCGATTCAACCAGGCTCCCGCTCCTACGAGCGCTCCTGGATTCGTGACGGCTCGCTGACATCAGCCGCGCTGCTTCGCCTCGGTCATGCGACAGAAGTCGGCGAGTTCATTGACTGGTACGTCACGTTCCAATATCCGAACGGCAAAGTTCCGTGTTGTGTCGATCACCGCGGCGCGGACCCAGTTCCAGAGCACGACAGTCACGGGCAACTCATCTATCTGATCGCGGAGTTCTTCCGCTATATCAAGGATCGCTCTGTACTGGACAGGAACTGGCCGCATGTCGTTCGCGCAGTCGCCTACATCGACTCGCTGCGCCAGTCACGAATGACCG
Source organism: Gemmatimonadaceae bacterium (assembly GCA_035253585.1). Classification (GTDB taxonomy): domain Bacteria; phylum Gemmatimonadota; class Gemmatimonadetes; order Gemmatimonadales; family Gemmatimonadaceae; genus DATFBY01. The sequence continues at coordinate 40,712 of DATFBY010000079.1, read as the reverse complement.
ACGAATACCGCAGCGGCGACAAGCGCGCCTACTTCGGCTTGGTCCCCGAATCGATCAGCCACGAAGGCTACTCGGCCAAGCCGATGCACTCGTTCTGGGATGACTTCTTCATCCTGCGCGGTCTGAAGGACGCCGCATTCATCGCGGGCGTACTGGGCCACGACGCCGAGCAACATCGATTCGCCGAAATGCGGGACGATATGCGGAAGTCGATCCTCGAATCCTTCCGCCTAACGATGGCCAAGCACGGTATCGACTACCTTCCAGGCTCGGTCGAGCTCGGCGACTTCGACGCGACCTCCACAACTGTCGGCATCGCACCAGGTGGCGAGCTGAGGAATCTGCCGAGCGATGCCGTCCGCCGGACATTCGACAGGTATTGGGAGCAGGTGAGCACGCGCCGCACCAGTACGACGTGGGATGCATACACGCCCTACGAGCACCGCACCGTTGGGACATTTGTCAGGCTCGGACAGAAGGATCGCGCGCTCAAATTGCTCGAGGATTTCTTTCACGATCAGCGGCCGCCCGCCTGGAACCATTGGGCCGAGGTCGTGTGGCGAGATCCGAAGACACCGAAGTTCATCGGTGACATGCCGCACACTTGGGTCGGCTCCGATTTCATCCGGTCGGTGATGGACATGTTCGTCTACGAGCGCGAGGAAGACGACGCGCTGGTGATCGGTGCGGGTATTCCCGAAGCGTGGGTTACGGAATCGCCCGGCGTGAAGCTGGAACGCGTCCCCACGTACTATGGAACGCTCGCTTATAGCATGAGCGGCACGCCTAACGAGGTGCGCGTGCGCATCGAAGCGGGGATCGAGGTGCCTGCCGGTGGAGTCGTCTTACGATCGCCGTTCGCGCGGCCGATTCGTGCCGCGGTCATAGATGGCCGACCGGCGACGATCTCTTCGCCAGACGAGGTGATCGTACGGCGGCTGCCGACGGAGGTGACGCTACGCTACCGGTGAGGCGGCCAGCGCTTCGTCGGCGAGCGCCGCGCCGTTGGTGCGGATGACATCGGCGTAGAAGCGAGCGCTGCTCTTGGGCGTGCGCTCCTGCGTCTCGTAGTTCACGTGCACGATGCCGAACCGCTTGGAGTAGCCGAGGCTCCACTCGAGGTTGTCCATCAGCGACCAAGCGAAGTAGCCGCGCACATCGACGCCTTGCTTGATCGCCTCGTACACGGCACGGAGATGCTCACGGTAATACCACACACGGAGCGGATCATCGACGCGACCATCGAGCGGTGTCGGCGGATCGACGAAAGCGGCGCCATTCTCCGTGATGTAGAGCGGCAGGTCGCCGTAACGCTCCTTCACCCAGAGGAGCACTCGGGTGAGCGCGGGTGCATATACCTCCCAACCGACGTCCGTGTACACATGCTGAGGTTGCGGTGTGTTGCTGGCCCGGAGCGGAAAAGCGGTTGGATCGTAACGGCTGACGCCCCGCAGGTAGTAGTTGATGCCGATGTAGTCGATCGGCTGTTTGATCTGACGCATGTCGTCGGCCGAGTGCTCGGGCCATGCCTCACCGAAAATCTCTTTCAGCTCCGTAGGGTAGGAGCCGAGCATGAACGCGTCGAGGTATTGCCGATTCATGTATGCATCGGCCCGTCGCGTGGCGGCGAGATCTTCTGCCGACTGCGACGCGGGGTACTTGGGCTCGAGGTTGACCACGATCCCGATTTGATTCTTCCCCTCCGCGCGGTACGCCTGCACTGCCGCACCGTGAGCGCGCATCAGATTGTGCGTAGCGATCGGCGCTTCGAAAAGGTTCCTATGGCCGGGGGCCAGCGCGCCGTGGAGGTAGCCGCCATCGGTCACCACCCACGGCTCGTTCAGCGTCGTCCACATCGGCACGCGATCGTCGAGCGCGCGAAAGACGACGCGCGCGTACTCCGCGAACCACTCCGCGATGTCCCGATTGAGCCATCCACCCCGGTCATCGAGGGCGGCCGGCAGGTCCCAGTGATAGAGCGTGACGGTAGGCTGGATGCCGTTGGCGAGGAGCGTGTCGACCAGTCTGTCGTAGAAATCCAACCCTTTTTTGTTGACCCGGCCGGTGCCGTTGGGAAGGACGCGCCCCCAGGCGATGCTGAATCGATACGCGTTCAGTCCGAGCTCCTGCATGAGCTGCACATCGCTCTCGTAGCGGCGATAGTGATCGCAAGCGATGTCGCCGGTTTCTCCTTTCAGCGTGAGACCCGGGGAGTGCGAGAAGCGGTGCCAGATACTCGGGCCCGCGCCATCGGCCAGCGGCGACCCCTCGATCTGATACGCCGACGTCGCCGCACCCCAGAGAAAGCCATTAGGAAACCGAATCGATTCACTCATACCAATGCAGGACTCTCATGGCTCGGGTGACGCTGGAAAAGGTGCGCAAAATATACGACGGGCAGCGACCACATGTCGCCGTCCACGGCGTCGATCTAGAGATCGCCGACGGGGAGTTCGTCGTGCTGGTGGGACCATCAGGATGCGGCAAGAGCACGACGCTCCGGATGATAGCCGGACTGGAGTCGATCTCGGACGGTCGGCTGTCGATCGGCGACCGGGTCGTGAACCAGGTGCCGGCAAAAGAGCGTGACATCGCCATGGTCTTCCAGAACTACGCACTCTATCCGCACATGACGGTGTTCGAGAACATGGCTTTCGCGCTCAAGATGCGCCGGCTGCCCAAGGGCGAGATTGAAAAGCGGGTGAAGGAAGCGGCGCAGATTCTGGGACTGCAAGGCGTGCTGGACCGCACGCCGCGCCAGTTGTCAGGCGGCCAGCGGCAACGCGTCGCGGTCGGTCGCGCCATCGTGCGCAAGCCTCAGGTGTTCCTGTTCGACGAGCCGCTCTCGAACCTCGATGCCAAGCTTCGCGTACAGATGCGCCGCGAGATCTCGCGGCTGCACCAGCAGCTCGGCGCCACGATGGTCTACGTGACGCACGATCAGGTCGAGGCCATGACGCTGGGCGATCGGATCGTCGTGCTCAATGAAGGGAAGGTTCAGCAGATCGATACGCCGCTCGCGCTCTACGACCGGCCGAAGAACAAGTTCGTGGCGGGCTTCATCGGAAGCCCTGCCATGAACTTCATCGATGGAAATCTGCTGAACGATGACGGTCTTCGATTCCGCTCGAAGAGCGGCGGCGTGGATGTCCCACTGTCGGGGAACACCGCCCGCGCGCTGGCGGGGCGTGCGGGAACGCCGCTGATTCTCGGCGTGCGCCCCGAAGACGTACGTGTGTGGAGTGTTGGTGAGGACAAGGCGGTCGATGCGCGGGCGCGGATCGACCTGGTCGAGCCAATGGGCAACGAGATCTTCCTACATGGGAGCGCAGACGCCGATGAGCTGACCGCGCGTGTCGCCCCGCAGACGCTGCCGGCGGTCGGGGAGGACGTCGCTTTCCTCTTCGACCGGGCGAAGCTCCATTTCTTCGACCCCGAGAGCCAGGAGCGCATCGGGTAGCCGGGAAACCTCGCATCGCCTGCCTCGTAGGGAGTAGCGAAACCCCTTTTCGTCCTCCCCCCGGAGGCAGCTCCCGTGGCACCGAAGCGCAATCCTTTCTCGCTTGCGCTGGCACTCCTGCTGGCGCTCCCCTCGGTTGCTCCCGCCCAAGTCGTCGACCTTACGATCGATGACGTTGGCATCGCCATCGGCGACAAGCCTCGAATGACGGGGCTTCGCATCAATTTCCGCGACGCCCGACTCGAGGAAATCACCGGCATCAACATCACGCTGTGGAGCCCGCACGAGGGATCTCGCGGCGTCGTGAATGGTGTGGCGATCGGATTGCCGGTGACCGGCGCGGAGCGAATCAACGGCATCGCAACGGGGATCTTCGGCGCGGGCGCCGAGGATCGTGTTACCGGCCTCGGCATCGGGCTGGTCGGTCTCGGATCCGGCGATCAGCTTCGCGGAATCATGATCGGTGGCATCGGTGTCGGCTCCGGTGGTGGAATCACGGGCATCGGAATCGGCGGAATCGGCGTAGGAAGTGGCGGGCCGATGACCGGTCTGTTCGTGGGTGGCATCGGCGCCGGCGGGGGAGCCGAGATCAAGGGGATTGCGATCGGCGGTATCGGCGTTGGCAGCGGCTCCTCGCTCACCGGTTTGTCGATAGGTGGTATCGGCGTCGGGAGTGGCGAGGGAATTCGTGGCGTCAGCGTCGGTGGAATCGGCGTCGGGAGCGGCGAAGAGGTCGTCGGGCTGACGATTGGCGGGATCGGCGTCGGAAGCGGCGAGCGCGTGCGCGGACTCAGCATCGCGGGTGTGGGCGTCGGCGCGCCGGAACTCTCGGGTGTTGTGATCAGCGGGATCGCGGCCGGCGGCGAAGATGTGCGCGCGATCGTGCTCGCGGGCGCCTACTTCACGGTATCTCCAGATGGCACCTTCCGCGGCGGATCGTTGAGCGCCTTCAATCGCATCCGCGGCACGCAGCGTGGCCTAACGATTGGCATCGTGAATTACGCGCGCACGCTGCGCGGGATTCAGATCGGCTTGATCAATATTTCGGACAATGGGGGGAGGAGGTTGGTGTTGCCGGTGTTCAGCAGAAGATAACGAGATTCGAGATTCGAGATTCGAGATTCGAGACTGCGGATTCGGAGCTCGTTAGGTGTCGTGCCGAATCTCGAATCTCGTTTCGAATCTCGAATCTCGAATCTCGATGTCAGTTCACCGCCTTCCTTCCCGCGAACAACTTCCCGAGCCAGCCGCCGAAGGCGCCGGTGATCGCTGAGCTGGCGGTACCCATGACCAGGATCATCGCGGTGACGTCGCCGAGCACGTAGGAGACGATGATGCCGAGAAGAGCGCAGATGCCACCGGCGAGCAGGCCGCCGACAATCGCGCCGCCCGCCGTCGCTGGGCGCGCCATCAGCGCGTACGCGATGCCGGCGAGCAGCGAGATCGTCATGCCGCCCACGGCAAACATGTTGGCGACCGCCGGACTCGAGTGACCGACGAGCACCATCGCCAGCTGGAGCAGAGTGCCGATGATCGTGGATTTGATCAACGCGGGGGTGGAGATCATGGTGGGAGGGGAGAGGGTGAAAAGGAGCTGCCTCTTGCTACTTGATTGAGCGCTCAACATACTGGTACCCAGATGAACACGCAAGAGCGACTCATCGACGCCGCCATGCGGCTCTTCTGGGAAAAAGGCTACCTCTCCACCAGCATCGCCGACATCCTCCAGGCCGCCGGCGCCAACAGCGGAAGCCTCTACTACTTCTTCCCAACGAAACAGGATCTGCTCATCGCGGTGCTCGACCGCTACATCGCCGGCATCAACCCCATGCTTCTCGCGCCGGCCTGGGAAGGCATCGACGATCCGATCGAGCGCGTCTTCGCGCTCCTCGGCCGCTACCGACAGATGCTGGTCGACACCGAATGCTTCTACGGATGCCCCATCGGCAGCATCGCGCTCGAGCTACACGAGCCCGATCCGGTCGTGCGTGAAAAGCTGGCGAACAACTTCGACGGCTGGGTCGACGCCATTCACGAATGCCTGATCGAAGCGGGCGATCGACTCCCGCGGGAGCTCGATCGCCGCGCACTCGCCACTTTCGCGCTCACCACGATGGAAGGCGGCGTGATGCTCTCCCGCACCCACCGCAATCTCGCGTCCTACGACGCGGCGGTCGGAATGCTGCGTGACTACTTCGCCCGCCTCGAGATGCCGCGCTCGGCCCCCGCGTCCAACCGCGCCGGACGTGCGCCGTCGAGAAGCGCTCGAAAGCGGGGAAGGAAGAAGTGAGCACGCAAGGACGCGCCGAAGGTGGTTGACATTCGTTAGGCGCGCGCGGGCCGCGCACGACGCGAGTGTAACGCCATAGCCGAGATGCGAATCAATGCGGAGCTCGAGCTTCCCCTTGACCTTCTACAGGAAGACTGATAGCTTCTTGTAGAAGGTTAAGAGGAGCGCCATGCCGACGACATCGCCCGCCGACCTCCTGCAGGGAACGCTCGACCTCCTCATCCTCAAAGCGCTTTCCCTCGAGCCAATGCACGGCTGGGGGATCTCCCAGCGCATTCAGCAGGTCTCGCGCGACGTCCTCCAGGTGAACCAAGGCTCGCTGTATCCGGCGCTGCACCGACTCGAGCGCCGCGGCTTGATCGCTTCGGAGTGGCGATCGTCGGAAAACAATCGGCGCGCGAAGTACTACAGCCTGACGACGTCCGGCAAGAAGCAGCTGGCCGAGGAGACCGCCGACTGGCGACGGTTCGCGGTGGCGGTCGAGCAAGTCCTACGAATGGCCTGAACGGCCGCTACCGAACGGCCGTGGGAGCATACCGTGCGCACCGTGCGTGAATCGGACCCCAAGACGGGGTGGCTGCAGGGAATTCTCATCAGAACGCGTGCACTCTTCGGACGCCGCGGCATGGAGCAGGACCTCCATGACGAGCTTCAGTACCATGTCGAGCGGGAGACGGACAAGCTCGTCGCGCAGGGAATGACGATGGACGCCGCGAGGCGCGAAGCGCTTCGCAGGTTTGGCGGCATCGAGCGGCACAAGGAAGCGTGTCGCGACGAGCGCGGCGTTCGTATCGCCGACGAAATCCGTCAGGACCTCGGTTTCGCCGCACGCTCGTTCGCGCGCGCGCCCGTCTTCGCCCTCACCGTCGTGCTGACGCTGACACTCGGGATCGGTGCCACCACCGCGATCTTCACTGCCGTGCGAGGCGTGCTGCTTCGTCAGCTCCCGTTCGATCAACCCGAGCAACTCGTCCGCCTCTGGACGTCGATCCCGGCGCGCGACGTCGATCGCGGCGCCACGTCTCTCCCGAACTTCGAGGATTGGCGGCGCGACAACAGGAGCTTCAGCCGCATGGCGGCGTATAGCACGATTCCCAGCGGCCTCGTCATCACCGATGGCGGGGAGCCCACCCGCTACTCCACCGCGTTCGTCACCGAAGATTTCTTCGCCACGTTAGGCATCCGCACTCAGCTCGGACGCGTCATTCTGCCGACCGAGCACGCACCGGGAGAGAATCGCGTCGTCATCCTTTCCGACGCGCTCTGGCGCTCACGATTCAACGGCGATCCAGCGATCGTCGGGCGAGTGGTACGCATGAACGACGAGCCTTTCGTCGTTGTCGGAGTATTGTCGCCGGGAATGCGCTTCCCGGATGGGACGACGGACCTGTGGGCGCCACAATCAGTCGTGCCCGAAAGCGGGATCCCTCGCACTCGTCAGGTGCCATTCCTCAAGGTGGTCGCACGCCTCGCGCCCGGCGTCACGTTCGACCGCGCCCGAAGCGATCTCGCTACCATCGCGCGCCGATTGGCGGTCGAGTATCGCGAGACGAATGAGGGGAGCACGATCGGCATGGCCGCACTGCGTGATGAGATCGTCGGTGGCTCGCGGAGCCGCATCCTCATCGTTTTCGGCGCCGTGTCGCTGGTGCTCCTTCTCGCCTGCGTCAACGTGGCCACGCTCTTTCTGGCGCGGGCATCGGGGCGGAGCCGCGAGCTCGCCGTCCGCGCCGCGTTAGGCGCCGGGCGCGGTCGACTCGTCAGGCAACTGATCACCGAGAGCCTGGTGCTGGCTCTGGTGGCCGGCGTGCTCGGCGTGTCGCTTGCCTGGTGGGGAGCGGCCAAGCTCACCGCGCTCGCCGGCGCGTTTCTCCCAGGCGACGCGGACGTCCATCCCGATTGGATGGTGCTGCTCTTTGGCGCCGCGCTGTCGATCCTCACCGGCTTGGCGTTCGGTCTGTTCCCGGCGACACGCGGGCTTCTCACGCCGGGCGTAGCTCTCCATGGCAGCGGTCGCGCGCTCACCACGGGCGTGTCGACGCAGAGGCTGCGCGCACTTTTCGTGGGCGCACAGGTCGCGCTCGCGGTACTGCTGGTCACGGGCGCGGGGTTGCTGGTGAAGAGCTTCGCGCGGCTCCAGCAGGAAGACCTCGGCTTCAATCCTGATGGGCTGCTGGTCGCGCGCCTGACGATTCCGCGATCGCGCTATGAGACACAGGCCGAGTATCTCCCCGCGGCGGCGCGGATGACGGAGCGCATTGGCCAGCTTCCAGGGGTCACGTCGGTCGCGATGATCAAGGACGCTCCGTTGCAAGGTGCCGGTGAAGGCGCGCTGCTCCACGTCGTCGGCCGCGAGACGCCCGAGGGGCAGGAGCCAGCCGCGCAGCTGATGCCTGTGTCACCCGAGTATTTCAGGACGATGGCGATCCCGCTCATCGCGGGACGAGATCTCCAGGAACAGGATGCCGATTCCGGACGGTTCGGCGCAGTGATCAGTCAGCGCCTTGCGGAACAGCTTTGGCCGGGACGGAGCGCCGTGGGTGAGCGCATTGCGTTCGGTCCCGCGGCCGATGGCGATGCGAGCGCTATCGGCGTCGTGGGGGTCGTCGGTGACGCGCGCTATACGCGAGTGGATTCGGCGCCAATGCCGATCATGTACTTGCCTCAGGGCGTGATGACGAGACGCATCGTCACGATCGTAGCACGTGTCGATGGCGATCCGCGGGCGCTCGTGCCGGCGATGCGTGATGCCATTCGCGAGGTGGACAAGGAGCAGCCGATCACATCGCTGGAGCCGATGAGCGACATTGTGGCGCAGGCGATGGCGACGCCACGGTTTCTCACCGGGCTGGTCGCACTCTTCGGTCTGCTCGCACTCGTGCTTGCGGCAATCGGGATCTATGGCGTAGTGGCGTACGTGGTGGGCTGGCGCACGCGTGAGATCGGCATCCGAGTCGCGTTAGGCGCGCGCGCCGACAGCGTCGTGCGGTGGGCGCTCTGGAGCGGGATGGCGCCGGTGCTGGCAGGTTTGGCGGTCGGCGTCGCGGTGGCGCTGGTTTGGACGCGCCTGTTGAGTGAGGCGCTCTACGAAGTGCGTCCGACCGATCCGGCCGTCTTCACGGCCGTCCTCGGACTTCTTGGATTGGTCTCGATCGTTGCCGCGGGAATTCCCGCCCTTCGCGCGGCGCGCGTCGACCCGATCACGGCGCTGCGCGAGGAGTAGCTCAGTTCCCGCCAGCTTCTCGTTTGCCACTACCGCCGCTCTCGAGCCGAGCGAGCTCTTCGCGCACGATGCTCACCTGCTCGCGGAGCTGCGGCTCCGGCGCATGGAGCAGGGTGAGGTAGTGGCGATAGGCGGCGATGGCATCAGCACGCTCACCGGCGAGCGCCGCGAGCCGGCCTTCCTCTCGCAGCTGCGTGGGGAGGTAGAGAAGTGTGTTCGACCACATGTCGCCGCGACGCCTGATCGCGAGTAGCGCGCGGCGAAGATCGCCCTGACGCTCGAGGAGCCGCGCCAGGACGATGCTGGCGAACTGCGTCCGGCCCGCATGTACGGCGGAATAGTCCAGCGATCGCATCAGCGAGTCGAGCCGGTCGGTCATGGCGCGCGTGTTGGGGCTCCGCGCGACATCGGCGTGCATGGCTTCGATCACGGCCATGTCGACGTGTGCATCGATCGTCTGCGCGGTGGTATCGCCGCGTGACAGCAGTCGCAGCTCCTCGAGCGATGCGCGCACGGTCGACGTGTCGCGCCGCGCCAGCCGCCACGGCTCGAGCACACGCAGGATCGCGCGGCGCCTGACGCGGCGTGCCGAATCCGACGGCGCCGGCTGGTCCAACTTCGCCTCGAGCGCGCGTACCGCCTCCTCGGCATCGGCCGAGTCGGCTTCGCCGACCAGCCCGTTGCGTACGCGGACGATCAGCGCGTTGATCTCCGCGTCCTGGGTGAACATCGAGTCGATGTGCGCTCGCGCTGCCTTGGGTCGGCCAAGCGCGAGCAGGATGTCGTGCGCCGCGCGGTGCATCGGCACGCTCTGGCCAGCCGATTTGGCCAGCGGGCCGTAGACTTCGATGAGTCGGCTGGCGTCTCGCGCACCGGCGCCGTCGTAAAAGATGTGCTGCAGCATGGCGCCGGGCGGGCCCTGGTTGCCCAGCGTGAAGATCGAGTCCCGGATCGCGTTTGCGGTCGTGGTGTCGCCACGCCAGGTGGCCTCGAACCAGCGGTGCATCGGCACCCACGCCCGTGTCGTGTCGTTGGCGAGTCGTAGCCGCTCGAAGCGCCGCTCCACGGCGGTGTCGCCAAGCAAGACGGCGAGATCGAGTCCGTGGAGGAACGGCACGACGTAGGTGGAGTCGAGCTCCGACGCGCGCTTGAACGCGTCGAGCGCCCGGCGCCGATAGTTCTGGAGGTCGTGAACCTGTCCGTAGTGAAAGAGATGATCGCCTAACAAGTACCACGCGTCGGGGCGATCGGGCGCGAGGTTCGTGTAGCCTTCTCGCGCGCGCAGAATCGCCTCGGACGATGAACGCCTGGGGAAATCCGGGCCGGCGACGGCCCGCAGCAGCGCTTGATCGCGCGGGCCGAGGCGATCGCGGCCATCCCACGCCAGACGCAGGCCCCGCTCGCGCGCCGTCTGATCATCGTACCACGACGATGCCTGATGGAGACCGATCCCGGCGAGCGCGAAGGTCGAATCCTCTTGCAGCGCACGAGCGAAATCGGCGCCGGCCGCCTGAGCCTGTCCGTGGCGCAGCTTCACCTGACCATCGAGATACGCACGCAACGCGGCGAGCGACGTGCCGGTGAGGCTCGCCGTTCGCTGCTCTCCTTCACCCGACACTTCGGCCAGGAGTCGCGCGGCGAGACGGTCGACCAGCCACGCCAGGCTGTCCGGTGCCCCCTCGACGCTCACGCGAGCCAGCGCGTCGCCGGTCGGCACCCGCAAGAGCGAAGCACTGAGCACCAGGCGGATCGGCGTTCCAACCACCTCGCCTAACAACAACCGGCCCGCGCCGACGTCGCGGGCCACGTCGATCGAGCGGTCGGGCGGAAGGTCCACGGCTTGCGACCCGCCGCCATTTCGCCACGCGGCGAGCAACGTCCGTGGTTCGGTGGCGCGCAGGCCTCCCTCGCCGGTGAGCTTGGCGGCGAGAAGATCGAGCATGCCTTCGCGCAGATAGTGATGAGCCGGATCTGCCGATGCGATGCGGAACGGCACGACGGCGACCACGGCGTTGTCCAGCGCCGGGCCGCGACCGACGAGCTGCCGTCCACCAAGCAACGCGGCGATCAAGACCAACGCCGCTATGGCCCCCACGAGGACGAGACGAGAACGGCGCTCCTTCGACATTGCGGCCGCGCTCGACGTCCGCCAATCGCCTGACGAGTCCAGCCGGTCGAGCGCCTGCACGATTTCGGCGGCCGACTGCGGCCTTTCGTCCGCTGACTTGGACAGGCAGCGCATGATCAGCGCCGCCAGCGCGGGCTGAATGGCCGGTGTGCGCGCGGTGAGCGGCGCCGGTGGCTCGGTGAGATGCGCCGTGAGCAGCTGCTGAGGTGGTCGGGCGTAGAAAGGCGGGCGGCCGGTGAGCAGCTCGTACGCCATCACCCCGAACGCATAGAGGTCCGCTCGGTGATCGGCGGATGGGTCGGCGGCGATCTGCTCCGGCGCCATGTAGGTCGGCGTGCCTAACGACGTTCCCATGACGGTCAGCGTGTCGCTGCCTTGGGCTCGTGCCGACACGATCGCCTTGGCGATCCCGAAGTCGGTGACCGTTGCCGATCCGCCTGACAACAGGACGTTGTCGGGTTTAATGTCGCGATGAACGACACCGTGCTCGTGCGCGAAGGCGAGCGCGCGCGCCACGTCGCGAAGGATGGGCACGACCTCGTCAGGCGGGAGACCGCGTCCCCCCTCGAGCCGCTTCCGAAGCGAGAGGCCGTCAATGAACGGCATCGTGAAATACGGAAGTCCAGCGGCCTCGCCGGCCGCGAGCACCGGCACGATGTGCGGATGCTGGAGCTTCGCCGCGAGCAGAATCTCGCGCCGGAAGCGGTCAATGCTGACGCCCGCCGCCAGCTCCGGCGAGATGACTTTGACGACGACCTGACGATCGAGCCCGAGGTCGTGCGCCAGGAACACACGCGACATGCCGCCGCCACCGAGCTCTCGCTCGAGGCGGTAGGCGGAGCCGAGGCTCGCTTGCAGCTTATCGCGTAGATCGGAGGACATGGCCCCTCGTGGGCAGCACGCCAATCTAGAAGGCGTGCGCGAGAGGGACCAGTCTATTCCGCCCTGATCGCGACGAGCGGATCGAGTCGACTCGCTCGCCTAGCCGGAATGAATGAGGCAGCGAGCGCGACGGCGGCAAGTGTGGCCGCCACCAGTGCGAAGGTCAGCGGATCCGTTGGTGCGACACCGAAGAGCAGACCCGATAAGAGACGCGAGAGCGCCAGCGCGCCGATCGTGCCGACCACCAGCCCGGCGGACGCCATCACGACACCTTCGCGCAGGACGAGACGCAACACATCGCCGTTGGACGCGCCTAACGCGATGCGAATGCCGAGCTCTCGTGTGCGCATGCTGACCAGATAGGCGATGACGCCGTAGATGCCGATTGCCGACAACAGCAGCGCGACCGCGGCGAAGGACGTGAGTAACAGCATGTAGAACCGCGGGCGCGCGACGGATTCGGAGACGACCGCTTCCAACGTGCGCACATTGTACATCGGCAAATCGGCATCGAGCTCACGCAGCGCGTTTCGCGCGCCATTCACGACAGCGTTCGGTTCGCCCGTCGTGCGCATCACCACCGAGATGAAATCCACGGGCCATTGAGCGAATGGCGCGTAGATCTCGGGGAGCGCGGCCTTGGAGAGCTCTGATTGCCGCACGTCGCCGATGATGCCGACGATCTCCCCGCCGAGCCGCAGGCTGTCGCGTCCCCAGCCAAATGTGATGCGCTTCCCGATTGGATCTTCACCTGGGAAGAATCGCCTCGCCGCCGATTCCGTCGCCACCAACACCTGCTGACTCCCCCAACGGTCCGCCGGCGTGAACGTGCGACCACGAATCGTGGGGATCTCCATCGTGCGGAAGTAATCGGGCGTCACCAAGCGCACCTGTGCGCTCGGCTCTTCACCGTCAGGCGGCTTCGGTTTTCCGGCGATCTCGAACGAGAAACTGAAACTGAAGCCGGTCAGCGGAAGGCCTATGGAGGCGGCCGTCGCCTTTACTCCCGGCACGGCTCGCAGGCGCTCGACCAGCTGATCGATGAAGAGTGACTGCGATGACAGCTCCTCGTACTTCTCCTCCGGCAGCGAGAGGGTAAACGTCATCACGTTCTCGGCTCGAAATCCGGGATCGACTTGGACAAGCTCACGGAAACTGCGAATCAGGAGACCCGCGCCAGCGAGAAGCATTACCGCCAGCGCTATCTCCGACACGACCAGCGTGTTTCGCAGCCGGCGACTCGCCGGACGCGCTCCGGATCCACGCGCACCCTCCTTCAGCGCACTGCCAATGTCGGGGCGTGCGGCATGAAGCGCCGGGATGAGCCCGAACACTACGCCTGTCAGCAACGCGGCAAGGGTAGCGAAGAAGAGAACCGTCGGATCGACGCGCACCGCATCCAGACGCGGGATGTCTTCGGGCGCGATTCGCACCAGCGCGCGCACACCCCAGACGGCCAGCAGCACGCCGGCCAGGCCGCCGATGATGGATAGTACGGCGCTTTCCGTCACCAGCTGCCTGACGAGTCGGCCGCGGCCCGCGCCTAACGCGGTGCGAACGGCGATCTCCGTCTCGCGGCCCGACGCCCGCACGAGCATGAGGTTCGAGACGTTCGTACATGCGATGAGCAACACGAGGCCGACGGCACCGAGGAGGACCAGCAAGGGCTTGCGCAGATCGCCGACGATCCATTCGTGCATGGGGATGACGACTGCCGTGTACTTCGCATTCGATTCCGGATACTCCCGCTCCAGACGGCCGGCGATCGCCTTCATTTCGGCATCGGCTTGCTGGAGCGAGACGCCAGGCTTGAGGCGCGCGACAGTCCGCAGGTAGATCGCGCCGCGCGACTTCGGTAACCACTCCGGGTCGAAGCGCAGCGGGAGCCAGATCTGGGCGCCTCGTGGGTAGGCCTGCTTCTCGGGGATGATCCCGACGACGGTGTGGGCGACGCCGTCGAGGACCATGGTCGTGCCTACCACGCGTGGATCGGAGCCATAGCGCGAGCGCCAGATCGGCTCGCCTAACAACACCACCTTTTCGGCGTTGAACTCGGCTTCCTCCGGGCGGAACCCGCGTCCGGCCAGTGGGCGCACTCCGAGAATCTCGAAAAGCTCGGTTTGCACTTCGGCAGCTTCCAGCCGCTCGGCATCCAGCCCTCGCGCCGTCAGGTTCCGCGAGCTGCTCAACCATGCCGCCATTCCCGAAAACGACGCATTCATGGTTCGCCAGTCCATCACGTTGGCTGGCGAGTTCGTGGTGCGTGGATGCTCGGCCGTCGCTTGCGCGACCATCACCAGGCGATCGGGCTCATGGAAGGGGAGCGGTCGGAGAAGAATGCCGTTCACCACGCTGAAGATCGCCGTGTTGGCGCCGATACCCAGCGCAAGAGTGAGGATCGCCACCAACGCGAAGCCGGGTGCGCGCATCAGCGTGCGCCAGGCGAACGAGACATCTTGGCGGATCTCGGACATCCACTCGATTCGCATTGCTCCTCGCTCCCGCCGCGCGTCGATGTCGCGGCAATAGATCAGCGCATCGTCGAAGTCGCCAAATTGCCGGAGCGCCTCATCGCGCGCGGCGGCCGGTGAGTAACCGCGGGCTTCGAGCTCGCGGGCGCGCTCCGCCAGATGGAACGCGAATTCGTCTTCCACGTCGCGATGCACGCCACGCCGCCATGGAAGGCGGAAAACGCGGCGAATACCGTCGGCCGACGACTCGTGGGCGTCGCGCGCGCTCAGACGGGCTCCAGAATTCGAAAGACGGCCTCGGCGAACTGCTTCCATTGCATGCTCTCCGCGCGCCGTTGCTTTCGTCCGGCCGTCGTCAGGCGGTAGTACTTGGCGCGGCGATTGTTCTCGGAGAGCCCCCATTCGGCGCTGATCCAGTCCTGCGCCTCGAGGCGGTGGAGCGCTTTGTACAGCGCGGCGTCATCGATCTCGAGCGACCCGCCGCTGCGCTGGCGGATCCAAGTCGAAATCGCGTAGCCGTGCATGGGACGCCAGGCCAGCGTTTCCAGCACGAGCATGTCGAGGGTGCCGTATAACAGATCCGTCGGCGCACGGGGCATGGTCTCTCCATCTACCAGGTAGGTGGACAAGGTAGGTGGAGTGTGGCCGGTTCGTCAAGCCCGCTCGTCGGCGCGGAGTGGCGCTGATGTCTCGGAACGCGCATCGTTGTGCACTCCCCCGGAGGATTACATGCTGCGTGGCACCCTCATCCAGAAGGACGTGGGCGTGCGGTCGGGCTTTCGCTGGCGGAGCCGCGAGATCTCACGCATCGAAGCGCTCAGCGACGCGGTCTTCGGCTTCGCCATCACGCTCCTGATCGTCTCGCTGGAAGTGCCGCGAACGTTCGGCGAGCTGGAGCGCGTGCTGTACGGGTTCGTGCCCTTCGCGATCAGCTTCGCCATGCTGGTGTGGATCTGGTACCACCAGTACGAATGGTTTCGGCGCTATGGACTGCAGGACGGGATCACGATCTGGCTCAACGTGATCCTGTTGTTCGTCGTCCTTTTCTACATCTACCCGCTGAAGTTCCTTTTCGGCGTTCTGATCAATCAGTTCGCCGGGAACGTGGAGTTCGTCCGCGACGGCGCGACGCGGGCCATGGCCATTCGCACCGACAGCGGTTTGCTGAACGTGATCACCTACGAACAGTGGCCGGCGCTCATGATGGTGTACGCCGTGGGCTTCATTGCCATTTGGACGCTGTTCGTTCTTCTCGACATGCACGCATACCGGAAGCGCGACGAGCTCGCGCTGACGGCGCTCGAAGCGTTCGACACGCGCGCCAGCGCGATGCAGCACATGTTGCTGGCGCTGATCGGCGTGGCGTCCTTCGTCGTCTCGATGTTCGGCGGCCGGGCCACGCCGATTGCCGGCTGGATCTACGGTCTCATCGGTCCGGCGCTGGGCACGTTCTGGACGATCATGGGTCGGAAGCGCGAGGCACTGACTCGCCAGGAGACCGCGCCGGCGCCGGAAGCGATGTTGGCGACGCCGACCTCCGTCGCGCCGAACGCCTGAAGCAATCTCCATCGACGCCGTGCATTGTTAGGCCCGGCCCAAAGCCTGGTCCAGGTCGGAGATCAGGTCATCGGGATGCTCGAGCCCGATCGACAGTCGCAGCAACCCCTCTGGCGCGCGCGTGCTCGGTCCTTCGACCGAAGCGCGGTGCTCGATGAGGCTCTCTGGACCACCGAGGCTGGTCGCCCGAGTGAACAGCTGAACGCGCGATAATACGCCGAGCGCGCCCGCGCGCCCGCCCGCCACTTCGATCGACATCATGCCGCCGAAGTCGCGCATCTGCGCTCGAGCGATGGCGTGCTGGGGATGGGCCGGCAGTCCGGGCCAGTGCACGGTTTCCACGCGGGGATGCGACGAGAGGTGTGTCGCCACCGCGTGTGCGTTCGCGCAGTGGACTCGCATCCGGGCCGGTAACGAGCGGATGCCTCGCCGGACGAGCCAGCAATCGAACGGCGACGGAATCGCTCCGCCCGTGCGCTGAATTTTCCGAATTCGCTCGAACCGCTCGTCCTCGGCGCCTGCGATGATCGCGCCGCCCATGACGTCGCTGTGCCCGCCAAGGTACTTGGTGGTCGAATACATCACGAAGTCGGCGCCTAGGTCGAGCGGTCGTTGGAGCATCGAGGTGGTCCACGTGTTGTCGACGACGACGAACGCTCCGGCGGCGTGCGCGACGCGGGCGAGCGCCGCAATGTCCACCACCCGGATGAGCGGATTCGATGGTGTTTCGATCCACACCAGCCGCGTGTTTGGACGCAGCGCGCCGCGCACCGTCTCGATGTCGGTCATGTCCACGAACGACACATCGAGTGACCACGGTACGAAGAGCGATCGAAGCAGATCGGCGGTGCCGTAGTAGGCATCGAGCGGAGCGATCGCGTGGTCGCCGGGGCGAAGTGTCTGCACGACGCTCATGGTGGCCGCCGAGCCCGAGGCGAACGCGGCGCAGGCCGCACCCTGCTCCAGCGTACGCAGACATTCCTCGAGCTCGCGGCGGGTGGGATTGTCGTCGCGGATGTAGGTGAACTCGCCGATCGGGATGGCATCCGGCGTTCTGGCGAACGTCGTGGAGAGATGGATCGGTTGCGTGATCGCGCCGGTGGCTCGGTCGGGTGCGATTCCGGCGTGGACGGCGAGCGTGTCGATGTGGTGCATCGGCCGCGGATCAGCGGGGCGGGGCGCCATCGGGGAATTCCTCCATTGACGGTCGGATGACGCAGTCGAATATTCGTTGCGGGGTTCTAATGGTTATCAGCAAAACAATGAAATTTTTTCATTATTAGCATGAACGACGGATGACCCTCGAGACCAAAGATCTCCGCCTGGTGGCGGCGGTCGCCGAGCATGGCGGATTGACGCGCGCCGGCGCCGTTCTCTATCTGACACAATCGGCGCTCAGCCACCAGCTGGCCGACCTGGAGCGGCGGCTCGGAACGCCGCTCTTTACCCGACAAGGGAAGCGCATGGTTCCGACGCCCGCCGGCGAGCGGCTGGTCGAGGCCGCGCGTGAGCTGCTCTCGTCGCTCGGACGAGCCGAGCGTGACGTGCGAGACACCGCCGCGCGTCGTGATGGGTTGCTGCGGCTCAGCACCGAGTGCTACACCTGCTATCACTGGCTCCCCGGTGTCATCCGCGAATACCAGCGCTCCTTCGCCCGCGTCGAGCTGCGCATCGTGGCCGAAGCGACACGACGCCCTGTCCCGGCGCTGCTCCGCGGCCAACTCGATCTGGCGATCATGAGCACGCCCGTGCGCGATCGCCGACTGGAGTCGACGCCACTGTTCCGCGACGAAATGGTGGCCGTCGTTCCTCCCGGTCATCCATGGACGAAGAAGCGGTTCGTGAGCGCCAACGACTTCGCCGATGAGCATCTCTTGAGCTACTCGATCTCGCGCCAGGAGAGCACGCTCTTTCGAGAAGTGCTCACGCCTGCCGGCATCACGCCCCGGCAGGTCTCGCAAGTGGAGCTCACCGAAGCGATCGTCGAGCTGGTTCGCGCCGGCTTGGGGGTCGGTGTGTTGGCGCGCTGGGCCGTGGCGCCGCACGAAGGGCTGGGCGCGGTGGAAACGGTCCGCATCGGCGAGTCGGGGCTGCAACGCGAATGGTCGGCGGTGGCGCTCAAGCTGAAGAGCACGCCGCTCCATCTGCGCGCATTCATCGATGTGCTGTCGCACCACCTCGTGCCGCGGCGACGCGGAAGCCTGACGGTGCTGCGGACCTGACGAATGTTGCATCGAGCGCTTTCATGCATTTCGTGAAATAGTCGCGTTGGACTCATGGGAACACGGGCACTACGTTGGCCAAACACGGCTCCATGACGGACACGGTCATCCGCAACGCCGACACCGCGGCGGATGTGCATGCGGTCGGCGGCCTGTTTCTCGAATATGCCGCCCGGCACGTCGGACCCGATCTCACGGTGGAAAGCATGACCGCCGAGATCGCGACGCTTCCAGGCGAGTTCCAACCACCGCGCGGCCGGCTGCTGCTGGCAATGGTGCGGGGTGAGAGTGCGGGGTGCGTCGGGCTTCGCCCGCTCGACGCGGAAGTGGCGGAGGTCAAGCGACTGTTCGTCCGGCCGGAGCTCCGTGGGCTCGGGATCGGCCGGCTGCTTCTCTCCAGACTCCAGTCGGAAGCGCGACGAGCGGGCTATCGTCGCCTGCGACTGGATACGATCAACGAGATGCGCGCGGCGATCGAGCTGTACCGCTCGTTCGGCTTCCAGGAGATCGCCGCGTACCATGACGACTTCATCGAACCGCGTCGCTTCTTCGAGCTGGAGCTGGGCCCAGCCGGGTAGCAGCGCGCGTGTCGCGCTCGCACTCGGCGTCACGGTGCTGGTCTGGTCGTCGGCGTTCGTGGCAATTCGCGCGGCGCTCTCCGGCGGCTACACGCCACTCCGTCTTCTCGCGCTCCGCACGGTCACCGCCGCGCTGCTGCTCGGGGCCATCGGCGCGCTAATGCGCCTTCGCCCGCCGGCGCGCCGCGACCTGGCGCTCGCGTTCTCGTTAGGCGCCATCGGATGGGCGATGTATGGCGCGCTGCTGAATGTGGGCGAGCGATCGGTCACCGCCGGCGCGGCCAGCTTCGTCGCCAACACGGTGCCTGCCCTCACCGCGCTTCTGGCCGTCTTCTCGTTAGGCGACCGCCTCCCGTGGCACGGATGGCTCGGCATCTTCATCAGTCTCGCGGGCACCGCGCTGATCGCCCTCGGTGAGCGATCCGGCGCGGGAATAAATTGGGGCGCCGCATTCGTGCTGGGCGCCGCCTGCTGTCAGAGCGTGTTCTTCATCCTCCAGAAGCGGTTGCTCGCTCGCTACCGGCCGTTGGAGCTGTCGCTCTATGGCGCGGTTGCCGCCTCGCTGTGCGTCGCGCCATGGCTGACGGGCGCCCTCGTCGATGCGACAGTGCTCCCCGCCGAGGCAACCGCGGCGGCGATCTATCTCGGCGTCGCGCCGACCGTCGGACACGTGACGTACGGCTACGCGCTGGCCCGATTGCCCGCGTCGCGAGCCGCAACCTTTCTGTACGCCATCCCCGTGGCGTCCATCCCGATCGCGTGGGTGTGGCTCGGTGAGATCCCGCGCACGCTCGCGCTCGCCGGTGGTGCGCTCGCGCTCGGCGGCGTCATCCTCGTCAACGCGAAGCGGTGAAGACACGATGAACAGCGGCGCTCATGCGGCGGTCCCGCCTCGGGTCGGATCCGGGTACACCACGCTCGTTCTCATGGTGGCGGATAGCGACGTGCCGCGCTGTCTCAATCTGCTGAGCCGCGCCGGCTTCGATGCGGCGCCGACGGCGGCCATCGGCATGGTTGGGCACGGAATGTTCACCACCCATTCGACAACCGAGCTTCCGATCCGGTATCGGTTCGGTGACGTCGAGCTCGACCTGCGATCGCACGTCGTGCGCCGGAGCGGCGTTCCGGTCCGCCTCACCCCAGTGGAGTTCGACATATTGGCGACGCTGCTGCGACGGAAGGGAGAGGTAGTCAAGAAGCGCGAGCTTCATCGCGCCGGATGGACCGGTCGGAGTGGCGGCGTGAATCGCCGCGTCCTCGCCATGCACATTCTGAATCTGCGGCAGAAGCTCGAGCCGGAACCGAGTCGCCCGCGCCACATTCTTACTGTCTGGGGAATCGGATACCGGCTCGTGGACTAGCCTTGGTGGTCAACAGCAGGCGAGGGAATCGCCGAGGCGAACGCTTCCGAGGTCGTGCGAGTCGAACCCGCCGTCGGGGATCGAGACATCAAGGCAGTCAGCGGCCAGTGCCCACTGGCTCGAGGGATGCGCGGCTCGCAGCGCTTCCCAACGAATGCTGAGCGCAGCGAGCCCGCCGCCGGCTCGCAGAGCGGCCACACCCTCCCAGTACAGTGCTTCGGCCGCCGCTGTCGTGTCGCCATAGCGATCACTCACCTCCTCGAAGGTCTCCAGCGCCTGATCGTACCGCGTCCGGTGGAGATGCACGAGCCCTATGCCTAACGAGAGATGAGCGATGAGATCACGCGGCGGCAAATAGCCGATCACTCGCTTCGCCTCCGTGAGCCGATCATCGAGCACCACGAGATCCGGATGCCAGACGTGGCCCACGCTGCCGTTGAGCTTCCGAAACCATTCGTTAGGCGCTTTGGTGTCGTACTTGATGCAGATGAACCGCTCGGCGAGGAATTGGCGGACTTCATTGGCTTGATAGCCGACCGCGAAGAGCTTGGCGCATCCCTTACAGGTGCGACTCCACAGATCGAGAAAGATCGGCCGGGCGAGCGCACGTGCCTCCTGCAGCGCGTCGCCGACGGTGTCGTTGGTGAACCAGGGGATGATGCTCATCTCCACTCCGTGTGAAGGCCTTCCAACGATCGTCTGCCCCGGCCGGGAAGGCCAACGAAGGATTTTCAGGGAATGGATTAGAAGTCTTCATGGAGGAGGAAGGCAGATGTGCGAAAGCCATCCGCGATGGCTTTCGCACATCTGCGATCGATCTTACCCTCTCGGAAGCCTGACGCTGAACGTCGCGCCTGAGCCTAGCTCGCTGTCGACCGTGACGTCCCCTCCCATCGCCCGCCCGAGCTCGCGAGATATGGCGAGACCGAGGCCCGATCCTTCCGTACGCCGGGTCAGCCCGTGCTGGAGCTGCACGAACGGCTCGAAGATCACCTCGCGCTTCTCGACCGGTATGCCCGCCCCTGTATCGGTGACGCGGACGTGCACCTCACCCTCGTCCGCGTCCCATGCCAACGTCACGCTCCCACCGGGTGGAGTGAATTTGATCGCATTCGAGAGAAGATTCAGTACGATCTGCTGCATCTTCTCCCGATCGGCGCGCACGCGAACCGACGGGTCGCCCGGCCGATAGACGAAACCCAGTCGCTTGCCACGCAGCTGCGGCTCGACCAGCGCGCGCAGCCCGGCCAACGATTCGTCGACCGGCACGCTGGCGATCTCCATCTCCAAGTGTCCCGTCTCGATCTTCGCGAAGCTGAGCACGTCATTGATCAGACCGAGCAGATGCTGCTGGTTCACCCGGATACGGGCCAGATCTTCGCGTTGCAGGTCGGTCACCTGCCCGCGCAAACCGAGATCGAGCAGCTCCGTGTAGCCCGCGATCGCGTTGAGCGGCGTGCGCAGCTCGTGACTCATCGTCGCCAGGAACTGACTCTTGGCCAGATTGGCTTCTTGCGCTTCACGGAAGAGGCGTGCGTTCTCCAGCTCGGCCAAGCCACGCGCGATGGCGAACGCGATGTGATTGGCGATCGCCTCCGCCAATTGGATCTCGTCCTTCTCGAGACGACGCGGTGCATCGAAATACAGCATGAACTTGCCCAGCAGCGCGCCGTCATAGGTCAACGGAATGAATGCGAGTGCGCGAATCCCCTCCGCATCGAACGTCGGGCGATACCCGGCAAGCGCGACGTCCTCGTGCACATCGGGCACGACGATGGGACGCGGGTCGACAGCGTCGCGACGCCACGGAGAGTGACCTTCCACGGCGGTGCGGTAATGATCGGACAGTGCGCGCCAAGCCTTGAAGCGCATGACGCCGTCCTCGTCGAATAACAGAATCGACGCCCGCGCCGTGCGAAACGCCTCGCGCAACGATGCCAGCGCTTCATTGTAGATCTCGTCGACGCCGACGGCGCGGCCCAACGCCTGTGACATGCGGTAGAGCGTCTGGAGCTGCCAGAGCCTGCGCTCACGCTCGGCGATCGTGCGCGCGCGATCGGTGACGTCGCGCTCGATGCCCACGAAGCACACCGGCTTTCCGTTCGGATCGGTGACCGCGAACGCCGATAGCTCGAGGTCGACGATGCGTCCGTCTTTCACGCGGCTGCGAAGCTCACCGCGGTACGTCCCGCTCGTGGCGAGCTCGGCGAGCACGGCTGCGAACTGCTGCTCACCCAGGTGGATGGCAGGCGTCTTCCCGCGTAGCTCGTCGAACGTCCAGCCCATGAGCGCTTCGTGCGCGCTGTTCTGCTCGAGGTAGTGCCCGTCGGGATCGATGATCGCGATGGGCTCCGTCGAGTTCACGAAGATGGCCCGGTAGAGCGCCAGCGCCTGCTCCGTACCGGTGGTGGAGCGGCGATCCAGTTCGCTGGACGTCGAATCGCGACGCGACAGTACGGTCGGTGCGCGTTCGACCGGGGTCTCACGCGAGCGACGCTTTGTCATGACCACACCTCGCCGACGGCTCGGGGGATGAAAGCCGAACCGGGACAACGCGCCGCACGTCGCGTGCCGATCTCAGCTGATGGCAGAGGCAGCCGAAGACAACGCCTATCCACGCAACGACTTTGATCGCCGGCTGCGTATCTGCGCCTACCGCTGCGTCACGGTCTCCTTGCTTTCCGCCGGCAGGCTGGGAGTGGCTGGTACGCTTTTCGGTACGAGAGGGTGCATCTTCAGCAGCTCGGCGTAGTAAACGAGGTTCCGCGCGCAGTTTCGCGCCATGTTCTTGGTCGCCTCGTTGGCGAGCCGCTTCTGGCGATCGTCGGCTGGTGGGAAACCGACCTCGCCGACCCAATAGGCGGCGCACTCAGGCGGTAGCGTGAATCCCATCCAGGTGAGCACCATCATGATCGTACCCATGGTGCTGAGCGCGCCATCCTCGCTGCCGGTGATGACGATGCCGGCGACCTTGTTGTAGAGCGCGCTTCGCCCTGACACATGGTACTCTTCATCGAGCGCATCGAGTCGCTCGATCGCCCGCTGCATCAGACTCGAGCGTCCACCCCACCAGATCGGCGTCGCGAAGAGGACGATGTCCGCCTGCTTGATCTTGCGGACGATCGACGGCCAGTCATCCTCGGGTGATTCGCGGAAACCAAGCCCGACCGGGATGTTCATGTCGGAGAGGCGGACAATCTCGGAGCTGATCGTCGTCTCCTCCGCCATGTTTCTCAGCACTTCGCCGACGAGCTCCTCGGTGTTCGACAGGTCGCGCGCATGTTTGAGCGACCCGTTCAACGCCAGAACGTTCAGCGGTTGACGCGCGGGCATGTCGCAGTCGACGTGAGGCTTCGTCTTGTACATTGTTGCTCCCCTGGCGGAATGAGGCTCGTGGCACGTCGATCCGGGCACACGCTCTAAGTCCACTTTGCCTTCGGAGGTTCCGTGCGACGTATCCTCCTGGCCGGCCTCTTCGGCGGTCTCGCCGCATTCATCTGGGGCGCCCTCTCATGGGGCGTGCTGCCTTTTCAAACGGCGAAGTTCGCCGACATCCCGGATGAAGGTCTGATAGCAGAGTCGCTGAAGGCACGGCTCACCGAACAGGCAGTCTACCACTATCCGTCGTTCCCTCCCGCCAGCGCAAGCGCGGAGGAAGAAGCAGCGTGGCAACGGCGGCTCCAGACAGGTCCGGTGATACCGATGCTCGTGTACATGCCGTCGGGCACGAAGCCGCTCCCTGCCGCCCTGGCCGGTGAGATTCTGTTCGACATCGCCGCGGCAACGGTCGCGGCGTGGCTCCTGTCGCTCGTCCTTCCGCGACTGGCTGGCTTTGCGGCGCGCGTAGGCTTCGTCGCGTCGCTCGGAATCCTCGCCGCGCTCGCGACGCACGGTTCCGACTGGAATTGGGGGATGCTACCGGCACGATATGCCGTCATCTCCTCACTCGATCTGGCGATCGAGTGGCTGCTCGTCGGACTCGTGCTCGCCTGGCGCCTCGCTCCTCGCGATACGCGACATACGGTCGAGCTTCGCTCGCGCTCGACGGTGGCGTGACCTCTCCCACGTCGTAACTTTCCGCGCATGAAACAGCACACTGCAGCCGTCGCGCTCATGGCGCTGGCATTCGTCGCTGGCGCGACGTCCACCGAGGCGCAAGGAACGTCGCGCACACGCTCAGGGACTGTCGTCCGCGATCGCGTTCGCGCGTACCGAGTGGCGAACGACCATACAATCCTGCGCGAGCTCGCCGATCTGTTGGCCATTCCAAACCTGGCGAGCGACACGGCCAACATCCGCGCCAACGCGCGTCACCTCTCGGCGATGCTCGAGCGGCGAGGAATGCGCGCACGATTGCTCGAAGCTCCGGGCAGTCCGCCGGCTGTGTACGCCGAGCTGACGACGCGCGGCGCGCGGCGCACGATCGTCTTCTACGCTCATTATGATGGGCAACCGGTCGACTCATCGCAGTGGACGACGCCGCCGTGGAAGCCGACGCTGCGTGATGCGGCACTGCACGAGGGCGGCCGCGAAATTCCATTCCCTTCGGCGGCCGGCGCCACCCAAGGCGAATGGCGGATCTACGCGCGATCGGCGAGCGACGACAAATCGCCGATAGTCGCGATGCTGGCCGCGCTCGACGCGCTTCGTGCCGCGCGCATCCCGCTCTCGGTCAATCTCAAAGTCTTTCTCGAGGGCGAGGAGGAAGCTGGCTCCGATCATTTGCGCGACATGCTGCAGCGTCACGCCGATCTTCTGAAGGCTGACCTCTGGATCTTTGGCGACGGTCCGGTGCATCAATCGCGGCGCCAGCAGATCGTATACGGTGTGCGGGGCGTGGTCGGCCTGGAGATGACGATGTACGGTCCGGCGCGCGCGCTACACAGTGGGCACTACGGCAACTGGGCACCCAACCCGGTCGCGCGCATGGCCGAGCTGATCGCCAGCATGCGCGATGGCGATGGCCGCATTCTGATCGCCAACTACTACGACGACGTCGTGCTGCCGACCGACGCCGAGCGTCGAGTGATCGCATCGTTGCCATCGGTCGATTCAGCCATGCGGCACGAGCTCATGCTCGGCGCAACCGAAGCGGACAACGCGCTCAATCTCGAGCGCATCATGCTCCCCGCACTCAACGTTCGAGGCATTCAGGGTGGCGCGGTCGGCTCGCTCGCCGCCAATGCCGTGCCGACGGTAGCACGAGCCTCGATCGACTTTCGCTTGGTGCCGAAACAGACACCGGCGCGGGTGCGCGAGCTGGTAGAAGCGCACGTCCGCTCGCGCGGATGGCACATTGTGCGCGACGAGCCGACGCCTGACGAGCGCCGCGCGCACGCACGCGTAATTCGCATGCAGTGGGAAGATGGATATCCGGCGACTCGTATCTCGATGGATCAGCCCGCGGCACGCGCGCTCACGCAGGCAGTGGAAGAGGGGATCGGCGGGCAACTGATCCGCGCGCCGACGGGCGGCGGCAGTCTACCGATGTATCACTTCGAGGAAGTGCTTCGAGCACCAGTCATCATCTTGCCGATCGTAAACCACGACA
This sequence comes from Gemmatimonadaceae bacterium, assembly GCA_035253585.1. GTDB lineage: Bacteria > Gemmatimonadota > Gemmatimonadetes > Gemmatimonadales > Gemmatimonadaceae > DATFBY01. Next base: position 14,989 of record DATFBY010000079.1, on the reverse strand, counting down.
ACAATCAGCACGCCGCGAACGAGAACCTCCGACTGCAGAATCTGTGGGATGGGATGGAGGTGTATGCGGCGGTGTTGGCAAGGTTGGGGGTTGTTTGGCCTTAGGAATGGGAAGGGCAACCGCGCCATCAGCCATCGGCCATCAGCCATCCGCGTAACGGCGGAATGGGATGTCATCGGGTGAGCAATTCCCGGATGGCAGATGGCCGATGGCTGATGGCGCGGTTGTTTCTTGTCGAAAGCTGAACGTCGTCTTTTTGTATTGACTTCCCCCCTCCTCCCACCTACCTTCCCCTCAACCTTTCAGGGGAAGCCCGATGTCCGACACGCTCGACCTCATGCAGGGCACACTGGACATCCTGATCCTCAAGACCCTTACCTGGGGTCCGCGCCATGGCTACGCGATAGCGCGGTGGATCGCCGAGCGAACGAAGGACACGCTGCAGATCGAAGAGGGAGCGCTCTACACCGCGCTGCACCGCATGGAAAAGCGCGGGTGGCTGGAGAGCGAGTGGGGAAGCTCGGAGAACAACCGCAAGGCCAAGTACTACCAGCTCACCCCGCTCGGCCGGCGGCAGCTGCGCACGCAATCGGATGCCTGGACGCGCTATGCGCAGGCAGTGTTCACCGTTTTGCGAAGCGCGTAGGAGACGGCCATGCCGCGCATTCCTGGAATTCGGCGCGTCTTCCACCGCGGACTCACTCGCGACCGTGTCGAGGATGAAGTCGACGCCGAGCTCGCGTTCCACTTCGAGATGACGATGGATGAGCTCGTCCGCGGCGGGATGTCGCCCGATGCGGCGCGGCGTGAAGCGGAGCGACGCTTCGGCGATCTTGGCCGCCATCGCCACACGCTCACCCAGATCGATCACGGGCGCGTCGTACGCGCCGACTGGACGGAGTGGTGGCACGGCATGGCGCAGGATCTCCGCTATGCCCTCCGCGGCATCGTTCACAATCCCGGTTTCAGCATAGCGGCGATACTCACGCTGGCGCTCGGAATCGGTGCCAACGCTGCGATGTTCGGCATCGTCGATCGCCTTCTCCTCGCGGCGCCGGCACACGTGCGCGAGCCACAGAATGTTGTTCGCATCTACTTCAATACCGAGCGTCCGGGACGACCGGGGCAGCCCGCCGTGGTCAGCGACGTGACGAGCTATCCCAAGTTCGTCGCAATGCGCGACAACAACCGGACGTTCGAGTCGCTCGCCGCGCACGCCGATCAGGAGGCGACGCTCAGGGAAGGTGGTGAGATCCGCCCGATCAACGTGTCGCTCGCTTCCGCGGAATTCTTCCCGACGCTCGGAGTTCGCCCGGCGTTAGGCAGGTTCTTCACGGCGGAAGAGGAGCGCGGGGGAGAGCGCGTCGCCGTAATCTCGTACGGCATGTGGCGCGGCACATTCGGCACCGACCCCTCGGTTCTGGGAAAACCACTTCGCATTGCGCAGAGCACGTTCACGGTCATTGGCGTGGCGCCGCGCGGGTTTGGCGGGCTGCGGCTCATCGCACCTGATGTCTGGGTGCCACTCGCGGCGGCGGGCGAGCCCCTGATCTCCAGCCAGTGGAAAGAGCGCGGGTGGTTCTTCCTGACGCTGGTGGGCCGGCTTCGCCCCGGCGCGACACGCGAGCAGGCGGCAACCGAGCTCGCGAGCGCGTGGCGGCGCGACGGCGAGGCGAACGCTGACGAGCGGAAGGCGACGATGATCATCGGCTCGGTGATCGCCGACCGTGGTCCGCTGCGCTCCAAGGAGTCGGTCGTCGCCGCCTGGCTGGCCGGCGTCTCGGTGCTCGTGCTACTCATCGCCTGCGCCAACATCGCCAACCTTCTGCTCGCACGCGCGCTGAAGCGTCGCAAGGAGATCGCGGTCCGTCTCGCGCTTGGCGCCGGCCGCGGGCGACTCGTTAGGCAGCTGCTGACTGAGAGTCTGCTGCTGGCCATCCTGGGCGGCGGCGCGGCACTGGTGCTCGCACGGTGGGGCGGCGACGCGATGCGCTCGCTGCTGCTTCCCAACATCTCGTGGGAGGGGTCGCCGGTAGGTGCGCGTGTCCTCTGGTTCACGGCCGCGATGGCGCTCGTCGCCGGTGTGATAGCCGGACTCGTTCCCGCCGTCCAGGCCAGCCGCCCCGACCTGCTGAGCTCGCTCAAGTCGGGCACCCGTGAGGGGCTGGTCACTCGCTGGCGCACGCGCCGCACGCTCCTCCTCGCGCAGGCTGCACTCTCGGTCGTCTTACTCGTCGGTGCCGGGCTGTTCGTGCGGTCGCTGCGAAACGTGCGCGCCGTGGACGTGGGCTTCGACGCCGAGCGCGTCGTGTCGCTGCAATTCGACTTCAGCGGTCTGGGCGTTCTCGGGAGCGCGAGCGAGGAGATCTACACACGGGTGCTGGAGCGGGTGCGAAGGATGCCGGGTGTGGAGGGCGCGGCTCTCAGCATGACATCACCATTTCGCACCACGATCATCTCCGATCTCTACGTTCCGGGTCTCGACTCGGTCCCACGCCAGGATGGACTGCTGCCGGTCAACAACGCGGTCGGACCGGATTACTTCACGACGATGGGGATCCGCATCCTGCGCGGCCGAGCAATCACGGCCGAGGATCGCGTCGGCACCGAGCTGGCGATCGTCGTCAACGATGCGATGGCGCGCGCGGTCTGGCCTAACGAGAATGCACTCGGTAAGTGCGTGAAGGTCGACGCCGACACCGTACCCTGCTCGACGGTCGTCGGCATTGCGGAGAACGCGCGGCACAACTCGTTAGGCGGCGAGCCGCCGATGCAGTACTACGTGGCGTTGAATCAGGGCGCGGGCGTGGTCAAGCTCCGCACCTTGTTCATCCGGCCCACGGGCGATCCGGCGGCGTTCATCCCCATGCTTCGCGCCGAGCTGAAGGCGCTGGGCTCCGATCTTCCGTACGCGGACATCCACCGAATGGAGGAGTTCGTCGCTCCGGAGCTTAGGCCATGGCGCCTGGGCGCGACGATGTTCGGCGTATTCGGTCTGCTGGCGCTGGCGGTGGCGGCTGTGGGATTGTACAGCGTGATCGCCTACAACGTGGCGCAGCGCACGCACGAGATGGGCGTTCGCGTCGCGCTCGGCGCCAGCCGCGCGGACATCGTTCGCATGGTCGTCCGCGACGGCGTGCGTGTCGCGCTCGTCGGGGTGGCGATCGGCGCGGCGGTCGCCCTGTGGGCGGTCAAGTTCGCCCAGCCGCTCTTGTTCGACGTGTCGCCACGCGATCCGCTCGTCTTCGGCACGGTGGTGCTCACCCTGACGATGGTGGCAATCGCGGCCAGCGGAATACCGGCACTCAGAGCGGCGAGAGTGGAGCCAGGGACGGCACTGAAAGTCGAGTAATCGCAGATGTGCGATGCAATCACATATCCGCGCTGGCTTTCGCACATCTGCCTTACATCAAACGGATGACTATTTTGCCGTAAGTCTCGTTGCTTTCCATTCGGCGGTGCGCCTCGGCGATCGCGGCGAGCGAAAAGACCGAGTCGATAATGGGACGCACTACACCGCGCGCCAGCAGCGGCACGACTTGCTGTGCGAAAGCACGCGTCGCCACGATCTTCTCCTCTAGTGGGCGCGCACGCAGGACAGTCCCAACGATCGTCAGGCGCTTGCTCATTACCACTCCGATCGGCAGCTCGGCGCGCCCGCCGGCAATCGTGCCGATGAGCATCAACCGGCCGCGCGCGCCGAGCGCGGCGATGCTCGCCTCGACATAGGGTCCACCCACGAGGTCGAGCACGATGTCCATGCCGCGCCCGTCCGTCCACCGATCGACGTGATCGACGAGCTGCGCGACATCATCTGCCAGCACCGCGCCGTTGGCCAACCCGAGCTCCACGGTGCGGTCGATCTTGTCGGGCGTGCGCGACGTGCCGTAAGGAATAGCGCCGGCCGCGCGCGCGAGCTGCACGGCGGCGAGGCCCACACCACTTCCGACTGCGTGGATGAGCACGCGCTCCGACGGACGAGCTTGCGCCTGCGTGATCAAGGCGTCGTGCGCGGTAATGAACGCTTCCGGAACAGCGCCCGCTCCGTCCCATTCCAGCTCGTCAGGCACACGCGCCACTGCCCGTTCGTGGATGGTGACGTACTCGGCGTGCGCACCACCGCCGATGATGCCGAAGACACGGTCGCCGACGCGCCAGTCACGCGCGCCTCGACCGAGCTCCGCTACCTCACCGGCGAATTCGATCCCGGGAATTTCCTGCGCGTCTCCGGGCGGGGCCGGATATCGTCCCTGTCGCTGAAGAACGTCGGCCCGGTTGAGCGCCGACGCGCGCACGCGCACGAGGATGTGACCGTGCTCGGGATCGGGCCGAGGGACGTCACGAACCTCGAGTACTTCGGGACCGCCGTGCCGCGCGATTACGACGGCCTTCATGGAAGGTCGAAGCGGCGCTCCTCTAGCTGACTGGTGCTTCCCGACTCACGCAGCGCACTGATGAACGCTTCCCTCGCCAGCGCCACGATGCGCTCTCGGAGTGCAACCTCGGTCACGAAGCTCTCTGAAGGGATGTCGGGCCAGTATGCCCGCAGAATGTTTCGCAGATGCGAGCCATCGAGCGCCGTGAGCTCTTGACGAAGCACATCTTCCCCCTGCGCGTACACCGCGTGGGGGTTGAGCACCGCACGCGCGACGGGAGGAGCCGGCTCCGGAAAGTGGGGAGCTGGACCCTCGAAACGAGGCGCGGCGTCGACCGTGTTGCGACGCACCATGCGCGTTGGATCCTTGGCTCGCGCGAGCGCGCCCTCCAGAAAAATCATCGTTAGGCCCGACGCCCAATACGCCAGATCGGTACGATTCGGCTGCGTCGTCTCGCGCGACGTGCGCAGCGGTTCCCCTAGGCTGCCTAACGGGATGAACTCGAGCCATCCTTCCCACAAATCGTTCTCTGCCAGCCGGCCGCACGCTTGAGCTGTATACGCGATCCCCTGCTCATCGACAACAGGCTCCGAGAACTGAACGAGTACGTCTGCCATGTCACACCTCGACTAATTCCACGGCTCGTCGGCCGAAGGCCCGTAAATGCTCGGCACTTTTCCGTCCGCCATGCGCAGATAGACCGTGAGCTGGCCGCGATGGTGGATCTGGTCGTGGAGGAGGAACCACAGAAGGCTCGTCTTGGTCATGTCGCCGATCTGCTTCGGGCCGGTGATGAATTGCGTGATCTCCGCCAGCTGTTCCTCCCGAACCGAGTGCAAATTCTGTAGCACTTCGGTTCGCGTTCGATCGAACGCGCGGACGACCTCGTCCCAGGTCGCCGGAGTGGGCGGGAACTTCATCGGCATCTTGAACTCGTTCCGCAAAACGAGGTTGGCGAGGTTAAGCTCGGCCGCGAACATCCACGCTAGCTCGCGGGCCGACCGTAACCGGGGATGCGGCTTGAGCTCGGCCTGATCGGCAGGATACGCCCGCAGGACTTTCTGAGTGGTGGCCGTCTCCCTGTCGAAGGCGTTGATCAACTGCTGTCGCGTCGAGGAGACTTGCACCGCTGCGTTCGTTGGCGTCGTCGAGGTTGACATCGGCCTTCCCTCCCGGATCGAGCACCAGGTGCGTCTACATTCTCACTTCCTGTACACCGTCAGAATTCCCGCCCCCGGAATCGTTGCATTGAGCGTCCGGTTGGCTGCCAGCTGGATGTCGGCGGCCGTTTCGGATCGATCCGCCAGTGCGTATGTCACTCCATACGTTCCGGCCGGAAGCCACTGAAGCGACACCGTGCCTCCACGGTCCGCCTTGATCACCACCGCGTACTTGCCATTGCTGTTTATGAACGCGGCCGGATTGAACGCGCCATCCGCACTCGTTGCTCGAATGCGCACCGCGCCAGGGCGAACGTAGCGGAAATACTGTCGCAAGAAGCGGGCGCGATTCGTCAGCACGGCACGCGGCTGTCCAGGGTTCGAATCGTCGATGCGGATGTACTTGGTACCATCATCGGACTCGTTGTACGCGAGCGCGTATTGCTGCCACGACGAGACGTTGGCGATCGTGAGATCGTTGTGCAGCGTGTTGTGGTCGCTGCCGATGTGCTCCAGCATGCTCGTGTTGATGCCAAGCTGCGACGCGCGTGTCGCGAACTGCTGAAGCTGAGCCGTGCTGGCACCGCCGTATCTATGATAGGACAGCTCGGTCAGCGTCTGCTGGAAGCCGTTTACCCCGACCATCTGGTCGAAATAAGGGAAGGTATTCTGGATGAACGCGAAGGACGGGGCGATGTACCGCGGCGTGAAGCCGGCCGCGCGAAGCCGGTTCGCGGCCGCCACCGCCGACTGCGCGAGGTTACTGGCCGACCACTTCGACTGACTTGGCTCGAGAATGAGCTCCCAGGAGTCGGGGCTGAAACCGTAGCGGCTGCGGATGTGCTGGAAAGTAGCCAGCACGAACTCCGCGTACTCTTCCGGATTCTGGTTGTGGATGTACGTGCGTCCCGCGCACAGGTTGTCGACGAACGCGACGTAAGTCACGTTGACGAAGAGGCGTTCGCCGCGCGCCTCGAGGCGCTGCTTCATTGGGATCACGACCTTGTCGATCGCGTCGTCGAGCTGCGCGAAATGGAAACGACTCGAGTTGATCGAGAAGGGATCGGTGTTGTCGTTGATCGTCGAGTAGGCCGTGCATCCCCAGAGCGAAAGGTTGGTGTTGACCTTCGCCGTCTCGCTCCAGTAATCGCGGTCGTTCTCTATGCCGCTGTAGGCTTCGACACGTAGTCGGGTAATGCCGAGGTCGTTGACCGCCATGTCGAAGACGGCGCCGGCGACCTGCGAGAATCCCGGGAGGTGCTGTGCCGCCTGTGCGGTCGCTTCCCAGCCGGAGATCGTTTGATAGCGCGTCCCTTGATCCAACGAGATGACCGGTCCGAGCACTTGATCATCCGGATCTGGGTCTGGACCCGGTCCCGTTCCACCATCGTTGCTGCTCGAGCAGGACAGCGCACTCGAGAGTACGACAATGGCGGCCAGCGCCCTCAATAGTCCCGCGCCTAGTTGATTCACTCGACCTTTACCGTGCTTCTCGACCATAACGTATCTCGTGTAGCCACCTCGAGCCGCCGGGTACCTGGCGTCTCGGGCGTATAGTTGAAGTCATATGTCTCGCCGACTCCAATGAGGAGTCGTGCGTCGCGTGGTGTTCGATGCGACGCCGTGAGATCGGCGCCGTCCTTTGCCACCGGCGTCCACCGCTCGACAGTCGCCGAATCGCGGCGAAGGGTCACGATCTGAGGAGCGGCAAAACCGATGTTCATTATCCGGAGCCGATATGTCGTACCCGCTTTGAGGACGAGCGACTCCGGGGTCGGGCTACCGTTGAGAAGGAAGCCCTTCCTCCCGTCCGACCCGTATTGGCCGATGACCAGCGTCCGCTCGATCTCGGGATTCCAGCGCTCGAACGGCTCGAGGACGATGAGCGGACCGTACGCACCGCTCACGATCTGGTCGCGCTCGTCCATGTGCGAATGATACATGTACGTCCCGGTCCGCGGGGGCACCATGCGCACGATGAACGAATCGCCCGGCGCTATGAGCGGCGCCACGTTCACGTCATCCCCGCTCCACCCCGCGACGCCATCGAAGTAGCTCTCGATCTCGAGGCCGTGCCAGTGCACTGACGTCGGTTCCTCGAGCCGATTCACCACCGTGATCGCCACCTGCTCGCCGCGACGCAGAATGAGGGGCGATCCCGGGACGTTCACCGAATCGGATTTGGGCTCCGCGCCACGCTGCACGATGTAGCTGACCGCGCGCTTCCCGTCGCGTTGCTTCCCCTCCTGCACGATCAGCCGAAGCTGTCGCCAGAGCGCAACCCGATCTGGGCGCTCTGGAACGTCGCCGGTGCGCGGCTTCACGTTGATGCCGACGACCAGCCCCGCCATCGCTTTCTCCGCGTGCTGCTCATGCGTGTGGACCTCTGGCGTCGGCTGACCGGGCACGACCCAGAACGGCATCACGTGTGGAATCATGTGGCAGTGCATCAGCCAATTGCCGGCGCGGTCGGCGGTCCACGACATGTCCATCGATCCGCGCGGAAAGACGATCTCGGTGACTGCCTTTCTGCGCTCGCCCTCCGGAAAGAGCGTGTCACTTCCCCAGCTTCCCTTCGCATCCACGTCGAAAAAGAACCCGTGAAGGTGCATCGGATGCACGCGGTCGGATGCGTTTATCCACCTCCACTGCTGGCGATCGCCGAGCGCTACGCGGATGCGCTCGGTGAACGGCCAGGTGCGGCCATTTATCGCCGGCATCCAGACGCCGGCCTTGCGCATCGAGTCGCTGGCTGTCGTGTCCGGATCGATCTCGAGCAGCGAGATCACGAAGATGCGCTCGAAGCGCGCCGAGCGACGCCCGGAGCCTTCGACGATGAGGACGCCGTTGAGCTGACTGTCCGTGCCTCGGGTATGCCGGAGTGTAGAATCGGTACGCGCGAAATAGGAATACGTGCCCGCCTCGCCGGCATTGAATCGGATTTCTCTCGATTCCCCGGAATTCAATCGAATCGGTGCATTGTTAGGCGCGGGCCGCGTGACGAACCCCCAGAGGAAAACGGACGTGGGAAGCGTGTTACGCACCTTCACCGCTAGCTCCGAGCGCGCCTTCACGCGAATCATCGGTCCCGGGTTCTGAAGCGGCCCTCCCTCTTCGCGAAACGCCGCCACGGTCACCGCGGGCCGGTCTTCCGCCGGCTTCCACTGCCCGCTGTCTATGACCAGCGAGAGGTACAGAACACCGCCCCTCTCGTCGCCAGCGCTCTTGACGTTCCCGTTGGGCTGAATCGACGGATCCGCGGCCGCTTCGATGACAGTCGACCCGGAAAGCTCCGTGAGCGCCAATACCGCGATCGCGGCTGACGGGAGTAGGAGCGCAACGCATCTATGAAACGGCCTCATGGGGCACCGTGAGAGGGAAACGTCAAGATAGGCCTCAGTACATGAGGCGCCAACTCGCCTGGCTCGCCCATTCAGTCGCGGTTAGCTTCGTTCCTCTCTTACTGAGCTACTGCATGCCCCGCCGCCGACTGATCGTTACGACGCTCGCCCTCTCCTGGGCAACCGCGCTCGGCGCCCAGAGCTCTCCGGTCAAGGCCCTGGTTGGTGGAACGCTCATCGATGGCACCGGCGGCCCGGTGATCCGGAACAGCGTGATCATCATCGAAGGCGAGCGGATCAAGACGGTCGGACAGGTCGGCCGAACGCCCGTGCCCACGGGCGCGGAAGTGATTTCTACGGAAGGGATGTCGGTGCTTCCGGGCCTCTGGGACATGCACGTGCATCTCATGCTGAACGGCCACGCCGACTACGCTCACTGGGACTCGACCTATCCGCCCCTCTTCGAGCGCGTGATCATGCCCGCCTCGGCGAAGCAGCTGCTCCTCGCCGGTGTGACCAGCGCGCGCGATCTGGGAGCGCCGCTGCAGGCGAGCATCTCGGTTCGCGATCGCATCAACAAAGGCGAGATTCCCGGACCGACGCTCTACGTGTCCGGCCCGTTCATTCAACACGCTCCATACCCTGGCACCGAAGCATTCCGCTGGGGCGTCAGTGGAGAGAAGGACGCCATCGCCAAGGTGCGCCGCCTGGCAGAGGCGCGCGTGGACGTCATCAAGCTGATCGATCAGGATCAGATGACGATGGCGGAGGTGCGGGCGGTGGTCGATGAAGCGCACCGCAACCGGCTGCTCGTCGTCGCGCACGCGCATCGCCCGGAAGAGGTGCGCCGTGGACTCACTGCCGGTGTCGATTTCTTCGAGCACACCGGGATGGCCACGTCACCAGAATATCCTCCCGACGTCATCGCGCTGATTCGCGAGCGCACGGCGCAGGGAGCGCGCGGTCCGCTCTGGTGGACGCCGACGATCGAAGGACTGTTCAACTACGAGTACATCCGCGACAATCCCGAAAAGCTCGATGACGTCTCGTGGCACGACGGGCTGCCTGACTCCGTCATCGCGGACATCCGGCGGTCGATCGAGCATCCCGAGCGGCTCGCATACTTTCAAATCACACCCAGCCGTCGTCCCACGCTGCAGCGAAAGTTCAACCAGCTGCGCGAAGCGGGCGTGGTGCTGTTGATAGGCACCGACGCCGGCATCCCGATGAAGTTCCACTCCCAAGCGACCTGGAATGAGCTCGACATCTGGGTCAATCGGCTCGGCGTCGACCCGATGACGGCGATTCGCGCGGCGACCTATTGGCCGGCGGTCGCCATGCGCGTCGATCGCGACGTCGGTACGGTAACGGAAGGGAAATACGCGGACATCATTGCGGTGAGGGGCGACGTGCTGCGCTACATCGACCTGCTTCAGCGCGTAGACATCGTGGTGAAGCGCGGAGCGCGCTACAAATGAGCGTGCCGCCCAGCGCTCGCTGCTATTCTTCCGGTGCTTCGGGGAGGAGAAGCGAGAAGGTCGAGCCAAGTCCTACCTCGCTCGTCAATCTCAGGTCTCCGCCCATACCGCGCGCCAGATCACGGCTGATGGCGAGACCGAGGCCGGTGCCACTCGCTTGCCGCGTGCGACTCGAGTCCACCTGAACGAACGGCTCGAACACCGCCTGACGCTTGTCTTCCGGGATGCCGGGTCCGGTATCGGTCACCCGCAGCTCTACGAAGTTCTTCTCGCCGTTTCTGCGGGCATCTACCCGGATGCTCCCCCCGGTGGGCGTGAACTTCACGGCGTTCGCGAGAAGATTGAGCAGCACCTGCTGCGTCTTTTCGCGGTCGGCCCAGACCTTGAGCGTCTTCGGCACCTCGACCGCGCGATCGAGTCCTTTCGTCATCAGCTGTGGCTCGACCATGGGCAGGACGTTCGAGATGACGTCGACGACCGGCACCGCCTCGAGCGCGTACTCGACCTGACCCGATTCGACTCGCGCCAGATTCAGCACATCGTTGATGAGCCGGAGCAGATGCCGCTGACTACGGTCGATCCTGCCTAACACATCGCGCTGCGTGTCGCTGATCTCGCCGAAGGCGCCCATCTCGAGCAGCTGCACGTAACCCGAGATCGCGTTGAGCGGCGTGCGCAGCTCGTGCGACATCACAGCCAGGAAGTCGCTCTTCGCACGGCTCGCCGCTTCGGCGCGCACGCGCGCGATCTCCGAAGTTTGATAAAGATCCTTCAGCACCTTCGCCGCTTCGCGACGCATGCGCGACAGGTTGAGATGCGCGCGAACGCGAGCGAGAAGCTGGCGCGCCGAGAACGGCGAGACGAGACAGTCGTCCGCGCCCGCGTCCAGTCCGAGCACGCACTCCTCCTCGTCGGTCTTGGACGACAACAGAACGACCGGCAGATCTCTGGTGCCTTCCTCCGCACGGAGCATCCGCACCAACGCGATGCCATCGAACTCGAGGAGCGCGATGTTGGTGAGGATGAGATCTGGTGCCAGCCCTCGCGCCGCGAGCAGCGCTTGCTCGCCGCCGCCGAATGGCAGGACATCGAATCCGGCGGTTCTCAGGAGATGGACGTAAAAGGCTCGCACCTCCGGGTCGGACTCGGCCACTAGGACGCGCGCCGACAGTTCAAGCGGCGACGACAAATCCGGCCCCGAGGCGACGTCGGCGTCGTCCGCTACGGGGCCGTCGAGGCCAGCTATCGAGTCGCCGGAACCGGCGCTCTCTATGAGTTCCTGCACGGGTTTCATATCCCCGAGGATGCTGCTGCCTGAAGCCTTCCACGCCGTCGTCGCAACAAACGGTCCAACGGGTTACGCTGTCCTTGGCAGATGTTTGCCGGGCACTCGATGCGTCTTCAAACCCTAGCAAACCGAGCACTGTCTGATTACCCATAAGAACCTTATGGGAGATCCATGACGCCATGACCGCATCAACCTCGAGTCTCGATCTCGTTCGCGGAACGCTCGACATGCTGATCCTGCGCGCGCTCGCCTGGGGCCCGATGCACGGGTACTCCGTCGCCGCGCTCATCAAGCAACGCACCGACGACGCGATCCTGATCGAGGAGGGGGCGCTCTACCCGGCGCTCCACCGTTTGGAGAGGAATGGCTGGGTGGAGAGCGAGTGGGGCGTGTCCGAGAACAATCGGCGCGCCAAGTACTATCGCATCACGGCTCGAGGACGAGCGCAGCTCAAGGCCGAGCACGACACCTGGAAGCGCTACGTCGCGGCCGTGTCCCGTGTAATGCGTCCCTCGCCAGGCGGCCCGTAGATGCGTCTACCGGACGGAGTGCGCCGCCTGCTTCGGCTCGAGACGTGGCGCTCGCGCGAACGGATCGCCGCCGAGGTCGATGAGGAGCTGCGGTTCCACGTCGAGATGAAGATCGAATCCCTGATACGCGAAGGTCACAACCGGGATTCGGCGCGCGCCGAGGCAGCGCGCCAGTTCGGAGACATCAATCGTTTTGGAGAAGACTGCCTGGTGCTCGATCGGCAGCGGGAGAAAGAGATGCGGAACGCGGAGTTGTTCGGATCGATGCTCCAGGATGCACGTCATGCGCTGCGAGTCCTTCGTCAGGCGCCGGGATTCACTGTCGTCGCCGTACTCACGCTGGCGCTCGGGATCGGCGCGACGACATCGATCTTCAGCGTGGTCAGTGCCGTCCTGCTGCGCCCACTTCCTTATGTAGATGCCGAGCGAATCGTGTTCATCGCCGAGCAGGAACGCGGGAGCGTACACAAGGAAACGACCACATCGTATCCCAACTACCTCGACTGGAAGGCGGTTGCGAAGAGCTTCGAGGCAATGGGGTTGTATGACGGATGGTCGCCGACAATCGCCGAAGGAGGGGAAGCGGAGCGCATCAAGGCGTCGTTGGTGACGGCGGAGATTTTCGATGTGTTCCGTGTGCGCCCCATCTTGGGCCGCGCCATTTTGCCGTCCGACAATGTGACTAACGGCGAGCCGGTGGGTGTCATCAGCTACGGACTCTGGCAGTCACGCTTCGGAGGCGATCCGAGCGTCATAGGTCGCGTGATTCAATTGAACGGCCGGCCGCGCACCATCATCGGGGTTCTACCCGCGGGTTTTCGCGCGCCTCACGGCGAGCTCGAGGGAGAGCTTTGGGGGAACAACTGGACTGACAGCACCGATGGCCGCGGTGGTCGCGCGATGCAAGTATTCGCGCGGCTCAAGCCCCAGGTCACGCTCGATCAGGCGCGCGCTGAGATGAGGACGATCGCGGCGCGATTGGCCAGCGCGTATCCGGAGACGAATGCGCGGCAAACCATCTATGTCGAGCCGCTGAAGGATCAGCTGTTCGGTGATGCGCGAACGCCGCTGATCGTTCTTCTTGCCGCGTCGGGGCTTGTACTGCTCATCGCGTGCGCGAACCTGTCGAATCTCCTCCTTGCACGCGGCGTCGCACGCGGCCGCGAGATCGCCGTGCGCGTGGCGATCGGCGCTACGCGTCGACGGACGATCCGTCAGCTGCTGACGGAGAGCGCGGTGCTGGCGCTGATCGGCGGCGCCGCCGGAGTACTGCTCGGTTGGTGGGCGACGCGCGCCATGATCGTGATGGCGCCGGAAAGCATCCGGGCGGAAAACGTGGCGATGGATGGACGTGTGCTCGCGTTCACTGTAGCGGTAACGCTGCTGACCATCGTGCTGTTCGGTCTCGTGCCCGCTGCTCGCGCGACGCGCGTCGATCTGGTGGTTGCGCTGAAGGAAGGGTCGCGCGGCATCATCGGTCGGGCAGGGAAGCGTCTTCGCAGCGCACTCGTCGTTGCGCAGCTGGCGCTGGCGCTGACGCTGCTCGTGGGTGCCGGCCTTCTCATCAAGAGCTTCGCCAACGTGACGGCGGTCGACGCGGGAATCGATCCGAAGAACGTTCTCACGCTCTCGATGTCACTTCCTTCGGCGACGTACGAGACCGAGGCGCTCACGCCCTTCTACGACCAGCTCGTGGAGCGCGTTCGCGCGCTTCCTGGTGTACGGGGCGCTGCCGTCAGCAGCATCGTGCCGTTCAGCGGCAAGTTCGATCGAACGGGCGTCTCATTGGAGGGGAAGACGTATGCTGGCGGCGACCCGAAACCCGAGGGCGACCGCTACATCGTATCGCCTGACTACTTCCGGGTGATGGGAGTCGCGCTGCGCGCCGGGCGAACGTTCGCGGTCGAGGACCGCTATGATGCGCCATTGGTGACTGTCGTCGATGATGTGTTTGCGCGGAAGACGTGGCCCGGTGAGTCACCGTTGGGCATGCGCATGAAGCTGATCGGGCGCGATTCGTTGGCGACTGTCATCGGTGTCGTCGGCCACGTCAAGCACTATGGGCTCGACGCCGAGTCAGGCGGACAGATCTACATGTCCAACCAGCAGTACCCGTGGCGATCGATGTCGCTGGTGCTGAAGACTCGGGGCGATCCGCTCCGCGAGGTCAGCGCGGTGCGGGAAGCGATTCGCGAGCTCGACCCACGGCAATCGGTATACGACGTACGTGCCCTCGCCGGCTGGATGGATGAACGGATGGCCGCGCGGCGCTTCGCGATGACACTGCTCCTGATCTTCGCTGGCGTGGCGATGGTGCTGGCGGCGGTGGGGCTCTACGGTGTGATCGCGTACGCGGTGACAATGCGCCGCGCTGAGATCGGCATTCGCCTGGCGCTGGGTGCGACGCCGGCCGCCGTGAGGCGTATGGTCGTTGGCGACGGACTGCGCCTGACCGGGCTCGGCTTGGCGGCCGGGATCGTGGGCGCTGTGATCGGCGCCAGAATCATCGAGGCGATGCTCTTCGGCGTCCGCGCTACCGATCCTCTGGTGTTAGGCGGCGTGGCCGCGATCATGGTAGCGATCGCTCTGCTGGCGAGCTGGATACCGGGCCGCCGGGCCGCCGCGGTCGACCCGATCTCGGCGTTGAGAAGCGAGTGAGCATCGAGATTCGAAATTCGAGATTCGAGATTCGGGACGGCGGTATGAAGCTCATTAGGTGTGCCGTTCCGAATCTCGAATCTCGAATCTCGAATCTCGAATCTCGAATCTCGAATCTCGAATCTCGAATCTCGAATCTCGAATCTCGAATCTCGAAT
>DATFBY010000078.1:0-19867 GCA_035253585.1 Gemmatimonadaceae bacterium | reverse complement strand
AATGCGATGGCGCGGAGCGAACGTGCCAGAGTCATGACCGTCTCGGCGATGCGTATTCGGGGAGTAGACGAGGGACCGTATCGCGCCCAAGATCCCACGCGGTCAATCCTCCAACAAGCGGTTAGGGACGAAAGGTAGATGAGTCTCGCCGACGTGCGCCGCAACTTCGACCGTTTTGCCGTGCTCGATGCGGATCGCGATCGTGGGCTGGGCCCGCACGAGCGAGCGGGGTTGGCATCCCTGCCCCGCGGGCTTGAGCGCGCGCTCGATGTTGGCTGCGGCACCGGCGCCGTGAGTCGCGCGCTGTCGGCTCAGTCGCGGACTGTCGTCGGCATCGATGTGTCGACGGAGACGCTGGCCCTGGCACGCCGCCGCACGCCACGGAATGCACCAGTTCACTTCATGCTGGCCGACGCGCATTCGCTTCCCTTCAGCGACTCGAGCTTCGACTGCATCGTTTCCGTGGCGACGCTTCACCACCTGGAAGCGCAGCATGCGCTGGCCGAATGGGTCAGAGTGCTCAGGCCAGGTGGATCGTTGTTGGTGATCGATGTGCTCGAGCGGCCCGGCCTTCGACACCTGCCGACGAATGTTGTGGCGTGGCTTGCAAAGCAAGCGAGCAACCTCGCGCGCTCGGGGTCGTTTCGCGCCGCCCGTGCGCTGCACGCATTCTGGCGCGAGCACGGCCGTGAAGAGCATCACCCGACACTTGGCGAAGCGCGCGCTATATATGGTCGGATGCTGCCGGGTGCGGCGATCCGGGGCCACCTGATGTGGCGCTACTCCATGCGCTGGCAGCGACCTTCTGGCGGCCCTGGTGCGGCGGCTGGCGCAGGGACGGTGGGCCTCATGGACAGCGGGGCTAACCCCCAATAGAATGCGAGTCTGATCTCTCCCCCCTTCGGAGCGCCAATGCGCCTCACTACCATGAGGCACCGCGTGAGCGCGGTGCTGGTGTCGTTCGTCATTGGCCTGCCCGCCGCCGCGCTCTCGCAGGAAACGCCCGTCGATACGCTCCTCACGGTCGACAAATACTTCGACTACGAGACCGTGCTCGACCCCCAGCCGTCGCCCGACGGCTCACAGATCGTCTACACGCGCCGGTGGGCGAACAAGCTCGCGGATCGCTGGGAGACGGCACTCTGGATCGTGAACGCCGACGGCACCAGGAATCGATTCCTCACCAAAGGCTCGCTCGCGCGCTGGTCTCCCGACGGGACCCGTCTGGCGTACGTCGCCGATGGAGAGCCGAAGGGCACGCAGATCTTCGTGCGGTGGATGGACGCGCAGGGAGCGACCTCACAGATCACGCGGACGAGCGAGGCCCCCGCCGACGTTCGCTGGTCGCCCGACGGCAAGTGGATCGGCTTCAGTATGACCGTCGCCAAGGAGAGTCCTTGGAAGATCGACATGCCGAAGGAGCCGAAGGACGCAAAGTGGACCGGCGCGCCGCGGATCGTTCAATCCTTACATTTCAGACAGGATCGTCGCGGCTTCCTGGAGCCCGGCTATCGTCACCTTTTCGTCGTGCCGGCCGACGGCGGAACGCCGCGCCAGATCACCAAGGGCGACTGGAGCATCGGAGCGCGGTTCGATGGGCTCGAAGGCGCGGTGGGCTGGGATTGGTCGCCAGATGGGCGCACGATCGTGGCCGATGGGCTGGCTGATAGTACGTGGGACCTGAACTATCGCATGTCCCACATCAACGCCATCGATGTGGCATCCGGCACGATGCGGCGGCTGAACAAGCAGAATGGCGATTGGTCGCTGCCGGTGATCTCGCCCGATGGCCGGCGGATCGCGTTTCGCGGTGACACGGGGCTCACGCAGAGCTATCAGGCATCCGAGCTCTACGTGATGAACATCGACGGGAGCGACGCCCGGAAGCTCTCGGGCGACGTCGAGCGCGACGTCACTAGAATCGAATGGGCCACGGATGGGAGCGGCGTCTACTTCACCGTCGACGAGCACGGCAACGCGCATCTCTACTTCGCGCCCTTGAGCGGTCGTCCGCGACGCCTAACGAGTGGCGATCAGATGTTGACGGGCTTCGCGCTGTCGCGGAGCGGAGTGGCGGCCGCGGTCAGAGCGAGCTATCAGTCGCCACCCGACGTCGTCAGACTGATGTTGCCGCGCGACAGCCGAGGGAGCGCGACGCTCACCCCGCTCACGCGCGTGAATGAGGATCTCCTTGCGCGCGTCAAGCTGGGCGCGGTCGAGCGCATCCGCTACGCATCGAGCGGCGGCACCCAGGTCGATGGCTGGATCGTCAAGCCGCCCGCCTTCGACTCCACGCAGCGCTATCCGCTGCTCATGGAGATCCATGGCGGGCCGCACTCGATGTACACGACGGCATTCAACTATTCGTTCCAGAACTTCGCCGCCAACGGTTACGTCGTGCTGTATACGAACCCACGCGGATCGTCAGGCTACGGCCATGCCTTTGGCAACGCCATCAGACAGGCGTACCCGAGCGTGGACTATGACGACCTCATGGCGGGCGTCGACGCCGTCATCGCGCGCGGCTTCATCGACACGACGCGCATGTACGTCGGCGGCTGCTCCGGCGGCGGCGTGTTGTCGAGCTGGGTGATCGGACACACGAACCGCTTCGCGGCCGCGGCAGTTCGGTGTCCCGTCATCAATTGGATGAGCTTCTACGGACAGACGGACGTTCCGCTCTTCACGTCCAACTTCTTCGCGTCACCGTTCTGGGAGAAGCCCGAGGCGTGGCTCAAGCAGTCTCCGCTCATGTACGTCGGCAATGTGACGACGCCGACGGTGGTGATGACCGGGGAGCTCGACCTGCGCACGCCGATGCCGCAGAGCGAGGAATACTACGCCGCGCTGAAGACCAGGGGCGTTCCCTCCGCGCTGCTCCGCTTCGAGGGCGAGTATCACGGAACGTCGTCGCGGCCATCGAATTTCATGCGCACGCAGCTGTACATGATGAGCTGGTATGAGAAGTGGCGCCGCAACGGTAACACCGCCGTGAGCGCGGCGGCGCCGTGAGGTTCAGCCGGCAGCACTTATTCCTTCGTTCCAGTGCAGTTGTTGATCACTCGCAGCACTACTCTCCACGGGAGGCAGTATGATGTTCACCACCTCACGCATCGTTCGCGGTACCGCAATGGTCGCGACCGCGTCGGCGCTGGCCTTCGCAGTCGTCGGCTTCACGGGCTCGTCACGAACCACGGCAGCGGATTCGCCGAAGGATGAGTGGCTCAAAGGCCTGAACGGGAAGCATCGTCAGCTGTTCGACACACCCGATCCCGGCATCGGCATCCCGCTCGTCCACATCATGAACTACTACGACACGTACAACAAATCGTACGGCGTGAAGGACGCCGACATCGATGCCGTGCTGACGTTCTACGGCAGCACGACCTTCCACGGCCTGAACGACGCAATGTGGGCGAAGTACAAGCTGGGCGAGTTCATGAAGATCAACGGACCGGATGGGCAGCCCGCGGTCGCCAATCCGTGGCGCTCGGCGCCGGTAATCTTGGGTGCGCCGCTCCAGGCAGCCAGCATCGAGGCGCTTCAGAAGCGTGGCATGACCGGCATCCTTTGCAACAACGCGCTCGGCATCTTCTCCGGACTGGTGGCGAAGGCGCGCGGCCTCGAGGCGAACGCCGTATACGAGGACATGAAGGCGAACATCCTTCCCGGCGTCGAGCTGGTGCCCGGCATGGTGATCGCAATCGAACAGGCGCAGGCGAAAGGGCTGAGCTACCTGAGACACTAAGAGACGGGACTTGGGACTCGGGACTCGGGACTCGGGGTGAACACAAGGAAGCGCCGGTCGGCCTTGCCGACCGGCGCATTCACATCCCCGCCGAGTCCCGAGTCCCAAGTCCCGAGTCCCCTCTCCCGTGATATCCATCTCTCCGCTCCTCGAGAACGACATTCCCGCCGCTCTCGAGATTCAGGCACTCTCCGGCTGGAACCAGACAGCGAACGACTGGAAGCGCGTCCTTCGGCTCGAGCCCGGCGGATCCTTTGGCGCGCGACTGAATGGACGACTGGTTGGGACGACGACCACGCTCAACTTTGGTCGCGAGCTGGCGTGGATCGGAATGGTCTTGGTGCATCCAGATCTCCGCGGTCAGGGGCTCGGTCGGCGACTCATGGAAACGGCACTCGAGCATCTCCGCGGACGAGGCATTGCCAGCATCAAGCTCGACGCTACGCCGGCGGGAAAGCCTCTCTATGAAAAGCTCGGCTTCAGCACCGAGCTGATCATCGAACGGTGGGAAGGAATTGCCATGGGACGCGCGAGCGAAGGCGCGCGCGAGGCGCGCAAAGACTTTCCCGATTCGGTGCGCGAGCTCGACCGATCGGCGTTCGGTGTCGATCGCTCAGCCGTCGTCAGCGCGCTGGCCGACGATGCACACGTCGCCCCACTCGCGATTGGCGATGATGCCGAGCCCGCCGGCTTCGCGCTTGCCCGCCCAGGGCTTCGCGCCGACTACATCGGCCCGATCGTGGCGCGGGACGCCAGTGCCGCGCTCAGTCTGCTCGACGCGATGCAGGCGACGCTCGAGGGAAAGCGCGTCTACATGGATGTCAACACCGAGTTCGCGCTCGCCGACGGGGCGCTCGCGGAACGCGGACTCGTTAGGCAGCGCGAGCTCTATCGTATGCGACTCGGTCCTTCGACTCCCCTCGGAACGTCGCCACTCGTAATGGCGATCGCTGGGCCCGAGCTGGGGTGATCGCGAATCGGCCGAACGTCGCCGCTAGCGCCCTCCGCGCGGTAACGGCGGTCACGGTGCGCGCCCTTGCTGCGGCGCACACCGATCGATATCTCTTCCCATAGCCTTGACAGGGAAAGCCTACCCCTTCCCCTAAGCTTGCCATGGGACTCACCGCCCCGCGCTCCGATTCCGGCGAACTGCTCCAGGGCACGCTCGCCATCCTCATCCTCAAGGCGCTCCTCTCCGGACCGGCTCACGGCTACGCCATCGCCCGGTGGATCGAGGAGACCACCGACGACGTCCTCCGCATCGAGGAGGGCTCGCTCTATCCCGCGCTCCGACGTCTCGAGGACCGCGCGTGGGTCACGTCCGAGTGGGGTCTCTCGGAGAACAACCGCCGCGCGCGGTTCTACAGCATCACCCGCGCGGGGCGGGCGCATCTCCGCGCCGAGGCGGGCGTGTGGCTCCGCTACGCGTCCGCCGTCGCGCGCGTGCTGCGCTCCACGCCATCCGTCGCCTGATGCCTCGGACGCCAGCCTGGAGGCGCTATCTCCGCTTCTGGGGGAGCGACGTCGATGCCGACGTCGACGAAGAGCTGCGATTTCATCTCGAGATGCGCATCCGCGACTACGAGGCCCGCGGCTTGCCGCCTGACGAGGCTCGCCGTGCCGCGCTGGATCGAATCGGTGACATCGAGCGCACCGCCGGTGCGCTTCGCGACCACGACCGGCGCCGCGAGCGCGAGCGCCACCGGAGAGAGCACATGAGCGACCTGCTGCACGACGTCCGCTACGGATTGCGCACGCTCCGCCACGCACCGGCCTTCACTGCCGTCGCCGCGGTCACGCTCGCGCTCGGCATCGGCGCCACCACCGCGATCTTCAGCGTCGTGAACGCCGTGATCCTTCGGCCATTGCCGTATCCCGATCCGGATCGGCTGGTGGTTGTCCACATGGACAACCGACGGATGGGGATGCGGGAGGACATCCACTCCTACGCGAACTACGCGGACCTCCGCGATCAGAATCGCGTGTTCTCATCGTTGGCGACATACGTAAACGTCGGCTACAACATCACCGGCGGCTGCGTTGAGTCGGAATGCGAGCCGCGCCGGGTACGCGCTTCGGCAACTACGGCGAACTTTTTCGAAACGCTGGGCGTGGCCCCGGCGTTGGGACGCACCTATTCGGTCGCCGAAGAGGAGCCGGGACGCGATGCCGTCGTCGTGCTGAGCCATGCATTGTGGACGTCGCTGGGGAGCGATCGACGAATGGTCGGCCGCACCGTTCGGCTGAATGGGCGCGAACGCGAAGTCATTGGCGTGATGCCGCGTGATTTCACGTTTCCGACGAAGGAGATCCAGCTCTGGATCCCACTGGCACTCGATCCGGACGCCAGGGCGCAGCGGGGCTCTTACGCCTTTACCGTCATCGGCCGTCTCGCACCCGGCGCGACGATCGCCGCCGCGCAGCCGCAGATGGAGGGGATCTTCCGTGCGCTCGAAGCGCAGTTCCCTTCGCTGCGCGACATCGGCGTCAACCTCGTCGCGCTCCCGAATCAGGTGATCGGCAAGTCGCTCCGTACCGCGCTCTGGATCATGCTGGCCGCGGTCGGCGCCGTACTGCTCATCGCCTGTGCCAACGTCGCCAATCTTCTGCTCTCACGCGCCGCGGCGCGTGAGCGCGAGATCGGTGTGCGCTTGGCGCTCGGCGCCACGCGCCGCCGACTCGTTAGGCAGCTGCTGACCGAGAGCGTGCTGCTGGCGGTGATCGGCAGTGTGCTGGGCGTACTGCTGGCGTGGGCCGGACTGCGCGTGCTGGTGGGTATCGCGCCGGCTGACATTCCCCGACTCGAACAGGTTCGGCTCGATCCGTTCGTGCTCGGCGTGACGCTGGTGGTGGCGGTCGCCACCGGTCTGGGATTTGGCTTGGTACCGGCCCTCCAGGCGTCGCGCCCGACGCTCGTCGACGCGCTGCGCGAAGGTGCGCGTGGTACCGCCGGCCTTCACGGCCAGCGCGTCCGGCGCGTGCTGGTTGGCGCGCAGGTGGCGCTGGTCGTGGTGCTCCTCACCGGCGCGGGGCTGCTCATCCGCAGCTTCCTCGAGCTGCAACGTGTCGAGCTCGGATTCCGACCGGAGAACTTGCTGACGATGCGGGTGTCGCTGCCCGGAGCGAAGTACCAGCCACCGGCGCGCGCTGCATTCTTCAACAACCTCCTCGATCGAATCGGTCAGCTGCCCGGCGTCGAGAGCGCGGGGGCCACCACGGACATCTTCCTGGCCGAGCTGCCTAACTCGACCAACATCACAATCGAAAATCGTACGCCTACCCCCAATGACGCCGGCCTCGAGATTCCATTCGACGCCGTGAGTCCGGACTACTTCCGCACGATGGGTATCGCGCTCACCCGGGGCCGCGCCTTCACACCGGCCGACCGCGACAGCGCGCCGCAAGTGGCGATCGTCAACGAGGCGTTTGCCAAGCGCTTCTGGCCGGGGGAGGATCCCATCGGCAAGCGCTTCAAGTACGGTGGTCAGGATGACGACGCACCGTGGCTGACGGTGGTGGGCACCGTGGCCGACATGCGCCGCACCGGTTTCGAGCGCCCGGTCCGCTTCGAGACCTTCCTCCCGGTCGCACAGTACAATCCCAGCTCGATGATCATCGTCGTCCGCACGCGCGGCGCGCCGTTGGCCATGGCGCCCGTCGTGCGCGGTGAAGTGCGCGCGCTCGACCGCGATCTTCCGCTCTACGAAATCAGCTCGGTCGATCAGCTGCTTTCAGCCATGGTTGCGCAGCGGCGCTTCAGCATGGCGTTGTTAGGCACGTTCGCCGCCGTCGCGCTGCTGCTCGGTGTCGTCGGTGTCTATGGCGTCACCGCCTATCTGGTGGCGCAGCGTACACGCGAGGTCGGCCTGCGTCTGGCGCTGGGAGCCGAGCCGAAGCAGCTGGTGGGGATGGTCGTTCGGCAGGGGATGGTGCCGGCTGCGATCGGACTCGGCCTCGGCTTGCTCGTCGCGCTGGCGGTCACCCGGGTCATGGCCGGGCTCCTTTATGACGTGGCTCCCCATGACCTTGCGACGCTGCTGGCGGTGACCGGCGTGCTGGCGGCGGCGACGTTCGCGGCGAACTACATCCCCGCCCGGCGCGCCGCGCACATCGATCCGCTGGTGGCGCTTCGACAGGAATAGTTGGAGTAGTGACGCGTAGCGTGACGCGTGTGCTCTCTCTAGGTTAAGAGTCGACCCCGGGCGGCCGCTGTGCCGCCTGTGTCGTCTTGGAGCGCTGCTCGGAGCACACGCGGCATGTATTCGACCTGCCTCTACTGCCATAGCCGCCTCGGCTCCAACGAGGTAATCGGCCCGTTCCCGGTGGGACGTCGTCTGGCGTTCGACAGCGAGCGCGGACGCTTGTGGGTGGTGTGTCCCGGTTGCGGACGGTGGAATCTCTCGCCGCTCGACACTCGCTGGGATGCGATCGAGGAGTGCGAGCGACGCTTCCGCGGATCGCCACTCCGCGCCTACACCGACAACATCGGTCTCGCCCGCATCGAGGGTGGGCTGGAGCTGGTCCGCGTCGGTCGACCACTCCCACCAGAGTTCGCCTCATGGCGGTTCGGTGGGCAGATCCGCCGACGGTGGGTGCGCGGGCTCGCCGCCCGTGCCGGCTCTTCCATCGTGACCAACGCCAGCATCGGAGTGGGAGCGGCCGCGCTGGCAGTGGCGACGGCGACCGGATTGGCCATTGCTGCCGTCCCACTGCTGATCATGTGCGACACGATCGACGAGTACTTCTCGTATGAGCGTGTCGTGGGCCGCATTCGCGTGAAGCGTGGCGCGCCTCGAACGGTGCGTCTCAAGCACGTCGGACGGATGGAGCTCCTCACGCGGCCGCGCTCTCTCGATTGGGGACTGCACGTCGCGCATGAGCGCGGGATGGATGATCTCCAGGGAAGTGCCGCGGTGCAGTCGGGGAGTCAGCTCCTGGCGTGGATCAATCGGCGCGGAGCGCCACCCGCCGACATTCGCCGCGCGGTCGATCTGATCGCCGACGCTGGTGGACCGACGAAGTTCGTGATTCGGGCCAAGCGAGTCCACGAAGACCGGCGCCGATCGGCGGTCGTGTTCAACGATCATTCGGTCGGCGCGCTCGGGCTTCGCCCGGTCGAGCAGCTGGCGCTCGAGATGGCGATGAACGAAGACGCCGAGCGACAGGCGATGCAGGGCGAGCTCGAGCTTCTGGAACAAGCCTGGAAAGACGCCGAAGAGATTGCCGCCATCGCCGACAATCTCCTGCTCCCCAGCCCGGTGTCCGACGCCATCGACCGCCTCCGTGCACCCCGCGTACCCGAGGACGAGCGCGGCGGCGCGTAGCCGCTGCCTAACGATGCCCGCGCTCCGCATTCGTCAGGCAGTCGCTGCCGATCGGGACTGGATTCTGTCGCGCGCGCCGCGACTGCACGAGTTCGGGCCGCCGCCGCTGCGGCCGCTCGATGTGATGAACGCCGCCGTCGTGCGATACATCGGTGACACGCTCGACACTCCAACCGACTCCGCCACCGTGTTGGTGGCCGAAGAGGAAGCCGGACAGCTGCTCGGCTTCGTTCACATGATCACCGAAAGCGACTTCTTCACCGCCGAAGCGCACGGTCACGTGTCCGACCTGGTCGTCGATCGTGGCGGTGAAGGGCGCGGCGTCGGACGTGCGCTCCTGGAGGCGGGGGAAGCGTGGTCGATCGCGCGCGGCCATCGCTTCGTGACGCTCAACGTGTTTCGGGACAACTCGCGTGCGCGGTCGATCTACGAGCGGGCTGGATATGTGGCCGAGATCACAAAGTTCGTGAAGGTGCTCGACCGTCGTTCCTGAGCCGTTGGCGCGGAGTTTTCATATGGAGGTCCGCAATCGCACCGGAGGCGGAGCGTGGCGCAGATCAGGGTCGAGGATGCCGGGAAGTGGGCGGCCGCGGACGCGGGTGGGACGGAGCCGCGCAAATGGATCGAGCGCCTGGCGCGCCTCGGGTTCATCGCCAAAGGGATCGTCTACATGGTGGTCGGGATGCTGGCGCTACGCGCCGCGATGGGCCGCGGTGGGGCGACGACCGATTCACGCGGAGCGCTCAGGCGTATCGGTGACGGCGCGTTCGGCGACGTCGCGCTGGTGATCATCGGTGTCGGATTGCTTGGGTATGCGCTCTGGCAGGTGATCTCGGCCGTGAAGGACACGGATGTCCGAGGCAGTGACGCGAAAGGGATCGCGGTTCGTATCGGGCAGGCTGGGCGCGCGCTGGCGTACGGTGCGTTGGGCGTCGTGGCGCTCGGCCTCATCGATGGATCCGCCGGACGCGATCGCGAGGCGGCCGCGGATTGGACGGCACGTGGTCTCCAGGCGCCTTTCGGAAAGTGGCTCGTGATTGCCGTCGGGGCTTCGATCGCCGGCTACGCCATCTACCAGTGGTATCGCGCCGCGCGAAAGGACGTCAACAAGCGGCTGGATCTGAGCGGCGCGAATCCGACGATCGAAGTGTGGGTCGAGCGGCTGGCGCGATTTGGGATCGCCGCGCGCGGTGTTGTGTTCGCGATCATCGGCGTTCTCATCATCCGTGCGGGCGTGGAGTTCGATCCGAGCGAAGCCGGCGGCGTGCGCGAATCGCTTCTCACCCTTGGATCGCAGCCGTACGGCGCGGCCATACTCGGCATCATCGCCGCCGGGCTGATCGCCTACGGGCTCTTCCAACTCGCTAACGCGCGCTATCGGTGGGTCCGCGCCTGACGACATGACCTTACGGCGCGGACGGGGCGAGCTCCATCGATTGACCGAATTGTTAGGCGCGGGAATCTCTATGGTCGCCGGCACGCTCGGTGGCGCGCGGCGACAAGACCTCTTTCACGCCGTCGGCTATCGCTCCTTCGGCACCAGTGAGCGCATTCTGGTGCTCGGACGCGTACTGGAGGACGAGGGAATCGGGGCGGCCGATCCGGCGATCTCGCGGTGGCGAAATCTGCTGAGCGCGCTCAAGCGGATCGAGGCCGATCCTCTTCCGTTCGCTCGCGTGCGCGCGCGCACAGGCGCGGAGTACTTCGACCTGACCGCTGATGACGAAGGCTTCGTGAGCGCGTGGCTCGCTCCGCGGCAGGCGCTCGTCGACGGATGGAACAGCGTCGAGCTCGACCTACTCGACCCGCCACACGGCACCCCGGCAACCAGCGTGACGCAGGTTCTCGTCCCGCCGAAGTCAGCGAAGTTCGGCGTGGTGAGCGACATGGACGACACGGTGCTGCAGTCGGAGATCACGAGCTTTCTTCGCGCCGCTCGTCTCATGTTGCTCGAAAACGCTCGCACGCGCCTTCCCTTCCCTGGCGTGGCGGCGTTTTATCGGGCGCTGCATGACGCGAGCGCCGCATTCAATCCGATATTTTATGTGTCGAGCAGTCCGTGGAATCTTTACGACGTGATCGCGGACTTTCTCGAGGCGCAGGAGATTCCGCCGGGACCGCTGCTGCTCCGCGATTGGGACATGCGTGCATCGCTGGTTCGCAATCGAGAGTACAAGACGGCTCGGATCCGCGAGATTTTCGCCACGTACCCTGATCTCCCGTTCATTCTGGTAGGCGACAGCGGGCAGGAAGATCCCGAGATCTATAGCTCGGTGGTGCACGAAAATCAGGGGCGTGTGTTGGCGGTCTACATCCGCAACGTGAGTCACGCGCCGGAGCGCTCGGAAGCGATACGCGCTCTGGCAACCGAAGTCCGCGCGGCGGGCTCGACGCTGGTGCTGGCCGACGACACGCTCGCCCTCGCGCGCCACGCTGCGGCGCACGGCTGGATTCCAGGCGACCGGATCCCCGAGATCGCCGGCGAGAAGCGCGCAGACGAGGGCGTCACGGCGGAGAAGGTCGAGACGCCGGGCGTGGAGACGGAAACGGCGCCGACGGTGGTGGTGGATGAGGATGTGAAGGTGAGTGATGTGGAGTGACCGAGGGTGCAGGCAGATCGACATTGCTGATGTGCGATCTGACTTCTCCCTCGACCGTCTCTCTTTCTCTTCGAGTACGGCTTGACGCCTTGATGCCAGCAGCTAATCTCCAGCCTCCACGTCAACCGGTACCACGAATGCCCGCACGTCGCTCCTTTCTCGCCTCACTGGCCGCCATGTCGTTGGCCAAGCTCTCCATTCCAACGAACGTCGCCGCTGAGGAGCCGGTCAGCGACGGACCGTGGGATCTCTCCTGGCTCGACGGCCTCAAGGGGAAGCACAAGCAGGTGTTCGACGTCAGCACGATCGATGGCGCGCTGCTCATCGTCACCAACTACTACGACGCGTTCGAAGAAGTGCTGGGCGTCAGGCATCCGAAGGTAAACGCGGTGATCGGTATCGCGCGATCGGCCTATCCGATCAACGCCGTTGACGCGGTGTGGGCGAAGTACGAGCTGGGACGCCGCTGGAACGTGATGGACCCCGAGACCAAGACGTTCGCGACGCGAAACATCTTCATGGATCGGGCGCCGGCTCCCGCCGGCAAGGTCGTCGGCGTCCGTCCGCTCCAGACCCGAGGCGCGATCTTCTGGCAGTGCAACAACGCGCTCAATCGGATCGTGGACATCTTCTCCTCGGAGCTGTCGCTCGACCGCACGAAGGTGCGTGAGGAGCTGGTGGCTGGGCTCAATCCCGGTGTGAAGTTGATCCCCGCCCACACCATGTTCCTCGGCCTCGCGCAGGAGCGCGGCTGCGCCTACGAGAAGGTGTGACCGCGCGAGGATCGCAATGCCTCGCCCGCCGTCCACATCGCCGCGCCTAACAAGAAGACATCCTTCACGATGAATGCGCCCATCGCTCCGGGCACCGCAAAGCCCTCGACCACTGCCCAGGTATCCGGTGTCGTCACGAGGAAGCTGAGCGTCGTCAGGAACATGGCGATCGCGCCGGCGCTACCGAGCGCTGAGAGCCGCGGCGCAAATGGCCGCGATGCAATGAGCAGCGCGATGACGATCTCCGCCGCTCCTATCAGGCGCGATGCGCCCCGAACGTCGGTAACCGCATACAGCCAGCCGAGGAACGGACTGTTGGCGACCAGTGGACGGATCGCCTCGGCTTCCGCCGCCGTGAACTTGAAGGCGCCAAAAAATAGAATGAAGCCGACGAGTCCGTAGCGAAGGATGACGCCGCCGCCACGATCGAGAAACGAGGCCAGGTCGACTGTTCGCGGAACCGGACTGGACATGGTAGCCATGGATGCTCCAACGTGATTTGATCGACGCACACGATAGACGTGCCTGCTATAAGGGTGCGTGCACGAATCCGGTTCCCGGCGTCGCCTCTATGCGCTCAAAGGAGTAGGAATGCGCTTTCGGCTGTTGACCACGCTCATCGCGCTCGGCCCGACAGTGCTCGCACCCATTCGCGCGATCGGACAAACGGTCGCACCGGCGGCGGCACTTCAGGCACGCGTCGACTCCATCTTCGCACCATACGACAACCGAACGTCACCAGGATGCGCGGTAGCGGTGATGCGCGATGGCGCGATCATCTACGAGCGCGGCTACGGCATGGCCGATCTCGAGCACGACATCCCGAACTCGCCCGAGACGATCTTCGACATCGGCTCCACCGCCAAGCAGTTCGCGGCGATGAGCATCATGCTCCTCGAGCGCGACGGAAAGCTCTCGCTGAACGACGACGTCCGCCGCCATATCCCCGAGCTCCCTGACTACGGCGATACCGTCCGCATCCGACATCTGCTCACGCACACCAGCGGCGTTCGAGACTATATCGGGCTCCTGACTCTGGGCGGCGCGCGGTACGATGACGTCACCACCGACGACGACGCGCTGGCCGCCATCGTTAGGCAGAAGGCGCTCAACTTCACTCCGGGCTCACGGTACCTCTACAGCAACTCGGGGTTCTTCTTGCTGTCGGTCATCGTCAAGCGTGCGTCGGGGATGTCGCTCCGCGATTTTGCGCGGCAGCGCCTCTTCGATCCGCTGGGGATGACCAACACGCACTACCTCTCGAGCTACGACAGCATCGTGCGCAACCGCGCCATCGGCTACTCACCACGCGATGAAGAGGCGCCCACGACCAGCGGCTTTCGCGCGGACATGCCGCGCTGGCTTCAGACGGGCGACGGGGGTGTCTCGACCACGGTTCGAGAGCTGGCGCGGTGGGACGCGAACTTCTATCGCCCCATGGTCGGCGACAGTGCCATGATCGCCGAGCTCCAGCGCGCCGCGCGCCTGACGAGCGGCAAGGAGATCACCTACGCGCTCGGCCTCAGAGTCGACAAGTACCGTGGCGTACAGGCCGTCAGCCACGGCGGCTCCTGGGGCGGATACCGTGCCGAGCTCATTCGCTTTCCGACGCGGCGGTTCTCGGTCGCCACGCTATGCAATCTCGGCTCGTCCGACCCGAGCGCTCTCGCGCGCCGTGTGGCCGATGTCTATCTGGCCGATGTGCTCGGCCCGGCGCCAACCGTAGCGGCGCGCGCGGACCGAACGGCGCGCCCGACCACTCGCTCCGCGCTGCGACCGAGTACGCCGCTCACGCAGCTGGCCGGCTTGTATCGCAACGTGCAGAGTGGGGAGACGATCGTCGTATCGGTCGCCGGCGACACCGCCTTCGTCGTCATGTCGCGCCCGCACGCGCTTCGCTTCGTGGGCAACAACGAATTCCTGTTCAGCGAGTCGGACGACGGCGCCCGCCTGACGATCCAGCCGGCCACGCGCGCGCGGGCGCGTACGCTCACCTGGCGTGAGGACGGAAGCACACCCGAGGTGTTCGAAGGGATCGACGCCGCGCAGCCGACGCCGGCCGAGCTGAGCGCCATGGCTGGCACGTATTTCAGCGAGGAGCTTCAGGCGCTCTACACACTGGCGGTGGTCGACGGCGCCCTCGAGCTGCGCGGCCGCAATCGCCCGCCAACTCGGCTCCGCCCGTCAGTGCGGAACGAATTCACCTCTCAGAGCGGATCCGTCGTCCTCCGCTTCGAGAAGCCGGACTCGACTTTCACGCTAGGGATCGGACGGGTGAAAGGTCTCAGGTTCGAGCGGGTGAAGTAGAACGGGACGGTCGATTTCTTGCTCTGCTGGTCCGCATCAGGAGGCTCAATATGCGCTGGAGTCCCGGGGGACGCAGTCGAAATCTTGAAGATCGGCGCGGAGGCGGCTTGGGCGCCCCGCTCGGAATCGGCGGCACGGTCATCCTGCTCGTGCTTGGTCTGATCTTCGGACAGGATTTTCTTGGCGACGCTCAGATCAGCGACGGGCCAACGGCCGTCGGCGGCGCGCTGGCGCCTGAGGATTCGGCGCGCGAAGAGCCGGCCGTTCAGTTCGTGTCGTTCGTGCTCGACGATGCGCAGCGCACGTGGCAGCAGAAGTTCGCGCAGGCCGGCGAGCAGTATCGCGAGGCCAAGCTCGTCCTCTTCCGCAACGGCGTCCAATCGGCGTGCGGTGTCGGCCAGTCGGCGATGGGGCCCTTCTACTGTCCGCTGGACGAAAAAGTGTACGTCGACCTTGGCTTCTTCGACGAGCTCCGCACTCGTTTCGGCGCGCCCGGTGATTTCGCGCAGGCATACGTCCTGGCGCACGAGATCGGGCACCATGTGCAAACGCAGTTGGGTATATCGGAGCGCGTTCGTCAGGCGCAACAGCAGAATCCGCGGATCGCGAACGAGCTATCGGTACGGCAGGAGCTCCAAGCCGATTGCTACGCGGGCGTCTGGGGACACTCCACCGCCCAGCGCGAGATCCTGGAGCGCGGCGATGTCGAAGAGGGACTTGGGGCCGCAGCCGCAGTCGGCGACGATCGTATACAGCAGCAGACCACCGGTCGCGTGAACGTCGACGCCTTCACGCACGGCTCCGCCGAGCAGCGGGCGAGCTGGTTCAGACGAGGATTGTCGACGGGCGATCCGAATCAGTGTGATGCGTTCAGTGATTTGAGTCGGTAAGGCCTGGAAGAGGGAAGCGGGAAGCGGGAAGCGGGAAGCGGGAAGCGAGTGCACACCGGATGAGTACCGTCTCCGCCTGCGCTTCCCGCTTCCCGCTTCCGCTTCCCGCTTCCCTCTTCCCGCTACTCCTGCCTCAACGCCTCCAGCGGATCCACCGCCGTCGCCCGTCGAGCGGGGATGAAGCACGCGGCGAAGCCGGCGAGGATCAGCACTACGACCACCGACGCGAACACGGTCACATCGCGCGGCGGCGTCTCGAAGAGAACGATCGTGAGAAGCTGTGAGACGCCCACGGCCATCAGCAGGCCAACCACCATGCCGATGCCAAGCTGCCAGGCTCCCTGTCGCATGACGAGGCGAACGACATCCCGTCCTTGCGCGCCGAGCGCCATGCGGATCCCGAGCTCGCGCGTGCGTCGCGACACGGAGAAGGCCATCACCGCATAGAGTCCGATCCCGGCCAGGAAGAGCGCGATCGCGCCGAAGATCATGAACATCGTCCCGAACACGCGATAGAACCACTGCGGCCGGCTCACCGCCTCTTTCATCGAGTAGACCCAGTACAGCGGGATGTCCTGATCGAGCGATGCAACTGCTTGCCGCACTGCCGGCGCGAAGGACATCGCGTCGCCACGCGACGGCCGAACCGCGATGCTCACGAAGTTCGAGTGGTTCTGCGACAGCGATGCATACGCGATGGGCGGCCGTGGCTCCTCGTTGTCGCCGGAGTGCGTGTTAGGCACGACGCCGACGATCGTCATCCAGGGCTGCTTGCTCTCCGCCGTGCCGAACCGGATGCGCCGCCCGAGTGGGCTCTCGCCCTTGAAGTGCTGCTTGACGAATTCCTGGTTGACGACGACGACGGGCTGACTCTCCGCGCGATCGCGCGCCTCGATGCCGCGGCCTTCGCGCACCGGGAGCTCGAAGGTCTCGAAGAATTCCGGCGACACGTTGATGGTGCGTGTCTCCGGATAATCGTTGTCTCTGGCGTACGTCTGACCTTCGACGGCGAAGTTGGTCCCGTCGAGGTTTATGGCCGGAAGTCCCGAGGTGAGCGATGCCGCCTCGACACCCGGCAGCTCCGAGAGCCGTTGCTGCAACGACTCGAAGAAGCGGCGCTGCGCCGTCGTGTCGGAGTAGCCCGCGGGGAAGCCGAGCCGCGCGGTGAAGATGTTGTCGGTCCGGATGCCGAACTCTATCGTCCGAAGCTTGGTCACGCTCTTGATCATGAGGCCGGCTGCAACCAGCAGACCGCACGAGAGCGCGATCTCGAACACCACCAGCGCCCGGCTCAGCCGCCCGATGCGCAAGCTCGATGCGCCGCGCGATTCGTCCTTCAGGACTTCGCTGATATCGGTCCGCGACGCCTGCCAGGCAGGAATCGCACCCGCCACCAGACTGGCGACGAATGCGGTGATGGCAGCGAACGCCAGCACCGGCGGAAAGAGGCCGATGTCGATGTAAAAAGGTGGTTCGGCGTTCACGATCGCGCGGTTGAACGCGGCGATCCCCCCGTACGCGATCGCCACGCCGAGGAGCGCGCCGACCAGCGAGAGGATCAGCGACTCGGCCAGGAATTGCCTGACGATCGACCAGCGCGACGCGCCTAACGCGGTGCGGATGCCGACTTCCTTCGTGCGATGCGTTGCCCGATCGATGAGCAGATTCGCCACGTTGGCGCAAGCGATGAGCAGCACGAGAAAAACCGCTCCCAACATCGTCAGGAGCAGCTGACGCGGTTGGGGACCGATGTCGCCGTCCACGAACGGTACCACGAACGCCGTGAATCCTTTGTTGGTTTTCTCATGGTCGGCGGCCAGGCGACGCGAGATCGCGGCGAGCTCGACGTTGGCCTGGTCCATCGACACACCGGGCTTCAGCCGCGCGGCAACTCTGAGCCAGGAGCCCTCGCCGCGCTCGAGCTCGAGCGGATTCAGCATGAGCGGCAGCCAGATCTGCTCGTTCTGCGGGAAGAGAAATCCATCCGGCATGACGCCAATGACGGTGTACGGCCGCCCGTTCGCGCGAATCGGCGCGCCTATCACGTCGCGCGCGCCACCGAACCTCGTCTGCCACATGTCGTAGCCGATGATCGCAACACGCTCAGCTCCCGGTCCATCTTCTCCATCCCGGAAATCGCGGCCCAGGAGCGGTCGCACGTTCAGCGTACGAAAGAGATTGCTGCTCACGAACGCACCGTCATAGCGCTCGGCGCGCTCGCTTCCACTCACGTTTACCGTGCCGCTGTAGTAGGCAGCGAGCTCCTCGAAGCTCCGCTGCTGCTCGCGGAAGTCGACCACGTCGTGGATCGGCAACCCGGCGCGGTCGATGTCCCGCTCTGGATTATTGCGCTGGATGATCACCACGCGATCCGCCCCCTCGAACGGCAGTCCTTTGATCAGGACGCCGTAGACGATGCTGAACATCGTCGTGGTGAGTCCGATGCCGATGGCGAGCGCGAGGACTGCGACGAGAACGAGACCGGGACTCTTCCGGAGCGAGCGAGCGCCATGGCGGAGATCGCGAAGCGCATCCATGGGGGAGGGGGCTGGAGGGCTTGGGCGGACTGCGTCGTATGCCCCCTGTACGACGTTTGGAGGAGTTCTGTTTCAGCGGGCATGCGGCCCGTGGCACGCCGGCAACCTCTGAGCGCGTAAGCGCGTATGGATGTGGGAGGTCGGTGCTCGTGGCAACTTCGGCCGACCGACGTCGTTCGAGTTATCTTTTCGTGGCCTTTCCCCTCGCCATTGAACGGAGAGCCGGCTGGCGTGACGGAGCTGCGGGAACGCCTACAGTCGCATCTGACAGGAGCCTACACCCTCGAGCGTGAGCTCGGCGGCGGTGGAATGTCGCGCGTGTTCGTCGGCGTCGAAGAGGCGCTCGGCCGCCGCGTCGTCGTGAAGGTTTTGCCGCCGGAGCTCGCTGCCGGCGTCAACCTCGAGCGCTTCCGCCGCGAAATCCAGCTCGCCGCGCAGCTTCAGCATCCGCACATCGTGCCCGTGCACGCTGCGGGAATGGCCGACGGACTTCCCTACTTCACCATGCCGCTGGTCGATGGTGAGTCGCTTCGCACGCGCCTCAAGCGTGACGGCCGACTGCCGATCGCCGACGTCGTGCGAATCATGCGGCACGTTGCCGACGCCCTCGCCTACGCGCACGATCGCGGCATCATCCACCGCGACATCAAGCCTGACAATGTGCTGATGGCGGGGTCGCACGCGCTGGTCACCGACTTCGGTGTCGCCAAGGCGCTGAGCGCGGCAAAGAGCGCCGGAAGCGGCGGTGCCGAGCTCACCATGATCGGGACGACGATGGGGACGCCGGCATACATGGCGCCCGAGCAGGCCGCCGCCGACCCGACCAGCGATCACCGCGCCGACATTTACTCGTTAGGCATCCTGGCCTACGAGCTGCTCACCGGGAAGACACCCTTCGGCGGACGGACGCCGCAAGAGACCCTGGCTGGCCATCTCACCGAGAAGCCGGCACCGATCGGTAACGCGCGGCCCGATGTGCAGCCCGATCTCGATGCGCTCGTGATGCGCTGTTTGTCAAAGCGTCCCGAAGATCGGCCACAGAACGCGACGGAGGTCGTTCGTGACCTCGAGTCGATCATGACGCCGGGCAGCGGTACGCTCACAACCATGACGTTTGCGAGGCCGCAGAGCAGCCTACCGCGAGCGCTCGCGTGGTACACGGCATCGGTTGCGGCAGTCGCCGTCATCGCTCAGGCGCTCACCGAGTTCGTCGGTGTGCCACGCTGGGTGCTTCCGGGCGCTCTGATCCTCATGGCGCTTGGACTGCCGGTGATCGCGGTCGCCGCCTATGTCCATCATCCGACGGTGCGTGCGCGCGCCGACAGCCGAAGCGCCGAAGCGCATCGCTGGCTCACGTGGCGGCGCGTTGCCGCGGGTGGTGTCGCGGTCATCCTCGCTTTTGGCGTCGTCGTCGTCGCCCACCTGATCCTTCGCTCGATGGGGATCGGCCCGAGCGCATCGCTACTGGCCAAGGGCGGACTGCGCGAGCGCGATCCGATTCTCGTGGCCGAGTTCCGAAGTCCGGGTGACAGCGTGCTCGGCGCCGTTCTGGGGGAAGCGCTGCGAACCGATCTCGGTCAGTCCAATGCCGTGACCGTCGTCGAGCCTGCCCGCGTCCGTGATGCGCTCGCGCGAATGCAGCGTCCGGTCGGATCTCGCATCGACGCGAACCTGGCGCGCGAGATCGC
>DATFBY010000077.1:0-5388 GCA_035253585.1 Gemmatimonadaceae bacterium | reverse complement strand
AAGTGGTGGGCGCTCCCTGCGCCGCTCCCTTCGGACCCGCACACTCTCGTCCCCTCCAAGCATGTCCGACGCTCGTTGTCTTACGCGCCCGATGGTTTTGGGGCTATTGCTCACCCTCTCAGCCCTCGGCGGCGCGGGAAGCGCGCGCGCCCAGGTCGGCTCCACCACCGACATCATCCTCGGCCGCGTTACCGGGCCCGACTCTCTCCCCCTCGAGAACGCCCGCGTCGAAGTCACCTCGGCCGAGTCTGGCATCACCAGAAACCGCCTCACGAACGACAAGGGTCAGTACGCCATCGTCTTCCCCGACGGCGGCGGCAATTACACCCTGCGCGTCACCTACCTCGGCATGGCGCCCTTCCAAACCACCATCCAGCGCCAGGCCGACGAAGACCGCCTCGTCGCCAACGTGCAGATGAGCCGAGCCCAGGCCCACGAGCTCGCACCAGTCGTGGTCAGAGGACAACAAAGACCTCAACAACTCCCAAGACCCGAAGCCGGCAACACCGAGCGTTTGCTCCCGTCAGGGCAGACGACACGCATGCCCGTCGACGCCGGCAACCTCACCGACCTCGCCACACTCGCGCCCGGCGTCGTCGGCATCGCCGGCACCGACTCCACAGCCGCCGCGTTCTCCGTCGCCGGGCAGCCATCCGACCAGAACAGCATCACCCTCGACGGGCTTTCCTTCGGCAGAAGCGAGGTCCCGCAGGAAGCGCTGCGCAACACGCGCGTCATCACCAGCACCTACGACGTCGGCCGCGGACAGTTCACCGGCGGCATGATCGCCTCGACCACGCGCGGCGGCACCAACATGAAACAGGGCGTCTTCAACTACTCGTTCCGCGATCCCTCGCTCGAATTCGTCGACGAGGACGCGTCCTTCGGCAAATACCGACAGAACCAGCTCTCCGGCGGCTTCGGGCTGCCGATCGTCAAGGACAAGGCGTTCGCCTTCGGCGCGTTCACCGTCTCGCGCCGAACGACCGACCTCATGTCGCTCCTCTCCGCCGACTCCGTCACCCTCCAGCGGTTAGGCACCGATCCCGCGCTCGTCGACCGCTTCCTCGGCGCCATGAATGGCTACGGGATTCCGGCGACGCTCCCCGGCATCCCGCGCGACGCGCTCGTCGACCACGCCTCCAGTCTCGTCCGCGCCGACTACCGGCTCAACGAGTCGCACACGCTCATGGCGCGCGGCGACTACCGCTGGTCGGCACAGGAAGCCACGCGCATCGGGCCGCTTGCCGTGCCTAACAACGGCGGGGAAGGGGACAACACCGGCGGCGGCGGCATGCTCACCCTCACCTCGCAGCTCGGCTCTTTCATAAATGAGCTGCGTGCGTACCAGTCGGTCGATCGGCGCGACGCCGACCCGTACATCACGATTCCCGATGGCCGAGTGATCACGCGCGATACGATCACCGGCGGCATCACGACGCTGCAATTCGGCGGAAACCCATCGCTGCCGCAGGTCACGCGCACGTCGCTGCGCGAGATCTCGAACGAAGTCTCCTGGATCTCGCCCGACGGTGCCCATCGCGTGAAGCTCGGTGGCCTCTTCAACCAGGAGCGATCGACCGTCGGCGTCATCCCGAATCGGTACGGCACGTTCACCTACAACTCACTCGAGGACTTCGAGGCCAATCGGCCCACGCAGTTCACGCGGACGCTCAGCGCCGGCGAACGCAAATCGACATCCCAGAATGCCGCGCTCTACCTCGGCGACGCCTGGCGCAAGAGCTCGCGCCTTCAGCTCACCTATGGCGTCCGTCTCGAGGCGTCACGTTATCCCGAGGAGGCCGCCTATAACGCAAGCGTCGACACCGCCTTCGGACGGCGGACCGATCGCTTCCCATCGGAAGTTCACGTCAGCCCACGCATTGGCTTCACGTGGATGCCGGGGCTCATCGAGAATCGCCAGGGAGGCCGCTTCCGGCCGGCGAGCTTTACGATCCGCGGTGGCATCGGTGAGTTCCGCGGGCGCGCACCATCGCATCTTTTCGGCCTCGCTCGTGAGGCGACCGGTCTTTCGAATGGCCAGTCACAGCTGACCTGCATCGGTGGTGGCGTGCCCATCCCCGACTGGGATGCCTACCTTGCCGATCCATCGACCATTCCGACGCGATGCACGCTCGCGCCCAGCCTCGGCACACCGATTCTCACTCCCGTCCCGAACGTCACGCTCTTCGATTCGGACTTCGAGGCTCCGCGCGCGTGGCGAGCGTCGCTCGGCGTCAGCCGACGGCTGCTCGACCAGCGCGTCAACATCTCGCTCGACGCCTCGTATGCGCGTGGCGTCAGTCAAACGGGTACGACTGACCTCAACCTGCGCGCGGCACCCGCATTTCGTTTGACGAACGAAGCCTATCGCCCCGTGTTCGTCCAGGCCGCCTCCATCAACTCCCAGACCGGCGCCGTACCATTGACCGACTCGCGCGTGGATGCTCGCTTCGGTTTCGTCAACGAGCTCACCTCGCGCCTCAGGAACGACACCCGGCAGCTCACGCTCGGCGTCAACGGATTCTTTACGCGCCGGCTGATCATGCTCAACACGTCGTACACCTTCACGCGCTCACGCGATCAGGTTCTTGGTGGCGGCCAGGGCTTCGGCGGCTCGTCCGTCGCTGGTGATCCACGCATCGCCGACTGGGGACGCAGCGACCAGGAGCGGCGGCATTCGATCACCGGCACGATCATGTGGCCGTTCAACCCCGGCCTCGAGATCTCGGCCATCTTCCGCGCCAGCTCGGGTGCGCGGTTCACGCCGATGGTCGGGGGCGATGTCAACGGCGACGGCGCGCGCAACGATCGCGCTTTCATCTATAGGCCATTCAGCGTGCAGAGCGTGTATGACACCGCCGTCGTCCACGGGATGATGCGCCTGCTCGGGACCGCTCCCGAGCGTGCGCGCGAGTGTCTCTCATCGCAGATTGGCACCATCGCGGCGCGCAACTCCTGCTCGTCGCCATGGAGCTCCTCGCTCGACTTCCAGCTCAACGCTCGGCCCAATCGCTGGGGACTCAATCGCCGCGTCACCTTCTCGGTGCTGGCGCTCAACGCGCTCGCCGGGCTCGATCAGCTGCTGCACGACGATCTGCGCGGGTGGGGGCAGCCAAGCTTCCCCGATCGCACGCTCATGTACGTGCGCGGTTTCGATCAGGTGGGTCAGCGATTCATCTACGAGATCAACGAGCGCTTCGGCGCCGCGCAGGGGTCGCGGAGCGCGTTCCGGTCGCCCTTCCAGCTCGCGATTCAGGTGCGCGCGGCGTTAGGCTCCGATCCGGCACGCGAGCAGATTCGCGCGATGACACGTGGGCCTGGCGGACGGCAGATGAATGCCGCCGAGCTGCGACAGCGCATGCAGCGGACGATCCCGAATCCCTTCCGTCGAACGATCGAGCTCAACGATTCACTGGCGCTCGGATTGACCGCCGAGCAGCAAGCGTCGCTCAAGGCGAAGGGCGACTCGCTTCAGGTACGCGCGGATTCAGCCGTCGCCAAGATCGCCGAGGTGTTGGGCAGCGTCGGCGCGAACCCCGACCCGCAGACGACGATGTTTCGCATGCGCGACAACGTTCAGGCGGCGCGCCGCATGGCGGAGCAGGCCGCAAAGGATCTCGAGGCGATTCTCACCGCCGAGCAGTGGGCGAAGCTACCCCCGAACGTGAAGAATCCGCTCCTCGGTCCGCGCGGTCAGCAGGGTGAAGGAGGAGTGCGGATCGAGATGCACGGACCGCCGCCGGAGTAGTACCGAAGGGTCCACGGTTGGCGTCGCTCAGTACCCCGGGTCGGCGGCAAACGCGATCAACGCGACCGCGATCACTCCCGCGAGGGTCAAGCCCAGAAGTCCGACCGTCTTTCCGGGCGATGTACCGCGCATGGCGATGCTGGTGGATGCGTCGGGAGCCACCGCCAGGCGGGCGCCGGCCGGAAGCTCCGGCTGCCGTTGGCTCGATTCGATCCGCAACACGCGGAGCAG
The DNA here is from genome assembly GCA_035253585.1 of Gemmatimonadaceae bacterium. GTDB lineage: Bacteria > Gemmatimonadota > Gemmatimonadetes > Gemmatimonadales > Gemmatimonadaceae > DATFBY01. The sequence continues at coordinate 1,406 of DATFBY010000077.1, read as the reverse complement.
GAGCGTGTCGCCGATCGCGTGCTGCATCTCTGCATGGACCTTCTCGACGGCGGGAAGGGCGTACACCACCGTGTCGTACGTGGCCTCGAGGTCGCGAGGCGACGCGAACGTCACGGTGACCGTCGACGTCGGGTCGGGCTGTTCGCCCGGTCGTACGGGGTAGTAGCTGATACAGCTCGTTAGCATGGTGATCGACCCCACGACAGCGAGTGTCGTTCGCATTCTCACCTCCCCACGGTAGGCGTGACGAAGACGGTCTTGAGCCCCCTCTCCGGCTCTACGATCGGTTCGTCACGGTCTCGCCGACATACGCCATCTTACGTAGCCGTTCCGTGGATATAGAACTTCTGTTTCGCCGCTGGGACCTCAGGAGTCAAAACGCGATCCTGAATCCCAGTTTCGTGGTGTGAGTGGCATCGAGCAGTCCGAGCTCGCGCGCTTGTCGGTGGAGCGACACTTCCTCCCAGCGATCGGGCGCGGTCCGGACGCCGATCGCTCCGCCGAAAACCAGGTCTATCGCTCCGCCAGCCGCTAGGCCGAACATGCCGGCCAGTCCACACATGTGGCCGCAGTCCCCCTGCTGCGAAAGCCACGCACCCGTAAGACCGCCGGCGAGCACTCCGATGAACGCGCCATTCACAAATCCAACGGCCGTATGTTTGCCTCTCGACACGTCGAGACAGACGATTCCGCGAATGGGAAGCGTCACAATCGGTCGTCGGCCTGAGAGGTCGATCGTGACGCTGTCGCGCGTCATGCGCACGAGCGTTCCCTTTCGCTTGTCGATTCCGAAGTCGGGAGCCGAGACTCGGACGCGCGCGCCGGGTGTCAGCTCCTGGGCGGAGGCGGTGCTGACGGTGACCGCGAGCAGCGAGATGAGGCGAACAATTTGAGCAGGACGCACGAGGCCCTCGGCTATCGCCGAGAGTATGATTGCATTCCGTGCAGGAGGCCGACATACGACAAGCTACGTAGTCCTCATTTCGCATTCCCCACCGGAGCAGTGGCTAAACGACAGAGACGGGGGTCTTGTGGATGGGCATTATGGAGAAGCATGCGCCGCCAGTCCGCTTCGGCCTCGGCGGAGACGTCCGACAAGCGCGACTCGGCATCTCGTTCGCTTTCTGAACGGAGGACACAATGCGCTTCGCACGTTTCGCGCTGGTGACGGCACTGCTCATCCCTGGGCCGATTGCCCGCGCGCAGACGACCATACCCCCGAACGCGAAGGTGCGAGTCTCGTTGCGCGACGGCACCAAAGTCACTGGACGACTCGCCGAGGTGCGCGGCGACACCATCACCGTCCTGAAGAGCAACGGGCTGTTGATCGGCGTCCCCGGCGACCTCACGAGGAGCGTTGCCGTCAGCCGAGGAAAACGGCCGAGCGTCGGTCGAGTGATAGTCGG
>DATFBY010000076.1:0-11762 GCA_035253585.1 Gemmatimonadaceae bacterium | reverse complement strand
GTCGTGGACAGGATCGAGCGCACGCACGCTTCGATGTTGCGCGCCTCGTTCCGTGCGGGGACGACTACCGACACCAGCGGCGCATCGGCCGGTGACTCGTCAGGCACCTCGTCCAGCGTCCGGGAATGCGTTGCGCGCCAGAGAACGACGATCGGGAAGAGAATCCAAGGGAGCGCGGCCAGCCACCACGCGCTCACGCCGCCGTCGCCGACGCAGGCTCCTCCACCATTGTCACCTTCCCCCGCGACACGACGGTGGACGCGGCCATGTGGCCGGTGACGTTGGTCGTCGTGCGGAACATGTCGGGAATAGTGTCGGCGCCCATGAGAATGCCCGCCCCAGCAAGGGGGATCCCGGTCGCCATCATCACCGGCATCACGGCGATGATCGATCCCCCGGGAATTCCCGGCACGCTGAAGCTCGTCACGATGACGGTAAGCGCGATGGTGAGCAGCTGCGACGGCGAAAGCTCCACACCATAGAGCCGCGCGACGAACATCACGCCGATCGGCAGCCCGATCCCGGCACCGGCGCGAAAAACTGTCGCGGCCAAAGGCAAGAAGAAGCTCGTCACCTCCTTCGGCTGATGCAGGCGGGTGGCCGAGCCTTCCATCATGGCCGGGAGCGATGCCAGCGACGACCGAGCGCTGAACGCCACGGCCTGCGCCGGCAGTATCGCGCGAGCGAATCGCGGCAGCGGCACGCCGCCTAACACGACCGCCATCGGGTACAGCACCAACGCCATGAACACAACCGACGCGAGCGACACGGTCACGATGTACCAGCCAAGTGCGCCGATCGCCGCCAGACCGAGCCGTGCGGCCAACGACAACGCCAGGGCGAACACACCGAGCGGCGCGAGCACGAGCACCCACCGCACCAGCACCAACATCGCGTCGAACACTCCCTGAAAGAAGGCGACGACGGGACGCCGGCGCTCGTCAGGCACCCGCAGGAGTGCCACGGCGAAGACCAGTGTGAACATGATGAGCGGCAACATCGCGCCATCGGCCGCGGCTTTGATCGGATTCACCGGCACGAGCTCGATCAACCATCCCACGAAGCTCGGCGCTGTCCCGGCACGCTCGGCCATCTCGGCCGCCATCGTTTCGCCACTCGCGCGAAGGCTGGCGCTCACGTCGGCGCTCACCCGCAAACCGTCGAACGCCACTGAGCCGACCGCAAGCGCAAACACGATGGCGATCACGAGCACGCCGACGAAGATCACCAACGCCCGCCATCCGATCGATCCGATCGAACGGCCATCGCTCGACGACGCGACGCCGACGATGAGGCTCGCTACCACCAGCGGAATCACCGTCATGCGAATCGCGTTGATCCATAGGGTTCCTATGGGAGCGATGCCTGACGCGATGGACATGAGCGTCGGCGACGCCGACATGGAAATGCCGACGCCAATTCCGAGGCCGAGTAAAAGGCCAAGGAGTACGCGCGATGTGGGAGACACGGGGCTAACCTATGGCCCCGTGTCTCCCATTGCGAGACGAAAAAGGCAGGCGCAAATGCGCCTGCCGCCGCTACAGCAAGACGTCAGCGATTGCCGCCGGTCTGGCCACCGCCGCCCTGCGAACCACCACGCTGTCCGCCCTGGCCGCCGCCCTGGCCGCCGCCCTGGCCGCCACCCGAACCACCACCCGATCCACCGCCGCGCTGTCCGCCCTGTCCACCACCCGAGCCACCCTGGCCGCCGCCCATGCCGCCGCCCGAGCCACCCTGGCCACCACCACGCTGTCCACCACCACCGCCCTGCGAGCCGCCGCCACCACCACCGCCACCACCGCCACCGCGCTGTCCACCGCTGCCGCCGAGACCACCCTGCTCGGTCTCATCCAGCTCTTCGTCGCTCATTCCACCTTGTCCGGAACGGCCACCAGTCGATCCCGAGCGACCACCGCCCTGCGAGCCGCCCAGACCACCCGATCCGCCCGAGCTTCCACCAGTGCCGCCCGTGCCACCTGCTCCCTGACCGCGGCCGCCGCCGGCACCCGCGCCCTGGCTCAGCTCGTCCGCGTTGCGGTCGCCGCCGAACTGATCCTGATTGCGGTTCTTGTCTGCCATTGTGCGCTCCTCCGAGTATAAACAGTGTGCTTCTGATGAAGCGTCTCCGCCGCCCACTGTGCCGCGCGGAGCGTTTTCAAGAGGGCAACGCGCATGCCATTGTGCGCTAGATCACAGGATTGACCGCGCATCATCGCGTCTCTACGTTGCGCTTCCGTGCCCGCACCTTCCTCCGAAACGATCCGACATCCCGCGCCGCTCACCAGCGGAGCGCGCGTTGCGCTCGTCGCACCCGCTGGCCCTCTCCGAGATTCATCAGAGCTCGAGCGTGCCATCGAAAACGCGCGCTCACTCGGGTGGGAGCCGGTGCCTAGCAAACACGTTCTCGCCAGACGCCGCTATCTCGCCGGCAGCGACGCCGAGCGTGCTGACGATCTCAATCGCGCGTTCCGGGATGCGCACATCGACGGCGTCTGGTGCGTGCGCGGCGGCTACGGCGCGATGCGCCTGCTCGATCGGCTGGACTACGACGCGCTGTCCCGTCACCCCAAAGCGCTCCTCGGCTACTCCGACGTCAGCTCGCTTCACGCGGCGGTGCGCGCGCGATGCCGGCTAGTCACGTATCACGCGCCGACAGCAAGAAGCGACCTCACGCCATTCACGCGCGCCTCACTCACGCGCGCGGTGCAGGGCGAAGGAGAACCGTGCGGTCACGCGCCTAACGCGAAGACGCTTCGCGGCGGAATCGCGCGCGGTCCTTTGATCGGCGGAAACCTGGCGGTGCTCACGGCGCTGGTGGGCACGCCCTACGCTCTCGACACCACCGATGCGATTCTCGTCCTGGAGGATGTGAAGGAAAGCGTCTACCGCATCGACAGGCTGTTGCACCAGCTCCGGATGTCCGGCGCCATCGGCCGTGTTCGCGGACTCATCTTCGGCAGCTTCACCGAGCGGCCCGACGAAGACGACAACGACGACGACGCGCTCGATGCGGTGATGGCCGAGGCGGCGGAGTGGATCGAGGGACCGGTGTTGTCAGGCGTGCCGATCGGTCATCTCGACGATCAATGGACCTTTCCACTCGGTGCGATGGCCGAGCTCGACGCCGATGCCAAGACGCTGCGCACCGTCGCCTTGGCTCCGACGCTGGCGCGACATGCGCAACCCGAACGGATGAAGGAGAGAACGTGATGGACGTGAGCTTCGAGGAGCGCGTGCGTCAGGCGAAGGCGCGCATCACCGAGGTGATGGCGGCCGATGCCATAAAGCGGCGGAAGACGGATTCCAGCGTCGTGTGGGTGGACGTGCGAGAGCTCAACGAGTGGAATCTCTTTCGAATTCCGGGCGCGCTTCACGTCCCGTTAGGCAACGTCAGCCAGCGTGCCGCCGGCGAGATTCCACGCGACAAAGACGTCGTGATCTATTGCAGCAGCGGTAATCGCTCTGCCGTCGCCGCCGACACGCTCCAAGAGCTCGGCTACGACCGTGTGTCGTCGCTCGCCGGTGGGATCCGCGGGTGGGTGAATGCCGGAGGCGAAGTCGAAGACTAGTGGACCGCGGCGCAGCGTGAGCATGCATGGCCGCGCGGCTCGGCGAATCCAGCGGATCGAGAGTGCGCTGGCGACGCGGCCGGCGCAGAAGGTGAGCCTTGCCGAAGGAGAGCGACGAGCCGCCGTTGCGCTCATCCTTCGGTCGAGCGAGAGCGACGAGCTGGAGATGCTGCTCATCAAGCGCGCGACGTACGAGGGTGATCCGTGGAGCGGCCACGTGGCGCTTCCGGGCGGACGACAGGAGTCGCTCGACACGACGCTGCGTGATACCGCCGTCCGCGAGACGCGCGAGGAAACGGGGATCGATCTCTCGATCCACGGGCACGCGCTCGGAGAGCTGGACGATCTCGCGCCTCGCACACCGGTGCTTCCTCCCATCATCATCAGCCCGTTCGTCTTCTCGTTAGGCGGCGACGCGCATCTGGTGGCCAGTCCGGAGGTAGCGGAGGCGTTCTGGGTGCCGGTGGACGCGTTGCGTGCGCCTGGTGTCGCGCGCGAGATCGAGCTCTTCCTGCACGGTGGGCCGCGGCGCGTGCAATCGCTCCAGCATGGTCCGCACACCATCTGGGGGCTCACCGAGCGGATTCTTCGTCAATTCTTCACGCTCCTCGATTGAGCGTCCGGCGGCGGGAGATCACCGTCGACAACATCCGGTCGCCGATCCTGGAGAGCGGACCGGCCGCGGAAAACGAGGCGGTGTTGTTCGTCCATGGGAATCCGGGCTCCTCGGCCGACTGGGAGCAACTCGTTAGGCAGGCCGGCCAGATCGGGCGCGCGGTTGCGATCGACATGCCGGGGTTCGGGCGCGCCGACAAACCCCCGTCGTTTCCCTACAGTGTGACCGGCTACGCCAGGCACATTCAGCGCCTCGTGCAGGCGCTTGGGCTCACGCGAGTACACCTTGTCGCGCACGACTTCGGCGGCGCGTGGGGATTGGCCTGGGCGGCGAACAACCTGTCTTCGCTCGCTAGCCTCACACTGATCGACATCGGTGTGCTGAGGGGGTATCGATGGCACCGTTATGCGCGCATCTGGCGCCTGCCCCTGCTCGGCGAGCTCTTCAACGCGCTGGTCGCCACCGCGCCGGTGCGCCGAGCCTTGTTGTCTCGCGCTCGCGCTGGCGGCGTTCCCCGTGATCACGTTCAGCGCATGTTGACCGACTTCGACCGAGGCACCAGGCGCGCGGTCCTCCGTCTCTACCGTTCGAACGTCGACCGAGACACGCGCCGCGCGATGCTCGCGTCGCTCCGGCAATATACGGGGCCAGTGCTGGTGCTCTGGGGACGACGCGACCCGTACGTCCCAGTGGAGTTCGCCGAGCGACAGAAGGAGGTGTGGCCGCAGGCGCGAGTCGTGGTCTTCGACGAGAGCGGACACTGGCCGATGCTCGATGCGCCGGAGCGCACGGCGAGTGCGGTAGTGCCGTTCTTGAGAGCACACGTGAGGCATCACACTCCTCGCGCGCCTACGTAGGCTCGGTCGGCGACCCTTGCTGGCGGCCATCCGGCGCGCGAAATCATAGGGGTGCGGCTGGACCGCTAGACGGCTCCGCCGACGCACGACGAACGGAGAACACGACTGATGATGATGAGCTCGGCTCGTCAGGCAGACGACTACACAGCGCCGGTCGAGGACTACCTCAAGGCGATCTACGAGATCGAGCGCGCGGGTGGAGCCGCCGGCACGAACGAGATCGCGCAGCGCCTTTCGATCGCCCCGGCCTCGGTGAGCGGGATGGTGAAGCGTCTAGCCGATCAGGGTCTTCTCGACCACGAGCGCTATCGTGGAGTTCGTCTCACCGACGAAGGGCGGCGCGTCGCGCTACGCACGATCCGCCGCCACCGCGTGATCGAGGCCTACCTGCTCAAAGCCCTCGGCTATCCGTGGGACCGCGTCCACGACGAGGCCGAGCGGCTGGAGCACGCCGCCTCCGATGAGCTGATCGATCGAATGGCGTCGGCCATCGGCGAGCCGACGACTGATCCGCATGGCGCTCCGATCCCTACCCGCGAGGGTACCATCGACGAGCGGCGATACGTGTCGCTGGCAGAGCTCGAGCCGGCAAGGGGCGGAACAGTCGTGCAGGTGAGCGACGATGACGGGTCGCGTCTTCGGTATCTGGCCGAGCTCGGCCTGGTGCCGGGGGCGAGGGTGACGATCGTCGAGCGAACGCCATTTGGCGGACCGATCAAGCTGCACGTTGCTGGTGTCGAGCGGCTGGTCGGACCGACATTGGCGGAAGTCGTGATGGTCGAGCCCGAATAGACTCAGTCGCCCGCCGCGTCGGCCTGCGCTTTGCACGCCGTGTCAGGCATGCAGACTCATACGCACGTCGACGCCGACACTCGGATCACGGATCTCGTCGGGCGTCTGAAGGATGACTCGAAGCGGCTGATCACCGACGAGGTGAAGCTGGCCAAGCTCGAGGTCTCGGAGAGCGCGAAGGACGCGGGGCGGGGGATGGTCTGGGTGGCGACCGCATTCGGTATTGCCGTCATCGGCATGGTTGCGCTCACGATCTTCCTCACGACGGTGATTGGCCGGGCCGTCGACGGACACATGTACGTGGGCGCGCTGGTGACCGGCGCCCTGGAAGTCCTGCTCGGTCTGTGGCTGGTGAAGCGCGGCGCGAGGAAGCTCAAGGAGCCGCCCTATACGCTCCGCGAGACGCGGCAGGAGCTGAAAGAGACGGTCAGAGCGATCAAGAATCCGGAAGCGCACGTAAGAGCGGACTGACTCGGGACTCGGGACTCGGGACTCGGGACTCGGGACTCGGCTTATTGGCGCGAAGCACTCCATCGCCACGAGCCGTCCCGAGTCCCGAGTCCCGCTCTACTTCTCCTTCGCCACCTCCGCCGTTCTCGCTAACCACTCCGCCCACCCGCACTCGTTAGGCGAAGGGCTTCGACTCGAAGCGTGAAGCTCCATCGAGCGCTCGAGCGCGTAGCGTTGTCGCGGCTCCAGTGCGTGCCAGCTGGCGAGTGAGCGCCAGAGGTGCGACAGCGGTTCGGACAGGTTGTCGAGAAACCCCTCGAAGCCGCGCGCGCCGCCAGCGATCGCTTCGGTGCGTAGAGGCCCGGCCGTCACCCAACCGAGGGCGATGCCACGAGCCACGAGGCGATCGAGGTCCCGGGCGTCGATGACGCCTCGCGCAACCAGATCGAACGCCTCTCGAAGGAGCGCGGCGGTGAGGCGATTGGACACCAGACCTCGCAACTCGCCGCGCACACGTATCGGGTCGCGACCGAGCTCCCGCATGACGCGCTCGGCACGATCGAGTGTGGCTGACTTCGTCTGCGGCCCACCAACCAGCTCGATGACCGGGACCGCGTACACCGGGTGAAGCGGGTGCGCGATCACCGTGCGCTCCCCGCACGACAATCCCGACACGAGGTCATTGACCGTGTGCGTCGACGTGCTCGACGCGATGATCGCGTCGCGTGGCGCGCGCGTGTCGATGATGGCGAACATGGTGCGCTTGAGGGTGAGCTGCTCGGGGAGCGACTCCTGAACCCACCCAACGCCGTCGAGCGCTTCGGCCAAACGTTGATGCACCGTAGCGGTTCCGGGCGTCTTGTCGACGTCTAGAAGACGCGACGCGCACTCGATTGCACGTCGAACACGCGTCTCCACCGACGGATCCGGGTCGAAGATCTGCACGTCGGCGCCGTGCGCGGCGAAGAGCGCCGCCCAGCCGCTTCCAATCTCGCCCGCGCCGATGATGGCGACGCTGCGTGGCACGCTCGACTCGCTCACGCTTCCCCTCGAACGGGATTCGCGGCCAACCATCGCTCGGCGGCGGCCGCGCCCGCCGCCAAGGCGTCCGGCGGTATCCACGCCGAAAAGACGTGTTGCGCGATCAAACGGAGCACCGCCTCGGCTTGCACGCCGGTCGCAACCTGAATCGCCGGAGCGCGCTCGTCAGGCACGACGGCGCCGCGTCGCTCGTCGCTCGAGCAGGAGACGCCGATGCGCATCGTGCTCCAGGTTGCCAGTGTGGTGTCGGCTACCAGGGCCACTGCCAGCGCGTCGTTGATGACGCAGCCATCGAACACTTCATGGCTCCGATGAAAGTCGGCGTAGAAGCGAAGTGCATCCGCCCAGAAACGGGCGCCTTCGTCCACTTCGCCTCGTGCGCGCAGAATTTCGATCGCCTCACCAGGAACGGCGATACGACGCGTGACGTCGAGTGGAACGAGGCGGATGTCGAGACCCGCCTCGAGTACTCGCGACGCAGCCTCGGGGTCGGACCACCAGTTGAACTCGCTCCACCGCGTTTGCGTTCCGCGCACGCCGACCGTGCCGCCCATGATGAAGACCGGGCCAAGCGAGCTGACGAGGTCGGGCTCCGCCTCGAGCGCGCGAGCCAGGTTCGTGAGCGGACCGAGGTAACAGAGTGTGAGTGGAGCGTGATGCAGGGCGGCGTTGGCCAGCAGTCCGAGCGAGCGGTCTGGCTCGCGATGTGGTGGCTCCGCCGGGTGAACGTATCCGAGCCCCTCGGGCCCATGTGTCTCACGTGCCGGGCGCGCGGGACGTGTGAGCGGCGCATAGGCGCCGGCGACGATCGGCGCTCGCAGCCCTACACGGCGCGACACCTCGCGGGCATTCCTCAGCGCGCGATCGGTCTCGACGTTCCCGTGAACGGCGCTGATGCCGACGACGCGCACGGCGTCGAGCTTCGCGGCCAGCGCGAGCGCGACGGCGTCGTCGATTCCCGTGTCGGTATCGATGAAGAGCGGAATTGGCATCGAGCGTCCGTTGGCGAGTCCGAAGTTTGCGCTGAGCGTGGCCGCTCGACTAGACTCGCCATAGATGCTCTTCCTTCTCTTCGCTCTCACGCTCCAGAGTGGTGCGCGTACGATCGCCATCGACGAGCGCCTGGCGGCCGACGCCGGCCTTCGCGTTGGCGATCGGGTAATTCTGTCCTCCGAGCCGAGGAGTCTCGGAGGCGTCTCGGATACCGTGGTGATCGGCGCGATCCTGCGGCGACGCGCGGATCCAAGCGAGATCGCGCGGAGCGAATATCGAGTGCGACTTCACCTCGACCAGCTTCAGCGTCTCAGCGGCTACGGCGATCGCGTGGATCGATTCGCGGTGGAGGGGCGAGGTGACTCGGGAACTGCCGCTGCCATGAAGAGAATCAATGAAGTCGCGTTCGGCTTTCGCGCGCATCGCTCGCGCGACATCGCGGTGGAGACGTCACGCACCTTCGCGGTGGTGTCTCGTTTCCACCGTGCGATCGGCGTCATCACCATCGTCGCCAGCGCGGTGTTCCTCTTGTGCATTCTCCTGCTCAAGGTCGAAGAGCGGCGACGCGACGTCGCGGCGCTGCGGTTGTTAGGCATCTCGCGACGGTCGGTCGCTCGTTCGCTCTTGCTCGAGGCGATGTTCGTCGCGGTAATCGGAAGCGCACTCGGCGTGGCGATCGGCGCGATCGCGTCGCGATTGGTGAACTCCTACTACCAGGGCGTCTACCGCACGCCACTTCGCTTCTCGATCGTGACGCCGGACATCGTCCTCTTTGCGATCGCCATATCGCTGGTCCTTGGCGCCGTGGTCGGCGGCTTGGCAGCGCGCCGGCTCGTGCGCGCGCACCCGCTGGCGCTCCTCGGACGCTGATGCAGCTCACGCTCGCGCTCGCATCGCTGCGACTCCATCGCACGCGTACGCTGCTGGCCATCCTCGGTGTGGCCATCGCGTCGGCAATGCTGCTCGACATGGTGATGCTGTCCAGTGGGCTCCGTGAATCGTTTCGGCAGCTGTTGGTGAGTCGCGGATTCCAGCTTCGACTGGCCCCGTCAGGCACACTGCCGTTCGACACCGAGGCGACCATCGCCGGCGCGAGCGCGATCATCGACTCGCTCGAGCAGAACGCAATGGTAGAGGCGGTGAGTCCGGTGCTGGGCGCGTCGCTACATCTTCCACGCGACAGCGGCGCGGTAACCGCGTTCGGACTCGGGATCGACCCGGCCGTGCAAGGCGATTACGAGCTGATCTCCGGTCAGGACGCGCTACGTGCCGACGCGCTGGTGGCGAACGACGACTTTCTGGGTGCGGCCGGCGTTGCTATCGGCGACACGATCGAGCTGGCGACCGGCTACAACCCGCAGCTTCGGAGCTACGCCGGATCCCGTCGCCTTGTAATTACGGGGCGAGCCAGGTTCCTCTACCTGTCCACCGATCAACCGGCGGTCGCGCTTCCCCTGCGTACCCTCCAGGAAATGCGCGGCACCGCGGGTAACGATCGCGTCTCGCTTCTCATGGTCCGGGCTCGCGATGTGGCGAGCGTCGACAGCGTCGCGGCCTGGGCGGAGACGCACCTCCCTCGCGTGGACGCCATCTCGACGACCAGAGCTCTGGCCACGGTCGACCAGCGGCTCAGCTATTTCAGGCAGCTTTCGGTCATCTTGGGAGCAGTGAGCCTGGTCGTTGGATTTCTTCTCGTCACGACGCTCATGACGGTGAGCGTGAACGAGCGGGTGGGGGAGATCGCGTCGCTGCGGGCGATCGGCGTCTCGCGCCTCCACGTCGTTCAACAAGTGCTGATCGAAGGGTTCGTGATCACGCTGGGTGGCGCCGCGCTCGGCCTGATTCTTGGACTTTTCACGGCCCGATACTTGAACGCAATCCTGTCGCGGTTTCCGGGGTTGCCCAGCGCGATCGATTTTTTCCTGTTCCAACCTCGGGCTGCCTGGACGGCGTTGGGATTGCTCGTGGTGTCGGGTATCGCCGCGGGGGCCTACCCCTCATGGCGAGCCGCGTCGCTTCCCATCGCGCGCACTCTGCGCGAAGAAGCAGTGGCGTGACTGCTCCGGCACTTTCGAGCAACCGAGATGGCGAACGCGAGCTGCTGGTGGCGCGCGACGTGAAGCGCGACTACGAGCTCGAGGGCGAGTCGGTGCACGCCGTGCGCGGCGTGTCATTGAGCGTGGATGAAGGCGAATATCTTGCGATCGTAGGACCGTCAGGCTGTGGGAAGTCGACATTGCTCAACCTGCTCGGCGCCATTGACCGGCCGAGTAGCGGAGAAGTTCGAATCGCGGGCCGCGACGTCTCCAAGCTCAGAGACGCCGAGGTCACGCGCTTTCGTCTGGAGCACATCGGCTTTGTGTTCCAGCGATTCTATCTGGTACCGATCCTGAGCGCGTTGGAGAACGTGGAGCTACCGATGGCGGAAGCCGGTATGCCGAAAGCCACCCGTCGGGCTCGTGCGCGAGAGCTGCTCTCGTATGTGGAGCTGGCCGCGCGCGAGCGGCATCGGCCGTCGCAGTTGTCAGGCGGCGAGCAACAGCGGGTGGCGATCGCGCGCGCGCTGGCGAATCGCCCCAGGCTGGTGTTGGCCGATGAGCCGACTGGTGAGCTCGACGCGGCCACTGGCGCGGAGGTGATCCGGCTGTTCGACCGTCTCAACGCCGACGGCACGACGCTGGTGGTGGTGACGCACGACGAGGAGCTGGCGCGTTCCGCGCGCCGGATTATCCATATGCGTGACGGGCGCATCGTCGATGAGGTGTCACATGCTCGATCGTGAGCTGATCGTGCACGTTCAGGATCTGCGTCATGGCGCCGGGGCTTGCGGTGACCGTGTCCGGCGGTGGCCGCTGCGGACGCTGGTGGCCTTTCTCTTCGACGGCCGAGAGTGCGACCAGGTGCGCGCGTTGTTAGGCAGGGGCGAAGCGACGGCGCATGGCTGTCGCGTGACGTTCGAGCCGGTGGAGCTCACGGCCGCGGAAGTGACGGCGATCGAGCGGTCATTCCCGCAGGGCGCGCCCGGCGGCCACTTCGACGCCAGCGAGATCAACGGCGTCGACATGCGGCTCCCGGCGCTGCACCCAATCTTGACCGTGCCGATTCGGGCAACGCATCCGTTGATCAGCGACGCGGCCGCGCGCGCGGCACACCTGCGGTTCGATTACGGACCGTGGGCGGACGTCTACGTCGCCACGCTCACGCCTGACGAGGCGGCCAGTCTGCTCTCCGACCCGGCGCGACGCGTGCGCGACGCCGGTGAGGCGGAGCTGGCGCGTCGCATCGTAGGCGAGGACGACGCCAGTCTTCACTTCACCGTGCCGCGCCCCGGCGCCCGCCCTCCCTGGGCGGAAGCGCATTGATCGGACTCCTCGCGCGACGAAGTCTCACGCATAGACCGTGGCGGACGACATTTCTCCTCGTCGGCTACGGTCTTGGCGTAGG
>DATFBY010000075.1:0-14232 GCA_035253585.1 Gemmatimonadaceae bacterium | reverse complement strand
GCCGGCTTGCCCGCGGTGTACGATGCGCGCACGAGATCGGTTCCGCCGGTGGCGAGGATTACGGCGGTCTTTTGATGGCGCATCAGTGCCTGTGTGCCCTCGAGCGTCACCACCGACATCGAATTGATCAGTCCGGCCGGCGCGCCGGCGGCGACTGCGGCGTCCTCCATGACGCGTACCGTCTCGACCACGCACTTGGTCGCGCGCGGATGCGGCGACATGACGATACCGTTTCGCGCCTTGATCGCGATCAATCCCTTGTAGATCGCGGTCGACGTCGGATTGGTAGTCGGGATGATCGCGGCGACGACGCCCATCGGAACCGCAAGCTCTTTTACCTTCCGATCGCGGTCATCCTTGAGGATCCCGACCGTGCGCATCGGAAGGATGTAGTCGACGAGAATCTCGGAGGAGAATCGGTTCTTGATGATCTTGTGCTCGTAGACCCCCATCCCGGTCTCGTCGACCGCGAGGCGCGCCAGCCGCTCGGACTCGCGAGAGCACGCCGCCCCAACGGCTTTCACGATGCGATCGACGACCTCCTGGGACGTGCGCGCGAAAGCGGCCTGGGCGGCCGCTGCCCGCGTCACGAGATCGCGCGCCTCCTGGATGCTCCGGAGATCGGCGTCCACGAGTGGAGACCGCTAGCCGTTGAGCGACCGAAATGCGTCGAGCAGCTCGTCGCGACCAGCGCGGGCGATTTCTCGCCCCTTGATTGGAAAATCCGGAATGCGACGAGCCATGGCGCGAAGGTCGACCACCTTCGCGTTGGCCAACGCCTCGAGGTCGTAGCCGCCGGGACCGCGCGGAACCGTGGGCGCGTCGCCGCGCGTCGGACCCGCCTCATCCTCGATCGTGTCGAGCTCGGGATGCGGACGCGGAATAACGTGCGCGGAGACGAGTTGACCAACGCGCTGCGCGGCGGCAGAGCCTGCATCCACCGCCGACCGCACGGCAGCTACCTCGCCGGAGAACATGACGGTGACGAGACCGGCGTCGGCGTACTCGCGCCCGACGAACTGCACGTTGGCCGCCTTTAGTCCCGCGTCCGCTGCTTCGATCGCTCCGACCAGCCCCTTGGTCTCGACCAGCCCGAGCGCACGCTCGCTCCAGGCCATGTCAGCCGTTGTCGCCCGCGGGCCCTGCCGGCAGAATCAGTTCGAGGTCGTTGTGGGGACGCGGAATGACGTGCACCGACACCAACTCTCCAACACGCTCGGCGGCGGCGGCACCAGCATCGGTGGCCGCTTTCACCGCGCCGACATCTCCTCGCACCATGACGGTCACGTACCCACCGCCGACCTTCTCTTTGCCGACGAGTCGTACGTTCGCAGCCTTCACCATCGCATCGGCCGCCTCGATGGCGCCAACAAGACCTTTCGTCTCGATCAGCCCGAGCGCGTTCTGGGGCATCAGTCCTCCGTAAGTGGTAGCATCGCGCGCGAAAATGCGTGCTCCCGGTGTGTTTGTAAAGGGCGTGGAAGCACGCTAGGTTCACTCGCATGTTGAGCTCCCCGTGCTACGTCATTTCCGACACGCACCTCGGTATCGGCGATGACGATCGCGAGCGAGAACGAGACCTCGTCACCTTCCTGCGACATCTCGATGGGCGAGCGGCATCGCTGCTCATCAACGGCGATCTCTTCGATTTCTGGTTCGAGTGGCGCAGCGTCATACCGCGCGGGCATTTCCGCACGCTTGCCGCACTTGCCGATCTCAAGGACTCGGGCCTCGACATTCTAATGGTCGCCGGCAACCACGACTGTTGGGGCGGCGACGTTCTGACACGCGAAGTGGGCGTGAGATTCGTGGAAGGACCGATCACCGAGACACTTTCTGGCTGGCGCACGCACATCGCTCACGGCGATGGACTGCGCCTGGTCGAAGACAAGAAGTATCGGATGCTCCGGCGCGTGCTCCGACATCCGGCGTCGATTCGGGCCTTTCGATTGCTTCACCCGGATTGGGGCTCCAGCCTCGCCCGCGGGAGCTCGGACGCGAGTCGCACGTATCGCGCGCGCGATGAAGGCGCCGGGCTTCGCGCGGTCGCCATGCGCTACCTCGAAGAGCACCCCGATCTCGATCTGGTGCTGTACGGACACTCCCACGTGGCGGCACTGGAGCGCTCGCCGACCGGCGCCGTTTACGCCAATGCCGGGTCGTGGCTCGACGACCGCGCCTTCCTGCGCATTACTCCCGATATCATCGAGCTGAGACGGTGGGACGCTGCGAGCTCAGCCGAGGGTGTGCTTCTCCACACGGTCGATCGCCGCACCGAGAAAGCGCTGGCCGACACGTAGGAACTGTTCCGGCGCATCGGACGCAACGAACCGCCGGGTGGGCCGAGTTCCTTTCGGAGCGCGGAGCGTCTCGGTCGCCAGCGTGCGCGCCGTCTCGGCCGCGGTCTCCTCAGCGCTGTCGATGAGCTTTACGCCGGAGCCGAGCTCCTCAGCCAACAACGGTTTGAGGAGTGGATAGTGCGTGCAGCCCAGCACCAGCGTGTCGATGCGCTCGACCTCGAGCGGCTCCAGGTATTCATGGGCAATGAGACGAGTGGCTTCGGTGTCGAGCCATCCTTCCTCGACTAGCGGCACGAAGAGCGGGCACGGGCGCGCCGCCACGCACGCGTTGGGCGCCAGCGCGCGGATCGCTCGCTCGTAGGCGCCGGACGCGATCGTCCCCGCTGTGCCAATGACACCGATGCGACCACTCTTGCTCGACCGGACGGCGGCGCGGGCGCCGGGCTCGACGACGCCGATCACCGGCACCGGTAGCTCTTGGCGCAGCATCGGAAGTGCGTGCGCGGTCGCCGTATTGCACGCGACGACGACCGCTTTCACCCCTTCGTCGCGCAAAAAGGTGGTGATCTCCTTGCTGTATCGGCGAACCGTGTCGGGGCTCTTTGGACCGTACGGGACGCGAGCGGTGTCGCCGAAGTAAATGATGCTCTCGTCAGGCAGCTGACGAATGAGCTCGCGGACGACGGTGAGCCCGCCGATGCCGGAGTCGAAAACGCCGATCGGCGCGCGGGCGTCGATCACCAACTGACTCGCGCGGCGAGCGCGGTGCCGTTCTCCGTCTGCCGCACGGACACCTGCGTGGGCAGATCCCAAAGGTGTGCGGCGATGAATGCGTCGAGTCCGGAGAGCAAGTGATTGGCGATCACGATGGCAGCCCAGTCTTCCACCTGTTGCCGCCGCGCGCGCACGCGATCGGAGAGGAACGCGGGCTCGAAGATCGGCACGGGTGGCGTATCAGTCGACCATCCGACGAATACGCTGTCGTTCCGGACACGTCTGGCGGCGTTGAGCTCGCGCTGGGAGTTGATGAGCATCGCAACCGCGCCCACTTCCACCGCGGTAAAGAGCGCACCGGCCGTTCCGCGATCGAGCTTCGATTGGCCCCATCCGGGCACGAGCAGCGAGCGCAGAAAGGCGGAGCGGGGCGAGACCGGTGGCCGAGCGCGCACTCGCGCCGCCACGGTATCGGCCTCCGTTGTTCTCGCCGTGATGCCGGCGCGCGCGCTGTCCGGCTGTTGCGCCACGAGCGGCGCCGCCAATGCAATCGTCAGGCAGACGACGAGCGCGGCGTGGCGGGAGCGTGTGGGAATCGAACCCACCCGACCCGACGCAGTCAGGTCACGCCAGTTTTGAAGACTGGGGAAGCCACCAGGCCCCATCCGCCCCCCTGATCAGCGCAGCACGATGTCGTGCGCGCTGCGTGGAATCACTTCGCCGATGTCTCGCGCGGCCACGTGCGAAAGATACTCGCGCGCGGCGGCAGGTGGCAGCGACACCAGCAATCCGCCCGAGGTCTGCGGATCGATGAGGAGCGCTCGATCGACGTCCGAGATCGCGCCCCATTCCACGCGGGACTCGATCCACCGCACGTTGCGATCCGCGCCTCCGGTACGCGCACCTCGCTGCCATGCCTCACGCGCGCCGGGAAGCGACGGGACGTCGCGCACGTGAATCGCCACGGTGACGTCGCTGGCGCGCGCAATGTGCGAGGCATGTCCGAGCAAGCCAAAGCCAGTGACGTCCGTCGCGCATCGCGCGTTAGCCGCGAGCGCGGCGCGGCTCGCGTCAGCGTTCAGCGCGCGCATGCTCTCGATCGCCGGCCGCATCGCGTCGTCGTCGATCAGCTTCTCCTTGGCTGCTGTAGCGAGGATGCCGGTGCCGATCGCTTTGGTGAGGAGAAGCCGATCGCCGACTCGCGCCCCGGCGTTGGTCAGCAGCTTCGCTGGATGGGCGCGCCCCGTGACGGAAAGTCCGTACTTGATCTCCTCATCGATGATCGTGTGACCGCCTACCAATACGGCGCCGGCCTCGACAACCTTGTCGTGCCCTCCGCGGAAGATCTCGGTCAAGACCTCGAGCGGCATCTTCCCCGACGGAAATCCGGCGATGGCGAGCGCGGTGAGCGGTTCCCCGCCCATCGCGTAGACGTCGGAGAGCGCGTTGGCTGCAGCGACCTGTCCGAACTCGTATGGGTCGTCGACGATCGGCGCGAAGAAATCGACCGTCTGCACGAGCGCCAGATCGTCGGACAGCACGAAGATCCCCGCGTCGTCGAACGTCTCGTGGCCGACGAGCAGCCGCGGATCGTGACGGTGCGGAATCGAGGCGAGCGCGCGCGACAGGTCGCCCGGACCCAACTTGGCGGCTCAACCCGCGCAGCGCGCGAACGCAGTGAGACGGAAGAGCTCGGCGCGGGACTTTCGCGCGCCGTCGGGTGCCTCTTCGCTCATCTGAACCTCCGGAGCGTCGAGAGTCTCGTGAGACTCAGGTTGTCACGCGCGCAATGCAGTCGATCTCGACCAACACGCCGCGTGGGAGACCGGCGACTTGCACGGTGGATCGTGCCGGGCGCGATGCACCGATGACGCGTGCGTACACCTCGTTCATCGCCGGAAAATCGCGCATGTCCTGGAGGAACACGGTCGTCTTCACGACGTCGGACCACGACGCGCCGGCGGCGCGCAGCACTGCGCCGAGATTCTGCATCACGCGCTCGGTCTGCGCGGCGACGTCACCCGAAATGACGTCGCCGGTTGCCGGATCGATCGCGATCTGCCCCGCGGTGAACAGAAACCCGCCGGCGACCACGCCTTGCGAGTACGGTCCAATCGCCGATGGCGCCTGCTCCGTCGAGATTCGTCGAAGATCCACCAACTCCTCCGGAGGTGCGTGCTGAGAACTAGAACAAGCCGACGATGCTGCCGTCGGGTTTGATCGCCATCCGCTCGGCGGCCGGCTCCTTGGGCAGCCCCGGCATCGTCATGATGTCTCCCGCCTGCGCGACGACGAAGCCGGCACCGGCGGCCGGGTAGACATCGTTGATCGTGATCCGGAATCCGGTCGGCCGCCCGAGTCGCGTTGCATCGTCGGTCAGCGAGTACTGCGTCTTCGCCATACAAATCGGCGTGTCGCCCAGTCCGATCGACTCGAGATACTCCACGGCGCGCTCGGCTTTCGGCGCGTAATCGGCCCCTTCGCCGCCGTACACCTTCCGCACGATGATGTCGATCTTCTGGCGAATCGGAAGCTTCGCATCGTACAGCGGCGCGAAGCGACCTTCGCGGCGATCCAGCGCGGCCAGAATCTCTTCCGCGACTTCCGTCCCTCCAGCGCCGCCTTTCTCCCACACCTCGTTCAACGCGACGCGCGCGCCCTGCTGTTCCGCGTACTCGATGACACGCTTCAGCTCGCGGTCGCTGTCGCTCGTAAATCGGTTGACGGCGACGATCACCGGAACTCCGAACTGCCGCACGTTCTCGATGTGCTTGGCGAGATTCGGCAGGCCGCGTTCGAGCGCGTCGACGTCCTCTTTGCCGAGAGATTTCTTGTCGGCGCCACCGTTGAGCTTGAGCGCTCGCACCGTCGCCACCAGCACGGCAACCTCCGGATTGAGCCCTCCGAATCGGCCCTTGATGTCGAAGAATTTCTCGGCGCCCAAATCGGAGCCGAAGCCGGCTTCGGTGAGCACAATGTCGGCGAGTGCCAGCCCGGTACGCGTGGCGAGAATGCTGTTGCAGCCGTGCGCGATGTTGCCGAAGGGACCCGCGTGCACCAGCGCCGCCCCTCCTTCGAGAGTCTGTACCAAGTTGGGCCGGATCGCGTCCTTGAGCAGAAGGCTCATGGCTCCAACCGCCTTGAGATCGCGCGCGCGAATCGGCTTCCGATCGCTGCCCGTCGTCGAGCCAACGACGATGCGGCCCAGCCGCTCCTCAAGATCGTCGCGGCTGGTGGCGAGCGCGACGATCGCCATGACTTCGCTGGCCGGGATGATGACCCAGCGCTCCTCACGAACGACGCCGTTGGCGACGCCGCCGAGCCCGATGACGACGTCGCGGAGGGCGCGGTCGTTCATGTCCATGGTGCGCGGCCAGGTGATGCGCCGCGGGTCGATGCCTAACGAGTTGCCCTGAGTCAGATGGTTGTCGACCATCGCCGAAAGCAGATTGTGCGCCGCGGCTATGGCGTGAAAGTCTCCGGTGAAGTGAAGGTTGATGTCCTCCATCGGAATGACCTGCGCGTAGCCGCCGCCCGCGGCGCCGCCTTTCACCCCGAACACCGGTCCGAGGCTCGGCTCGCGGATGGCGAGGAGCGCGTTCTTCCCCATGCGTCGCAGCGCCTGCGTCACGCCGACGAGGGTAGTGCTCTTCCCCTCTCCGGCGGCGGTGGGATTGATCCCGGTGACCAGCACGAGACGTCCGCGCGCGGGACGCTGCGAGATGCCCAGGTCGATTTTCGCCTTGTACTTGCCATAAAGATCCAGGTCGTCGGGCGTGAGCCCGAGATCGGCGGCCACGTCGACGATCGGGCGTAGCTTCGCCGATTGTGCGATCTCGATGTCAGTGGGGATTGTCGGCACCAGGCGCTCGGTGAGGGGAATGCTTCGCGGGCGGCTAGAGTCTACTCGCCCTCACGCGGCGCCCGCCAGGGGAAAGAGCGCACGCGCATTGGCGCTCGTTCGCGCGCTGAGTGCACTGACGTCTTCGTTGCGAGCGCCAGCCAACCGCTCCAACGTCAGCGACACCCACGCCGGCTCGTTGCGATGACCGCGGTGCGGCACCGGCGCGAGGTAAGGCGCGTCGGATTCGACCAGCAACCGTTCGGCTGGGATCGAGCGAAGCAGCGCGTCGTCGTCCCACCGCTTGAACGTGATGATGCCGCTGAACGAGATGTACCAGCCCGCGTCGATCGCGGCGTCGGCGAGCGCACGTGGTCCCGTGAAGCAGTGTAGGACGCCGCGTACTCCGGCACGCGCGGCGTCGACGATCATTGCCCTGGTGTCATCGATCGCATCGCGCGTGTGCACGACTGCCGGCTTAGCGAGCTCGCGCGCCAGCTCGAGCTGCGCCGAGAAAGCCGCGCGCTGCGCGTCGCGAGGCGAGTTGTCGTAATGGTAGTCGAGTCCACACTCGCCGACAGCCACCGCGCCTTCGCTGATGCACTGGCGGATCGCATCGATGTCGCGTGCGGCGTCGAAGCCGGCCGCATCGTGCGGATGGATGCCGGCGGTCCAGAAGACGAAGCCGGGATGTGAGGCCGAGATGTCACGCGCGCGGGCCGCCGCGGCGAGCGATTCCCCAATGCAGATGATCGCGCTTGCTCCCGCGTCGCTCGCCCTCTCGATCACCGCGGGCCGATCGGCATCGAAGGCGGGATCGGCGAGATGGGCGTGGGAGTCGATGAACATCGAGATTCGAGATTCGAGATTCGAGATTCGGAACTGCGGATTCGGAGCTCGTCGGGTGTGCCGTTACGAATCTCGAATCTCGAATCTCGAATCTCGATCTCGAGCTACCGCGCCCTCGCCGGCTCCTTGACCTCCTTCACTTCCTTCGTCGGCGTGCGGCGAAGATCTTCGCGCGCGACGCGCGGCTTGCCCTTGCGGGTGGCTTCGCCCGCCCGGCGCGGCCAGCGGCGTTCGATCAGAAGCAGCAGCGGCGCGGCGACGTAGATCGAGCTGAAGGTGCCGACAATGATGCCGAAGATGAGCACCCAGGCGAACGGCCGAATCACCTCGCCGCCGAAGATCAACAGCGCGAGCAGCGTTGCCAGCGTCGTCGAGCCCGTCATCACCGTGCGCGGGAGCGTTTCGTTGACCGAGCGGTTGAGCAGATCGTAGAGCGACGACTTCTTGTCGTGCCGCAAATTCTCGCGTACTCGGTCGAACACCACGACCTTGTCGTTCATCGAGTACCCAACCACGGTGAGGATCGCTCCGACCACGAAGAGCGAGACCTCGAGGTTCATGTACTTGATGAAGGCCAGCGTGGCGATGATGTCGTGCACGGTCGCCAGCACCGCCGCCAATCCGAAGCGCCACTCGAAGCGCCAGGCGAGATACACCAGCGTGAGACCGAACGCGATGAGCAACGCGATCGCCGCCTGCTGCCGCAGCTCGGCGCCGACCTTAGGACCAACCGCCTCGACGCGCTCCACGCTGAAGCTCTCCCGGCCGAAGCGCTGACGAAGCACGTCTGTGATCCGCGCCGCGATTCGCGACGCGCCGCTCGCTTGCTCGGCCACCGCCGCCTCTTCCTGCGCGCGAATCACCAGCTCGTTGGGGCTGCCGAAGGTAGAGATCTCGACCCCAGTGATCCCGATGTCGGAGAGCGACTGACGCACTTGGCCGACGTCGGGCGTCTGCCGGAACTTCAGGTGCATCAGCGTCCCGCCCGTGAACTCGATGCTGTACTTGAAGCCTTGCATCGGAATCAGGACGATCGCCGGCAGAATGAAAATCAGCAGCACCAGCGCCGCGGTCTTCCAGCGCTTGATGAAATCGATCTTGGTGTCGTGAAGGATGCGAAGCATCAGATGCTCAGAGTTTGCGCGTGACGCGCACGTTGGAGCCACAGCATGAACAGCGTGCGGACGACGAAGATGGCGCTCATCAATGACGCAGCGAGGCCGGCCAACAGCGCGACGGCGAAACCTTGCACGGGACCGGTGCCGAACTGATAGAGAATGGCCGCCGTGAGCGCCGTCGTGACGTGCGTGTCGACGATCGCGCTCCACGCATGCTTGAACCCTTCATCGATCGCGTGACGCACCGTCTTTCCCGCGATCAGCTCCTCACGGATGCGCTCGAAGATCAGGAAGTTCGCGTCGACGGCCATACCGATCGAGAGCACGAACCCGGCAAGCCCCGGCAGCGTCAGTACCGCGCCGAATCCGGCGAGAATCGCCAGCGTGGTGAGCGAGTAAAACATCAGACCGACGACGGCCAGGAACCCGGAGAAGCGGTAATAGACGACCATGATCACGATCACGAGCACGATGCCGAGCAATCCGGCATACAGCCCCTGCTGCACGGCGTCCTTCCCCATGCTGGCGCCGATCTGCCGCGCCTCGATCACCTTGAGCGGAACGGGAAGCGCGCCGGCGCGCAGCACGAGCGCGAGGTCCTGCGCCGCCTGCACGGGCTGGCCGCGCATGGTGATCTGACCGCGAGTACCGATCGCGCTCTGAATCACCGGCGGGCGACCCATGACGCGCTGGTCGAGGACGATGGCCATGTAGTCGCCGACATGACGTCCCGTCTCGCGCTTGAAGAGCCGGCCGCCCTCGTTGTTCAGATTGAACTGAACGATGTTCCCTTCGATCGGATCGGTGTTGGGCCGAGCGTCGGTGAGAAATTCACCGGTGATGATCGGGCGCGTGTCGAGCACGTAGAACGGCACCAGCGGCTCGCCACGAACGCTTTCATCTTCAGCGCCGAATCGAATCACCTTTCCGGGGGGGAGCGCGGCTCGCACCTGCGGCAGATCGAGGTAATGGCGAATCCGATCGAGATTCGCTCGCTCGACGAAGTACTCGCCCGGCATCTGCCCCGGCTGAATCAGTCGAGAGAAGGGGCCATCGGTGACGGCGGTGAGCGTAGACGTGTCGCCAGCGGCGCTGTCGGCGGCCGCGGTCTGCGCCGAGTCGCCCGGCGTGAACAGACCGGTGATCGGATCGGCGACACGCGTGGTGTCACGCGTCTTCGACGCACCCGACGTGGCCGTCGCGCCGCCCTCTCCTAGCTGACGGAGCGCAGCGTCGATGCGCGGAAGCGCCTTGTCGAGGGCGTTGGTCTCATCTGTGATCTGGAACTCGAGGAACGCTGACCGCTCCACGAGTTGCGCCGCACGTTCCGCATCATCGATTCCGGGAAGCTCGACGATGATGCGATCCGAGCCGACCTGCTGCACGACGGGCTCGGAAACACCGAATTCATCGATACGCGTGCGAACGACCTTGAGCGCACGTGACAGCGCTTCCGCCTTGTCGGCGACGGCCTGCTTCGACTCGTCGACCTCGAGCGTCAGGTGCATCCCGCCGACCAGGTCGAGTCCACGCTTGAGCGGCACGCGCTCGATCGTATCGAGCCGGAACGAGCCGGTGCGGGTGTCGCGGGAGCGCTGCGTCACGGTCCTGGGCCAGAGAGCCCAGATCGAGGCGGCCACGATGGCGGCGATCAACGCCAGCCGGTAAGAGAGTTTCATTAACGACTGCCGAACGGATGAGGTAAGTGTGCGGAACCTTTAAAGTTAGGCTGCTAGACGACCCCCGTCAACGCGGTCCGTGCACGGTCCGCGTCGCGATGGAGCTGAGCGACCAATGCATCTGGACTCTCGAAGCGGCGCGTATCGCGCAGCCGCTCGACAAACTCGATTCGGACCCGTGCCCCATAGAGATCCGTGTGCTCTCCGAAGAGATGAACCTCCAGCGACGTGGCGGTGTCGCCGAAGGTAGGACGAGGTCCGAGATTCATCATGCCGCCGAACGGTCCACGCGGCGTCTGGACGACCACGGCATATACACCTTCGGGAGGCAGAAGCTTCCGCGCGTCGGGAGGAGACACGTTGGCCGTCGGAAAGCCCAGGAGCCGGCCGCGCCGATCCCCTTGCGTGACGACTCCCGACACAGAGTAGCGGCGGCCGAGGCCGGCCTCAGCGGTAGCGAGATCGCCGCCGGCTATGGCGCGCCGGATCAGCGTCGAGGAAATCACCAAGTGCTGTGACGTGGTGACGGCGCCCACGACTTCGACGCCGAACCCGCGCGACGCACCAAGCTCGCGTAGCGACTCGGCCGATCCTGCCCGCCCCCGGCCAAACCGGTGATCGTGACCGATCACCAGATGCCTGACGTGGAACCGCTTGCTCAGAATCTCGTCGACGAACTGTGCCGCCGTGTATCGCGCCAGCGTGGGCGTGAATGGGAGAACGGCCAGGTATTCGATTCCACTTTCGGCGAGGATCTCGAGCCGCTCGTCCCCGACTGTGAGGCGCCGTGGCGCGGCGACCGGATTGACGACCTCGAGCGGATGCGGATCGAAGGTGAGCAGCACACTGTCGAGCGAGAGCTCGCGGGCGCGATCGGCAACGCGCGAGAGCAGATCCCAATGCCCGCGATGCACTCCATCGAATGTGCCGACGGTGAGCACCGTCCCCGGCGAGTCGACCGGCAGACCAGAGTCCTTCCAGTCGCGGAAGCGCTCTATCCGTGCACGCTCAGTCATCGCTGAGCACTACGCGCGGCTGCCACTGCCGACCGTCGCGCTCACCGATGGCCACCAGCGCGCCGGCGGGATCGAGAAGCGCCACCCGGTCGCCCTCTACCGAAGCTGACGTCTGCTGCCCACGCCTGACGCGAGCGACGCCGTCGGCGTCGAGGCGCTCCGTCGGCATCGACGGAACCGCCGCCAGCGCCGGCTGTGGCGCGCGCTCGGCGGCGCGGATTGCATCGAAGGTGAGTGCATCATCGACACGGAACGGGCCGCTGGCCACGCGGCGAAGCGCAGTGAGATGGGCGGCGCTACTCGTTAGGCGGCCCAGGTCGCGGGCGAGCGCGCGCACGTAGGTGCCACCACCGCATGTCACCACGACGTGCAGCTCTGGCTCGCGCCAGCTCTTGATCTCCCACCCGTGCACGACCACGCGTGCCGTCGCTAGCTCGAGCTCCGCCCCGCGCCGCGCGGCCTGGTACGCCTTGCGACCGCCAACCTTCTTCGCGGAGTACGTGGGTGGCTGCTGCTCGATGATGCCGGTCAACGCGGGGATGGCGCTTCGTATCGTGTCCAGCGTCGGCGGTGGCGCGGTGCGTGTCGTCTCCCCGGTGAAGTCGTCGGTATCGGTCTCGGCGCCGAACCGTATCGTCGCCTCGTAGACTTTCGGCTCGCCCTCGAGGTATGGAAGTAGCCGCGTGGCGCGGCCTAACAAGAGCACGAGCAGCCCGGTCGCGAATGGATCGAGCGTGCCGCCATGCCCGATCCGTCGCTCGCCGTATGCTCGCCTGGCGGCCGCGACGACGTCGTGCGAGGTCACGCCCGCAGGCTTGTCGGCGAGCAGCAATCCGTCAATTGCTCGGCTCCTCGTCAGGCGGCAGCTCGCCGTTCTTAATGCGATTGAGCAGCGTCTCGATGCGCGCCGCGCGCTCGACGCTCTCATCGTTGGCGAACTCGATTTCCGGCGTGAAGCGGAGCCGAAGGGTCTTGGCTACGCGCGAGCGGAGATGGCCGGCCATGCTCTCCAGCGCGGTGAAGGATGCGCGTCGTTCCTCGTCGCTCCCCATCACGCTCACGAACACGCGCGCGCGGCGAAGATCGGGGGTGACGTCGACTCCGGTCACCGTGACCAGCCCTTGCAACCGTGGGTCTTTCGCGCCGGAAAACAAAAAGGTTGCGATCTCTTCGCGGATGCGCTCGGCGAGTCGGTCGGCCCGGCGTTGGTTAGGCATGGCTCAGAGGTACGATGTCACTGTATCGATCACGCGGCAGCCGTCCGCCTCCTCGACGAACCTGTCGAGCGACGAGATCACCGATTCCGCGTGTCGCTTGTCGGTGGCGACGAGACAGGCTGTGAGCTCGGCGTGCTGCCAATTGTCGTGACGGGCTGTTTCCGCCACCGACACGTTGAACTCGTTATGCAGACGCGCCTTCAGGCTCTTGAGAACCGAGCGCTTGTCCTTGAGCGACGCCGAGCCCGCGAGATGCAGCTCCCACGAGATCACACCGATCACCATGGGAGCGCGCGATCAGGCGCTTGTCGCGGGCTCGAGCGTGCGGGCGACCTCTTCGGTGCGATAGGCTTCGATGACGTCGCCGACTTTGATGTCGTTGAAGTTCTCGATGCCGATACCGCATTCGAAGCCTTCGCGCACCTCGCGGACGTCGTCCTTGAAACGGCGAAGCGAGCTGATCGTGCCGTCGTAGACCTCGACGCCGTCGCGCACCACGCGCACACGGCCCTGCCGGTTGATGAGCCCGCTTCGAACGATGCAGCCGGCGACCACGCCAACCTTGGGCACGCGGAAGAGCTGACGCACTTCGGCCTCGCCGCTCACCACCTCGCGCTCTTCCGGCCGCAGCAGTCCCTCGAGCGCGGCACGTACGTCGTTCACCGCCTCGTAAATGATGCGATACAGCTTGACCTCGACGCCCTCGCGCTCGGCAGCCGCGCGCGCATTGTTGTCGGGACGCACGTGGAAGCCAACGATGATGGCGCCTGACGCCTTGGCGAGAAGAATGTCGCTCTCCGAGATCGCACCGACGCCGCGGTGAACGATCTGAACCTGCACTTCGTTCGTCGACAGCTTCTCGAGGGCGTCGGCGAGTGCCTCCGCCGGACCGCCCTGGTCGGCTTTGATGACGAGCTGCAGCATGTTGCGCTCGCCCTTGGCCGCTTGCGTCATGAAGTCCTCGAGCGTGACCACGCCCGCCCGCGACGTGCGCCGGCTCTTCGCTTCGCGCTCGAGGCGTTGCCGCTTCTGCGCGATCTCGCGCGCGTCGGCGGCATCGGTGACGACGAGGAACTGGTCGCCGGCCTGCGGCACTCCCTCGAAGCCGAGCACCTGCGCCGGCGTCGCGGGCCCCGCCTCCTTCACGTGGCGCCCGCGCTCATCGAGCAGCGCACGAACGCGACCGGAGTACATGCCGCAAATGAAGTCGTCGCCGACGTGCAGCGTTCCGTTTTGCACGAGAACCGTCGCGACCGGACCCTTCCCGGGATCGAGCTGCGCCTCGATGACGGTGCCCTTCGCCGCGCGATCGGGGGTCGCCTTGAGATCGAGCAGCTCCGCCTGGAGTAGCACCTGGTCGAGGAGATCGCTGATGTTGGTTCCCTTCTTGGCGGAGATCGGCGTCGAGAGCGTGGTGCCACCGAACTGCTCGACGACGATCCCGTGCTCGAGAAGCTCCTGCAGCACCTTGCCGGGGTTGGCACCAGGCAGGTCGATC
>DATFBY010000074.1:0-37815 GCA_035253585.1 Gemmatimonadaceae bacterium | reverse complement strand
ATGCGTAGATCGCTTCGTCCTGGCGGTAGTCTTCAGCGTCTGACATGTTGTCCTCGTCGTTGTGATTTCCTTCGCGTCATCGCGAAGGCAACGTCGAGACCAGGCGATGAAGGACAGCTTCCCGCTCAGGTCATCTTGCTGTCGCCGGAGTAGTTGGCGCTCGAGCGCCAGCACTGGCGCCGCCCAAGGCGCGAAGCGCGTTCCGCGACGACGCGTCGCGACATCACGAAATCCCACGAATCCGCGATCGCGAAACTCCGCACCACGAAATGTCGCGACATCGCGGCCCGTCGCGGCAATCGAATCGCGACCTGCCGTTGTCCCTGAACTGCTCCGCCTCGCGCAAGTCATACCGCGACAGCGACTTCCCCTCTCACGAACGCATCTGCCGGCGAGTGGCCCCGGCGATGCTTTTCCATTGTGCGCGGAATCCCTGACCCACGAACGGAGGTGGACATGTCGTCCCAGTTCATTCATAGAGCTCTTTCTGCGCTGATGCTGCTTTCCCTCCCGATCGTCGCCGGCTGCTCGTCCCAGGCCGCGGCAGCCGACGAGAAGGACAACCAAGGCGAGGTCACGCCGCCCACGCCCGTCAGCGTACGCGCGGCCGCTGCGGTGCAGCGCTACACCAGCGTCGCTGCAAGCGGAACGGTCGACGCCAATACGACGGCGGAATTGTCGTTCAAGGTGAGCGGCCGCACGGTCAGCGTGCCGGTCGATGAAGGCCAGACGGTGCGCGCCGGCCAGCTGCTCGCGGCGCTCGATCAAACAGATTATCGATTCTCCGCCGATCAGGCGGCGGCCAGCGCCGCGCAGGCTGCCGATGAATTCGGCCGCATGCGAGAGCTGCACTCCCGCGGCAGCCTGGCGCCTAACGACTTCAAGAAGTTCGAGGCCGCGACGCAAGTCGCCGAGGCGCAGTCGTCGCTGGCGCGCCAGCGGCTCGCCGACACGCGACTCACATCGCCAATCGCCGGCGTCGTCTCGCGTCGCGCGCTCGATCCGGGAGAGATGGCGAGCCCAGGCGTACCGGTCTTCACCGTCGTGGCGGTCGATCCGGTCGAGATTCGAGTCGGGATCCCCGAAGTGCAGATGGGACAGATCAAGCTCAACGCACCGGCGACGATCAACGTCCCGGCACTCGCCGGCGAGCAGTTCCAGGCGAAGGTGGCGATGATCGGCGTGGCCGCCGACCCCACGTCGCGCACGTATCCCGTCAAGCTCTTGGTTCGCAACTCGGGTCGCGCGCTCCTCCCCGGCATGATCGCCGAGGCGCGCATCACCGGTGACCGGATGGTTCGTGCGCTCACGGTACCGGGCGAAGCGGTAGTGCGCGACGCGGATGGCGCAACGCTGGTGTTCGTGTACTTCCCGACGGAGAAGCGCGTCTATGGGCGCCGCGTCACCGTCGGCTCGCTCATTGGCCGCGAGGTGGAAATCACCGAGGGGCTCAAAGCCGACGATCTCGTCGTGGTCAGCGGACAGCAGCGGCTCCGTGACGGAGCGCTGGTCTCGGCCACTGTCGACACGGTCGTTGCCGTCAGGGACTCCGGCACGCGCGAGGCATCGCCGCGATGAAAATCGTCAAGAGCTCACTCAAGTTTCCCGCCGTCACGCTGACGCTGGCGGTGATGATCTTCCTCGCGGGCGGCTTCTCGCTGCTCAAGATGCCCCGCCGCGAAGATCCGAAGATCACCATTCGCGCCGGTCTGGTGATGGCGCGCTATCCCGGCGCGACGGCCGAGCAGGTCGAAGCGCAGGTGACACGCAAGATCGAGGAGCGGCTCTTCCGCTTCGCCGAAGTGAAGAAACGGAGGACGTTCTCCACCAGCCGCGACGGCGTCGTGATCATCCAGGTCGAGCTCGAGGACTGGGTGACGGACACCGACAAGTTCTGGACGAAGCTCCGCGACGATCTCAACGATCTCCGACAACGAGAGCTGCCTGACGAGGTGGCAGGCATCGGGGTGGACGCCGACTTCGGCGACACCGTCGCTCAGCTCATCGCCATTTCCGGCGATCGATACGGATATCGCGAGCTCAAGGACTACGCGCTTCGCATCGAGGAGGCGCTGCGCACGATCCCGGCAACGTCGAAGATCAAGCGATACGGCGAGCAGCGCGAGCAGATCGAGGTCGCCACCTCGCTCCAGCGGATGGCGCAATACCGCGTGATGCCGTCGCAGATCGTCACGGCGCTGCGGCAGCAAAACCTGGTGGAAGCCGCTGGCAACTTCGAGACGGAGCGCGGTGAAGTCCCGATTCAAACCACCGGCCTCTTCCGCGAGGAGGAGCAGGTGCGCCGCGTCATGGTGGACGTCTCACCCACTACCGGTCACCCGGTATAC
The DNA here is from genome assembly GCA_035253585.1 of Gemmatimonadaceae bacterium. Taxonomy (GTDB): domain Bacteria; phylum Gemmatimonadota; class Gemmatimonadetes; order Gemmatimonadales; family Gemmatimonadaceae; genus DATFBY01. The sequence continues at coordinate 35,467 of DATFBY010000074.1, read as the reverse complement.
CTGGGCGACTTCACCGATGTGCATCGTCGCTACGCCGATCCGAGCTACCTGGTGCGCGTAAACGGCAAGCCGGCGGTCATGCTCTCGGTCGAGATGCAGGACGGTCTCAACATCGTGGAATTCGGTGAGGCGGTCGACGCCAAGCTGGAGGAAGTCCGTCGGTCGTTCCCGCCTGATCTCGCAGTCACGATCGTGGCCGATCAGCCGCGCGTGGTCGACGAGCGGGTAAGTCATTTCAACCGCGAGTTCCTCATCGCCATCATGGCCGTGATCCTGGTGACGATGCTGCTGCTTCCGTGGCGCGTCGCGACCATCGCCGCGGTTGCCATCCCGGTCACCATCGCCATGACGTTCTTCGCGCTCGACACGATCGGCATCGAGCTGCACCAGGTGTCGATCGCGGCGCTGATCATCGTGCTCGGAATGGTGGTCGACGATGCCATCGTCATCGCGGACAACTACGTCGAGCTACTCGACCACGGACTGCCGCGCAGTGAAGCGGCCTGGCGAAGCGCGAGCGACCTTGCGGCACCCGTGCTCGCCGCGACGCTCACGATCATTGCGTCGTTCCTGCCGCTGGCATGGCTGTCGGGAACGACGGGCGAGTTCATCCGCGCGTTGCCCATCACTGTGGCGGTATCGCTTTTCTGCTCGTACCTGGTCGCCATGGTGCTCACGCCACTGCTCGGTCTCTTCTTCATCAAGACTGGTCTCCGCGCGCACGCCACGAAGACGACCTACACGCCTGCCATCACCGCCAACACCTGGTGGGCTCGCATCAAGCGTTTCAAGCCGCTCGACATGATGGAGCGTGCATACGACTGGGCGGTACGTTTGGCGATGCCGCGCAAGAAGCTCACACTGGCGTTAGGCGCGGTGTCGTTTTTCGTCGGCATCGGTCTCCTCGGATTCGTCGGTGACCGGTTCTTTCCGTCGGCCGAGCGTGACCAATTCGTGGTGGATGTGTGGCTGCCGGAGGGATCGAGACTTGGGGCCACGGACAGCGCCATGCGTCGCATCGAGCGCGTATTGCTACAGACACACGATGTGAAGATCGTGGCGACCAACGTCGGTTCCGGCGCGCCGCGCTTCTATTACAACGTCACTCCGGAATCGCCGACGGCGTCGTACGGGCAATTCATCGTCAACACGACGTCGCCGGAGATCACACCTCCGCTGGTCGCCGAGCTGCGCCGCACGCTCCCGGCCGTGGCGCCCGAAGCGCTGGTAATGGTAAAGGAGCTGCAGCAGGGCGGCGGGTACACGGCTCCCATCGAAGTGCGCATCAGCGGCCCGGACATCCCGGAGCTCAAGCAGATTGCGGCGAAGGTCCAGGGAATCTTCGAGACGATCCCGGGAAGCACGTACATGCGCACCGATTTCCGCGAGGATACCTACCGTCTCGCGGCGAAGGTGGATCAGGAAGCGGCAAGCCGCGTGGGCGTCACGAACACCACCATCGCGCGCTTTCTGGCGGCTGGCTTCGAGGGCGCTCCCGTCTCGACGTTCTGGGAAGGAAGCCGCGCCGTCGACATCGTCTTCCGCCTCGGCGAATCGGATCGCCAGCAGTTCGATGACGTGGCCAACGCGTACATCACGTCGGAGACGTCAGGCGCGCGCGTTCCACTCAGTCAGGTGGCAACGCTCTCGCCGGTGTGGGAGCCGAGCCGAATCGTCAGGCGGAACGGGATGCGCACGATCACGCTGAAGGTCGACGCCGACGAGGGGTATCTCGCTTCGGAGATTCTGGCGAGCGCGCGGGCGACGATCGATACGCTGACGTTACCGGAAGGCGTCGCCGTCGAATACGGCGGAGAATACGAGAATCAGAACGATACGCAGGCCGAGATGATGATTGCGCTCGGAATCAGTCTCCTGCTGATCTTCCTGATCCTTCTCCTGCAATTCCGCTCGCTTCGCATGCCGTTGGTGGTGATGGTGTCGATTCCGCTGTCGGTGGTAGGTGCCGTGCTCGGGCTGGTGATCACGAACAATCCGTTCAGCTTCACCGCGTTTCTCGGACTGATCGGCCTCATGGGGCTGGTGGTTCGGAACGCGATCATCCTGGTCGATTACATGAACGAGCAGATAGCGCATGGCGTGGGCGTGGAGCAGGCGGCAATAGATGCCGGGCGCCGGCGGTTGCGCCCGATCTTCCTCACCACGATGGCCGCGGCGGCCGGCGTGCTGCCAATGATTCTGTCGGGATCGAGCATGTGGTCGCCGCTGGCCAGCGTGTTGGCGATGGGCTTGATCACGTCGATGGTGTTCACGGTGCTGGTGGTGCCGGTGTTGTACGTCGTCACGGCACCCAAGAGCGACAAGAGAGAAGTCGTGAGCACCAGCCTGACGGCCGAGCACATCGCACGCTCGAGTGAGCCGGCGGCGGCGGGGATGTCGGCGATCGGTCTGTTGCTGGCGGCGGGCCTTGCCCTCGGAATCCCGGTAGAACGTGCGACGGCGCAGGAGATCGGTGCTCGCCTCACGCTGGATGAAGCCGTGAGCATGGCGCTCGCCAACAACAGCTCGGTGCGGATCGCTCGAAGCCGCGTGGAGGAGGCAGAGCAGCGGAGAAAGAGCGCTGGGCGCGCGTATCTGCCCACGCTCAACGCCACCTTCCAGGCACAAAAGAGCAATGGAAGCCAGACGATCGTGTTCCCGGCGGGCTCGTTAGGCGAGATCTCGGAAGGGCCGCTGCCGGCGGAGGACATCCGGATCGAGCAGGGTGGGCAGAGCGTCAAGTATGGGACGCTGACGCTGGCTCAGCCGCTCACGCAGTTCGTGAAGATCCGCGCGGCGCGCAACGCGGCGGTGGCGGATGAGCGAGCGTTGCAGGCCGAAGCGAAGGACGCCGAGCTCGAGGTGGCGCTTGGCGTCGAGAAGCTGTACTACGGGCTGCTCGTGGCGCAGCAGCGCCGGCGCGCGTCCGAGCTCAAGCTCGCGGTTGCCGAAGAGGCGCTCCAGCACCGTGTTCGGAGCGTGTCGTCGGGAACCAAGCTGGAAGTTGCCGCCATCGAGGGCCGCACGATCGCTCTGGATGCGCGTCAATCGATGCTGTCTGCCGAGGATGAGATCGCCGATCTATCAGCGAAGCTCTCCGAAGCGCTGGGGGCTACGGTGCAGCCGACGACCGAGCTCATCGTGCCGCCTCGGGCGGAGCAGCTGGATACGGCGGTCCTCACGCAGCTGGTCGAACAAGCGGTGACGACGAACCCGGACGTCGAGGCCGCCAGTCAGACGCTGCGGAAAGCGCAGAGCGGCCTGGACGCGGAGCGCGCGAATTACATCCCGGATGTCTCGCTGTTCGGGCAGCAGATCTATCAGGACGCGGTGGCTTTCCTACCGAAGAACAGCTTCGTCTTCGGCATCAAGGCAGAGTGGAATGTGTTCGACTTCGGCCGACGTGAGGCTGATGTCGCCGAGCGTCGGGCAGCGCGCCGCACCGCGGAGGAGAATCTCACCCGGGTGAAGCGGCAGCTCACTTCGGAGGTAGAGCAGGCGAAGCGGAAGGTACAGCGCACTAGTCGTCAGGTTGCTCTGGCGACGGAGTTATTAGCGCTAAGAAAGGAAGCGGCGCGCATCACGAGCGATCGCGTGTCGCTCGGTGTGGTATTGATCACCGAGCAGCGTGACGCGGAGGCGTCGGTTGCGTCCGCCGAGGCTGATTGGCTGGCGGCGGAGGTGGGGCATCGGTTGGCGATGGCGGAGTTGAAGCGGTTGGTGGGAACGAGCACTCGGTAGCGCACCCTCGGTGACATCTTGCGCCGAGCCGGGTAGACCGGCTCGGCGCAAGCTCTATCCGACGGCGCTGGGGTTCGTGTCAGCGCGCATCGCTTCGACTGTGGCGTCGGCTTCGTCGTCGCTGAACCCGACCGAGACGATCGAATAGTGCACGATGCTCAATGCGAGCTCGTGCTCGCCGAGCACCGCGCGGCCGATGCCTAGATTCTCTAAATATCCGCGCTCTTCGGCGCTGTGCGTTCGCGCGATGATGTCGATCGACGGATTGAGCTTGCGCGCGAGCTGGATGATCTGGCGGGTCTGATGCGGCTCCGGTGTCGCGATCACCAGAAGCTTGGCGTGCCGCAACCGCGTGTGCTCGAGTATGCCGGGTTTGGCAGCGTCACCGTAGATGGCGTTGACGCCGCGGCGTCGTAGCGACTCCAGTGAAGTGCGGTCGCGCTCGACGGCGACGTACGGCACTCCGCGGGTGGTGAGTGCCGCGCCGACCACGCCACCGACACGGCCATGGCCGACGATCACAGCGTGATCGCGCAGCGCGCTGCTGCCAACGGCGATCTCCTCTTCGGCGGTCTCCAGTTTGCCGAGCACGCGTCTCAGCCTTGGACGGTTGGCGAGCCACCGCTCGAGGGGATCGACCGTTGCAAACGTCAGCTGATTGAGCGTGATCGAGAGAAGAGCGCCCGCGACGATCATGCTCTGGGCGTCGCGGGGCAGCAGCCCGAGCGATACGCCGAGCCCGGCGAGGATGAAGGAGAATTCGCCGATCTGGGCCAGCGCAGCCGATACCGTCGCGGCCGTGCGCACGGGATAACCGAAGATGAGAACGATCGCAAACGCGGCCATTGATTTTCCAATGACGATCACGAGCAGCACCGCCAGCACCTCGAGGGGCTTCTGCACGATGATCGTGGGGTCGAAGAGCATGCCGACCGACACGAAGAAGAGCACCGCGAACGCGTCCTGGAGCGGTAGTGCTTCCGCGGCGGCTTGATGGCTGAGGTCGGATTCGTTGATCACCACGCCGGCGAAGAAGGCGCCTAACGCGAACGATACGCCGAAGAGAGCCGCGGCACCGACGGCGATGCCAAGAGCCACGGCGAGCACCGCCAGCGTGAACAGCTCGCGCGATCCCGTGCGCGCGACACGCTCCAGCAACCATGGAACCGCCCGTCGGCCGATCACCAGCATGACGGCGATGAAGGCACCGACTTTGGCGACCGTCAGCGCCACGGCCGCAAGGACGCTGCCGCCGGCCGTCGAAGGGTGGCCCTCGTTAGGCAGCGAGCCAGCCGGACCGGCGAGCGCCGGAAGGAGAACCAGTGCCAGCACCGTCACCAGGTCTTCGACGATGAGCCAACCGACGGCGATTCGTCCGTTACGCGTATCTAGCGCGTTTCGCTCCTCGAGCGCGCGGAGGAGCACCACGGTGCTGGCGACCGAGAGTGAGAGCCCGAACACCAGCGCGGCGCTCCACGTCCACCCCCACCATCGCGCGAGCGCCGCCCCGAGCAGCATCGCCACGGCGATTTGCGAGATCGCGCCGGGCACCGCGATCCGGCGTACCGCCAACAAATCCCGAACGGAGAAGTGCAGCCCGACGCCGAACATGAGCAGGATGACGCCGATCTCTGCCAGCTGCGACGCAAGCCCGACGTCCGCCACGTAGCCGGGTGAGAAAGGCCCAATGACCACGCCGGCGAGCAGATAGCCGACCAACGGCGGCAACCGCAGCCGCGACGCCAGGAATCCGAGCACGAACGCGAGTCCGAGCCCGGCGGCGATCGTGGCAATGAGGGTTGTTTCGTGCGGCATCGTGCTCTTCGAGCTGAATGATGAGACTGGCGGCAGTACGGCGAACGAACGGAGCGCTTACACAACCGTCACGACTTTGTCGCAGCTCGATCCGGGCACTCCCAGCGATGGCGACGGCCGCGCATCCTTGCTTTGCCGAACGCGGAAGGCGCGCGTGTTGCTCAATTCGTAGCGCGGCATGCCGAATAGTTGCGGCGACAAAGTCAAGAGCCCAGGCACCTGTATCGGTGTGCGGTGCTGCATCACTTCTTCTCCGTACGTGTCGTGCAACACGTTACAGTAGCGGCAAGGCGACAACAGGTATCCAGGTTCGATGCCTGAGCACCGGGTACGGTCGCTGACAAGAGGGCCAAGATTCCGCACGAGATTCATCGTAACGGTCCCGCGATTGCAACATGCTCGTGAGAGTCCACCTGCACGTCCGATTCGTCGCCCCACACCGGTAGAGCGAAACGAGCCGAACGTGTGTCAAATTTTTTTCCATCTCGAGGAGCCCGCCCCATGAGTAGTACCAGATCGCGCATTATGACCGCATTCGCCGTGACGGCGATTGTGGGGACGTTGGCGGCCTGCAGCGATGCGCTGACAGGCCCGAGCATCACCGACCGCCTTTCCCCCCAGATCACGGACGTGAACGATCCGTCGCTGGAAGGAATAGCGGTGCTGTGTAAGGAGACCGAGCCGGATGGTGCCACCCAGAGCTTCAGCTTCAACGTCTCCATCAACGGCGTGCCGAACGCGAACCCGACGGTGCTGACGGACGGGCAGTGCGTGACGCTGGCCACGAGCACCAAGGGTTCTGGCGAGGGAACGGACCGGATCGACATCCAGGAAGTGGCGACGACTGGCTGGTCGGTGTCGAACATTCTGCTCGAGCGGTTCCGCTTGCTGGTCGGTGGAACGGCCGATGCGTTGGATGAGACCGCCGGCACGGCCACGGTGTTCATCAACATCGACCTCGGCCGTCGGGTGACGTTCACCAACACGCAGGACGATGTCCCCACCGGCAACAACGGCTGCACGCCTGGCTACTGGAAGGCGCCGCAGCACTTCGACAGCTGGACCGGCTACACGACCGGCCAGTCGTTCAACACCGTCTTCGGCATCGGGACGGCCTGGTTCCCGAACAGCTTCACGCTGCTCGACGCGCTGAATGCGAACGGTGGCGGCACGAACGCACTGGCTCGCCATGCGGTCGCGGCGCTCCTCAATGCGGCGCAAGGCTTCTATCCGCAGACGGAAGCGCAGGTCATCGCCGCGGTGCAGGGCGTGTATCCAAGCGGCGGTATCGAAGCTCTGAAGAACACGCTCGACACCCAGAACAACCTCGGTTGCCCGCTGGACTGAGCGATCTCGCACTACGATGTAAACGGGGCCGCGAAAGCGGCCCCGTTGTTCATCGTGCCACCACGTCGAGGCTCAGCGCGACCGCGACAACCTTGCGTCTATACGCTGATCGCTCGCGGCGACATCGAGCGTCAGGCTCAGCGTATCGCCCTTGGGCGGAGCTCCGCGGACGATGAACTCCGGATTTTCCGCGGGAAAGGACATGGTGAATCCCTGCGCCGTCAACGCGCCCGCACCCTCCAGCGATCTTCCAGACAAATACATCGTTCCAGACAGCATTCGATCGTTCTGCTCAATGTCCAAGCCGGTTATCAGCTGTGAGAGGGGCGCCTCGCTGGTACTGGTCCAATGACCGGCGTAGTCCCGAAACGCCGGCGTGGTCGGTGTGCACGCGACGAGCAACATCGTGAACGACGCCATGCACGTCGCAATGCGACTCACTTGGCCCGCGCCCTCTCGAGCACGGTCTTGTCGCCTTCACGCGCCGTGAGATACACGACTCCGCCCGCGCCAAAGCCCACGATCGTCCTGCCTTGCGGCAGCTGCACGCGATCCACCAGCTCCCCTTGCTTGTTCACCACGTCGTACACCGGACCACCCGCGATCGCCTTGGTGGGGATCGTTCGAATCCACAGATTCCCCTCGGCGTCGGCCCTCACCGCACCCGAAAAGAACGGCGGCTTGTAGTCAGGCAGCTGATCCGCCGGAACGAAATTCACTTGCGGCGATCGCATGTTGACACCACCTGGCGCGGCGCCGCCACCGCCGGCACCGTCGCGCATCACGATCATCGTCTGCGCTCCCGGCGGCGGCGCGCCGCCCAGCATCCCCGCAACCGCCCCTGCGCGATCGGCGCCCCCATTTGCCAGCAGGCGCTCCCGCGCCGCCTTCACCGAGTCGAGGAACGCGACCTTGTCTTCATCGGTCAGACGCTGCCACTCGAACGGAATCTTGGGACTCGACCGCTTCGTCCCGTCAGGCGCAATCCAGTCGACATGATAATCCCGGCCGCGCACGATGGCGATGGACCCGTCAGGCATCACCGCCCAATCGTCGACCACGGGCAGCGGATTCACCTCGCTCGTCATCGTGATCGTTCCATCGTCGGCGCGATTCATCTGCATACTCACCTTGGGGATCTTGATGAACGCGACGGTGTCGACGGTGCGCGTCTGGAGATCGACCCGCATGATTGCCGCCGAGTCGGGTGGCTGCGGGATATGCGGCATTCCTCCGGCACCTCCAGGACCGGCGGCGCCGGGACCGCCTCGCATCATCCTCATACCGCCCGCGCGATAGACGATCCGACCCGCGGGATCGAAGCTCGCCGACCCCAGCGGACCGCCCGCGAAAGCCATCGCGTCCTGCGACCGCGGCACCGACATCACGCGCGCAACCTTGCCCGCGGGATCGATGACGAGCATCGACATGGACTGTGCATCGACGAAGAGAGTGGAGTCGCCACGATACGGAATGAGTCCACCGAAGCGGCCGCCATACGCATTGGCCGTCGCGCTGGTCGAGTCGGCAATCAGAACCGACTTCGTCAGGCTCGAGTCGAAGAGGATCACGCGCCGCGACGCGACATCGTTGACTACCACGCCGCCGCTCGTCGCGCGCACGCCGGCGATGGAGCTCAAGGGCTCGGTCGTCTTCGCTACGACCGGACCGAGCTGACGGACCGGCGGCAATTGCTGCGCGGCCGCGCCGCCCGTTGCCGCGACCATGAGAGCCGCGGTTACTCGAATGTCGATACGCATTCTGCTCTTCCTCGAGAGTGATTCGGTCGGCTAGTGCCGGATGACCGTGACGTTGCCGCCGCCCGCCGCCGCGGCGCCCGCCTGGCTGATGAACGCACCGCCCGGAAGCATCATCCCTCCCGGCATCATCCCGCCCGTGAACGTTGCCGTCCCCGATCGGATCGAAGCCAGATACCGCGGCTCCAGATAGCTGGTGATGAACGCCGGCAGCTTTCGCATCTGCTCATCGGAGATGACCGCCTTCACCCGCGGTGCCAGCTGCGAGAGCAGGTCGACGGTCGCCTTCCGCGCCGAGAGATAGCGGTCGTACGCATCGCCATGGTCGTACCGATCCGGGAGGTTGGCGAAGTGCTTCGCCACCGGCGACCAGATCGAGTCGATGCGAATGAGATACCAGCGGTTCATGGTGGCAATGCTGTCGGCCTGCGCACTCGTCAGGCGGAGTGAATCCTGCTGCCGGAGAATGGCGGCCATTGGATTCGGAAGGCCACCGCCGCTGCCATACACGGCGCGCAGCATCGGTTCGGCCGCCTTGGTTCCCTGCGTACGGCGGCCCCTGTCGAGCTGCTGGGTGAGTAGCTGGCGCTCGCGCGTGGGTCCGAGGTCGAAGCGCATCATGGCCGTCAGCGTAACCGGATTCCGCAACGCACTGGTCGAAGGACTCGTCGCGCCGAAGCGCTGATTCACTTCGTAGCGGTAGCGCTGTGTTTGCGGATCGAAGCCGCGGACGTATAACAGCGACTGGTCGGGCATCGGCGTCTGTCCCCATCCGCGGAGGTCATCAGAGCCGTTGATGAGCAGATCCGCCGCGCCTAACGGGTTCGAAAGCTGGAAGGAGATCGTCGCCCGGCGCGGCATTCGGAACTTCACCGGGTTGAGCGTGAGCGAGAGGACGGCGTTGGACGTCCACGGACCCTGGCAGCTGTTGCGCGACGCGATCCGCCCGAGTTGACGACGCAAACAGTCGCGGGCGGCGCTCGATCCATCCTCGAGCAGGGACTGCATCGCACTCGCCACTTCCGGATCGCCGGCTGCCGACGGATCGAATACGAACGCGCGATCGTTCGAGTAGCCATCGCCGTTGATGTCGCCGGCGACGGTCGGCGTGAAGGGCGTCCCGGAACGGAACGAGCCGTACCAGTTCGCCCTGACCCAATCGAAGAAGTTGTAGCCGATGTTGTATACGATCTGATGGCGCGAGTCCATGCTCGACCGTGTCCACTCGGTCTCGACTGGATTGCCGGCCGTGCTGCTGAATCCGCGCACTTGCTCTCGCACGTAGGACCACACGTATGAGACGTTCCAGCTGAAATTCGTGGAGAAGCCCGTCGGTGCGAGCCCGAGCCTGATCTGACGGCTCTCCGATTCGAGATCGGAGCGCAGCTCCGTCACCCGTGAGTAGAGTTGGGAGACGCGCGCGTCTCGGGCCGCAATGGCGCCTGTCTGCGGCACGATGCTGGTCGGCCGCACGTACACCGGCCTTCCGTCCTCGTCCGAGAGCGAAAAGCGCTCGGTCGGATTGAAGTTGAGATCGAACGTTCCCGTTTGATCGAGATTCCGCGAGTACGTTCCCTCGATCTGCAGCGAGAGGCGATTGTCGAGAACCCCGCCGCTCCACTGGAGGTTCGACCTCACACTCCTTGGCGCCCGGAAATTCCTTGCGAACAGCGTGACGCTGGGCGCGGCATCGGCGAACACGGTTCCCGTCGTTCCATCGGCGCAGCGGTCGGGCACCGTGAGCGGATCCGCCATGTACGACTGCCAATCGGGAACCGGCGTCGCCGCTCCTACACAGGAGATCTGCTGGACGGCGTCAGGCAATCCGGTGTTCTCGAGCGCCGACCCGATGAGACCCGTGTTCGGCACGTTCTGGAAGAGCCCGATGCCCCCGCGCACCACTGCGCGAGGTCCGCGCTGCGCCCCTTCGAAACCGGGGACCTGCGGCCCGGTCCCGTAGCTCCACGAGAACCCTACGCGCGGACTCAGATACAGGCGACTCGGAACATCGTCGTTCCGTCTTCCAAACAGTTGCTCGACCTCGGCGTTGTACGCCGGCGCGTCGAGGTACCGGTTGGCATCGACACGAAGGCCGTACTGGAGCTGCAAGACGTTACTCTTCCGCCAGGCATCGCCTAACGAGAGCGCGGCCACCAGCTGGCTCGCGTCACGCTCGCGCGGTGCGAGCTGACGCGTGTAGGTCGCCGGCCGATTGGCTTCCAGATCGGCCAAGGAGTTGTAGACATAGGTGCCGAAGAGATTGCTGGATCGCGTATCGGTCGACGACTCGTGGCGTAGCTCGCTGGTGAGCTTCAGCCGATGCGAGTTGTTGGCACTGAACCAGGAAAGCTGGTTTTGAAAGGCGATGCCGCGCGTACGCTGCTCGTTGTCGAGCGATTGACTGCCGCCGAACGAAAGCATCTGCACGGCGCTCCCGCCATCCTCGAAGTCCGAAGTCACGCGCACGCGGCCCGCCGGCAGCCGGAGATATGGATTCGATTCGGTGCGGGAGATGTTGAAGCCCAACGAGCTCTCGCTCAGCGCGCCGAAGAGATAGGCGCTGTGGCGGCCCTGCACGCCGCTGCGCCATCCCGTACGCTCACCGAGCAGCGACGGAAGCTCGGTGGCAAAGCCGCCTGCCGGGTCTTGCTTGTTCCAGCTGCCGTTGAAGGAGATGTTGAACGCATGGCCGCTGGTGGAGGATGGCGGGAGAAAATCGAAGGCGCCGAAGATCGACCCTTGATCGGCCGTGCGATCGTTAGGCGCACCGGCCACGCTCACCGGAAGCTGCGCTGCATTCAGGATTCCGAGGAACCTCGCTACGGAGTCGGATGAGACTCCGACGGCCTGGAGACCGAGCGGATCGGTGTTGAGTAGGCTCTGCAGATCGTTGGAGCGACGGCCGAGCTGGTAGGCGACGTTGTAGAAGGTCCTGTCGGTGGCGATCGGGCCGGACAGCACTCCGCCTAACGAGAGATTGGAGTACTGCTGGCCCAGCGCCTGGGCGGTGCGGTCGGTCCATTGCGTCTGCGGCGCGTCGACGTTGAAGCTGGCTCCGCGGACCGAGAAGTTCGTCCCCGGGCGCGTACGGACGTTGAGCTGCGCTCCGGAGAATCCACCCCGCGATACGTCGTATGGTGAGGTCACCAGCGATGTGGACACGGCGGCATCACGCGGAAGGCTCGAGCCGCCGAACGGCATCCCGTTCAGCATCGTGTTGTTCTGGTCCGCGCCCAGTCCGAGCACCGAGTAGCCGTTGGGGTCGCCGTTCTCGCCGGGCACGAGCTGGACGCCCGGAAGCGTTGCGGCCATCGCGGCCAGGTCGCCCAGATCGGCGGCGGGAACGGCGTTCTGACTTTCAATCACGCGCTCAGTGCCGCTCACGTCAGGCGGGTTGTCACCGCGCCGGACTTTCTCTCGCTGAGCGCTGACCTCGACTTCGTCGAGCGTCGTCACCAGTGCCAGCCGCGCATCGGCGACAAGAATTTCTTCGTCGGCTACGCGCTTGAGCTGAAATTGCTTCGGGGTGTAGCCGATGGCGTTCATGGTGACGATGTAGTCGCCATCGCCGCCGGGGAACGTGATGGTGAAGCGCCCGTCGCGTGCGGTGCGGGCCGAGCGCTTCACGTTGCCGGAGATCGAGGTGACGGTGACCTGCACGTCGGGGAGGGGCAGGCTGTCGGGCCCCGTAACGCGGCCGCGAATGACGTCGGTGTCCTGCGCGCCGAGCTCGGCGCCAGTCGCCATCAGCGCGACGCAGACGACGCCGACGACGGTTAGAAGTCGGGAAGGGAAGTGGAGGCTCACGGAGTCGCGCCCTGGCGCGTCGACGTTATGAAAGGCGTTCGATCAATCTTATTTGAGCCGCCCGAGACGACGAGGGTTGCCTTCGTCGGGGCGCCACAACTGCGGCATCCGGCATGAGGCATGGGGCGCGGCATCCGCGTCTCGGCGACTGAGACTCTCCGCCAAGACCCGGATGCCGGATGCCGGATGCCCCATGCCCCATGCCGCAGTTGCAGTTGTCTAACACCAAGCAATGCCAGTCTTACGCCTGACACTCCGGACAAAAATACGTCGCCCTCTCCAATTCCCCCTGCCGGATCATCGCCACCGTCCCGCCGCAGCGGAGACATTCGCGTCCCCTACGCCGATAAACCCAATTGAATTGCCAGTCGCCCAGGAGATCATCGGGGAGTGTAACGGTCCGGCCGAATCGCTCGATGCCGGAGCGCATCAAAGGAATCAGCGCTTCCCACAAATCCTCGAGCTCGTCCGCGGTGACGCTGTCGGCGCGACGGCGCGGGTCGAGGTGCGCCAAAAAGAGCCCCTCGGACTTATAGATGTTGCCGATGCCCGCGACGATACGCTGATCGAGCACGGCGTCGCCTAACGCGCGATGGCCGGCCGCGAGCATGCGGCGTGCGACTTCCTCTCGATCGAAATCCTCCCGCAAGAGATCCGGGCCGAGCGCCCGCAACGCGCCATGCTCGGCCAACTCGTCAGGCGTGAGAATCTCCATCACCGGGCCGTGATAGTACACGGCTTCGTGCGCCGGCGTCGTCAAGTGGAGACGTATGTATCGCGGCTCTTTGCGCAGCGTCATCCCAGGCTCGCCCACCTGCCACGAGCCGTATTGCATTGCATGACAATGGATGACGTGCTCGCCGTAATCGAGCAGGAGGTGCTTGCCGAACGTACGCACGTCGGCGAGAGGAGCGCCCACGAGCGCCGCTGCGCGCGCCTGCCATCGCGCCGGTGCGCGCACGGACACGACCTCCTCACCCACGAGTGCGCGGAGCGCGATCGCCCACCGCGCGACGGCATGCCCTTCAGCCACTCTCTTCTCCGCTCTCGGAAACCAGGAGCGAAGGCGACAACTGTGCCAGAATCCGAGCGCTACGCGGTCAGCGCACTACGCGCCGATACGCACTGATGCCGTCGTGCAGATACAGTGAGCCGCTATGCCTTCCGCGCTTGAGCAGAAACCGCTGCATCTCGGCCCCGGATTCGTCGACGATCGACACGGCGCTGTCGGCGACAACGCGCATCGGCTGCTCGTCGGCGCCATAGCGGAACCGCAGCTTGGAGTCGCGCAACATCACGCGGAGCGAATCGCGTCCGTTCACGAACGTTCCGAGGAACCGGTCCGGCCCGGGCAGCGCTCGCGAGGTGGATGCGCTCGCACCGTCACCGTCAGCGCTCGACGTCTCGTCGCCGACGAGCAGCCGAAAGGCGACCTGCTCGGTGCGGCCGAAGATACCGCCATTCCGATTGCTCAGTATGATGATCGCCGCGCGCTCCGCCGGAAGCAGCGTGAACACCGCGCCGGTTCCCGAGCGGAATCCATAATGACTCAGCCGCTCGGCCTTCCCGTGCGTACAGAGCGAGAGCCCGTACGTATACGAGCAGTCGCCGTCGGCCTGCCGCGTGTGCGACGTGCGCATCCCCGCCGCCGTCGATCGCGCCAGCGCCTGACGACCGTCGATCCGCCCGCTGTCCAGCAGCGCGATCGCAAATCGCGCCAGCTCCTCGGCGCTCGAGAATACCGAGCCACCCGGCCAGGTGCTGGCGTCATCGGCGTACGGCCTGAGCACGCGCGCTACGCGGTCGCTCCCGACGCGATGATCGAGCGCCAACGGGTAAGTGAGCGCGACCAGCGGCCGCAGTGTGCTTCGTTGCATCCCGAGCGGCTCGAAGACGTGCTTGGTCATCACATCGGCATAGAGCTCACCCGTCGCGCGCTCGAGCAGGTAGCCCGTGAGCCAGTACCCCGGGCTGGAGTAGGAATAGATGTCGTTAGGCGGACCAATGAGCTGCTCCGGTCCCCACCGACGTACGCGGGCAGCGAGCGCCGAATCATCATGCGAGCCGTTGCCCGAGCCTTCTTGGCCGAACCCAGCGGTATGCGTGAGCAGCTGCTCCAGTGTCACCGACGCCAGGCTGCGGTGCAGTTCCGGCGCGATCCTGGCGATCGGCGCATTGAAGTCGAGCCGTCCCGCGTCACGCAGCTGGAGCGCGGCTACGGCCGTGAGCGGTTTTGTGATCGACCCGATGCGAAAGAGCGTCGCCGGGGTGATGGGCTGCCCCCCTTCGACGCTCGTAATCCCGAAACCCTGTTTGTAAACGATCCGTCCGTCGCGCACGATGGCGATCGAGGCGCCCGGCGCGCCCGTATCGCGCATCTCGTCCGCCATCGCCTTCGCCAACGTCGAATCGAACGAGCGTTGCGCGATGACGCCGCGCGGCGCGGCCAGAGCCGTCGCCGCGCAGCACATCCATAGTAGCGATCTCACGAGGTCGGAACCGTGCGGGCGAGGAGATTGAAGTCGTACTCCAGCTTGATGCTGTCGGCGACGCTCAGCACGCTGCGAACGCGCGGCTTCGCCATCTGGAAATCGTCGAACGTGAACACCGTCGACGCGGTCCCGCTCACGCGCCCGTCGTGGAAATGCGCGCTCACGTTCCACTTCGTCGGACGGGTAACTCCACGAACCGTCAGATCGGCGATCAGCTCGAGCGACTGGGTGCCTGACTCGGCCAGCGGAAGCGTGACACCGCGCAGCTCCGTCGGCGTCAGCGTGATCGTCGGAAACTGGTCGGCCGCCAGCAGCCGGTCGCGCACGTAGCCGTCGCGCCGGTCGCGATCGCTGGCAAAGGTCGTGGCATCCACGATGAAGCGCGATTCGTTAGGCAGAACGCGCCCGTTGGCGTCCAGCGACATCGCGCCGGAAACGGCGGCCGACTTTCCGACGGCATCGTTAGGAAAATCGAAGCCCACCAACTGCTCGCGAACGCGGTAGCGCACTTCGTTTCCGGTCGGAGCGACCGCCAGCTGGATCGCCGCGGCCGCCGGCGACGCGAAAGGCATTGAGGCTGCCACCGCGGTCTGTGTCGTCGGTGCGACAGCGGGCTGGACGGGCGACAGCGTGCCGCCCTCGTCGGCTGCATAGGCCGTCGTAACTGCGCCGACGGCAAACAGTAAGGCGAAGAACGCTCTCTTGGTCGGCATGGCTCATCCCTTCAAAGTTCCTTCGTCAGTGTAGCGGCTGGCCCGGCGGACGGCAGGGGTCGTGATTCGAGTTGCGTAGGGTGCGTTACGAACTGCACTTGGCAGGTTCGAATTGTGGGGCTTGCCCCGTCCATTCACACTCTGCAAGTATCTTCGGTAGCGGCAGCCCTGGAGGGCACCAGCCGATGCGGCCGACCGACGTCAGCGATCCGCGCTACTACCACAAGGTTGTGGACTGCCAGTGGGCGTGTCCGGCGCACACCAATGTGCCGGAGTACATCCGCCTCATTGCGCAGGGTCGCTACACGGAATCGTATCTCCTCAACCGGGAATCCAACGTCTTCCCGGGCATCCTCGGCCGCACCTGCGACCGGCCGTGCGAGCCCGCGTGCCGCCGCGCACGCGTCGATGGGAAGCCGGTTGCGATCTGCCGGCTCAAGCGCGTCGCCGCCGATCGGCGTGACGACATCAGCGCGTTTCTTCCGAAGATTCCGAGCACGAAGAACGGAAAACGTATCGCGCTGGTCGGTGCCGGACCTGCCTCGTTGACGGTGTGCAACGACCTCATGCCGCACGGCTACGAGTGCGTGATCTTCGAGCAGCTCGATCGGCCGGGCGGTCTGATGCGTACGAACATCCCGGCGTTCAGACTCCCAGCCAGCGTCCTCGATGAAGAAGTCGCGATGATCGTCGACATGGGCGTCGACGTGCGCTACAGCACTCCGGTCAAGAGCCTGAAGTGGCTACTCGATCAGGGGTTCGACGCGGTTTTCGTCGGAAGCGGCGCGCCCAAAGGGAAGGAGCTCGACATCCCCGGCCGTCGCGATACCGACCGCATCCAGATCGGAATCGAGTGGCTGGAGTCGGTTCACTTCGGCCATGTCGATTCGATCGGCGAGCGGGTGCTGATCATCGGCGTCGGCAACACGGCCATGGACTGCTGTCGCTCCTCGCGGCGACTCGGCGGTAAAGACATCAAGGTGATGGCGCGGCGCTCGCGCAAATACTTCAAAGCATCGCCGTGGGAGCCGGAGGACGCGGAGGAGGAAGGCGTCGACATCGTCGAGAACCACGCGCCCAAGCGATTTGTCATCGAGCAAGGACGGCTTGTCGGCATGGAGTTCGAGCGGCTTCGCTGGAGCGAGTCGAACGGTAAGCAGCGGAGCGAGGTGATCGACACTGTGGTGCTGCCGTGTGATGACGTCATCCTGGCGATCGGCCAGGAAAACGCCTTCCCATGGATCGAGCGCGACATCGGACTCCAGTTCGACGAATCCGGCATGCCGGTCGTCGACCGCCTGACGATGCAGAGCACGTATCCCGGAGTTTTCTTCGGCGGCGATGCGGCGTGGGGTCCCGAGAACATCATCTGGGCCGTGGAACACGGGCATCAGGCGGCGATCTCGATTCACAATCACTGCCATGGCATTCCGCTCACCGAGCGGCCGCCGCAGGGAATGAATCTGGTGAGCTCCAAGATGGGGATGCACTCCTGGAGCTACAGCAACGACTACGATCCGTCGACGCGCGCCAAGATGGTGCACGTCGACCTGGAGGAGCGCTTTCAGAAGCTGGCGATCGAGGTAGAGCTCGGCTTCACGCCCGAGCAGGCAGCGCGCGAGGTAGAGCGCTGCCTGAATTGCGACATTCAAACGCACTTCACCGCCGAGCTGTGCATCGAATGCGATGCCTGCGTCGACGTCTGCCCGGTGAACTGCCTGACGATTGCGCCTGACGGTGAGGAGGAGGAAGTGCGGACGCGCCTCTCCGCTCCCGCAGTGAATCCGTCGCAGGCACTGTACGCCTCAGCTCCGCTCCCGCAGACCAAGCGTCTGATGCTCAAGGACGAAGACATCTGCCTGCACTGCGGACTCTGCGCCGAGCGGTGTCCGACGGCAGCGTGGGACATGAGGGAGTTCGATCTGCTGATTCCGTATGCGGGAAGCAATGGGCGAGATTCGAGATTCGAGATTCGAGATTCGGAAGGGCAAATCCGAAGCTATTCCGGCGTGCCCTCCGAATCTCGAATCTCGAATCTCGAATCTCGCGTTGGCCAATGATCAACGACTTCGCCTTCAAGATCGCCACCGTCAACGGCACCGGCTCCGCCAGCGCCAACGGGCTGCTCATGCAGGCGATCTTTCGGATGGGGATTCCGATCTCCGGGAAGAACGTATTCCCGTCGAACATTCAGGGTCTTCCCACCTGGTACGAGATCCGGGTCAACAAGGACGGATATACGGCGCGCGTGCCGAAGTTCGATCTCATGGTCGCGCTCAACCCGTCCACCTACGCCAAGGACGTCGCCGAGATCCGCTCGGGCGGCTATCTGCTGTACGACTCCTCCTGGCCGATTGACGCTGCGCTGCGACGCGAGGACATACACATCCTCGGCATTCCGTTCGGACGCATGTGCGGTGAGGCGTTCACGGGCGATCGCGAGCGTACGCTCATGCGCAACATCGCCTACGCCGGCGCGCTCGTCGCGCTGCTCGACATCGAGATGGCCGTCGTCGATGAGATGATCCGCGAGCAGTTCAGCCGGAAGAAGTCGCTCCTCGAGTCGAACTACCGCGCGCTGCGGCTCGGTTACGATTTCGCCAAGGCGAACTTCGAGTGCCCGCTGCCGATTCGTCTGCAGCGCATGGACGCCACCGGCGACTTCATCCTGATCGACGGGAACACCGCGGCGGCGCTCGGTTGTCTCTATGCGGGTGCGACCGTTGGTGCCTGGTATCCGATCACGCCGGCGACGTCGCTGATGGAAGCGTTCCGCGCATTCTGCGAACGCTACCGCGTGGATCCCGACACCAAGCGAAAGCGCTTCTGCATCCTGCAAGCGGAAGACGAGCTGGCTGCCGCCGGAATGGTGATCGGCGCCGGCTGGGCCGGCGCTCGCGCGTTTACGCCAACAGCCGGTCCCGGGATCTCGCTCATGCAGGAGTTCATCGGGCTGGCGTACTACGCCGAAGTACCCGCCGTCTTCTTCGATGTGCAGCGCGCAGGTCCGTCGACCGGCATGCCGACGCGCACGCAACAGGCTGATCTCCTGTCGATTGCATATGCATCACATGGTGATACGAAGCACATCGCGCTCTTCCCGGCCAATCCGGAAGAGTGCTTCCGCATGGCGGTCACCGCGTTCGATCTTGCCGAGCGATTCCAGACGCCGGTGTTCGTCGCGTCCGATCTCGACATCGGAATGAACGACTGGATGTGCCGCCGCCTGACGTGGGACGACTCCTATCGTCCGGATCGCGGCAAGGTGTTGACCGCCGAGGAGCTCGAGAAGATCGAGCGCTTCTCCCGCTACGTCGACAAGGATGGAGATGGCATCGCCGCCCGCACGCTCCCCGGCGTTCATCCCAAGGGAGCATACTTCACGCGCGGCTCGGGGCACGACGCGCACGGCGCATATACGGAGGAGGCGCCGGCGTACGCCGAGGTGATGGCGAGGCTGGCGCGGAAGCTTCAGGGCGCGGCGAACGTGGTGCCGCAGGCCGAGCTCAATCAGCAGAATGGCGGCGCCGAGCTCGGCATCGTCGCGTTAGGCAGTTGCCATGCGGCGACGACGGAAGCCGTCGACCGGCTGCGGGCCGACGGCATCGCAATCGACTACCTGCGCATTCGCGCTTTCCCCTTCGCCGACAGCGTCTCCGAGTTCCTGCGCGCGCACCCGCGCTGCTTCGTAGTCGAGCAGAACCGCGACGCGCAGCTTCGGTCGCTGTTGACGCTGGAGACGGGAACACCGC
Organism: Gemmatimonadaceae bacterium; assembly: GCA_035253585.1. Taxonomy (GTDB): domain Bacteria; phylum Gemmatimonadota; class Gemmatimonadetes; order Gemmatimonadales; family Gemmatimonadaceae; genus DATFBY01. The sequence goes on along the minus strand of DATFBY010000074.1, from coordinate 16,043 downwards.
GCGACCAGATGACATCGATCCTCGACTACGGAGGGGTGCCGCTCAGCGCGCAGCCGATCATCGACGCCGTGGCCAGCCAGCTGGAAGGAGCTCCCGCAGGAGTACCCGCATGACGTCGATCGCCAAGCCGCCGGTGAAGCATCCGGGACTTCGAAAGAACTCGCTCGGCCTGACCGTCCGGGATTACGAAGGCGCAATGTCGACACTGTGCGCCGGATGCGGCCACGACTCGATCACCGCGGCGCTGGTGCAAGCCGTGTGGGAGCTCGAGCTCAAGCCCGAGCGCACGGCGAAGCTGAGCGGCATCGGCTGTTCGTCGAAGACTACAGCGTACTTCATGCGCCAAGCGCACGGCTTCAACGCCGTGCACGGACGCATGCCGGCGATCGCGTCAGGCGTCAGCGCCGCCAACGGCGAGCTGGTTTGCATCGGTGTTTCGGGCGATGGCGACTCGCTCTCCATCGGTCTCGGCCAGCTCTGCCACGCCATTCGCCGAAACGTGAGCATGCTGTACGTGCTCGAGAACAACGGCGTCTATGGTCTCACCAAAGGCCAGTTCTCGGCCTCGGCCGATGTCGGCTCCAAGTCGAAGCGCGGCGAGCCGAATGCACAGCCGCCGATCGATCCTGTGCTCTTGGCGATGACACTGGGCGCTACGTTCGTGGCGCGCAGCTTCTCGGGCGACAAGGCGCAGCTCGTGCCAATTCTCAAGGCCGGACTCTCGCACCGCGGCTTTGCGCTGGTGGATGTCATCTCACCGTGCGTCACCTTCAACGATCACGAAGGGTCGACCAAGAGCTACCGGCACACCCGCGCGCATCAGCACGAGCTTGCCGGCGTCGACTTCGTCCCGGTGCGCCGCGAGATACGCGCAGCGCCTGACGAGAGCGGCATGATGTCGGTGACGATGCACGATGGAAGCGTCGTCCGGTTCCGGCGGGTGGGCGAAGACTACGATCCGACCGACCGCGATGCAGCCTACGCGCACATCCGGAAGCTCCAGAACCGCGGCGAAGTCCCTACCGGCCTCTTGTTCATCGATCAGGGCGCGTCCGACATGCACGAGCAAAATAGGTCGGTCGCCGAACCGCTGGCGAAGCTGCCGTTCGAGGCGCTGTGTCCCGGCAGCGCGGCGCTGGAGGAGCTCCAGCGCGAATATCGATAGCTCAACTCGTGCGTCGTCACCTCCGACCTCGCGCCCTCCGCGCGGTTGTTCTCGCCCTCTCATCGTGGGCGTGCTCGGGTTCGGCCGATCCGATGGGCCCAGCAGACGACCGGCTCGTGACGCACACGGTACTGCCATCGGAGGCGGATCCAAGCATCACCGCGTTCAACGCCGAAAACTTTGCGTGGATCGACCTCGATGCGCGATCGGCGACACCGCGGCTGGTGGTCTTCCTCCCCGGTACCGGTGGCGCACCGCGAAATACGCGGCTCTTTCCCATCGAAGCGGCTCGCCTCGGCTATCACGCCATCGGGCTCATGTACCCGAACAATCTCGCAATCCTGCAGGCCTGCACGACGGACCCTGACGAGGGTTGCATGGAGGACATGCGGGCCGAGATCGTAGCCGGCGTCGACCGTTCTCCGCACGTTCGGGTGGATCGCGTCAACAGCGTCGAAGGAAGGCTTCTCGCACTCCTGCGACTGCTGGTACTGCGGCATCCCACGGAGGGTTGGGAATCGTTCATCGATGGCGACGCGCTGCGGTGGCCGACCATCGTCGTGAGTGGGCTGTCGCAGGGCGGCGGACACGCGGCGTACATCGCCAAGCAGCACCTGGTCGCGCGGGTCGTCATGTTTGGCGCGCCGGCCGATGGGTTGGGCGGGCGGCCCGCTCCATGGATGTCGTTAGGCGCGACGCCCGACGAGCGCTACTTCGGTCTCGCGCACACGCGCGATCCGTTCACTTCGATCGTGCCCAACTGGAACGCGCTCGGGCTGGCGCGCTTTGGCGCGATTGCCGTGGTGGAGCGCGGCGAGGCCCCGTTCGGCGGCACGCACATGCTCACTACGGAGCTGGCACCTCGCAGCGCTCCCGGCGACGCGCACCCGAGTGTGGTGGCCGACGGTGCGACCCCGATACGCGGCGACGGTACGCCGGCGCTGGCTCCGGCCTGGCGTTACATGCTGGGAGCTCCAGGCTCCTAACGTAACCGGCAGGACCAGCGACAGCGGCGCGTTACCCCAGGAAGAGTTTTCCGTCGAAAGAGGGAGCGTCGGCATTGTTGCTTGCCGGCCTTTCCCCTTCCGGAGACCCTCGCCCATGATCTCGCGTGTAATCGCCCTGGTTTTCGTGCTCGGCGCGATCGCCACGACCTCGGTGGAAGCTCAGTCCAAGGTAGACAAGAAGCTCCGCCAAACGATGACGAAGTCGTACGAGCAGCTCCGATCGGTGGAGATGGGGCTGATGGCGTTCGACAAGGCGATGGCCGGTGCGAGCTCGGCGGTCTCGGCTGACGACAAAGCGCACTACCAATGGCTGCTCGAAGTGCGGAGCCGCATCAGCGCTCGTCACGCGGGGCTCCGTGAAGCGGTGCGGATTGGCGAGCGAGCAAAGCTGGGCGACACCACCAACGCGGCCCTGACTCAGAAGATCGAGGAGCAGAACGACCAGTTCGACGCAATGCGAAACGCCGTCCAGCAGGAAAGCCGCAAGTTTCAAACGCTCTCCAACGCATCGAAGGCCCGGCATGAAGCGGCGATGAACGCAATTCGAAACATGAAGGGATAGTGCTCACTCTACTCAAGCTCCTCCAGTCACTCGTCAAGACGCTCCACTCCGACGGCACACCGGGCCAGATCGCGGCCGGTGTCGCGTTAGGCGCGGCGCTCGGGCTCACGCCGATCGCCAACGTGCACAACGTGGTGATCGTCGCTCTGCTGTGCGTTCTCAACGTCTCCTTCGGCGCGGGCATGCTCGGGTCGCTCGTCTTCGCGCCGGCAGGGTTCCTTCTCGATCCACTCTTCGATCGAGTCGGCCGCCTGTTGCTGCTCGAGACGCCCGCCCTCACTCCGCTCTGGACGTCGTGGGACAACACCCCGTTCGTGCCTTTCACGAACTTCAACAACACCGTAGTGCTAGGGAGCTTCGTCTCCTGGCTGGTGTTGATGCTGCCGATCTATCTGCTCGCGCGGCACGGGGTGCTGGTGTATCGCCGGACGTACGGCGAGCGATTCCGGAGAACGCGATTCTATCAGGCAATCACCGCCAGCCGGGTCTACAATGTCTATCGCTGGTTCGAAGCCTGAGGGCGCGGTGCCACGGCGCACTGGGGTCATCCGCTGGCGCGGGCTCATCCCGCTGGCGCTGATTCTCGCACTCATCGCCGTCGGCTACACCGTTTTCTCGGATCCGATCGCGCGCGATACCACCAGCGAAGCCGCCACCAAGCTGTTGGGCACCCAGGTCGATGTGGGTGCGCTGCACATTCTGGAGCAGGAGACCGCGCTCGACATTCGGGCGATCGCTATCGCCGATCCATTCGATCCGATGCGCAACCTGGTGGAGGCCGGCGCCATTCGCATCGATCTCGAGCGTGATCCACTGCTCCAGAAGAAGCTGGTGATTCGAAACCTCGCCATCAGCGATGTTCGCGTCGGCACGCGCCGCAAGACCGCCGCCCGGCCGGTGTCCGGGAACGGCTTCGCGCCGGCGGCCCTGCGTGCGGTGCGCGACTGGCGCCAACAGTTCGATGTACCTCTGCTGAAGCTCACACCGATCGACACGATCAAGGCGATCGCGCTCGACCCGACGCAGCTCACGACGGTGAAGCGCGCGTTGGAGCTCAAGACCCGCGCGGACTCCGTTCGAGATGCAGTGCGCGCCAGCTATGAGGGACTACGGCTTCGCGAGACGCTCGACTCCGCTACCGCGCTGGTGCGCCGGCTGGAAGGCGAGAGCCCACGCTCGCTCGGCATCGCCGGCACTCGTCAGGCAGTGAGCGATGTTCGCCGTACGATCGAGTCGATCAAGAGCGCGAAGGCGCGCGTAGTGGCGCTGGAGCAGGGCGCTCGGAGGGGCCTCGATACACTCGGCGCCGGCGTGCGAGCGATCGACGAGGCGCGGCGGGCGGACTACGCGTTCGCGCGCGGACTCCTCGCGCTACCCAAGCTCGATGCCCCGAACTTCGCCGATGCGATGCTCGGCACGGTGACGATCGACCGCTTTCAACAGGCGATGTATTGGACGGAGCTGGCGCAGGAATACCTGCCGCCGGGGATTCGCCCTCGTCAGGCGCCCGGACCTACGCGGCTGCGGCGCGCGGGAACAACCGTGCAATTCGTCAGGCCACGCACGTATCCGAGCTTTCACTTACGCCGCGGCGCCGCCGACTTCGTCCTCACGGAAGGCGGAGCGCTGCTAAGCGGTAAGTACGCACTGTCGGTTGCCAATCTCACGTCGGCGCCGGCGCTCGTCGGACAGCCGGTGACCTTTGCGCTGAACCGCAATGGCGGTGAGTCCGGAGTGACGCTCCGCGCGGCCGGTCTCCTCGATCACGGGAATGGTCGCGTGCGCGACTCGGTGCAAGTTGTCGGCGGAGGTATCCCACTCCCGTCGTTCAACGTGCCGGGTGTGCCGTTCCGCCTAGAGCCGGGGCGCGGTCAGTCGTCGCTCACGTTCGTGCGCCGCGGCGAGCAGTTCGCCGGACGTTGGCGCGTACGCGCCGGCGATGTGGAGTGGCGACTCGACAGTGCTCGGGCGCAAAGGGCCAACCGTCTGGAGACGATCGTGCATCGCGTGCTCGCCGGTCTCGATGACCTGGAGATCGAAGCCGACGTCTCCGGCACGATGAAGGCACCGAAGCTCGCGGTGCGGTCGAACATCGATCAGGCGATTGCCGCCAGTCTGCGCAACGTGATCGGCGAGGAGGTGGCGAAAGCGGAAGCGCGCGTACGCGCCGAAGTCGATCGCATCGCCCGCGAGCGGAGCGAGCCCATCAAGGCACAGGTCCTCGCGCTCCGCACCGACGTCGAGAGTCGCATCACTGATGCGAAGACGAGGTTGGAGGAGCAGCAGAGATTGTTGGATGAGAGGATGAAGGCGCTGAGTGGGGGGATCTTAGGGCTGCCGAAAATTCCCGGAGTCGAGTAAGACGCGCCATCGGCCATCCGCCATCGGCCATCCGGACTTTGTGGCGAGATCTCTGCGCTGAGGCCCGGATGGCGGATGGCGGATGGCGGATGGCGGATGGCGCGTCTTTTTGCCGCCCCTACTCGACCGCCAGCACGTCAGGCTCCCTCAATGCCGGCAATTGCGCTTCAATCTCCTTCCTACTCGGCTCCAACCACGGCGGCAGTACTAGACGCTCGCCGAGCGTCTCGAGATCCTCGTCGGCGGTGAAGCCCGGGCCATCGGTGGCGAGCTCGAAGAGAACGCCGCCGGGCTCTGTGAAGTACACCGACTTGAACCAGAATCGGTCGATCACTTCCGTCGGCCGACGGAATGCGCGCTGCACCTTCTCGCGGACCGCGAGCTGTACTTCCTCGTCAGGCACTCGCCAGGCGACGTGATGCATCGACCCCGTGCCCCACGATCCGCGACGGCCGTCGGGTTGCTCGCCGACTTCGATGTGCGCACCCGACTTGCCGTCGCCGAGTGCGAAGCGATGCCAGCCATTTTCGGCGCCGAGCGCGCGGAAGCCGAGCACGTCGATGAGGAAGGTCGACGTCGCGGCGAGATCGCGCTCGAGCACGCGCAACGAGTGCAACCCGAGAATCTGTTTGTTCTCCGGAATCGGGCTGCGATCCCACGGCGTGAACTGGCGCGGGTCGCGTGTCTCGGTGAGCGTCAACGGCAGACCATGTGGATCGGTGATCGGCAAGACGCGCTCGCCGCGTCGCACCTCCGGGTTTCCGACGTTGATGCCATGACGCTCCAGCCGATCGCGCCAGAACGAGAGCGTGTCGACCGGGACCGCAAGCGAGATCTCCGAGCCCAGTCCGACGCCACGGCGCGCCGCGGGTAGCTCGGGCCAGGGGAAAAACGTGAGATCGCTCCCGGGATGTCCTTCCGCGTCGGCGTAGAACAAATGGTAGGTGCCGGGCGAATCCTGATTGACACTGCGCTTGACCAGCCGCATGCCTAGGACCCCGGCATAGAAATCGAGATTCTCCTGCGCATCGCCCGCGATCGCGGTGATGTGATGGATGCCGTGTAGGTCGCTCACGATCTGACTCCTTCAGGTCGACACCAAAGAAAATACAGCGTCTGGCGCTTTCTGGATGAGCGTGGAGATTCGGTGCCCATGGCTTCTCCGCTCCCCGCGGCCCCGCGCACGCGACGCACCAAGGAGGTTCTGATCGGTGCCGCGTTCCTCATGGCAACGTCGGCGATCGGTCCAGGGTTCCTCACACAGACCGCGGTTTTCACCGAGCGGCTCGGAACGAGCTTCGCGTTCGCCATTCTCATGTCGGTGCTCTTCGACATTGGCGCGCAGCTCAACATCTGGCGAGTGATCGCCGTCTCCGAGCGGCGCGCCCCCGACCTGGCGAATGCACTATTGCCCGGACTCGGCGCGGCCTTGGCGGCGCTCGTGTGTCTTGGCGGCCTCGCGTTCAACATCGGCAACATCGCCGGCGCCGGACTCGGGCTCAATGTGCTCTTTGGAATGCCGGTGAGCGGCGGTGCGGTCCTGAGCGCGGCGATCGCCATCGCGATCTTTCTGGTCCGCGAAGCGGGGAAGGCGATGGACCGCTTCGCCCTGGCGATGGGTTTCGTGATGATCGTGCTCACCGCGTACGTCGCGGTGTCGTCCGCACCACCGGTGGGTGAGGCGGTGCTGCGCTCGGTGGCGCCGGAGCGAATCGATCTGCTCGCCATCGTGACACTCGTAGGCGGGACCGTCGGTGGATACATCACCTTCGCCGGCGCACACCGGCTGCTCGATGCCGGGGTGAAAGGACGAGACCAGCTGGGCGAAGTGACATCGTCGGCGGTGACGGCGATCGTCGTCGCATCGGTCATGCGGATCGTCCTCTTTCTCGCCGCGTTAGGCATCGTAGCCCGCGGTCTGACGCTCGACCCTGCAAACCCGCCGGCGTCGGTCTTCAGACTCGCCACCGGCGAGCTCGGCTATCGCCTGTTCGGCATCGTCATGTGGGCAGCGGCCATCACCTCGGTGATCGGGTCGGCCTACACGTCGGTGTCCTTCCTGAAGGGCTACGCACGGCTGGAAGCGCGGGGATGGAATGGAGTCATCGTCGCCTTCATTTTGCTGTCGACGATTATCTTTCTGGCGGTGGGACGGCCGGTCGCGGTGCTCATCGTGGTCGGTGCCTTGAACGCGCTAGTGCTCCCCGTCTCACTCGCGGTGGCGTTGGCCGCCGCTTATCGCCGGCCAATCGTCGGCGACTACAAGCATCCGCTTTGGCTCACGGTGTCGGGCGTGGTCGTCATGGTGAGCATGGCGGCCATGGGCGCGTGGGTCCTCTTCACCGAGATTCCAAAACTTTTCCAATGAGATTCACTGTTCTCGTTCGCGCGGCCTCGACGCTGATGGTCGCCATCTCAGGCGCTGGATGCGCCACGGCAGGCTCCTCGTATCAAAGTGGTGTCGGTGACAAGCTGATCGAGCATCCGCCCTATTACGCGGGTCGAACCATCGCGGCCGACAGCGGACGCATCGGTCACTTCCCCGTGCTCTATCAGCGCGGGAGCACGCAGTCGCCGCTGTTCGAGCCGGAAGGAGGGCGCGGGACGCCGATGGCCGCGCTCGTGGCCGAGATGAATGCATATCTCGACTCGTTAGGCATCAGCACTCGCGTGGCGGCGACGCGCGCGGGAACGCCGCCCGACGTCCGCTTCGGGTGCGAGGAGGGGCTGATCGGCGGCGAGTGTCTCGACCGTGGGGAAGGCGCGCTCGGCCGGAACGAGCTGCTCAAGCTCGAGGTCAGGCGTCCCTCGGCCGATTGGATCACGGCGGCGAAGAGTGCCATGGACAGCGCCGGTGTCGCGCGCGCGCTCGTGATCTCGCTGGAGGTCGGTGATTACTTCGTGCGTCAGCGCGGATTGGCTGGTCGCAAGGAGGTGGAGCTCGGCACCGGCTACACCGTCGATTTCCCATGGCTGACGTCGCTCGAGACCCCGGTGACGGTGCTGCAGCTCACGGGCGCGTTGATCGGTCCGGATGGAAAGGCCATTCGCATCGGGGCCGAGGGACTGTACGCGCGACGCACGCGGCTCATCCTCAGCGCGCTCGGCGGGCAGGAGTTGTTAGGCGACGAGGATGTCGAGAAGCTTCGCACGGCTCGTCGAGAGGAGCTGGCCGGGAAGCCGCTGGTGTGGCAGGTGGCGCTGCGCAACCTCGTGGCGCAACTGACCGGTCGGGAGGCCTTGGTCGCCCGGTAAGTGGCTGACGGGGCACTTGACGCATCAAGAAACGTTGATATAATAACTCACATGGCTACAGCTACTGCTCCCGACCTTTCGCGTGGTGCCGAGCTCTTTCACGCGCTCTCCGATGACACTCGCCTTGCCGTCCTCGACATGCTGAGGAGTGGCGAGAAGTGCGTCTGCGAGCTGCAGGCCGAGCTCGGCGCGGCGCAATCGAGGCTTTCCTTCCACCTCAGGGTGCTGAAGGATGCCGGGTTGGTCGGTGATCGCCGTGAAGGACGCTGGTCATACTACCGAATCGCCCCGGAGTCGCTGCGCGAGGTGCACGACCTCGCGGTGGCGCTCCAGCCGGGAACAGAGTCGAGGCGCAGTTTACGTATCGGGCGCTGTTGCGGCTGAGGTCGAGCTAGACCCAGCCGGGCGGCGCCTTGCTTTCGCCCAATATATCAACATTTTTTGATCGACGGAGGCTTCAAATGCAGAGCAAGGACCTGGTGACCACAGTGCAGGAGCGCTACGGCGCGGCCGCTCGCCGGCTGCTCGACCGCAAAGTGGGCGAGCTCCCACAGAAGGCGTCGTGCTGCGAAAGCAGCTGCTGCAGCGGTGATGAGAGCGACCCGATCACCTCCAATCTCTACGTCCGCGGGGAAACCGACGTTCTCCCCGAGAACGCCGTCCTCGCCTCGCTCGGTTGTGGCAACCCCACCGCCCTCGCCGAGCTCGAGACTGGCGAAACCGTTCTCGACCTCGGCTCCGGCGGCGGAATCGACGTCCTGCTTTCGGCGCGGCGCGTCGGCCCGACGGGGAAAGCCTACGGACTCGACATGACCGACGACATGCTGGCGCTCGCCCGTCGCAATGCCGACGAGGCGGGCGTGAGCAACGTCGAGTTCCTGCGCGGGCAGATCGAGCAGATCCCGCTGCCTGACGAGTCGGTAGACGTCATCATCTCGAACTGCGTCATCAACTTGTCAGGCGACAAGCGCCGCGTGTTGACCGAGGCCTTTCGGGTGCTCAAGCCGGGCGGCCGCTTCGCCGTGTCGGACGTCGTCGTGCAGGGCCGCCTACCCGACGAGGTCAAGCGCAGCATGGAGCTGTGGGTCGGATGCGTGGCTGGCGCATTGAGCGACGCCGAGTTCGTGTCGCTGCTGGAAGACGTGGGCTTCGAGCAGGCCAGTGTTGAGATGACCCGCACCTACGACGTCGATGATGCCCGCGCATTTCTCACCAACACGGGTCTCGACGCCGAGCGCATCGCGCGCGAGGTTTCGGGACGCGTCGGCGCAGCGTTCGTTCGCGCCAGGAAGCCGAGCTGAACATGAGTCCTTCTACGATCTTTCCGAGCATCCGACCCGCCCGCATCGAAGATTTTCCGCGGGTTGAGAGGCTGCTGGTCGACTCTCAATTGCCGACCGACGGGGTGGAGAGCGTGCTGCCGACGTTCGTCGTCGCGGAGCTCGAGAGCGACCTGGTGGGAGTTGCTGGTCTCGAGGTGTGCTGCGAGAACGCCCTCTTGCGCTCGGTCGCCGTGTCGCCCGCGTGGCGGAGTCGTGGACTCGGCCGCGCGCTCGTCACGCGCGTGATCGCGGACGCCGAAGCGCGAGGCATCAACGCCCTCTATTTGCTTACTACCACCGCCGAGCGGTACTTCCCGTCGTTCGGCTTCACGCCGGTGGCGCGTGATACGGTTCCGGAAGACATCCGGCAGACGTCGGAGTTCCGAGAGGCGTGCCCGGCATCGGCGGTGGTGATGGCTCGCACACTGCACGCGGCTACGCCGTGAGCGAGGAAGGAGGCGTCCGGATACTGGTCCTCTGCACCGGCAACTCGGCGCGAAGCCAGATCGCGGAAGCGCTGCTCGTTAGGCATGGCGGCGCACGGGTGGCGGCGCGCAGCGCCGGGACGAGCCCGTCGCCGGGTGTGCATCCGGAGGCGATCGACGTGCTCGCGCGGCACGGCATCGAGTGGACAGGCGGCGCGCCGAAGGGAATCGACGATGTGGCGGGCGAGTACGACCTCGTCATCACCGTGTGCGACAACGCGCGCGACGCCTGCCCCTTCTTTCCAGGCGCGCATGCGCAGGTGCACTGGGGATTGCCAGACCCCACCGCCGTCGGCAATCTTCACGAACGACGCCAGGCGTTCGACGAAACCTACGACGTTCTCGATCGGAGCGTGCGCAATCTGCTGGCGCTACCGCTGGAGAAGCTCGAGCGTGAGGAGCTGAGCCGGCGCGCGAGCGAGGCCTTCACGGGCGAGAGGATCGCCTGATCCTGCGGTCACTCGGCGCGGTGAATCGGAAGCGGAATGCTTCGTGCCGCATCGGAGGCGTATGACGACAACCGCCGCGGCCCAGATGCAGGTGCCGACTCGCCGGTGCGAGGAAGTGGTGGCGGCGCTCCGGAGCTATCTCGCCGGCACGCTTCCCCTTTCGGAGCTCGTGCCGATTGCCTCGCATCTCGAAGGTTGTCTTCCGTGCATGCACACGCTCGAGCTGCGGCGCGCGACGCTGGCGGTGATGATCGCCGCCGGCGATGAGGGAGATGGCGGCGCGCAGCAGGAAGCGCGCGCCTGATGGATACCAGCGCGTCCGGCTCGCTGGCGATCGTCGGAATCTGCGGCAGCCTTCGGCGCGGATCGTACAATCGTGCGCTCCTTCGCGCGGCGCGGAAGGCGGCACCGAGCAGTATGATGATCGAGATCATCGAGATCGGCTCGCTTCCGTTCTTCAACGCCGACATCGAAGTCGACGGCGATCCTCCGGAGGTCGCCGCGTTCAAGCGCCACATCGAGACCTCCGATGGCGTGTTGATCTCCACACCCGAATACAACGACGGAATTCCGGGAGTTCTCACCAACGCCATCGATTGGGCGTCGCGCCTCCCGGGCCGGTCTGCGCTGACGTTGAAGCCCGTAGCACTCATGGGCGCGTCCTTGAGTCAGGTCGGCACCGCGCGTGCTCAGCTGCACTTGCGCCAGATTCTCACGCACGTGAACGCGCGTACGCTGCCGCCGCCGGAGCTATTGATCGCCAACGCGCAAACCAAGTTCAACGCCGAGCTCGAGCTCATCGATCCAGGCGCCTCCACCATTCTCGCGCTGCTGCTGCAACGCTTCGAGCGATGGATCCTTCGCGAAAGAGCGGCGCAAGAGGCGGAAGCTGGGTTTCAGCCGGTCGGAGTCATCAAGGAACGAAAGAAAGGCGCCGCATAAATCGCAGATGGCTTTCGCACATCTGCCATCTGACCGCCTTGACTAATTCAGCCTAGCGCGATATCCTCTCGTTACAACAGAACCCGTGGTGATTTGGCGCGTATTGCAGCCACGTTAAACAAATGCTAAAAAGCGACCCCGCCCGCGGCGCCATCGCCCGGGCGTATTTTGTTAGGCAGACGCATCTCCATCGCGTCGCCCGACCGGCCGCTTTCACCACCAGCGGCCGGTTTGTGTTTTTCACGGACCGGCCCGCGACAGGAGGAGCCGCACGTGACGAAGAATGGAGGACAAGTCACCGTCAATACGTTGGCCGCGCTCAAATGCGGCGGCGACCCGGTGACACTGGTCACCGCCTACGACTACCCGACAGCGGTCTTCGCCGATCGCGCCGGCATCGACGTGCTCCTGGTGGGCGACTCCGTCGCCATGACGCTGCTCGGACACGAGAGCACGGTCACCGTCACCATGAGCGAGATGCTCGTCTTCGCGCGCGCAGTCTGCCGCGGTGCCAAGCGCGCTCTCGTCATCGGCGACCTGCCATACCTCTCGTACCAGCCGAGCGATGATGAAGCGATCCGTAACGCGGGAGCGTTCGTCGCCGCGGGGTGCGCCGCGGTCAAGTGCGAGGGTGGGGCTCGCATTGCATTGCGCGTTCGTGCGATGACCGACGCCGGCATCGCGGTCATGGGTCACCTCGGTCTCACACCGCAATCGCACGGACAGCTCGGCGGCTATCGGGTGCAGGGAAAGACACTCGCTGACGCGCGGCAACTGGCGCACGATGCACGCGCGCTCGAGAGCGCCGGCGCGTTTGCCATCCTCGTGGAAGCAGTACCACCCGCGACTGCCGCCTACGTGCGAGACTCGGTGTCGATCCCGGTCTACGGGATCGGTGCCGGCCCTGAAGTCGACGGCCAACTCCTCATCTCGCACGACCTGCTCGGCAACTTCGTCGGCGACATTCGTCCACGCTTTGCCAAACGCTACGCCGCGCTCGATCACGAGATCGAGCGCGCGTTCGCCGAGTACGCCTCGGAGGTTCGTTCGGGCCGCTTCCCCACTCGGGAGCACTTCTACACGCTCGATCCGGCGCACGAAGTCGAGATACGCGCTGAAGGGCGCCTCGTCGCACCCAATGCCGCTGCCCCGTGCGCGGAGGCGCGCCATTCAGCATCATTCCTGGAGGTGTGAAATGTCGGTGACTGTCTATCTACCCACCGTCCTCGCGCGCCACACGGGCGCCCAGACGCTCGAGCTTCAGGGGCAAACAGTCGGTGAAGTCGTTGCCGACGCCGCGTCTCGATATCCCGAGCTCGCGCCGCGACTGCGCGACGACGACGGCAAGCCGTATCCGTACGTGAGCTTCTACTTGAACGATGAGGACATCCGCTTCCATGGCGGCTTCGCGGCGCCGGTGGCCGACGGCGACGAGCTCACCATCGTTCCCGCCATCGCCGGTGGGTGACCCGTGACATCGCTGATCGAGCCGAGCGTGACGACACACGATTCATCCCCATCCGATCTCCCACCGCTCGGCAACGAGGAGATCCTTCGCTACAGCCGCCATCTCATCCTGCCGCAGGTGGGGCTGGAAGGGCAACGGCGACTCAAGGCCTCGCGCGTGCTGCTCGTCGGCGCGGGCGGGCTCGGCTCGCCGCTCGCGCTGTATCTCGCCGCCGCCGGTGTCGGGCACATCGGCTTGGTCGATTTCGATACCGTCGACCTCACCAACCTTCAGAGCCAGATCCTGCACGGCACGAGCGACGTCGGCCGTCCCAAGCTCGATTCAGCGCGCGACCGCGTCGCCGACGTCAACCCGCACGTCGATCTCCAGACGTACGAGACGCGCCTGACGAGTGCCAACGCACTCGCGATCATCCGCGACTACGACGTTGTCGTCGATGGCACGGACAACTTCCCCACCCGCTACCTCACCAACGATGCCTGCGTCCTGTTAGGCAAGCCGAACGTGTACGGCAGCATCTTCCGGTTCGAGGGGCAGGCGTCGGTCTTTGCCACCGCCGAGGGACCGTGCTATCGCTGCCTCTTCCGTGAGCCGCCACCGCCCGGAATGGTGCCGAGCTGCGCGGAAGGCGGCGTGCTGGGGGTACTGCCCGGCCTCATCGGGACGATCCAGGCCACCGAGACGATCAAGCTCTTGTTAGGCATCGGCCAGCCGCTGATCGGCCGGCTACTCCTCGTGGACGCACTGCGGATGCAGATGCGCACGCTCGAGCTGCGCCGTGATCCGGCGTGTCCGGCCTGCGGCACGCGCGAGCTCAAGGAGCTCATCGACTACGAGGAATTCTGCGGCGTGCCTGCGCAGCAGGCGGAGTCGGCCGCTTTGGCTGCGCTTCCGGACCTTACGCCGGCCGAGCTCGCCGGACGGCTCGCTCGTGGGGAGGACATCGACCTCATCGACGTCCGCGAGCCGCATGAGTGGGAGATCGCGCGGATCCCGGGCGCGAGGCTGGTTCCGCTCGGTACACTCGTCGAGGCGCTTTCGAGCTTCGATACCGCGCGAGAGGTCGTGGTCTATTGCAAGGGCGGTACGCGGAGCGCCCGCGCGGTGAAGCAGCTACTGGCGGCGGGATTCCGAAAGGTGTCGAACCTCACCGGAGGAATCACCCGGTGGAGCGATGAGGTGGACCCGACGACGCCCAAGTACTGAGTAGCGATGACGACGACACGGCCGGAGACGTTGCGGGCGCTGCCACAGCAATGTCGTGTCTGCCGCTTCGAGCAGCAGGCCGCGCCCGTCGCGGTATGTGAACGCTGTCTCGGGCCACTCGATCCGATGTACCCCGCGGCCCGCGCGCTCCCCGATCGTCAGGCGATCGAGCAGCGGCCTCGATCGCTCTGGCGCTACCTCGAGTGGCTTCCATTCGATGGCGCGCCCGTGCTTTCGCTCGACAGCGGGTTCACTCCGCTCGTCGACGCACCGCGGCTCGCCGAGTCGTTAGGCATCGCTCGGGTGTGGGTGAAGAACGATGCCGTGTCACATCCGACGTTGTCGTTCAAGGATCGAGTGGTGGCCACGGCAATCAATGCCGCGCACATCTTCGGCCTGACGACGCTCGGCTGCGCGTCCACCGGCAACCTGGGCAACGCCGTCGCGGCGCACGCCGCTCGCGCGGGACTCGACGCTTGGGTGTTCATTCCCGATGAGCTCGAAGCGGGAAAGGTGATAGGGAGCGCGATCTATGCTCCGCACCTGGTGCGCGTTCGCGGGCATTACGACGACGTGAACCGCCTTTGCGCGCAGGTCGCGGATCGCTTCGGGTGGGGGATCGTGAACGTCAACTTGCGCGGCTACTACGCCGAGGGCTCCAAGACGATGGCGTTCGAGATCGCGGAGCAGCTCGGGTGGCGATTGCCATCGGCGGTGGTCACGCCGATGGCGGGTGGCTCTCTGGCGACCAAGCTCGATCGTGGCTTCGCCGAGTTTCTCGAGGCGGAGCTCGTGCGAGGGACGCGCCCGCGGTTGTACGGAGTGCAGGCTGAGGGGTGTGCGCCCATCGTCAGGCTGTTCCAGAGCGGTGGCGACGAGATCGTTCCGGAGATTCCGAACACCATCGCGCGGTCCATTGCCATTGGAAATCCGGCTGATGGCCGATTTGCGGCGCGGGCGATACGCGAATCAGGCGGCGACGCGGAGGCGGTGACTGACGAAGATCTGGTGCGCGGAATTCGGTTGCTCGCGGAGACGACAGGAATCTTCACCGAAACCGCGGGTGGCGTCACGGTGGCGGCCGCACAGGCGCTTCGGAAACGCGGCGCGCTGAAAGCCGATGATGAGGTCGTGCTATGCCTAACAGGGAACGGCCTCAAGACGCTCGAAGCAGTGCAGGATGCACTGCCCGAGGCGCCGGTGATCGACGCCAAGGTGCGTGACGTAGCCGCGCTGGTCGAGCGGCGCCGATGAACGAACAGAGCCATCTGGAGCGTGCGATCGCCGTCGCGCTCGAAGCGGAGCGCCGCGGCAACTTGCCGATCGGCGCGGTGATCGTGCTCGACGATCGGGTAATCGCGGAAGGCTACAACGCGGTCGTGATGCCCAGTCGTCATCCCGGCCGGCACGCGGAGATGGAGGCGTTGGCGCGCGTCCCCGACGGCTCGTGGATGCGCTCGCGCGAGATGACCTGCTACACGACGCTGGAGCCGTGCGTCATGTGCTTCGGCGCGCTTCTTCTGCACGGAATCGGCCGCATCGTGTTCGGCGCGCGCGATCCGCAGGGTGGAGCGAGTGTGCTACTGGAGCACCTTCCACCCTACTACGCCGGCCCCGACTGGCGTCCGGTGATGGAAGGCCCGCTTGCCGCCGATGTGTGCGATCCGCTCTACGAGCGAGCCTTTGGGCGATATGTGGATTTGGAGGACAAGCGCATCGGGACTCGACTGACTCGAGATTCGAGATTCGAGATTCGAGATTCGGAACGGCACACCTGACTCCGCATCCGCAGTTCGCGAATCTCGAATCTCGAATCTCGAA
>DATFBY010000073.1:0-3371 GCA_035253585.1 Gemmatimonadaceae bacterium | reverse complement strand
GCGATCGAGCGCCGCGCGGAGCTGACCGACGAGCTCGATCGCGGCACCGGGGCTCTGGTCAGCGGCGCGAACGACCGCGCTGCCTACCACGACGCCATCGGCCATCGCCGCGACCGCGCGCGCCTGTGCGGGTGTCGAGATCCCGAAGCCGACGCAGATGGGCAGGGCCGTTGCGGCGCGCAGCATCCGGATCGTCGCGGGCAGCTCGATGGGCACGTCATTTCGCACGCCTGTCACGCCGAGCCGGCTGATGAGGTAGACGAATCCCCCACCGTGGGTAGCGATCTCAGCCATCCGATCCGCCGGCGTGGTCGGCGCGACCAAACGCACGAACGAGAGCGGTCCGCGCGCGAATCGCTCCTCTAGCTCCCGATCGGCACCTAACGGGAGATCGGTCACCAGGAGTCCGCTCACGCCCGCGTCATGAGCGCGATCGAGGGCATCCTCTCCCGCCGTGAGTAGTGGATTCAGATATGTGAACAACACCATCGGAACGTCCACTCGCGCATCTCGAACGAGTGCCAGCACCCGGTCGAATGTCATCCCCTGCTCCAGGGCACGCTGCGAGCTCGCCTGAATGATCGGTCCATCGGCCATCGGATCGGAGAACGGCACACCGACCTCGATGATGTCGGCGCCCGCCGATGGAAGAGCACGAAGCAGCTCGAGCGAGCGCTCCATGTCGGGGTGTCCGGCCGTGATGTAAACGACGAGTGCGGCGCGCCGCTCGGCGGCGGTCAGCGCGAAGCGGCGGGCGAACGGGTCAGACGAAGTAATCGCTGATGCGGATCCCATACCGTTCAGGATCAGCGATCTTGATGATCGTGCGCAAGTATGCGCCCGTGGTAGGGTCTCGTTCCGTCAGATCGAGGAGGTGACCCGGATAGAGCACGTTCCCCATCGAGTCGCTCACCACCCGTACGATCGGGCGCGAGATCGCCTCGGGGCGCGCATTCACGGCGTGCACGATCGCCAGCTCGAAGGTGTCGAGCACCAGGAACGTGCCCACCGGATAGTGGCCAACCAGGCTCATGAACGCCTTCACCACGACTTGATCCATCCCGCGCATCGGGTTGCTGCGCATCTCCTGTAGCACGTCGGCGGGCGAGAGCGGATCCGTCTGGTACGTGCGGCGCGTCGTCGCGGCATCGAAGCCGTCGACGACCGCCACGATCTTGCTGAAGATGCTGAGGGTGCGCGCGCGTATGTGCCGCGGATAGCCAGTGAGATTCACCTTCTTGTGGTGCTCGAACGCCACCACCATCGCCCGATATGGAATCTCGTGCGCGTGACGCATCTGGCAGAGCGCGAGAACGCCCAGCCAGGGATGCGTGGCGATCGCGCGCCACTCGTCCTCGGTAAGGCGATCCGGCTTGTTGAGGATCTCGAGCGGAATGCGCGACTTGCCTATGTCGTGCAGGAGCGCGGCGACGCCGAGGTCGTAAAGCTGGAGTCTCGTCAATCCGAGCTTTCGACCGAGCGCTACCGAGAAGATGCACACGTTCACCGAGTGAGTGAACGTGTACTCGTCGTAGTCACGCAGCGTCGTGAGGCCGATGAGGGATGTCTCCTCGTTGAGGATCTGGTCGACGATGCCCTGCACGACGCGCTTGATCTTCTTGATGTTCGGACTTTTCCCCATGCGCGTCGAGTTGATGACGTCCTTGGTCACCGACACCGACTGCGCGTAGGTGCGCTTCGCCGCCTCCTTGTTCTTCTCGCGGAACTCCTCGTCTTCCACGTGCGCCGGCGGGCCCACCGCCAGCGTCTTGATGCCCGCTCCCTCGAGCTTGGTCACCACCTCGACACGACGCTCATCGGGTGTGTTCGAGCCCGTCTGCATCGCCGAGAGGAATACGACCCAGTCGCGCTGCGTCGCGCCCACGTGTACGCTGCAGAGCCCGATGCCCGCTTCGCGGAACGCGATCAAGATGCGGCTGAAGCTGGCGTAGTTCTCCAGGTCGAGACGCAGCCGAGTCGAGTTGATGAAGACGAACTCGCCGGAGACTCGAATCTCGAGCTCGTGCTCGTGTTGCAGCACCTCTTCGCAACGGGTCACGAGATCGGCGAGTGCATTCTGCACTGCGGCGTTGTCAGGCGGGTACAGCTTCACGGCGCGCAGGGCGCCGTAGAAGGTGAAGAGCAGATCCTTCCCCGCACGCCTGAGGTAGGCATCGCTGCCGCGCTGCTCGCCCATGCTCGCCGAATCCGGGCCGAAGGGCGTCGGGGTTAGCTGCGCCGCCGAGGTCACGCCGCCGCGCCTCCGCGAAGCGCGCGATTCACCGCGTTTCGCACGATGTGATCCTTGTCGCCCGACGCCTTGCGCAGCGACGCGACGGCTTCGTCGTTGCCGATCTTTCCGAGCGCCATCGCCGCGCAAGCACGGATTTCCGGGTCTTCACGCTTGCGCAGTAGGAAGCTCTGCATGTTGAGTATCGAGTCGAGATAATCGACGGCTGACGGACCAGCCAGCGAGCCGTACACCTCGAACACGGCCATCTTCTCCGTCAGATCGGCGGCCCGCAGGGCACGACCCTTCACGACGCTCTCGAGGCGCTGGAGCGCCTGACGATGCTTGCGAGACCCGATCCCGCGCACCGCGGCCAAGCGAACGTCGCGATCGGCATCTTCGATGGCCTGCTCCAGCACACGCAGTGCGCCCGGCGACGTGATCTTTTCGGCTGCTTGCACTGCGGCCAGGCGATGCGATGCCGACGTGTGAGAGAGTGACTTCCCGAGCGCCGGCACCGCGGCCGCAGTCTGCAGACTACCCGCGCGCTTGATCGCCTCGAGCGAGATGTCGAGATCGGGCGATTGAATCAGACGGATGAGCTCGGCGGTGTTCGCCGCCGCCAAACGGGTCGCCGCCTTTTCCAACGTATCGCGAAGCTCGGCGTGCTGAAGCTTGCCAAGCCACGCCAGCACCGTCATGAGCGCACCTTCGCGCAGCTCCTGGAAGAGTGCGTCGAGATCATCTTGCGGCGGCACCTGCTCCGATTCGTCGAGCGCCTGCAGCAGTCCGGCAAGCACCTCAGGGACGCTCAGCCGGTCCGGGAGATGCTCGAGCTTCTGGCGCTGCCCTGGTGTGAGCTCCTTCGCGCGTTGCGAGATGGTACGCGTCTCGCGCAGCACGTAGGCGACCGCGCCGAACGCACCAGCGGACAACAGGTGCAGGATGAACGCTTCGAGCACCTCGCACACTTCCTCACGCACTTTGGCGTCGTGCTCGACTTCGAAGATGTCGAACAGGATGGCGAGCACGTTCCGGCGGAGATCGCTCTGATATTCCTGCGTGACCTCATTGCGGAGGTACTCGATCTCTCCTTCGTCCAGGAAGTACAGCGTCGAGTCGAAGTCCTCCATGCGCACGA
>DATFBY010000072.1:0-6231 GCA_035253585.1 Gemmatimonadaceae bacterium | reverse complement strand
GGAAGGAGACGTCACCGATGAGACCTCGAAAGGCGGTCAGCTCGAGGTGCGTGTGTGCGTTGACCAGGCCCGGGAGCAGCGCGGTGTTGCCGAGGTCTACATCGTCGCCCGCGGGCGCCTGACGAGCGTCGCCAACGTAGGCGATGCGATCGCCGTCTACCGCCACGCATCCGGGCGAGGTGGGCGCGCTGGTGATCGGGAGCATCCAGCGCGCGTGGTAGCGGATCACGATGAAGGGAGAGTGCTAGTTGGCTCGCGCCTTGGCGGTGCGCGTATGAGCGCGCGACCCGTGGACCGTCGGGTCGTACAGCTCGTGGTCGCTCACGCCGACGTTCTTCGCCATCCAGAGCGAGAACGCAATGTTCCCCACCTGCTCGGCGGTATGTCCGTCGGAGCCTAACGCGAGCTTGACGCCACGCTGGTGCGCGCGCCTGACGAATCGCTCGTGCGGGCGATAGCGCGACGAGATCTCGAAGGCGATGCCGGCGTCGGCCAGCGCATCGACGGCGCGCTCCTCGCGCTCCTCGGTCCAGAGCTCCTCCAGCGGCACGCGGCGATACGGGAGTGGCATGAGCGTGGGATGCGCCAGAATGTCCACCGGCATCTCGCGGGCGAGCCGCTCGAGGTTGTCGAGGTGGATGTCCATGTACGTGTCGGGCGTCATCCCGTCGGGGAGCTTGCGCGAGAAGAGGTGCGTCGTCGTGCCGCTCGGCAGATATACCGCGTGGAGGGAGCCTATGCGGTGAGTGAAGCGCGCCGCCAACTCGTCAGGCAGCTCGCGCCAGAGCCGATCGTGCCAGCAGAACTCGCCGCCGCGCGCCACGTCGTACATTTCGAGCTCGTCCAGGTAGGCGCGCACCTGCTCGACGGTCTTCACCGAGTTGCGCACGTCACCCGAAAGATGGTCGGCCACGCTCGGGCGCACGCCCCGTGCGCGAACGATCTCGACCAGCTCGGCGACGGTCAGCTGGCCGTCGGAAAATGTCGTGTGGGCGTGGCAGTCGATGGGCTGCCAGGTCATCTCGCCGCCTGGCTCACCGCGGCAGGCGGAACGGATTGTCGACGCGGCCGGTGTCGCGCGACGGCTGCGGCGTGGGTGACGTTCCCGGAGTCACTTGGCCGGGAATCGTCGGCGAGAGCGAATCGGTGCCTACCGTAAACGGTGAGTGGACATCGCACTCGCGAATGGGATCGGTACCCTGGATGTAGTACTCGGCGGCGACATCCTCGATCGGGCAGAACGGATTCCTGAGCAGCCCGTTGGTGCGGTCGATCTCGCGTACGATGATCCCTTCGGGCCGGCCCCAATCGTTAGGCGACGGACGGCGCTGGTACACCTCGGTCATGAAGGTCGTCCACGCCGGCGCGGCGAGTCGACCACCCTGCGCGTTAGGCATGATCTTGGTGGGCTTGTCGAAGCCCATCCACACGCCGGCCACGAGATCCGGCGTGAAGCCGACGAACCAGACGTCGGTATAGTCGTTCGTCGTCCCCGTCTTCCCACCAGCCGGTACGCGGAAGCCGGAGCCCCACACGTTGGCGGCTGTTCCGCGGCGCACCACGTCCTTCATCATGTCGATCATTAGCCACGCTTCTTCGCGCGACAGCACCTCGTAGCGCTGCGGCGTCGGCGACCAGAGCACTTCACCGTTGGCGCTCTCGACGCGCTGAATCGCGTACGGCACGGCGCGAATGCCCATCGACGCGAAGGTGGTGAAGCCGGCGACGAGCTCGAGCGGATAGACGTCGGCAGCGCCGATGTGAATCGACGGGTACGCTGGGATCGGTGTCGTCAGGCCGAAGCGGCGCGCCATCTGGATGACGTTCGATTCGCCAAGCTCCATGCCGAGCCGAATCGTGGCCAGGTTGCGCGAGAGATAGAGCGCGCGGCGCATCGGGATCGGCCCTTCGAACTTGAGATCGTAGTTCTGAGGTGTCCACTCGCTGCCGTCGACCTGCGGAATCGAGAGCGGATCATCACCCAGCACGGTGCTCGGCGGATGACCCGTGTGTACGGCCTCAGCGAAGACGATCGGCTTGAAGGTCGAACCAGGCTGACGGAGCGCCTGCGTCGCGCGATTGAACTTGGAGTCCTCGAAGTCGCGTCCGCCCACGAGGGCGCGCACGGCGCCGCTCCGTGGATCGACGGCGACGAACGAGCCCTGTAGATATGGCGAGTTCGGTGCGCCATTCTCGCCCGTCTGTGCGCGAGCGATGTACTGCTCGTACGTCGGGTGCTGGAATCGCCCGAACCGGCCGGCTTCGATCAACTTGAGCTGCTTCTCCAGCGCGCGCTCGGCGGCCGACTGCATGTCGAAGTCGAGCGTGGTGAAAACCTTGAGCCCATCGCGATAGAGACTCTGCCCGAACTGCGCTTCGAGCTGGCGTCTCACCCATTCGACGAAGTAAGGCGCGAGCTCGCCTGACACCTCGCGAGAGCCGAGTCGGAGCGGATACGCGCTGGCAAGCCGAGCGTCGGCGGTTGTGAGCGCGCCTTCGTTCCGCATGAGCGCGATGATCGTGTTGCGACGCGTGACGGCGCGATCTGGGAAGCGTCGCGGATTGTAGCGCTCGGGAGCCTTGGGCAGCGCGGCCAGCGTGGCTGCTTCCGCGACGTTGAGGTCGCGAACCGACTTCCCGAAGTAGCGTTGTGAGGCAGTCTCGACTCCGTACGCGCCGTTGCCGAGGTAGATCTGATTGAGGTACAGCTCGAGGATCTTGTCCTTCGAGTAGCGTGCTTCGATGGCGCGCGCGACTTTCGCTTCCTTGATCTTCCGAGTGATCGTCTTCTCGCGCGTGAGTCGCTCGGGGAAGACGTTGCGCGCCAGCTGCATGCTGATCGTCGAGAATCCCTGGACCCAAGCACGCGCCTTGATGTCGTGCGCGAGGGCTCCGACCACGCGGATCCAGTCGATGCCCGCGTGATTGTAGAAGCGCTTGTCTTCGGTGATGACGAAGGCGTCGCGAACCGGCTTCGGGATGTCGGAGAGCTTGACGAGTGTCCGGCGCTCGAGGCCGATCTCGGCAATGAAGCGTCCGTCGTGTCCGTAGAGCTTCGACGTCTGATGCGGCGTGAAATCCTCGAGCATTGCTATCGAGGGACACTGCGCCTGACGGCAGGCGAGAGTCCACGACGCATAAGCCAGCCCCGCGCCGAACGCGACGCCGAAGACGCTCATGAGGAGAACCGCGCGTCTGAGACGCGGACGCTGGCGCCAGAAGCGACGCTGGTACGGCAAATCAGCCATTGCGTAGGGTCACGAGTCTCTCCGTGGGGGGGAGGCACAGGGTGCACACGAGAGACGAAAATGCCCGGGCGGAAGTTGCTCGGGTGTAGGAAAGTAACGACCGCTGAAGCATGCAGCAACGCGACGTGTCACCGCCGGGTGACACACGTGCACGTTTCTCCTATTATCCACGAATGCCTGCCACTGTGTCACTCCTCGACGAGCTTTCCTGGCGCGGACTGCTTCATCAGTACACCGATGGGCTGGCGGAGTCCCTCGCTGAAAAGCAGAGGTCGGCCTACTGCGGCTTTGACCCCACCGCGTCGAGCCTGCACGTCGGGAATCTCGTCCCCGTCATGGGGCTGGTGCATCTACAGCGCGCGGGGCACCGGCCGATTGCGCTGGTCGGTGGTGGGACGGGGATGATCGGCGATCCGAGCGGTAAGGCATCGGAGCGTCCGCTAGCGACCCCTGAGATCGTCGAGCAGAACGCGGCTTCGTTGCACTCGCAGCTGGAGCGCTTTCTCGAGTTCGATGGACCTGCTGCGGCCACGATGATGAACAACGCCGAGTGGCTGGCGCCGCTCGGTGCGATCGAGATGCTGCGCGATGTCGGGAAGCACTTCACGGTGAACTACATGTTGCAGAAGGAGGCCGTGAAGGGGCGCATGGAGGCGGGGATCTCGTTCACCGAGTTCGCGTACATGCTGCTGCAGGCGTACGACTACCTGCAGATTCATCGACGGACCGGCGCGACGTTGCAAGTGGGCGGGAGCGATCAATGGGGGAACATCACGGCTGGTGTAGAGCTCATCCGTCGGGTGGAGGGCGCGCATGCTCACGCGCTGACCTTTCCGCTGATCACGTCCGCGTCAGGCACCAAGTTCGGAAAGACGGAAGCAGGCGCGGTGTGGCTCGATCCGAGCCGCACGTCGCCGTACAAGTTCTATCAGTTCTGGATCAACGCCGACGACCGCGATGCGTCACAGTATCTCAGGATCTTCACGCTGATGCCGCGCGAGGAAATCGAGGCGCTGGAAGCGGAGCTGCGCGCGCATCCGGAGCGTCGTCAGGCACAACAGGCATTGGCGCGTGAAGTAACGACGCGGGTGCACGGGGCGGAGACGACACGTGTCGTCGAGCGGGCATCGCGGGTGTTGTTCGACAAGGAGCTCGATCCCACGATGGTGGACGAGGCGGTGCTCACGTCGCTGCGGGAGGAGATTCCGTTCGCCGAGATTCCGGCGCCGGCGGATGGTGCCATCGACGTCCTCGATCTGTTCACTGGTGCTGGGCTCGCGGCATCGAAGGGCGCGGCTCGGAGGCTGCTCGAGCAGGGTGGACTGACGGTGAATGGGCGACGGCTTGAGGCCGCTCAACGCTCCATCGGTACCGACGCGTTGCTGCCGGGTCGATATCTCTTGCTCAAGAAGGGAGCGAGAGAGTACGCGTTGGTGAGAGTGAAGAGCTAACGGGACTCGGGACTCGGGACTCGTGACTCGGCGTTTGGGCGCGAAGGACTCTATCCCCACGAGCCGAGTCCCGAGTCCCGAGTCCCGAGTCCCGTTTAAGCTTCCGCAACCATGACTCGCAACGCCCTGATCACCTCTTCGGTCGTATTCCAGCAGTGAGGTGAGAGTCGGATGGCCGACTCTCTCAACGAGTGCCACACGCGCGCACGGCGCAGGCGCGACGCAGCGGCGGCGGGATCGCGGGGGGCAACCGCGAGGATGCCGGCTCGATGCTCGCGCTCGGAGGGCGTGACCAGGCGTAGGTCATCTCGGTCGGCGATCCATGCGATGGCTTCGTCGAGAATGCCTGACACGTGCGCCTCGACATTCGCGGGACCGAGCTCGAGCATGAGGTCGATGCTGGCATTCAGCGCGGAATAGTCCTGCGCGGCGAGCGTGTTCACCTCGAAGCGGCGAGCGTCGTCACGATAGTCGAGCTCGTAATCCGTGAGGTGCGTGAGGTCGTCGGACCCCTTCACCGCCAACCAGCCCAGCACGGCCGGCTCGAGCTCGCGCAGCCGCTCGGAGCGGATGTACATGAAGCCGGTGCCCCAAGGAGACATCAGCCACTTCTGGCCGCCGTTGGCGAAGATGTCGATCGGAGTGCTCTTCACGTCGAGTGTGAGCGGGCCGAGTCCCTGAATCCCGTCTACGACGAAGTACACATCGTTGGCGCGACAGGCACGGCCTAAGCGCTCGAGATCCACTCGATATCCATGGGCGAAGCCGACCCAGGAGATCGCCAGCACGCGAACCTCCGGGCGCTCGAGCTCGCGGAGCAGCGCCTCCTCGTCAGGCAGCTCACCGATGCACGGCAGCTGCTCGAATCGGACTCCATCGCGCTGCCGCGCCATCCACGGATAGACGTTCGCGGGAAATTCCTTGTCGGGCGAAAGAATGACGTCGCCACGAGACAGCGGGAGCGCGAGCGCCGCTACGTTGATGCCGTACGAGGTGTTAGGCATGAGCGCGATCTCGCCGGGCGTTGCACCGATCAACTGCGCCACCTTCTCACGGGCCCGGCGCAGCGTGCCCCACTCGTGCTCGATCGTCAGCCTGAACGGCTCGGCGCGCGCTGCATTGAAGGCGTTGAGCGCATCGAGGCTCCGCTTCGGCATTGCGCCGATCGACGCGTTGTTGAGGTACGTGACTTTTCCCTCCGCCGTCCACGGAAACTCCTGGGCTCGCAGCTTCTCGACATCGTACGTCATGGAAGGGTCCGCGGCGTGGGCACCGAGATGGCCACACGCTCCGGGTCGATGAGATGCCGCGGGTCGAGCGCGTCACGCAGCGCGTCGCCTAACAAGTTGAAGCCGAGCACCGCGACTCCGATCGCCAAACCCGGAAAGACCGACGTCCAGGGCGCGTTCCGCAGCTGATTGAGATCGCGTCCGTCGGCGATCATCGCGCCCCAGCTGGGCGTCGGCGGCTGCACGCCGAGTCCGAGGAACGACAACGCCGCCTCGGCCATGATCGCGCCGGCCATGCCGAGC
>DATFBY010000071.1:0-21274 GCA_035253585.1 Gemmatimonadaceae bacterium | reverse complement strand
CTCTGTAGTAACAGAGGGGCACACGGCCTGCGGCGTGCGGCTTGCCGTCATGAAGCCGATCTCGTCACCACGCCGCCGGCCGCACGCCGCTGGCCGCGCGCCGCTATTCTTCTCGCAACGCCACCGTCGGATCCAGCCCCGCCGCCCGACGCGCCGGAATCCAACACGCCACCGCCGCGATGGCGAGGAACAACACAGCCATCGCCGCGAACGTCAGCGGATCCGTCGGCGCTACACCCACCAACATCCCGCGCATTACCCGCGTCACCATGAATGCGCCAATGAGTCCGACGACGATCCCGGCCGCGGTCAACTTCAATCCATGACCGATCACCAGCTGGAAGATCGACGACTTCTGCGCGCCGAACACCATCCGCACCCCGATCTCCGCCGTCCGCTGCCTGACAGCAGTCGACAGCACGCCATACAACCCGATCGCCGCCAGCGCCGCCGCGATCGCGCCGAAGACGGTGATGAGCACCAACGCGAATCGCGTCGGCGCCATCGCACGATCCACGAACACGGTCATCGGCTGTAGCTCGGCCACGGGCACGAGCGGATCCAACCGCTGTACTTCGGCCCGCACGGCGGCCGCCAGACGCGACGGATCGCCCGACGTCCGAACCACCCAACGGTTCGCGGCGCCGTGGAAGAAATATCCGTCGGCGAAGTACATCGCTTCGCGGCTGTCGGTTGCCAGCGTCTCGTTGCGCTGATGATCCACCACCCCGATCACCTCGTACCACTCGGGCTCCTGCGTGCGAACACGAGTGAGCAGCCGCTTTCCGATCGGTGACTCCTTCCCGAATGCCTGCGCCGCGACCAACCGGTCGATGATGACGCGATTGACGCTGTCGCGATTGTCGTCGGCGGTGAAGTCGCGTCCGGCGATCAGCCGCGTGCGCATCGTCTCGAAGTAGCCCGGCAACACGATGTGAGTGTCGGCTTGCCGGAACTTGCCGGGATCGGCGAGCGCCTCCTCGGTTCCCCACCTCGCATTGCCGATTCCACCGCTCAGCGGCAGCGGATTCACCGCGGTCACCGATTGCACTCCCGGCAGCGCACTGAGCCGCTCCTTGAGCTGCTGCATGAAGACCTGCCGCTGCGGCGCCTCGTTGCTGCGTGCGGTCGCGATGAACGTCAGCAGGTTGCTCGTCTCGTAGCCGGGACTCGCGTTCTGGAGCGCGATGAAGCTGCGCAACATGAGGCCGCATCCGATGAGCAGGATGAACGACAGCGCCACCTCGGCGGTCACGACACTGTTCCGCACGAACGCGCCGGCACCCAGGCCGCCGGTGCGCCCGGCGGAACGAAGGATCTGCATGACATCGGGACGCGACGCGCGGAACGCCGGCACCACGCCGAACACCGCGGCCGCGATCAGCGCGGCGGCAATGGTGAAGCCGAGCACTCGCGGATCGATGTTCACCGCATCGATCCGGGGCAAGTTGTCAGGCGCGATCGCTGTGAGAAGCCTGATCCCCGCCCACGTCAGGAACAGACCGAGGAGCGCGCCGCCTAACGAGATGAGCAGGCTCTCGGACAGCATCTGCCTGACGAGCCGGCTGCCGCTGGCGCCGAGCGCCGAGCGCACGGCGAGATCGCGCTCTCGGCGCGATGCGCGCACCAGCAGCAGATTGGCGACGTTGGCGCAGGCGATGAGCAGCACGAACGTCACCGCGCCCATGAGCGCGAGGATGGCCGGCCGAACATCCTGTACCAGATCCCGGTGCATCGGCTCCACGCGAATGTAGAGTCCCGCTGTCTTCTTGACCGGGAAGCGCTCTCGCAGATCGGCCGCCAGCCGATCCATCTGCCGCTGCGCCTGCCCCACGGTGACGCCGGGCTTCAGTCGTCCGATGACGCGAAGGAACACGTTGATGCGCGAGCCGCCGACGAAGTCGACCCTCAGCGCGCTCCACATGTCAGGCCTACGCTCGATGTTCGTGCCTGGGGGAAAGAGCAGCTCCACACCCGGCTCGAGCACGCCGATCACTTCTGATGGGTTCCCGCCAACGTCGATCGTCTTTCCGACGATCGACGGATCGGCGCCATAGCGCCGGCGCCAGAACTCGTTGCTGAGGATCGTCATCGCCGGAGGAGGCGGCGGCGCCGGTGGCTGCGGGGCCGCCGCGGGTGCGCCCTGCTGCTGCGGTGGATTCGGCTGCGGCGTGGCATCCGACTCGATGAAGTCGCGACCAAGCACCACACGCGCGCCAAGCAGCTTGAAGATGTTCGCCGTCACGCCCGCCACGCGGATTTGCTCCGGCTCGCCATTGTCGCCGGTCAGCGGCGTACGGAACGTGGCCACCGCGGCGAAATCTTCGAAGAGCGTCCCCTGCTCCTTCAGATCGGGATAATCGCCGGGCGGAAACGGAAAATCGCTGACGCCGCGATTCCGCATGTCACCCCACACCAGCACCAGACGCTCGGCGTTGGCATACGGGAGCGGGCGAAGGAGCACCGCGTTGACGACGCTGAAAATCGCCGTCGTCGCGCCGATGCCGAGCGCGATGGTGAGCATGGCAGTGATCGCAAAGCCCGGATTCTTTCGCAGCGTTCGCGCGGCGTAGCCGAAATCCTTCTTCAGCGAGTCCATGGATGCCTCGAAGCGGTTGGCGGAACGGCAGAGCGACCGAAGATGGACGACGTCTGTTCCTCTCGCCAGAAAGGGCTGGCGAGTAGCCTACCACGGGCCGATGAGCGGTTCAGCCGCGTCCGCTCAGCTTGCCGACCAATTCTTGGATTCCGCTCGGGAGCAGAAGGTTGTCGGAGATCGCCGCGATCTCCTCTGCATCGCGCCAGGCGGCCTCGAGTGCGGCCAGCTCTCCCTCCAGTGCGCGACGCTCCGACTCCTCGTGCAGCGCCATCTCGAGCGCGAGTCGCTCGCCCGGCTCGAGCTTGGCGACGGCGACGTATTGTCCATTCGCCGCACGCGCCGCGGTGCCGCGCATGAAGTGCGCTGAATCGCCCGCATGCTCGATCCTCGCCACCGCTTCTTCGACGGTATGACGAGATGCTCCGAACTGGTTGATGTGCGGAAGGAGCACACCCGCCGCTTTGACCGCCGGCTCTCCGGTGACGAGAACGTGCCGCTGCCGGTACTTGAGCCGCAGCGCGAACGGCGCGTCATCCTCGCTCGGTTCGAGCGACACGCGTTGAAGGTGCTTCCTCTTCACTTTGATCGTGTCGGATTCGAACGGGACGCGCGCGACGACTTTCTCGGGCGAGCCTTTCACGGCCGCCTCGGCCCACTGCCAGAGAAACCAGCCGAAGCCGCCGATACCCACTCCGACCATCGCGCCACCGGCGACCACGGCGCCTAACGCGCCGACACCGAGCGCGGCTTTGGCGATGCGAATGCGACGGCGCCGCCCGAACTGGTCGCCATAGCGCCACGCCGCGAACTCCGGACGCTGCGGCTCTCCGATGCGAATCAGCTCGAGCCCCTCGCGCAGCTTGGCGAGTCCGATGTTGTCGGTGGAGACACGAAGACGCGTGTCGCGGAAGAGCCGCTCGCATTCCTCGATTGCTTCCCAGCGCTCTTCGATCGGCGACAGATTCCACCGCTCGCACTTGCGGCAGACGACCCACAGTCTCCCCTTGGCCGCATCGAATGCGAGGCGACGACCGATGGGGAAATGCTCGACCGATTCGTTGGAGCCGAGCGAGTTGTTGCAGAAGAGGCAGGTCGAGTACATCGATGCGACGGCGGCGGCCGAGTCAGGCTATGCCAATACTACGGAAATGTGGTCTCACGGTTCCGCGTTTGTTTACACGTTACCCTTCGCGCGACCCCTCGGTCATCGCTGCCAGCATCGCACCGTCGCGATCGACAGCCGCCTGCAGATTGGCCAGCAGCTCCTTCTGCACGCGCACATACGTTTCGAACGACTCGCGAACTTGCGACGACGCCATCACTTCCATGTGATGGCGCGCCATGGGGAGATCGCGGTAACTTGCCATTTGCCGCGCCGTGGCGTGAAGCTCGCGGGCAACCTGCCCGAACTCTCTGTGTAGTCTGGCGTACGCCTCGTGCTCCCGTTGCCCGTTTTCGTCCGAGCGATCGATCGACGGCATATGGGCGTCGAGGTTCGCCGCCAGAGCATCGATCAGCTCGGCCATCTTCGCCGGAATCACTGAATGCTCGGCCAGCCCTTTGCCGCACGTCTGTTGGTCGTCCATGTGATCTCCAACCAGTGTCGCTAGTTAGGCGAGGGCACGCTTCCCTCGAGCACGAGAATGAAAGGTTCGTGCCGGGGAACTCTCTCGACAAACCTGCGTTGAAATTTCGAGAGGCACGAGTGGAGCGCAAATGTCGCAGGTGACCAACACCACCGTCGAGTTCGGAAAAGCCACGCGGCGCGAGTGGATTGGTCTGGCCGTCATCGCGCTTCCGTGTCTGCTGTACTCGATGGACCTGACGGTGCTGTATCTCGCGGTGCCTTCGCTCAGCGCCGACCTGGCTCCCACCGGCCCGCAGCTTCTCTGGATCGTCGACATCTACGGATTTCTCCTGGCCGGCTCGCTCATTACCATGGGCGGCCTTGGAGATCGCATCGGCCGGCGCCGGCTGCTGTTGTTAGGCGCTACCGCCTTCGGGATCGCGTCGGTGATCGCCGCGTTCTCGCAGAGCGCGGCGATGCTCATTGCGACACGGGCCATCCTCGGGATCGCCGGCGCCACGCTCGCTCCGTCGACGCTTTCGCTCATCCGCAACATGTTCCACGACGCGAAGGAGCGCACCTTCGCCATCGGAATATGGGCGGCCAGCTATTCCGTCGGCGCGGCGATCGGTCCACCGCTGGGTGGCGTGCTGCTCGAGTACTTCTGGTGGGGATCAGTCTTCCTGATCAACGTGCCGGTGATGCTGGCTCTCCTCGTCCTGGGTCCGCGGCTGCTCCCCGAGTTCCGCGACCCCAACCCGAAGAGACTAGACATAATCAGCGCCGCACTCTCGGTCGCGGCGGTCCTCGCCGTGATCTACGGCCTCAAGGAGATCGCGCAGCACGGCGTAGCGATGCCGAGCGTGCTCGCCATCGTCGCCGGTGTGATACTCGGAGCCGCCTTCGTGCGCCGGCAGCAGCGACTGGCCGATCCACTCATCGAGCTTCGGCTCTTCCGGACGCCTGCATTCACCGCGGCGCTGTCGATCAACACACTGTCGTTGCTGACGGCGTTCGGAATCTTCCTTTTCGTCGCGCAGTATCTGCAACTGGTGCTCGGGCTTTCTCCACTCCAGGCGGGGCTGTGGACGATCCCATCCTCGCTCGGATTCGTCATCGGCTCGATGTCGGCGCCATTGGTCGCCCGACGACTCGGAACCACGCGCGCCGTGGCCGCGGGACTGATCCTGTCAGCGCTGGGCTTCGCCGTTCTCATGCGCGTGGGACCGACGACCGGGCTTCCGCTCTTGGTGACCGGACATTTCATTCTCGCGTTAGGCATGGCGCCGGTGGTGACACTGGCCACCGACATCATCGTCGGTGCCGCACCACCCGAGCGCGCCGGCGCTGCATCAGCGATCTCCGAGACCGGCGCCGAGCTCGGTGGCGCACTGGGGATAGCAGTGCTGGGAAGCATCGGCGCCGCCGTGTACCGCCACGCGATGACCAACGCCATCCCCAACGGTATTGGCGCGGATGCCGCCGAAGCCGCGCGTGGCACACTCGGCGGCGCTGTCGCCGTCGCGGGCGCACTCCCGGGAGATACGGGCGCCCTCCTGCTCGGCAGCGCACGCGACGCGTTCACCCAATCGCTTCAGGTGACGGCCGCGGTCGGACTGGTCGTGTCGGCCGGTCTCGCAATTTTGGCGCTGCTCACGTTACGGCCGCGGCCGGCTACAGTGGAGCGCCAGCGAGAAGCTGCCTAACTGGGCGGGAGCTCGTAGTCGAGCTCGTACGAGTGGTCGCCACCCGCGATGTTTATGGACATGCTTCCGGAGATTCCGGCGAGATCTCCAGTTCCGGAATCGGGGACCACGGCGATGGTGAGGTGTGGAACCCCGCGCGTCATCGTCCCGGTGTGGGCGAGCGCGAACGTCCCGCTTCGGCCATGCAGCGTCCCGTGCACTCGCTCGATCGCGACGTATACCGCGGACTCCTTCACGGTGGTACTCATGGTGAGCATCTCGCCACGGCTGGTCCCTTCGAGATCGCCCTCGAATACTTTGTCGATCGACATGCGCGCGCGTTTGGGATCATCCGCGCTGGCGTAGGCCTTGAGCGGCTTGAGCTTCACCACGAATGTGCCGCGCGCGCGAATCGGCATCGTCAGCTCCAGGTGAGATCGTCGATCAACCAAGCTCCGTCATCATGACGCGGTCCGTCTGCACGTCCGTGCCAAGAACGAAGCTCGTCTCTCCCACGTCACGGAAACCCGACTTTTCGTAGAACGCGATCGCGCGCGGGTTGCTTTCCCATACGGCGAGCCAGATGCTGTGCGCGCCCATCTCGCGCGCCGCATCCTTCGCCGCCGTCATGAGGCGTTGCGCTAATCCCTGGCCGTGCCACGCCGAATCGATGTAGAACCGATAGATCTCCACCGGATCCCGGCCGATGACGCACGGCGGCACCTCTCCCTCTCTCAGCTGCACGTATCCCGCGATCGTGCCGTCCACGTCCATCAACAGCGTTACATAGCGCGGATCGGTCAGCTCTCGCGTCTGCTGCTCGACGCCGTACCTGGACGATAGGTGCAGCGCCAGATTCTCCGACGTGTTCGCATCGCCGAACGTCTCGGCAAAGGTCCGCGCCGCGAACGATGCCAGAGCCGCCGCATCGCTGGGCACCGCTCGACGAATCCGTGCTGTGATGTTCGCGGCAGACACTCGTTAGGCGGTGGCGCCGGCGCGCAGCGCGGCCGCGCACTCGCGGATCTGCATCGTGTGACGGGCCTCGTGCCCAGCCACGAAGATCATCCATTGGTACACGTTGAGCGGGCCCAGCACTGGGTTCATCGCCGTCACCTCCGACAGCGCCAAGCCATCGGCGGCGGCAATGGTTGCCAGCAGCTGACGTCGGCGCTCTCTCAACTGTTCCACTGCCATGTCCGCGCTCAACCCGGCGCGAGGCTGCACGAAGTCCATCGCCTCGCGGATCACGGTGCGATCCATGATGAGCGCAATGTCGAGCATGTCGGCCGCAGGGCTCGTCTCGCGCTCGGGACCGATTCCCGCCGCCTTCGCTTTGTCCAGCTCGAGGCTGAGCGCCTTGGTGACGCGTGTCTCTACCAGTGCGAGGTGCTCGAGCAGCTCGGCCACCGACCAGCGCCCGGGCGCCGGCCGTCGCTCTCGCAGATCGCGCGGCACATCGTCGACCGCTCGCTCCAGCTCGGCGCGATGCGTCCCGAGCACGGCAAAAAGCTCCTCAATGCGTGGATGCATGTGAGGAGCTTAGAGCCGGCGAGCACCGGCGGCAACCGACCGCCGGGCGTCACCGATCTGCGATCACCTCAGTATGACGGCCAGTTGTCCGCCCAGGCGTTGCGGTACGAGATGAATCCTCCGAGACCTCCCAACGCCTTCTTCACGTTGCACGAGTTGTACTGATAGGTCTTCGTGCCATTACCGAGATCACTGGCCGGTACAGGAATGCCCAGCTTGAGATCGAGCCCCGATATGACTGCGCCGTTCACCGTATTGCTTCCATTCGACGTGAGAGTTTGCCCGACGAGAATTACGCCATCCCATACCTGACTTCCATCGACGGTCAGCGATCCGGTGACGATCAAGAGACCGCGGCCATCGGTCGGCAGCGTGTAGTTGCCGTTCACTTTGATCGTCGGCCAGTAATTCGGGTCGGCGAACGAGGGCCACATGTCGCCAGGAATCTCTACCGTCGGTGTGAGCGCAGTGCCGGCCTTGATGCTCTCCCAATCGATGTTCACCGAGTTGTTCGACTGCTCCTGCGTACCCATGTAGTTGATCGGCGGATTGCCTGCCGGCACGGAGGATCCACCGCTCTGCATGTATCCGGGGGTGTTCGGCACTGCAACGCCGGAAACCGTCGGCGACACGCCGCATCCATCGACGCCGCTCAGCGTCCCCGATCCGCCGTTCTTGAGAAGACCACTGAGACTGGTCCACGCCGCCAGCGTGTTGACCGTCGTGTCCTGCCACATCACGTACTCGGCGACGGTGCGCGACGCGGGAGGAACGTTGTAGCGCGTCGAGATCGTGCGCACACCGCGCGAGCGTAAGACGTACACCGTCGGCTCGAGCGCGCTCGGCGTACGAACGCGCGTGAGCACCACGTCGGCATACCCGCCATCGAGATTCACGCGAATCGATTCGGCAGCTGCCGGGGGACCAGTGAGCCCGAACGCCGCACGATCGGCGAGGTATCGCTCGCGTCCCGATTCGGCGAGCACGAAGGCGTCCAGCTGCTCCTTGTGATCGTCCACCACTCTGATCTCGGCGTCGTTCAACGTGAACGAGGCGGTGAGCGAGATCGTCAGGATGACCATCAGCAGGAGAACCACCGGCAGCGCCGCGCCACGGCGCGCGTGGCTATGGCGAGAAACCATATGAGAGCGTCGCATCATTCGAGTCGGTTCCGGAAGAAGATCGCTGTCGTCGAGCTTGCTCGTTGAAAACCCGTTTCACCTTGTGGAACGCGCTCGCTGGAGCCAGCCAGTACGACCTCGATGCCGCGGATGTCGGCGAGCGTAGGCACTGCGTCTTGTGCGGTATTCGCGTTCAGCGCATAGAAGCGGAATTGTGCGGTCGACTCGAAGGGAGCGACGAGCTCTTCCTCGCTCCCGGTTGTCTCGACGCGGCGCCAGAGCGCGACGCGACCGGGCATCGACGCCGAGTTGGCGAATCGATACGTGATGCGGCGGAAGAGCATCACCGCCGATGCTGACGTCGCGGTGGTCGGGAGCGCTGGCGTTATGCCAGCGACGCGGCCACCGCTCAGAGTGGTGATGTTGGCAGCGGCACAGTCACTGGTGAGCCCTGATCCCAGCGTCACGCCGGCATCGACGTAGCTGTAGACGCCCGCCCCGTTACGCCAGCCGTAGCCCGAGAAACCCGTTTCGTCGTAGCGCGCCGAGTCGGTGGGGAGGAAGCTGACGGTCGTGACTCCTCCCGTCGTTCGGCACAGGAGGCCAACGGCGTAGGGTACGCGAAACGTGATGGAGGTCGACGTCGCGGCCACTACGCCTCCACGCGCTTCGATCATGCGCAGCTCGCTCAACAGCGCGTTCAGCGCGGAGCGCGAGACGACACGTGCCTCCCGTCCGGCGCGCTGCTTCTCATAGAAGCGCGCCTGACCCATCATGAGCCGGAGGACTGCCGTTCCCGTCAGCGCGAGCAGAAGGACGGTGACGATCATTTCGATCATCGTGAAACCGCGGCGCTCTCTCATCGGCGTCTCAGGGAAGGTTGAGTGGATTGAACGTCGCCGGCTTGCCGCGCTCGAACGTCACCGTATCGGCGCGTACCTGCGGGTTCTCGGGGATGAGCATCAGCGTCACGCTCCGCGCGCGAGCGTTGATGTCGGTGACCGACACGCACTCGCGGCGTACGAAGCCATCTGTACTGAGATCGGTGCACCCGACGCGCGACGGAAGCGAGTCGAACGGCAGCACCTGGACGCGGCCGACCAGCTCGGCCATGGCCGCGGTGCGCTTGGTGGCGGCTCCGGCGCGCAGCGCGCCGTGGCCGACCTGGACACCCATCATTGCCAGCGACGACATGACGACGGCGAATAGCGTGAGCGCGACAATGACTTCGGTAATCGACGCGCCCTTTCTGTTTGTCGTCAGGCGTCTTGTCAGGCGGAGGTGTTTCATTGCTCCACCCTCACGTGTCCGGCGCGCGTGACAGTGACCTGGCGCGAGTAGTCGCCGATGGCGAGCGTGTAGGTCGCGGGAGCCGTCGTCATGCCGTGCGGCAGCATGTCGACCGTAGCCGAGGCCGTGAGCGACTCGAGGCGGAAGTCGCTGTCCGCACCGTACGGTCGTTTGACGATGGGCTGCGCGGTCGCGCGGTCGGTGATCGAGATCTCGAGCGTGGAGGGGTCGGCCGCGACGCGGACGGGTTGACGCTGGCGCGCGGCGACCGAGAGTGCGAGCTCGAGGTCGCCTGCCATGATGGTGGCAGCGCGATTGACTCGAGAGTGTGTGATGTGGCGTGCGATCGACGGTGCGCCGGCGCCGAGGACGATCGCCACCATCACGATGGCAATTATCATCTCGACGACCGAGAAGCCGCGTGGGCCTTCTGACCGGAAAGGTGATCTGGACATGGCCCAGTGCTAAAGCACGATACGCGCCGGGCCATTTTTCCCGCGATGACGCGGAAAATCAATCAGTTAGAGAATACTAATAATCCAGGCATCACCCGAGAGTGTGGCGCCAGAACGTGTCACGCCCGACAAAAAATGCATCACGTTCGGGGCGCGCGCGCCACGCGTTTCGTGCTCCGGTCACCGTCCGGACACGGCGGCGCGCCTTCAGTCCGGCCGCTTGTGCGCCTCGTTGTCGACGATGCGAGTGGCGCCTTCCGCGTGCGCGCAATGCGCGCAGCAGTAAAACGTGTTGTTCGCCTCCACACCGTGCCCGATGATCTTGCACTTGCAGTGGGCGCAGACCGGAGCAAGTCGGTGGATGGCACACTCGAAGCTATCGAAGGTGTGCGTCGCGCCGGCAGCGATCACCTGGAAGGACAGGTAGTACTCGTTGCCGCAGACTTCGCATTTAGCCATGACGCGGGTCTCCTCAACACATTAAGCGCAACGGAACTGCCAACGGCGGCATGCGGCATGAGGCATGAGGCATCCGGGTCTCGGCGACGAGCCCTCTTTGCCCAAGACCCGGATGCCGGATGCCCCATGCCTCATGCCGCCGTTGCTATTTTCTTCATCGGTTCATGAGCGCGAGAATATTTCCGTCCGGATCCTTCAACCACGCGAGCTTCATGTCCCCGGCGACGTGGACGTCGCCTTGGCGCTTGGTGTCGGGCAGATCGTAGTGCTCGAACTGGATCCCCTTCCCCTTCAGGTCGCGCACCGTGTCGTCGAAATCGTCGCCCAGCAGGAAGTTGACGGCGGTGGCCTTGTTCGTCCCGGCATACTTGGACTCGTAGACGAACAGCTTGGAGTCGCCGGCGGCATAGGTGATGGCGCTGTCCCCCTCGTTATCCACCGCCCTCAGCCCGAGCTTCTCCTCGTAGAACTTCCGGGCGACTTCCATGTCTTTCACGCCCACAGTGGCGATTGCCTCTTTGTTTCCCAGCAGCATTGCCCCTCCTTACTCGTGGTCCAACAGCCCGCCCGCGAAATCCGGTCCATCGCGTCGCATCCGGCGGCACGGGACGTGCGCGCCCACCGGGCAGACACGAGCCGGAGAGAGCCATGGCCAGTCACGCCCACGAATACGACTGCATCGTCTGTGGCGCGCATTTCGAGAATGGGGAAGACCTCGAGCGCCACAACAAAGCCGAGCATCTCAGGAATGCAAAGGGAATGGAGGTGCCTCGGCAGGACGATGGCAGACCGAATCGGGACAGAGAGGACGACCGAACCTGAGCCATCGCGAAAGCCATCGCGGATATGTGATGGCATAGCCCGTCGGCAATCGAAATGTGCGAGGTGCGATTAGCTCCGATCGCCAGGAGCCGTGATCGCACATCGCACATTTTGATTGCCAATTGTAGATACGATCACATATCCGCGATGGCTTTCGCACATCGCCTTACCCCAGGTAGCGTGCGATTGCCATTCCCCCCGCCGCGATGACCAATAGCGCTACCGCGGCCAAAGTCCCGATCGCGCTTTTCTTCCGTGCGCCCTCGAGCTGCGTCATGAGCGTCGCTCTCGCTGCTTGATCCTGCGTTTCCGCGAGCTGCGCGCCGAGCGCTCCCGCACGCAAGGCAGCCGGCCGCGCAACCGCTAGCGATACAATGAATGCGATGATCGCCGCGACCGCCGCGACGGCGAAGGTGCGCCCGGAAAGCGATCGGAAGTACGCCGGCTGAAATCCCCCCGAGACGATCTGCATCAGCCGCGCACCGGAAAGCATCGTCAACAGCGCCATCAAAGGAAGAACCGTGTACAGCTTACGCCGCTGAAACGAGGCCATGACCGGTCCAGCGGCGGGCCCGGCCGAGGCCATCGCCGGCAGCAGATAGAACGCCGTGAACAGCGCAGTTCCCACCCAGAAAATCCCACTCAGGATGTGAACCAGCCGCAGCAGGATGATCTCCGTTGCCATGGTCTCACCCTACCTCGATGGTGCCTTCGCTGACCATCACACTCGCTCCGCCGATCCACGTCGACACCACCTTCCCACCCTCCTTCCGCGTTCGCGCCTCTAGAACGCTCGGCCTTCCCATCTCCACACCCTGGGCGATCCGAAACGTGAAATCGCCATCCTTCCGCGCATCGAGATCGCTCAGCAGCGCCGCCAGCGCGCAGTTGGCGCTCCCAGTCGCCGGATCCTCGATCACTCCGTCGAGCGGCGCGAACACTCGCGCTCTGATGTCGAACTCATCGCCGCTGCGAACGTAGACGTATACGTCCGGCGACACACCCTCGCTCTTGAGCTCCTCCATCACATCGAGCCGAGCTTTCGCGCGCTCGAGCGCGCTCCTGCTCCCTACCTCCGCCACAAGAAACGGCAGACCCACGGACGCCACGGTTGGCTCGTGCGCCTCGATGACCACGTCCTTGGCCTGGAGCGACACCGCGCTCGCCGCCCTCTCGGCGCTCACCGTTTTCCCACGCGAGAGAGTCTGCGGCGCCTTGAGCTCCGCCCACACAGTGCCGTTCCGCCGCTCGACGGAGATGTCGACCAGACCAGCCTTCTCCTCGAACGTGATCTCGAGCTTTTTGTCGACCGACCCGAGCTCGCCGATCGACGCCAGCACGAACGCGGTGCCTACGTTGGGATGTCCGGCGAAAGGAATCTCCGCCGTCGGCGTGAAGATCCTCACGTTCCGCGTGTGCCCCGACTGCGGCGGCAGCACGAACGACGTTTCGGAGAAATTGAACTCGCGCGTGATGAGCTGCATCTGCTCGGTGCTGAGTCCGCGCGCATCGGGTAGGACAGCGAGCTGATTCCCGCCAAAACGACGCTCGCTGAATACATCGCAGATGTAGTAGCGGTATTTCATGTCAGTTTGCGAGTGGCCCCCACATTCGCCGCGTTATTCGCCAGCGTCCGTCGGCTGACTTCCTGAGCAGCGTGAGCGTCATCGTCCTGCTCACGCCGCTCGTGCGAAGCGTGTCGCGCTCGTAGGTGAAGTCGAGCGTGCTGGTGCCTCGTACATACGCCAGCGCCGGCGTCCCGTCCAGCTCGTCGACTGTCGCCGTGTAGCCAGTAATCGTGGTGCGCGATCCGTCGCGCGGCCACCAGAAGCCGCGCGCCGCATCCACACCGACGAGTGGACGGCTGCCCGCCGGCATGAGCACCACACCGGAATCGAGCGTGGCCAACACCGCGCCGCTGTCGTTGGCGAGCCAGCCGGCGACGTACGCACTGTCGACCGAGCGGATCGCGGCTCGATCCGCCTCGGACAACGCCTCGTCACTCAGCTGCGCGCTTTGACAGCCTATCGTCATCAACGCCAGCAACAGGACACAGGTTTCCCGCACCTTCCACGCGCGCCACACACTCACGTCGCACCTCGGGTTATCGACGGCGTCGACGGATGCATCTGGGACCGGCGGACGCAAGGCCGATGGGACGAATTGGCAACTGGCGCGGACAGCTTCGACGGCTACTTTTCCGCAACTTCGCTCGAGGCCAGTCGAACCCGTCGTCAGAGGGCAGATGACATTTCTCTTCCTCAGCGCTTCGGCCGCGCTGGCGATCTTCCTAATCGTCACCTACAACCAGCTCACCAGACTGCGGCAGCTGGCCCGAAACGCCTACGCCGACATCGATGTGCAGCTCAAGCGCCGGCACGAGCTCGTTCCTTCACTCGTGGCGGCGGTTCGGGGCCACGCCGGCTACGAGAGCGGAACGCTGGTCTCGGTCGTCGACGCGCGCACTCGCGCCGTCACGGCGCGAGGTCCCGCGGCCACCGGCGTCGCCGAGCACGCGCTGAGCGGCGAGGTCCGCCAACTGTTGGCCATCGCCGAGGCATATCCCGATCTGCGAGCGGCCGAGAGCTTCCTTTCACTACAGAAGTCGCTGGTCGAGATCGAGGACCACATCCAGAACGCACGGCGCTACTACAACGCCGTCGTTCGCGACTACAACACCAAGCTCGAGCAGATCCCGTCAAACGTCGTTGCCGGCCCGATGGGCTTCGAGCGCGAGGAGTTCTTCGGTTTGAGCGAGGCAGCCGAGCGCGCATCGCCGCAGGTGAAGCTATGAGACGCGCCACGATCACCCTGGCGGCGCTGGCTTCACTCATCGCTGTATCTCCACTCGGCGCTCAACGCGAGCTCGAGATCCAGCGATTCGACGCCAACATCGGTGTCCAGCGTGATGGCGACATCGACGTCACCGAGTCGATCCAGGCGCACTTCACCGGTCAGTGGAACGGGATCTATCGCAAGATTCCCGTGCAATACCGCACGCCGCAGGGTTTCAACTGGACGATCCGCATCCAACTCGTCTCCGCCACCGACGATCAAGGCACGCCGCTCGAGACGGAGACGCTGCGCGAAGGGCACTACATCAAGTACAAGATCTGGGTGCCCGGCGCCAACGACGCGACTCGCACGGTGGTGCTGCGTTATCGCGCGAAGAATGCGCTCCGCTTCTTCGAGGAGCATGATGAGCTATACTGGAACGTCACCGGCGACGAGTGGGACGTCCCGTTAGGCATGACCTCGGCGCACATCACGTTGCCAAGTGGAGCGAGTGGGCTGCGCGCGACGGCGTTCAACGGCGTATATGGGTCGACAGCGACCGAGGCCGCGGTCGACATACAGGACACCGTCGTGCGGATCGTCATGCCTCGCAAGCTCGAGTTTCGCGAGGGGCTCACTGCCGTCGTCGGATGGAACAAGGGTCTGGTTCCAGAGCCGACGGCGGCCGATCGTGCCAGTGGGTTTCTTGCTGCCAACTGGCCGCTGATCATTCCGCTGGTGGTCTTCGCGGGCATGTTCACGATCTGGTGGCGTCGCGGCCGCGATCCGCGGCGTCGTCCGGTGGCGGTGCAGTACGAGCCGCCGGATGGACTGACACCGGGAGAAGCCGGGACGCTCACCGACGAGCGCGCCGACATGCGCGACATCACCGCGACGGTCGTGGATCTGGCGGTGCGCGGGTTCCTTCGCATCGAGGAGAAACCGGAGGAGAAGCTGTTCGGTCTCTTGAAGGGACGCGAGTACTTCTTCCACCGGGTGAAGCCGCGCAGCGAATGGCAGGCGCTAGCGACGCACGAGCGACGGGTGCTCGACGGCATCTTTCGCGATGGCGGCGATGTGGTGGAGCTCTCCGATCTCGAGAATCAGTTCTACAAGAGCATTCCCGAGATCAAGACGGGGATCATGGATCGTCTCGTCGGCAAAGGATACTACGTGTCGCGCCCCGACAACGTTCGCATGAACTGGCGCGTCGGCGCATTGGTGTTGGGCGTCGCACTCGCTGTCGGCGGCAGCGCTCTGTCGGGGAAGTTCGGGCTCACACCCGTGCCCTTCGTGATCGCCGGAGCCGCTACCGCGCTGATCATGTTGATCATCGGCCACAACATGCCCGCCAGAAGCGTTCAGGGCACGCGCACGCTCGAGGGTGTGCTCGGCTTCACCGAATTCCTCGATCGCGTGGAGAAGGACCGCTTCGAGCGTGTGGTGAAGACGCCGGAGATGTTCGAGCGTTTTCTTCCGTATGCGATGGCGTTCGGCGTCGAGAGGAAGTGGGCGAGGGCCTTCAGTGACATATACCGGACGCCGCCGACGTGGTATTCGGGGAGCAACCCCGGCGCGTTCAGCGTCGCGCACTTCTCCAGCAGCCTGTCGGACATGACCGCGCGCACCGCGTCGACCATGAGCTCGGCGCCTCGCTCGTCAGGCGGATCGGGCTTCAGCGGCGGCTCGTCAGGCGGAGGCGGTGGTGGTGGAGGAGGCGGCGGCTTCTAGCCTGCCTTGCCTAACTAGTCGGCCAGCTCCGTCTCTTCCGGTTCGTCGGTCGGGCTCTCGAAGAACAGCTTGTAGCCGTCGGGATCGGCCAGTTCGGTCACCCACAGCCGATTGCCGACGAAGGGCCGCTTTGCGTCGATTCCGCGTGCCCGGAATGCGCGGTAGAGCGCGATGGCGTCGTCGCACATGAAGCAGATCGAGACGCCGATGCCAGGTTTCCCCTCGGGCACCCAGGAGTCGTGCCCGGCCGTCTTGAACTCCTGGAGCATGAGCGCCGCGTCACCGAGCTCGAGCCAGCACCACCTGAGCTTCCCCTCGTCGATCCACCGGTGCTTCATCTCGAACCCGAGCCCATCGATGTAATAGCGCAGCGACGCGTCCATGCTGGACACGGCGAAGAAGGGGACGGCTTGTTGAACGTGTGGCATGTCAGATCGGGACTCGGGACTCGGGACTCGGGACTCGGGACTCGCCGTCTTGGCGAGATGCACTCGACCGCCACGAGCCGAGTCCCGAGTCCCGAGTCCCGCTCTTACGCATCCACCACCACCTTGAACCCCCCATACGCCATCCGTCTCATGTCGACTGGCATGTCCTTCGGATCGAAGTTGGTCATGAACGGATCTTTCATCACCTTCTTGTTCACCGAATTGCGATGCGCTTTGGAGCGGTACACGATATAAGAGAACACCACCGTCTCGCCGCGTTTCGTCCGCGCTATCGACTTGAACGATTTCCCCATCTTGGTCTCGAGATCGTCGCCCACACACTCCTTGTAGTCGAGCGCGCCGTACTTCCTCCAGATCTTGCCTGCCTTGGCGGCCATCCGGCGATAGGAGGCGATCTTGGTCTTGGGAATCGGCATGACGAATCCGTCTACGTAAGCCATCTGAGGTCTCCGGTTGATGAGTTGCGCGCTGAATTTACATGACGCAGTCCGCGGCGTGAGAGGCTGCACTACAGTTGTTGCTGCACTGCTGTGTCTGGCGGTGGGCGCATCGAACGTACATGCGCAGATTTCGGGCACCGACTCCAGCGCCATCGTCGCGACCACACGCCGGCTCCTCGACGCCATCACCAACGGCGACTCGAGCGTGTGGGCCCCGCACCTCGCGCCGCCCTGGTTCATCACTGATGAAGAGGGAAGACATCTCGCACGCGCCGAGTTCCTGAGAGAGCTGCGTCCTCTCCCAACCGGCCAACAGGGCAAACTCGAGCTGACCTCGTGGCATCTGGTGTCCGTCGGCACCACCGCCGTGATGAGCTATCTCATCAGTGAAGAACACGATTACTACGGTATTCCTCTGAGCACTCGCTTCCACTCGACGGACACCTGGGCGCGCATCGGCTCCGGCTGGAAGATCCTCGCGTCACAGGTCGTCGCACTGCCGACCCCAGTACCTGGACGCGCCGTCGATCGGCGCTTGTTAGGCGAGTACGCCGGAACCTATCGGCTGGCCGCCGACTCGGTCCGCTCCGGCGGTCTCGAGCTCACGATCGAACTAGGCAATGACGGGCTGACCGTTCGACGCGGCAATCGGCCGCCCGAGCGCCTCTATGCGCTCGATGAGCGGATCTTCATCCGTCACGGTGTGCGCGGATTCTGGGTATTCGAGCGCGATTCGAGCGGCGCGGTGACCGAGGTCGTCAACTGGCGCGATAACAACCCACTCGTCTGGCGCCGCCGCTAGGCCTGCTCCTCGGTGGCGTGCTCAGCCACCATCCGCTCGATTCGTGGATCCGGTATGAGCCACATGAGCGCCACTGCCGCGTAGAGCACGCCGGAAATCACCGGATTCACGAACGCCAGCAGAATCGCCGCGATGTAAAAGAAGGGGGAAATCTTCCCCTTGAAGTCGCGCCCCACGGCTTGCTCCAGCACCGATCCCTTCTCCTGTGCCCGTAGGATCGACCGCTGTAGCACCCAGTAGGCGATGGCCGCCATGAGCAGCACCAGTCCGTAGACGGCGGTCGGGACGCTGGTGAA
The DNA here is from genome assembly GCA_035253585.1 of Gemmatimonadaceae bacterium. Taxonomy (GTDB): domain Bacteria; phylum Gemmatimonadota; class Gemmatimonadetes; order Gemmatimonadales; family Gemmatimonadaceae; genus DATFBY01. The sequence goes on along the minus strand of DATFBY010000071.1, from coordinate 3,250 downwards.
GTGATTTTCGCCCATCCAGGCGGTGACGAACGGCACGAGTGAGAGCCAGAAGAGCAGGTGCATGTTCGCCCAAAGCACCCGACCCGTGATGCGTCGCGTGACGTGCAGCATGTGGTGGTGATTGTTCCAGTAGATGGCCACGTACACAAAGCTGAGCACGTAGCTCAGGAACACGGGCCAGAGCGGCCGCAGCGCATTGAGACTCGCGTCATGCGGCGCGCGCAGCTCGAGTACCATGATGGTGATGATGATCGCCAGCACACCGTCGCTGAACGCCTCGAGTCTGTTGGTTGGCATGGTGCCCGTCGCGTGGAGTCGAAGGAATGTACATCGGGACTCGGAATTCGGGACTCGGGACTGGGGACTCGGGACTCGGCTCGTGGCGATCGGTTACATCTCGCCAAACCGCCGAGTCCCGAGTCCCGAGTCCCGCTCTTCTCTCCCCTTGCGCGTCTAAGGGAGCCGATGTATCGATTCCCTTAGACGCGCAAGGGGAGAGACAAAAACATGTTCGCCAAGGATTCTGGACTTCTCCAGGGCACGCTCGAGCTGCTCATCCTCAAGACCCTGTCGTGGGGTCCGATGCACGGATACGGCATCGCCAGCTGGATCGAGCACGCCACCGACGACGTCCTCCGCGTGGAGGAAGGATCGCTCTATCCCGCCCTCTACCGGATGACCCGCAAAGGGTGGATCCGCGGCTCATGGGGGACGACGGAGAACAATAGGAAGGCGAAATACCATCAGCTCACTAGCGAAGGGCGCCGGCAGCTGCGAGAGCAGACATCCGGCTGGCAGCGTTTCGCTGCCGCGGTCAGTCAGGCGGTCGACACCACGCGAGCGCCGAGCTGGGCGAGGTGAGCATGCGGAACCCGTTCTCTTCCCGTCGTCTCTCGCGCCCATTCGAGAAGAAGCCCGACGCCGAAGTCGCCGACGAGCTGGCGTTCCACCTCGAGGAGCGGGCTCGCGAATACGTTGCACGCGGAATGGCGCCTGACGAGGCCCGCGCCGCGGCCCAGGAGCGTCTGGGCGACCTCACTGTCGTCAGGCGCGAGTGCGCCGAGCTCATCGATGAGGATCGGCGGGCAACCGCGCGCCGCGATTGGCTCGACGACCTCCGGCAAGACCTCAGGTTCGGCTTCCGATCGGCGCTCCGCGCGCCGCTGTTCTCGCTGCTCGCCATTGTCACACTCGCCGTCGGCATCGGCGCCAATGCCGCCGTGTTTGGCGTGCTCAAGTCGGTGCTCCTCGACGCGCTCCCCTACGCCGACGCCGACCGCGTCGTGCGAGTGTACGGCCGCCTGCTCGACGGCACCGAAGATCGCGCGCCGTTGAGTGCCGGTACCGTCATCGACGTGCGAGAGCGTCAACGCTCGTTCGCGCGCCTTGCCGCGTTCGCCGGTCTCACGAGGGAAGCGGTGTACATCGCCGACGATGGTCCGCACGTCGTCAACATCGCACTCGTCGAGCCCGACTTCTTCCGGACGCTCGGCGTCGCGGCCGCGCTCGGTCGTGCGCTCCGCGAAGATGATGCCGTACCCGACTCGACGCCGGTCATGGTTCTGTCGCACGCAGCGTGGCAGCGCTTCTTCGGAGGGGATCCCGCGGCCGTCGGACGGAAGATTCGCATCAACGGTATCAGCTGCGAGCTCGTCGGCGTGCTGCCACGCGGATTCGTCGGCCCGGTCGAAGGGGCCGATATGTACTATCCGCTCAACATGCAGCCAACGCTTCGCGATCCGATCCGCGCCCGGCGGCAGCAATGGCTCGGTGCGGTAGGCCGGCTGCAGCCCGGTGTGACAGTCGATGCGGCGCAGCGCGAGCTCGCCGGCATCTTCGCGGATCTCGCTCGTCAGTATCCGCAAGACAACGGCAGCTTCACCGTGAATGCCGTCCCCGTTCGCGACGCGTTGGTCGGCGATACGCGGACGCCGCTCATCGTTCTCATGGCGAGCGCCGGTCTCGTGCTCCTCATCGCCTGCGCCAATCTCGCGGGTGCGCTGCTCGCTCGCACGCTGTCACGCCGAAAGGAATTCGCGGTGCGAGTCGCGCTCGGCGCCGGCCGCGGCCGACTCGTCAGGCAGCTGCTCACCGAGAGTCTCGTGCTAGCCATTGCGGGCGGGCTTGCCGGGATAATCCTCGCCAAGCTGGGACTTGGCGTCCTGCGGGGACTCGCACTCCCTGCTCTACCGGCATACGCCGAGCTATCGCTGGACACCGGGGCGCTCGTCGTGACTTCGGTGCTGGCGATTCTGACTGGCGTCGCATTCGGGCTCGCGCCGGCGATCGCGGCCGGACGAGCCGACCCGCAAGTGGGTTTGCGCGAGGAGACACGCAGCGCGAGTGAAGCACAGGGCGCACGTCACCTTCGCGGCGTTCTCGTCGCCGGTCAGATCGCGCTCTGCGTGAGTCTGCTGGCCGGAGCCGGTCTTCTCGTGCGCAGCCTCATCGCAATGACCACCGCGCCACTCGGCTTCGAGCCCCACGGTGTGCTGACCGCGGCCGTTCAACTCCCAATGCAGCAGTATCAGGACGAGGAGCCGCGCGCCCGGTTCCTCGACCAATTCGAGGAACGACTGCGCGCACTTCCGGGTGTATCGGCCGTGGCGAGCGTCGGTGAGCTTCCAACGAAAGTCATGAACCGAAACGGGTTCAACATCGAGGGAAAGCCGCTGCCGCCTAACGACGCACAGCCGTTCGTTCGCTATGTGGAAGTGTCGCCCGACTATTTCCGCACGCTCCGCATTCCGGTGTTGAGCGGTCGCGTGTTCGGCGTCGCCGACCGCGCCGGGTCCCCACAGGTCGTCGTCGTCAGTCAGGGAATGGCCCGGCGTTACTGGGGCACCGACGATCCGGTCGGATCGCGCGTTCGCTTGGGCCCCGATCCGAATGGACCCGCGTTCACGGTGATCGGTGTCGTGGGCGACGTGCGGAACGATCCCGCCGTGCAGGAAGCGGAGCCGATGCTTTATGGCGCGAACCGGCAGATGCCGTGGAACGGACCGTTTTTCCTCATTCGTACCAGCGGCGATCCGCTTCAGCTCGTGAAGCCGATGCAGCGCGCACTGGCCGAGCTCGATCAGTCGCTGCCGCTCCACAATCCGATGACGCTCGATTCGATCGTCGACGATGGCTTCGCATCGCGCAGACTTCCGGTGGTGCTGATGTCCGCGTTCGGTGCCCTGGCGCTGTTACTCGCGTCGGTGGGCGTGTACGCGATGTTCGCCAGCATGGCGGCCGCGCGCGAGCG
>DATFBY010000070.1:0-17336 GCA_035253585.1 Gemmatimonadaceae bacterium | reverse complement strand
GATTCGAGATTCGAGATTCGGAATTGCATACCTAACGACTACCGAGTTCGCAGTTCCGAATCCCGAATCTCGAATCTCGAATCTCGAACCTTGCCTTACTCCCTCGTTCCTCCCGCAATCCACCTAGCGAGCAACGCTCTCTCCCCTTCCGTGATATTCGTCTTATTCCCCGGCGGCATCGTCTTCGTCACCACCGCCCGCTCGTTGATTCGCGAGGCGTAGCTGGCGATTTGGGCGGGGGTATCGAACACGACGCCGCCCGGTGCGGGGCCGAAGGTCATGTCGGCGGGGGTGGCCGAGTGGCAGACGGTGCACCGTCGGTCGATCACGTGGCGCGCCTCGACGAAAGAGACAGGGGCGCCGGTGCCATCGCTGATCGATGTAGCGTCGCCGCCGGTGAACCGCAGCACTGCGTAGAGCGCGGCGGCGCTCGCGCTGAGCGTCGTCGCCAACACCGGCTTCCACGACGGAAGCGTGAAGCGGATGTTGAGGATGTGGCGCACCGCGGCGCCGATGACGATGAGCAGCAACAACAACAACCAGCTGTGCCGGTGGCCATATACCACCGGGAAGTGGTTGCTGATCATCAACACGATGACCGGGAACGTGAAGTAGTTGTTGTGGATGGAAACCCGTTTCGCGCGATCGGACACCGCCTGGCTCGCGCCGCGCCCCTCGGACACCGAAGCCACCAGCTCGCGCTGCGACGGCACGATCGTGAAGAACACGTTGGCCGCCATGATCGTACCCATCATCGCGCCGACGTGGAGAAACGCCGCTCGACCGCTCAGCAGCTGCGTGAGCGCGACGGCGATGGCAGTGAGCCCGGTGAGCCATACCAGTGCCGCCAGCGTCGGGGCTCGCGGCGCAACGAAGCGCTGCATCGACTCGTAAAGCACCCAGCCACCAACGATCGCGCCTAACGACACCCACACGGCGGCGCGATGGTCGAGGGCGGATACGGTGGGATCGGCCAGCACCGCGCGGCCACCCAGGTAATACACGACGAAGAGGAGCGCCAATCCACTCAGCCACGTCGTGTACGCCTGCCACTTGAACCAATGCAGCGGCGCGGGCAACGATTGTCCGGAGAGCGAGGTCTTTTCGACGTAGTAGAAGCCGCCGCTGTGCAGCAGCCAAATCTCGCCGATCGGTCCGCCGGTCCTGCCCGACGAGGGGCGCAGATTGCGGTCGAGCCAGTTGAAGAGCAGCGAGTTCCCCACCCACATGATTGCCGCGATCACGTGGATCCAGCGCGCGACGAGATCGATCAGTTCGAGCGCGCGCGCGCTCACTTCCTCCCTCGCAGGATCTTCACGAACGACCGGCCCCGAAATTCCTCGGCGGTGAGTCCGGTCATTGCCAGCGCCTCTTCTTCCGTGATCGCGCCGGAGTTGATACCGCGAAGAAAGAAGTTCAAGAGTCCCTGCCCGGTGGCCGCGTCATCGAATACGTCGCCGACGAGCGTGGCCTGGGCCGCCCTTTTCACGAAGTTGGCGAGCCGCGCGCCGGCCGCGTCGATCCCATCGAGGAAGAAGCTGTAGAGCGCGGCATAACGCGACACGAGCTGCGCCGGATGGAGATCCCACCCCTGGTAGAACCCGCCCGAAAGCGAGTGGCGCACGTCGTCGAAATGAAGACGCCACGCCGCGTGCACACTCTGGACGTTCTCGGCGCGCTGTGCATCGGTGAGCGGCGGGCCGCCGTCTGCCTGACGATGAAGCGGGACCGGCATCACTGTCGTCGAGCCATCGGACAGCCACACACCGGTTCCGGCGAACGCGACCTGCATGAACTGCTTGGCGAACTCGCAGGCGGAGTGGCGCATTCGCTGGTACGAAGCCGTGATGTTGCAGCTCGCCGTGTAGTCGTACGTTCCGAAATGCGCGCCTGACAAGCGTCCGTCGGACGCGTCGAGAATCCGGGGTAACAGGGACGTGCCGGCCGCGTCGAGCACGATCTGCGGCGTCTCCACCATCACTTCGAAGCGCAGTGTGCCGTCGCTCAGTCCGAGTGCGCGCTCCAGATTGCGCAGCACGGCGACGGTAAAGTCGACCTGCTCGATGATCGTCACTTTCGGGATTGTCACGATCCACCGCTCCGGAAGCCCGCCACCCTCGACCAGTGCGGTCGTCACTAGATCGAGCGTGCGGATGCTGCGTGCTCGCAGCTCTTCGTTGAGCGGCTTGACCCGGATCCCGATGAAGGGCGGAAGTGTCCTCTCCCGCATTCCACCGAGCACCTCGCCCGCAACGACGCCGGCGTGATGATCTTCTTCCGTGTCCGCGCGATTCCCGTAGCCGTCCTCGAAATCGATCCGGAAATCTTCCACTGCCTCGCGCGCCAGCTTCTCGCGAACGCGCGTGAAGATCGTCGAAAGCGCAGGGTGGTCGCTAATTCCGAGCGCGGTCCCGACCATGGCCGGCGTGTCGGCGTACTCCTCCATGGCGCGCAAGGCCAGACGCCCAATCTTGGGCGCCGAATCGGCGGCAAAGAGCTGCGCCCCACCGTAAACGGTGTGCACCGGCTGTCGTCCCGCGCTTTCACCAGGATGTGCGCGCGCAAAGGCGAGGTTCGCCTCCCGCAGCGCCGCCGTCGCCTCGGCCACCATGGAGGCATCGAGTGTCAGCCGAGGCGTCGATTGCACGAGCGGAGTCGACATGTGGCGGAAGTTGCAGTCCCTCGGAAGTGCGCGAAAGTGGCAGCGACTGTGACACGGATGCCTTCCTGCTTACATGCCGCTGACGGGAGAGAAGACGCGCGTTGGCCGAGCCCGATGCTACCTTTCGAGTGGATCATGACCGATATCGAGAATCACCCGCCAATCAGCCGCGCGAGCTTCCTGAGACAGCTCGCGCTGTTCGGGCTGCTGCTCAGCGGCCTCCCGGCTCGTGCGCTCGCCCTGCCCTTCAGTGCGCGCCGGCGCGAATTCAAGCATCCGGAGCCGCGCCCGGGCATCACGGGCGAGAACGTCTTATCGGATGAGAAGCTCCCGAAGAAGCGCGGCGTGCGCGAAGCCTATGCTGCAGCACGCGCGTACCCGGCGATCTTCGACGGTCTCTACTGCGCCTGCCGTTGCGAGCACAGCCACGGTCATCGCTCTCTTCTCGCCTGCTTCGAGAGCGACCAGCCCACGGGATGCTGGGGATGCCAGGAGGAAGCGGAGCTCGTGGCAAAGCTCGCCAAGCAAGGAAAGACCCTGGCCGAGATCCGCGCTGCCGTCGACGAGGAGCTCGGCTAGCCGCTCTGGACTGGTGCTCCGTACGCGGTAGTTTGAGCGACGCGCCCGGTCCGGAGACCACATGTCGAAGACGCAACCCGCCGTTGAAGCCGCCGCCGAGCACGAGCGGATTCTCGCCATCATTCAGCAGAAGAACGACGCGCCGATCGCCCTCGATCCGTCGCGCACGGCGCTCGTCATCATCGATGTGCAGCGATACTTCGTGCGCCCCGAGGAAGCGTTCGGTCAGGTTTTCGACCGGCTAAGTCCGGGTGTCACCAGCGGGTACTTCCATCGCGTCCACACGCGCGTCCTTCCGAACATTCAGCGGTTGCAGAGCGCCTTTCGCGCGAGGGGCATGCGCGTGATGTACACGGCAACGGGCACGCGCACTGGAGATGGTCAGGATCTGCCAGGCTGGCTGCGCGAGCTCGATCATCTCGGACTCGCCGTGCTCGGCGAGCGCATCTGGCCCCCGGAGGGCGATCCTCGTTGGCAGGTGGACGACAGCATCGCGCCGCGTCCGGGGGAGGTAGTATTCGCCAAGTGCTCCAGTGGTCCGCTCGCTTCAACACGCATGGACCAGATGCTTCGTCACCTGGGGATAGATACAGTGGTCGTCACCGGCTTGACGACGGACGTCTGCACGACGCAAACCGCGCGTGAGCTGGCCGATCGCGGATTCACCGTGATTCTCGCGGAAGATGCGACGACGACGCTGAGCGCGCGGATGCACGAGAGCGCCGTGCAGTGCTTCAACATCGCGTTCGGTCGCGTACGCAGCACCGACCAATTGCTGGCCATGCTGACACCGGCCGAATCGCCACCGGCTCTGGCCATGGCGGACCGGTAGCACGGTCGGGCTCCTGAGCGCGACGCGGTGCTCGTCGCTCTCACACGCGCAGTGCCTCCGACACTCGCTGAGTGCCAGCTCACCCACGTCGACCGCCAACCGATCGACGTCGTGCTTGCTTCGGCGCAGCACGGCGCATACGAGCGCTTGCTCGAAGAGCTTGGTTGCACCGTGCGTCGCCTAACGAGTACGCCCGAGCTCCCCGATTCGGTCTTCGTCGAGGATACCGCAATCGTCCTCGACGAGTGCGCGGTGATAGCCCGCCCGGGCGCTGCCTCTCGTCGCGCCGAGACCGAAAGCGTGGCCGAGGTGCTCAGCGGGTATCGAGAGGTCGAAGCTGTTGCCGCGCCGGCGACGCTCGACGGCGGCGATGTCCTGCGGATCGATCGCACGCTCTACGTCGGATTGTCGACGCGCACCAACGCCGAGGGCGCGCGCCAACTCGCTGGGAAGCTGGCACCATATGGTTATCGAGTCGAGACCGTCGTCGCCCGCGATTGTCTCCACCTCAAGAGCGCCGTCAGCTCGTTAGGCGACGGCCGCCTACTGCTGGATCGACAGAGCGTCGATCCGGAAGCGTTCGGCCTCTCATATCTGGAGGTCGACCGTGTCGAGCGCTTCGCGGCAAACGTACTCTCGGTCGCCGGCACGGTGATCGTTCCCGCTACCGCGCCGCGTACGCGCGAGCGTCTCGGGCGTGAGGGCTACACGGTGCGCACACTGAACGTCTCGGAGCTTGCCAAAGCCGAGGCTGGCCTCACCTGTTGCAGTCTGATTTTCGACGCCTGACATCTGGCGCCGGTGTAGAAAACTCGGGAAAATCTACGCATCGCCGGCAACCCACAGTCCTACAGGGGGCAGCATGGGCACGATGCGTCTGGTGGTCGACGACGACACTGGCGGCCTGCCACGCGAGGTCGGCGCCGACCAGCTGAGCGAGCTCCTCGCTGACCGGAAGAAACGGATCTGGCTCGACATCAGCGATCCCGACTCGTCCGACGTCGCCGTGCTGCGACGCACCTTCGCATTTCACGAGCTCGCGCTGGAGGAGATGACCAAGCCACACGAGCGCCCGCGCTGCGAGTCGTACGGCGGCTACTATTTCGTCGTACTCTATGCCGCCGAGCAGATCGGACGGCAGTTCCGAGCTCGCGAGCTGAATCTTTTTTGGGGCGAGAATTACCTGGTCACGATCCACCGGCGCCCCTCAGCCGTGCTCGCGGTGCTCGAGGAGGCGCGCCGTCGCTGGGAGCAGCACGAGGAGCGGCAACGCTACGGTATAGCCACCCTCGCCTACACGCTCTTCGAGAGCCTGGTCGACAGCTACTTCACGGTGCAGGACCGCGTCCGCGAGCTGGTCGACTCGATCGAACAGACGGTATTCACTGGGCGCGACACTGGAGCGGCGGAGGTCTTCCAACTTCGGAAAGAGCTACTGCGCGTCCCGCGCCTCCTCGCGCCCACGACACACGTGCTGGCGGAAGTCCTGCGGCGCGAGCGTGCCATTCCCGAAGGGCTCCGTCCTTACTTCGCCGACGTGCAGGATCACGCGCTCCATGTGCTGGCCGAGCTCGACACGTACCGCGATCTTCTCGTCACCGCGCTCGATGTCCATGTCTTCTACGCGTTCAACCGGCTTGGTCTGATCATGAAGCGGCTCACGGCGGTGACGGTCATCATCATGGTGCCGAACTTCGTCGCCAGTATCTACGGGATGAACTTCGCCAACATCCTTCCGGCCGGCGAATCGCAGCTCGGGTGGTTCCTGGTGACCGCCTTCCTCATGGTGATGGTCGCCTGGGGCTTCATCCATTCACGCATCCTCGGTTGGCTGTAGGCTCGCCTGCCTAACGAGTAGCGTATGCTGTTCATGATTGTGGAACGATTCCGGAATGGTGATCCGGTCCCGGTCTACCGCCGCTTTCGAGACCGTGGGCGCATGATGCCCGACGGCGTCGAGTACGTCGCCAGCTGGGTCGATCTCGAGTTCGCGACCTGTTATCAGGTCATGCGTGCCGAAAGCTCCGAAGCGCTCGAGCCGTGGCTCGCGCAGTGGCGCGACCTGGTGGATTTCGACGTCATTCCCGTTCGCGAGTCGCGCGAAGCAGCCGCGCTGATCGCACCTCGACTCTGAGCGTGGAGTCGAGCGCTTCTCCGCCTCGTCAGGCGGAGCTTTCTCCTCCCGCCACCGATACCGCGGCTCGACCGGCGCTGTTGCGGGTGATCGGGCGCTGGTCGCTCACCGCTCTCGTCCTCAATAGCATCGTCGGCAGCGGAATCTTTGGCCTCCCATCGACGCTCGCTGGATTGGTGGGACCGTGGAGTCCCGTCGCCGTGCTGATCGCCGGCTTGGCCATCTTCACGATTGCACTCTGCTTCGCCGAAGTCGGGAGCCGCTTCGATCGCTCCGGTGGCCCGTACCTGTACACGCGCGAGGCATTCGGCCCGGCGCTCGGCTTTCACATCGGTTGGCTGCACATCTGGACGCGCATCTTCTCTGGCGCCGCGCTGCTCAATGTGCTGGTGGCATATCTCGCGGTTCTATTTCCTGTGTTGGGAACCGCCGTCGGGCGCGCGCTGGTCATGATCCTGGGGATGCTGTTCGTCACGGTGATCAACGTGGTCGGCGTACGACAGGCGTCCTGGACCGTGAACGCCTTCACGATCGCCAAGCTGCTTCCCCTTCTCCTGCTTCTCGCGATCGGGCTTCCCAATTTGCGCCATGACGTCTTGGTCACGCAGTTCGTGCCTCGCTCGGAGTGGACCGACGCCGTTCTCATCCTCCTCTTCGCGTACGGCGGCTTCGAGTCGTCGGCGTTGGCGGCCGGCGAAGTGCGCGATCCGAAGCGCGACACGCCTTTCGCAATCTTGTTGGCGATGACTGTCGTGACGCTGCTGTACGCTTCGGTGCAGCTGGCGGTCGTGGGCGTGGTTCCCTTCGTCGCCAAGGAGACCGCCCCGGTCTCGACAGCGCTGCGGATCTTGTTAGGCAGCGGCGGAGCGACTCTGGGTGCGGTGGCCGTGGTCATCTCCGTGTACGGCTGGCTGAGCGGCTTCGCGCTCGCCACGCCGCGCATCTCGCACGCGATGGGCGAGCGTGGCGAGCTGCCGTCGTTCTTTGCACGCGTACACCAACGATATCGGACGCCGTACACAGCGATCATTTTCAACTCGGTGGCGGTTTTGACGCTGGCGCTCTTCAGCGGTTTCGTTCAGGCGGCCACGATTTCAGTCGTCACGCGGCTGGGGATCTTCGCCCTGACCTGTGTGGCGCTCATCGTCTTTCGTAAGCGACTCGGCGCCGCACCCTACGCGGCGCCAGCCGGTCCGGCGTTGGCAGTGATCGGCGTCGCGTTCTGCGCCTACCTGCTCAGCACCCGAACACTCTCCGAGGCCTGGATGCTTCCGGTGCTCATGCTCATCGCGGCCGCGATCTGGCGTTTCCGCCCAGCGCGGCACGCTTAGCACGAGCATTTCCCTCCTCCATCGTCCCCCGCTACCACCTCCCTCCGGTTTGGACTGTCCGAGAGGCGTAAAGGCAGTTGCCCCTCCCCATTCCCACCTCGCAGTATTCAAACATCCCTGACGCGAGGGGCGTCATGAAGAAGAAAGACAGGAACCGCGCGCCGAAACGCGATGAGCCTCGCGAATCCCGCCGCGACGATGCTCGGAAGGGACCGCGTTCGCTCAAGCGTTCGTCCATCGTCTCGCCGAGAGATGAGCGCGGAACGCCGTACCGAGGCGACTTCCCGAACCCGCTGCGCGGCACCATTCGCGACTGCTTCTAGCACGCGCAAACGACAACGTTCATGGAGATCGGATGCGCCAGATGAAAGTCATCGCGGTCGCGCTGATGCTGGCGTCCTTCGCGCGAGCCGGCCTGTCACAGCAGACCAACGGCGGCGCCGCCGCCGCCCTCCGCTCGTTAGGCGACGAGTACTGGCAGTGGCGGCTCCGTGAGTTCCCGGAGCGCGCCACCTGGCTCGGCGACAACCGCTATAACGACCGACTCACCGACCTCTCGGCTGCGGCAATCGAGCGACGCAAGGCGGACATCCGCGCGTTTCTCGCGCGCGCCCGCGCCATCGACGCATCTTCGCTCACCGGACAGGATGTCCTCTCGCACGCGCTGCTCCAGTACGAGCTCCAGCTGGCCGTCGATGGTCAGAAATTCCCGTCGGAGGTGATGCTCCTCGATCAGCTCGACGGGCCGCAGCTCTCGTTCGCGCAGCTGGTCGGAGTCATTCCGTTCAGGAATGCGGAAGATTATCGCGCCTACACCGCGCGCCTCACCGGCTACGCGCGCTACCTGGACCAGGTGACGGCACTGCTCCGCTCGGGGATCAGTCGCAAATGGGTGCAGCCGAACGGTCCGCTGCGCTCGATCCCCGATCAGATCGAAGGACAGCTGGTCACCGATCCGGCCAAGAGTCTGTATTTCGCGCCGTTCGACAAGATGCCTGACGCGATCGCACCGGCTGATCAGCAGCGGCTTCGCGAAGCGGGCCGATCGGCGGTGGCGCAGGCGGTGCTTCCGGCGCTGACTCGATTTCGCGACTTCGTTCGCAACTCGTATCTGCCGGCTGGCAACCGCCCGATCGCCGCCACGGCCCTCCCCGATGGGCGAGAGTTTTACGCCTACTCGATCAGAGACCAGACGTCGACCTCGCTTTCCGCCGACTCGATCCACCGACTGGGGCTGGCCGAAGTCGCGCGTATCCGCGCCGCGATGGATTCGGTTGTCAGGCAGGTCGGATTCCGTGGCAGCTTCGCCGAGTTCCTGAAAATGCTGCGCACCGATCCACGGTTCTATTACACCAAGCCGGAAGAGCTACTGGTGGCCTATCGCGATGTTGCAAAGCGCGCCGATGGCCAGCTTCCCAAGCTGTTCGCCGAGCTCCCGCGGAACTCTTACGGCGTCGAGCCGTTCCCCGACTACGAAGCGCCGAGTCAAACAACTGCCCGCTACTACTCTGGCGCTCAAGATGGGACGCGGGCGGGCCGCTTCATGGTCAACCTCTATCGTCTCGACACACGCCCGAAGTACGAGATCGAGGCGTTGACGCTGCACGAGGCAGTGCCCGGCCATCACCTTCAGATCGCGCGCGCGCAAGAGCTGCGTGAGCTGCCGGCATTCCGTCGCAACGCCGGCCACACGTCATTCGTGGAAGGATGGGCGCTTTACGCCGAGAGTCTCGGGCCGGCAATGGGTTTTTACACCGACCCCTACTCGAAATTCGGGCAGCTCACTTACGAGATGTGGCGCGCATGTCGCCTGGTCGTCGACACGGGCATTCACCATCTGGGATGGACTCGTCAACAAGCGATCGACTTCATGACGCAGAACAGCGGCAAGTCCGAGCACGACATCGCCGTGGAGGTCGACCGCTACATCGTGTGGCCAGGTCAGGCGCTCGCTTACAAGCTGGGCGAGCTAAAGATCCGCGACCTTCGACGCCGCGCCGAGCGAGAGCTTGGCCCGCGATTCGACGTGCGCCGATTCCACAACGCGGTGTTGGACAACGGGCCGCTGCCCCTCGACTTGCTCGAGCAGCAGATCGAGCGGTGGATCGAGACCCAGAAGACGCAAACCAACGAGTAGCTGAGTACGTAGTTCAGACATGAGCCCACTCGGCTGGGTACACACGACGTTCGCCGTCCTAGCGATGCTCTCCGGTGCCGTCGTGCTCGTCAGGCGGAAGGGAACGCGCGCGCACCGACGCCTTGGTTGGGTGTACGCCGCGAGCATGTTCGCGCTCAATACGACGGCGCTGTTGATCTATCGCTTGTTTGGCGGCTTCGGCCCGTTTCACGTTGCCGCGATCTTCAGCCTGGCGACCGTCGCCGCCGGCGTCGTGGTTGCGATCCGTCGAAGCGATCGTGGCTGGGTCGAGCGGCACTATCGGTTCATGACGTACTCGTACGTTGGACTGCTCGCTGCCGCTGTATCGGAAGTCGCGGTCCGCGTCCCGGGGGCCGTCTTCTGGTGGGCCGTGCTGATCGCGTCGGCGCTCGTCCTGATCGTCGGCATGCTCCTCGTCGAGCGAAAGCGCGCTACCGTGCTCGCGCCATTCGCGCGAATTCCGACGGCGAAGGCGGGCCCACGCGCGCCCGAGCGCGCCAGGTCCTATGAGTGCAGCTAGGCGCGTCAGGACCTTCCTTGCCGTTGCGGTGCTGGTGGGCATCGTCGATTCCGCAGACGCGCGTCTCGTCGCCCAACAGTTCAGCGATGTCGACCGGCAGCGAAGCCGTGACCTGATCCGGCTCGTGCGCAAGGATGTCGAGCGCCATTACTACGACTCCACTTTCCACGGCATCGACATCTCGGCTCGATTCGCGGCTGTCGAAGCGCAGATCGCCGTCGCCAAGAGCTACTCCGAAGTTTTCTCGGGCATCGCTCGAATCTTTCTCGACCTGGGCGATTCGCACACCTACTTCGTTCCACCCGAGCGCGTGACGAGCGTCGATTACGGCTTCGAGCTCCAGGCGTTCGACGATAGTTGCTTCGTGAGCTTCGTCCGCGAAGGGAGCGACGCGTCCGCGAAAGGCGTACGGCCAGGTGACGTGGTATTGAGCGTGAACGGCTTAGCGCCGGCCCGCGACAATCTCTGGAAGATGCGATACGTGCTGCAATTCATCCGACCGCGCTCGGAGATTCAGTTGGTGCTGCGCTCGCCCGGCGCCGAGCCGCGGTCACTCGATGTGCGGGCAAGCACGCAGCAGCGTCGCGTGGTGGATCTCACGGGAACCGATGGACGGATCGACATTTCCCCGCGCATTAGAGAAGCGGAAGCCGCAGTTCGGCTCGACCGATCCAAGTACGCGGAGCTCGAGAACGATGTGCTCGTCTGGCGTCTTCGCTCCTTTCACGACTACGACAATCGGATCGAGGATGGCATCGCTCGCGCGCGCAAGCACAAAGCACTCATCCTCGATCTCCGTGCAAACGGTGGTGGAGAGGAGGACGCCCTACTCGAGCTACTCGGCCACTTCTTCGATCGCGATGTTCAGGTCGGACAGCGGGTTGGCCGATCGCAATCAAGGAGACTCACCGCCAAAGGCCGCGGCGCCAGCGCATTCACCGGCCAGCTCATCGTGGTGACGGACAGCGAGACGAGGTCGGCCTCAGAAATCTTCGCCCGTGCTGTCCAACTAACCGGTCGAGGGACGGTGATCGGCGATCGCACGGCGGGCGCGGTGATGCGCAGCCGCCTCTTCACGCACGCGCAAGGTAGCGATCGCGTCATCCTTTACGGGACGCGGATATCGGACGCCGATGTCGTCATGTCCGACGGAAAGCGCTTGGAGCGGACGGGGGTCTTGCCCGACGTCGAGCGCATCCCGACGAGCGCCGATTTGCGTGCCGGCCGCGATCCGGTTCTTGCCGACGCCGCGAAGCTCGCCGGTGCGACCCTCACGCCCGAGGCTGCGGGTTTACTCCTCCGCGACCGTTAGGCCGTCGACGTCTGGCGCTTTCCGGTAGTCGGCGCGACTGTAATGCAACATCGCCGGGGATATCTCCATGCCGCGACGAGCCCGCGCCCGTAAGCGTAAGACACGCCGTCGTGCTCCGCTCGGGCGGAAGCACGCGGTGCACGCCAACTTGAACGTCCCGGAGCTCACCAAGGCTGGGAGCAGTCTCGCGCTCTCCATCTATGCTCGCGGAGAGAAGATCGGTGAGATCGAGCTTGGGCGTGGAGGGGTCTACTGGCGCGGCGGGAAGCGTCATCGCGTGAAGCGCTTTTCGTGGTCACGCTTTGCCGAGATCATGGACGACGTGGTATACGAGGATTGATGGATAACGCCCACTCGACCAACGGCGAAGAAACGACGAGACATCCCACGCTCGCCGAGCTGCTCTCGACGCGAGCGCGCGGCGCCTCGGATCTTCGGCTGGCCATCGACGTCGCGCTCGGTGTCGTGCTGGCGGTCGTCGTCGCCATCTGGAGACCACCTGTCTGGCCGGTGATTCTCGCTGCGGGACTTTGCTTCGGCGCGTTCGGTGCGTGGGGGATCGCGGATCGTGAGCTCCGCGAGCGCGGTGAGGGCTCGCCGAGCTCGCGCTGGCTTCGACTTGGTCGTCAGGCAGCCGCGTTGTTAGGCACGGTGGCTGGCATCGCACTCCTGCTCGCGGTCATGGCGCTCGCCCTGGGGACGTGGATCAGCTAACACGCCTCGCCGTACACCGGGCGACGCCCGATGACGCTCCGATCATCGCGCGGCATCGCGCCGAGATGTTCCGAGACATGGGCGAAGTCGACGAGGCCGCGGCCGAACGAATTCGTCAGGCGACCCAGCGCTACATGGAATCGGCACTGGCCAGCGGCGAGTACATTGGCTGGCTCGCCGCGGATGACACGGGGCGCATCGTCGGAGGAGCCGGCGTGCAGCTTCGGCCCATTCTGCCTCGCCCAATCGACAACGGCGGTGTCACGCTCGGGCCCGAGGCGCTCGTGCTCAACGTGTACACCGAGCACGGCTGGCGCCGCCGCGGCGTGGCGCGACTCGTCATGAGCGAGGTGCTCGCGTGGGCCAGGCGCGAGAACATCGTGCGCCTGGTGTTGCACGCCTCACCCGAGGGACGAGCGCTCTACGAGTCGCTCGGCTTCCTGGCCTCGAACGAGATGCGGCTTCCGCTCGCTTACAGCGTCAGTCGATGAAGATGTAGCCGACGCCTTTCTTCTGGGCGTGCGACATCGCCACGAAGAGATCCGGAACAACGACGATACCCGGCAACAGGCCGGCCACCAGCTCCTGATGCAGTGCCTCGGAGCCCTCGCTCTTTCCGAGGATCCGCCGCGACAAGTTGCGCACGGCGACGTTGCAGACGATGAAGGTCACGTTGCGCTTCATCAGCTCGGGAACGCTCAGGCCGGACGGCATTCCGTCTTGCGGTGTAAGGAACGGGTTGCGGGTGTAGGGTGCACCGGTCGCCGGATCGTTCAGCTTGTAGCGCTCGCCCAGCGTGAACTTCTGCCACGTCTCGTCGGTGAACATGCCGCTGATCGCGGGACCGTGCGAGGCGATGGCCACGCTGTTCTCCTGCTCCGGAACGCCGTACGCCTGACGAGCATTATTCAGGATGTTCCAGGCGCCGTAGAGTGCCGGTCCAAGTTGCTGATGCGCGTGCAGCAGCACGCGGTCGCGGCCGTTCAGCCGTCCGATCCAACCATCCGGATCCGCGTCGTCGACCGCGCTGCCTAACGAGTCGGCAGTCGACCCACGCAGCGCCGACGGCGCGGCGAAGGATGCACCGAAGCCGGCGGCGAGAGCGGAGAGTCGTCCGAGAAAGCCGCGGCGCGCGAGCGATGTGGGGTGAGCCATGAGGCCTCCGTGAGGCGCTCGTGCTGTGGACGCCGAGCTCGCCTCAGGAGGAAAGATATGGCGCTCGCCCCGAACGTGACAGCGCCGCCACGGCGCGCTCCAGCGTAAGCGTGAACGCCGATCCCCTGCCCAGCTCGCTCTCGACACTGAGCTGGCCGCCCATCCCCACCGCCAGATCGTGGCTTATCGCCAGTCCGAGGCCCACGCCTTCGTTGGGGCGATGCAGCGCCCGCTCACCCTGGACGAATGGATCGAAGATGGCGCCTTGCTGGTGGTCAGGGATCCCGATGCCGGTATCCACCACGCGCACGTGAACCTGGTCGCCATCGGCTGTGCATTCGATCGCCACGCGTCCGCCCGACGGCGTGAACTTGATCGCGTTCGAGAGAAGATTGATGAGCACCTGCGTCAGCTTCTCGCGGTCGGCACGCACCGCCAGCTCGCCATCGCACCCCCCGTACTCGAACTCCAGTCCTTTCGCTTCCATTTGAGGCGCGATCAACGGCTCGATCTCGAGGATCACGTCGTGGATCGACACGTCGATGATCTCGTAGCGCACCTGCCCCGCGTCGATCTTCGAGAAGTTCAATACGTCGTTGATCAGCCTGAGCAAGTGCGACTGACTGCGCGTGATTCTCGACACCGCCTCCTGCTGCGAGGGCGAGAGCGGACCGTGCACGCCGAGCTCGAGCAGTTGCGCGTAGCCCGCAATGGCATTGAGCGGAGTGCGCAGCTCGTGGCTCATCACGGCCAGGAAATCGCCCTTGGCTCGGTTGGCGCGCTCGGCATCGCGCCGCGCACGATGCGCTTCGTGCATCGCGTGTTGCAGGTCCGCATTGGCGCGCTCCAGAGCGCGGGCGCTCGATTCCGCTTCGAGAACTCGCGTGGTGACCTGGTTCGCCATTTGGTTGAAGCTTGCCGCCAAGCGAGCGATCTCATCCGTTCCCTGCACCCTGATCGGACCGACGTGCTCCCCGCGCGCCAGCGCTTCCGCCGCCGACGTCAGCGACACCAGTGGCTGCGTGATGCGGCGGCTGATGAGCCACGACACCAGAGCGCCCGCGGCCATCAGCAACAGGCTGATCAGCGCCAACCTGCTGGTGGTCCTTCTGGCGGAAGCCCGCACGCTCGAGAGCGGACTCTCCACCGTCACCGACCACGGAAGCCCCGGCACGCGCGCTTCGGCGGCGATCATCCATCCAGCCTCGGGACGCTCGTGGACGATCCCTCGATCCGTCGTATCATACCGAATCGGCGGCGCGATCGGATCGCCTGGCGCGGTGAGCCACAAATTGCCACCCGTGTTCCGCATCGCCAGCCGCGCCTCATCGCCTAACAATTCCTGAAAGACGCGCGGCATCTCGCGGGGACCGCTCACGCGCCGCTGCTGTACGAGAGTGCCGATACGTTTGCCGCCCTCGACGACTGGTGCCATCGCCCAGAAGTACACGCCTCGCCCAATTCCGAACATCGCGGAGAAGCGCACGCTATCGGTGGCGCGACTGGACTGCGCGAGTGCCTGAAGCAGCGAATCGCCCACCGCGCTCCCGCGGGCGTCGGGCCCGAGGAGAAGGATGCGGCGGGCGTCAGCGTCCCAAACTTCCAGCGCGAGCAGGCTGTCGCTCGCATTCAGGAACCCCGACAGCGCCCGGCGCGCGGCTGTGTCGGCGGTTGCGTGCGCAGCGGAGTCGGGACCGGTAGCGCTGTTCGCACTCGCGACGAGGCGGCGAACCGCGAGATCGCGCGACATGCGGCGCAGTACCTCCCCGCGCGCACGCGTGGCGACGTCGACAGTGCTGGCCACCTGCCGCGCGGCGCGCTCCAGTCGCTCGCGCACTGCGCCTTCGGCGGTGCGACGTAGCGTCTCATAGGTAAGGAGCAGCGAAGTGGCCAGGATTCCGGCGAGCACCGTGCTCATTAGCAGCGGTAGCTGCCGCTCCAGCGAGAGACTCCGCACGAACCTCATGGGGCGCGAGCCAGGACCGCCGGCTCGCTCCTGCGTCTGCATCATCCGCGCTTACGTCCTCCTACGACCGTTCGTGCCGCGCAATCGCGGTCAGCGGGAACATATGCGCCAGGAGGCGGCAGGCAAGCACGAAGCGACACTTATTTTGCACACGGCGCGTATTGTCGATGAGCCAACACTGATTCACGGAGGAAGCATGACGGAACCACAAACCGAAGAACACGTTCGCACGGAGGAGCACAAAGTCTCCGGCGAGGGTCTGGTAGCGAAGATCAAGGAGCTCATTCGTCAGGGGAACGTCCGCCGCATCATCATCAAAGACGAGAACGGCCGATCGCTGATCGAAATCCCGCTGGCGATCGGAATCGCGGGTGCCGTGCTTGCGCCGGTCTGGATCGCCGTGGGCGCGATTGCCGCGTTGGCCGCGAATCACACTCTGGTCGTCGAGCGCGTCGATCGCGCGACTTGAGGACGAGCAAGTTAGATTGAGAGCATGAGCTCCGATCGACACGAAATCGCCACACTGGGCGGCGGCTGCTTCTGGTGTCTCGACGCCGTGTACCGCGAGCTTCGCGGCGTGGAAAAAGTCGTGTCCGGCTACGCCGGCGGCGCGCCACCCAATCCGACGTATCAGCAGGTGTGTGGTGGCGACACCGGCCACGCCGAGGTCGTGCAGATCACCTTCGATCCTTCAGTGATCTCGTATCGTGATCTGCTCGACGTCTTCTTCACGATCCACGATCCGACGACGCTCAACCGGCAGGGCGCCGACGTCGGTACGCAGTATCGCTCGGTGATCTTCTATCACTCGCCCGAGCAGCGAGCCGAGGCGGAAGCCGCAATCGGGTCGATCACCGCCGATGGTGTGTGGGATGATCCCATCGTCACTCAAGTAGTGCCGGCTCCCGCCTTCTACCCCGCCGAGGAATACCACCAGGACTATTTCCGGCGGAATCCGGGACAGGGCTATTGCCGCGCCGTGATCGCGCCCAAGGTCGCCAAGGCGCGCAAGACGTTCTTCGAGAAGCTGTCGCGCTAGCGCACACGCGCTCTCCCGCTACGGCGCTGGTGCCGGGATCGAGTTCCCTGCGTCGACGAGATACTTCAGGCTGCCGTCTGCCTGACGACGCCACACCGTGAGGTACTTGCCGTAGTAGACGTCGGCCGCCGCCGCGTTAGGCGGGCGAATCGTCGCTTCGCCAACCGTATACGCGAGGTCGCCACCGGCGCTTGCCGCACCGTACACTGGTCTCCACGACCAGGCGGATTGCGCCGAGCGGCTCGTCTGCAGAGAGGAGCGAATCGCGAGCGGACCGAGATTGATCGCGCCGCTGCCGCCAAAGGTTGCGCCATCCGGCGCCGCGTACTGCCCGAATGCGGCCGGTGCGCCACTCTCGCCTGCGACGCGCGAGAATGCCGCGTCAGCCTGCGCGTAGTCGAGCAGTGGACGATTCATGAGCGCGCCGCGAACGGGAGGGAGCGATCGAATCGCGTCGGGCAAAACGACAGTCGACGGATCCACCAGGCCGGCATCGACACGTGCGATCAATTTCCATGCACCATTCGGCGGACGACGCCAGACGTTGATGTACGATGCGGGTCTCGGCAGCGAGTCGCGCGGGAGAGCCGCGTCGCTCACCAGGCTGGTGCCGTACGCGATTCCGAAATTTCCGTCGGTGGACACGACGGCTGTGATCGGCTGCGAAACAATCCGTAGTGTCGCCAGCGGCTTCTGTGCATCGAGCAGAGCTCGTGCGTGCTCGCGCCCGACGATGACCGGCGCGGCCTCGTACAGAAATGCGCCGCGCTCATCGAGGGCCTCCAGAATTCCTTTCGCATATCCGTCGCGGTAGACGTTTGACGCTAGCTCGCGCTCGGCCAACAGCAGCGTCACTCGCGCCGGTGGCGGAGGTGAAGACGTGTTCTGCGATGCAAGCGTCGCCGGCGCGGCGAGCGCGAGGATGAATGCGATG
>DATFBY010000069.1:0-8997 GCA_035253585.1 Gemmatimonadaceae bacterium | reverse complement strand
GCTGGACTCCGTCTGTCCATTCATAAAGCTCGGGCCGAACGCAGAACGCGCGGAGAACCACTTGGCAGACCTCCCCGAACAGCTACAGGCGACGTTCGGAAAGACCTACACGATCGAGCGAGAGCTCGGTGCGGGGGGCATGTCACGGCTGTTCGTGGCGTGGGATACGCTGCTCCGCCGACGCGTCGCCATCAAAGTGCTTCCGCCGACTCTCGCCGCGGCCGTGTCGGTGGAGCGGTTCAACCGCGAGATCATGCTCGCGGCGCAGCTCCAGCATCCGCACATCGTGCCGGTGCTCAGTGCCGGAGAGCTCGACGGATTGCCGTACTACATCATGCCGTTCGTCGAAGGCGAGTCGCTGCGCGCGCGCGTGGGACGCGGACCGCTCTCGGTGCGGGAGGCGGTCACCATCATGAAGGACGTCTCGCGCGCGCTCTCATACGCGCACGGCCGCGGGATCATCCACCGCGACATCAAGCCCGACAACATCCTCCTGTCAGGCGGTTCGGCGACGGTCACCGACTTCGGCGTGGCCAAGGCCATTGTCGCGTCGCGGCTGCGACAGACCAACGAGCATCCCGCCGGCACCATCACCGGCGCCGGGATCTCGTTAGGCACGCCCGCCTACATGGCGCCGGAGCAGGTGTCCGCCGACCCCGCGCTCGATCACCGCGCCGACATCTACGCGCTGGGGATCGTCTCGTACGAGATGCTGGCCGGCGCACCGCCCTTCCGGGCGCGCACGCCGCAGCAGATTCTCACGGCGCATCTCACCGAGAAGCCGGCGAACATCACCACGCGCCGATACGACGTGCCGCAGGCACTGGCCAACATCGTGATGGATTGCCTGCAGAAGGAGCCGGCGCAGCGACCGCGTACCGCGAACGATCTGCTCCAACGTCTCGAGCATCCGAGCATCTCGAGTGGCGCGTTCGATCCGCCGAGTGTGATTCGAGGACGGCGGCGGTGGCGGGAGCGCCTGACGCTGCCGGCGATCATCGTCGCCTCGTTGGCCATCGTCCTGTGGACGTTCATTCGCTCCGATCAACCAGCGACCTCGACGCCCACTGCAACTGCCGCGCAGGCAGCGCAGCCGACCGAGTCTGGCGCATCCGCCACACCCGCGGCGCCGGTGCCAATGTCGTTGGCCGTTCTCCCGCTCCAGAACCTGGGAGCCGATCGTGCCGATTCGATCATTGCCCGCGGGTTGACGTCGTCGCTCATCGACGCGCTGTCGCGCGTGCAGGGCATTCGCGTTGCGTCACTCACCGCCTCGACCGCCGCGAGCTTGCAGCCGGCGCCCCCCGTGGTGATGGGTCAGCGGCTCAACGTGTCGCATCTGGTGGAGGGAACGGTGCAGCGTCAGGGCGCGCGTGTGCGCGCGACAGTGCGCCTGTTACGCGCCTCGAACGATTCTCTGCTCTGGTCCCAGACGTTCGATCAGACCGGGCGCGATGCGCTCGTCTTGCAGGACAATCTGACCACCGCGATCATCGCGGGTCTCCAGCCACGCGTCACCGGTTCGCCGCTCGCCGCTCCCGCCGCCGGCGCTACGCCGCTGCCGACACCCGGTTCGACCAAGGCGCCTAACGACAGCGTCCCGGCGAAGACCGGAAGCTAGTCGCTTCGCTCTGCGAGGTCCAGCTGCCTAACGAGTCGCTTGGGAGCGACCAACCGGTAGCCATCCCGCAGCAGCTCGGTGAGCGCCGTCCAATCGAGGTCGCCATCCAGCCACACGCCCACCCATCCTGACGGCCCTACGTACGGGGGGACGAAGTAACGTGAGGGATCCGCCCGGACGAGCAGATCCTGGTCAACGTGTGTGGACTTGCACCACACGCCGTTCCGGCCTTTGCCGTGGTGACTGTTGGCGCCGGCATACATCGCGAAGAGCTTGTTGCGCACGCGAAAGGTCGGTTCTCCCCACGCTTCGACTTCGTGTGCCTCAGGGAGCGCCAGGCAGGTCTTTCGCAGGCGCGGTAGCGGATCCTTCGCGCTCGATCGGCGTCGGTTGGTGGGAGGCATGGCCCGAACATGCGTCGCGCCGCGCGCACGAGGCAAGGAAGCCGGTGTTCGCGGAGGGACGGGCCCTGCCGGGACGATCTGGCCTGTCGACGGCTCAGAACTCCCGGCGCTTCATTTCCTTGAAGAAGTGATCCCGCTCGATGCTCTCATCATCCTCGGCGGGAGGATTATTGGTGACGGTCAGCGTCTTGTCGTACGCCTTGCCGTCGCGCGCGTTGGCGATCTTCTGCGCCTTCGCGGCGTTCTTGCGGATCAGCTTTGCCAGTTGTTTGGCGTCCATCGCGACCTCGTGGTATGGAGCTGGTTCTCTAAGTTAGACGATCCGCGGCCGGCTGCGTCGCATCGGCGCCCGCCGCCCACGGCGCCGGCGCGTCCAGCTCCCGTCCCAGCTCGGCCAGCAGCAGACGCATGAACTCGGCGCGTCGACGGGCCTCGACGCGCCCCGCTTCTGTCCGAAAAGTCTCCGGCAGCCGAAGCAGCTTCTTGAAGAAGTGATCGACCGAGTAGCTCCCGTCGTCGAGCTCACGCTCGGTCGCCCACGGATCGGTCGCATGCACGAACTCGAGTCCAAGGTGCGCGCCCATTGCGATGCTCCGAAAGGTGCCAATCACGCCCAGTGCGTCGAGACGGTCGGCATCCTGGAGGGCACGTCCGAGGAGTGATTCGGGAATTGCTCCACGCG
The DNA here is from genome assembly GCA_035253585.1 of Gemmatimonadaceae bacterium. GTDB lineage: Bacteria > Gemmatimonadota > Gemmatimonadetes > Gemmatimonadales > Gemmatimonadaceae > DATFBY01. The sequence goes on along the minus strand of DATFBY010000069.1, from coordinate 6,290 downwards.
TGAAGCTGTGGTCGCGGATCGCGCCCGCGGCCAGCTCGACTTCGCTCGGGCCGAAGCCGAGTCGCGGAAGGAACTCGCGCGCGAAGTCCGCCGAGCGCTCGCTGGCGAGTGGGCGTTCCGGGCTCGTCTTTGGAATATTGATGATGTCGTGCAAGAGCGCGGCGGCGATTGCCAAGCGATGATCGACCGCGTCATCGACGAGTCGTACCGTCCATCGGGCGACGCGCAGGAGATGCGCGAGATCGTGCGCCGGATCGAGATCCATGTGGCGGCGCACTTCGTCGAGTACGGCGCGCAATGCGTCATCGCTCTCGATCTCGGACAGAAAATCGTCAGGCCTATCGATTTCCGGATCGAAATGGGACGTGGCGGAGCTCATTGCTTCGTTGGTCATCCACGAAATCTAGCGAGACCGAAATTCGCGCGTAGAGTGCCGATAGGCACTCCCAACGCCGGATTTCGCCGTGGCAGCCCCATTTTGGGCATGTATCTGATTAGATTTCATGTACACCTACGAGGAGAAGCAGCAATGGATTCCCTGACGTTCGTAGACGGCGGACGTACGTTCACGTGCGCAGTCGAGAAGCAGCACCTGACGGCGGAGAAGTGGTGGTGGTTCAGGGTGTCGACGGATGACCGCCAGCGCTATGCTCCGTTTCGCGCCGCCAAGGGGGACACGGCGGCTGGGGTGCAAGAGCGCATCGTGGCCTTCTACGACAATCTCCTCGCGCGCCGCGCCGAGCCGCGCGTGTACAATCGGGGGCGGCCGAAGAGCACGCCGCAGGTCGCGCAGGCCGACTGACGTTCGGGACTCGGGACTCGGGACTCGGCAGGAAAATGAATGCGCCGGTCGGCTTACCGACCGGCGCTTCCTTGTGTTCATACGATTCCCGAGTCCCGAGTCCCAATGTCTAAAGTCTCTCCACCGGCCGAATGACTATCCGCCCTCCATGTAGGGCGTGCGGCGACGAGCGGGCGATGGCTTCCGCTTCCTTGACGTCGGCCGCGCTCACCACGAAGAAGCCCGTCATCAGCGCCTCGCCGACATCGCTCCCGCTCGAGCTCACCAGCACACGCGAGCGCTCGAGCTTGGCCCCAGTGATGCTGTGACCGCGGCGCTGAAGCTCGCGCGCCCACAGCGTCATGTCGCGCACGGTCGCCCCTTCCGCGCGGTCGTAGAGGAGTAGGGCGAAACGCGGTGCATCGGTCGCCGTCGCAGGTGACGGCGGGCGACCGCTGTCGCCGAGCATCGCGGGGCCCAGCATCGCGCCGAGGGCTCCGCCTAACAACAGAAGCGCCACTGCTGCCGCGAGCTGCGCCGGTGAGCGCCACCGTCGCCCGTTGCCTGACGAGCGCTCTTCCCTTCGCAGGAGACCACGGTCCTCCAGCGTGCGGACCACTCGGTCCTCCAACGGTGTCGATTCTCGTTCGCCGTCCACGTGTCCTCCTATTCGATCTTCAGCGCGCGACGCAGTGATCGGCGGGCGCGCGCCAGCTGACTCTTCGACGTTCCCGGCTCGATGCCGAGCATCCCGGCAATCTCCTCGTGCGTGAATCCCTCGAGGTCGTGCAGCGCGAGCACCTGCCGATAGCCATTCGGTAGCGAGGTCACCGCGCGCTCGAGGTCGATGCGGTCGATGTCGTTAGGCAGCGGGGGAAGACTGTCGTCGGCGATCTCCTGGTCATCGAGCGGTATCTCCGCACGTCCGTGCCACCGCTGCTCGCGGACGCAGTTGATCAGGATCCCCGTGAGCCAGGTCCGCAGGCTCGATCGCCAGGCGAATCGCCCTAGATGCTCGACGCCGCGCACCCACGCATCGTGCACCGCATCCTCGGCGTCCTCCCGGCGATCGGTGAGCCGAGTCGCCATCGCCAGGAGCGACGGCGTATGCCGGCGATAGAGCTCCCGAAACGCCATCGGGTCTCGAAACGCGAGCACGCGCTCCGCGAGCACGCGGTCGGCCGTGTCATGGCGCGTCGCGTCCCGACTGCCCTCTGCGCTCACTGCGCGGCGATCGCCGCCGGATCGACGAACCCGGGCATGATCAGAATCAGACACGACTGGGGCGTTCCCTGCTGCGAGACCATCCCCACCTTCATGTCGGGCGCCGCTCCAAATCCCATCGACGCGGCAGTGAGATACGGGTAGTAGATCATGAGATGTGGACGCCACTTTCCGACGTGCTTCCCCGAATCGTCGTAGAGCACCTGCGCGCTCGACATCATGTACGTCATCGCTGGTCGCGACGGCACCCGATATGTGCCGCTCGCCAAGCGATCGGCGATCTCTCGGTCGATCTCGGCTTCGGATCGGCCACGATGTCGTTGCACCGTCCGGAACATCTCGATCGGCAGCACCGACTCCGCTCCCTCGGCGTCATAGCAGTGCGGCTCGACGCTCCCCGGCCAGCTGCGGTGTACGACACACGTCACGCCGTTCTTCCCGGAATCAGCAACCACGAATCCGGTGTCGGTCAGCACCAACACGCGCGCCGTCGCCGAGATGCTGGCGGGGGCGGCGCTTCGCGCGAGAAGTACTTCTTGCGCGCGGGGAAGCAGCGGACGTGGTCCGGTGCGAGTCGGCGTGGACTGCCCGGCGGCGGCTGAAGCCGCGGCGGTTGGGATGAGGATGATCTGGGCCAAGCGGCGTACGCGCAGCATGCGGAGCATGTGTCACCTCGAGTGCGTGCGGGATTGAAACGCTCTCTTGGTGAGTGAAGCGCGCCGCTTCAAAGGTTGCACGGGGCGCGACTACCGCGGCGCCAGCTCCGTCGTCGTGTCTCGCGACTGCTTGCGACAGAGATCCTTCACGTACTTGAGCGACGCCGGCGTGTGGTACTTCTCATGGTACGCGCGATCGACAGCGGCCTTGATCCGCTCGCTTCGGATGCGCACCGCGCGAACCGGATATTCCTTGTCCTTCACCGTCATCACGCCGCGCGGCTCCTTCATGAACGTTCGATACCAGCTTCGCTCCTTGAGACTCCACGACCGCACGAAGACCCGGCCGTCAGCGACCACCGCCCAGATGCCGATGATGCGATGCGGTTCGGTGCCGGCGCGGACGCCGACCACCAGACTCTTGCGGATCTCGTCCACGACGGCGCGCGGGAATCGGCGAGAAGCAGGCATCGACGACGAATGTAACAACAGAAGACGGGCGGCGCTGCGATGAAGCGCCGCCCGTTCGCTCAACCATTCGCCGCGTCAGGGAGATTCCACTTCGTTCGGCGAGTCAGTGTGCCGCGCGACAGCGGCTTCACGCGCAGTGCCGCCCCAGCACGCGACGGTCTTCGATCCGAGCGCACAGGCCGCCGTACCACCAACGCTCAGTGCCGAAAAGCTTCCTTCGCGGTCGACTCTTACAGGAGTTCGCGAGCAGGGCAGATCACCACACCGGTCGCCGGCACGAGCACCAAGCCGATCGTACAGCGCCAGTCCCCAGCAGTAGATGGCTCGGTCAGCGCCGAGGGCGCACGAGTGCGTTCCGCCCGCGCCGAGTGCTATGAACCTCGTGCCCGCTGTCTTGCGCGACAGTACTCGCACGGCGTCTTCTTCCTCGTTAGGCGCGTCCGTTGGCAGTCGACCCCAACAAGCAACATCACCCCTCCGTGTCAGCGCGCAGCTGTGGAGTCCCCCGCTGGCCAGCGCGACGAAGTCGAGCGTCGCCGGCACCGACACCGGGACGTGACTCGACGCGAGCGACAAGGGCGCGCCCAACTGACCGTAGCGATTGTCGCCCCAACACACGGCGCGGCGGCTCTCGAGAGCGCAGCTGTGCCGTCCGCGCACGCTGATCGAGGTAAACCGCGAGCGATCGGTGACCGGCAGGAGGAATCGCCCGCACCGAACGCCGTCACAAAGGTCGTTCGATGGCGCGCGACCGAGCTGCCCTTCCTCGTTCCGCCCCCAGCAGTACGCGATGCCATCGTTGAGCGCGCAACTATGCTCGTAGCCGACGGTCAGTGTGTCGAATCGGAGCGTCCCCCCGACCGGTACGGGCGTCGCGGAACACCGCGTTCCCTGGCAAAGCTCCGTCAGCACGGCGTCGCCGAGCACACCGGATACGTCTGTGCCCCAGCAGTACAGCGCGCCGTCGACAGTCAGCGCGCACGTATGCGTCGCGCCCGCGCTCACCTGCCGGAATCGGAGCGCCGACTGCACGCGTACCGGCCCAAGGTCTGCGTCCACCACCCGGCCATTTCCGAGCTGACCGTAGCTGCCGTTCCCCCAACAATAGATGCTGAAGTCCTTCCGCACTCCGCAGGCGTGCATCGCGCCCACGCTGACAGACCGATACGCCTTGCCGGCCGACTGCGCCTGTGTGATCGACGTCCCTGCCGCGAGTGCCGTGGCGACCAAAGCCGTCCGAAACACGAGTGGTCGTGGAATAAAGCCTTTCATGGAAACCCTCTCCGATGCGGTGGCCCGTCCCGTCCCGAGCCGGTTGCGGCCTCATTTGCCGCGTCCGAGCGTCGTCGGTAGGTTGCACCGTAAGAGGGGCCCCTTCCCTTCCTCTTCCTGTGCTCTTCCCGACGTCTTCCGGGCCAAACCCAACGCGAACGGCGTGAAACGCTGTTGATGATCAGGCTGCGCACGCTCGGCGCTATCGACTTACGTGCGGCGGATGGCCGTGAGCTTTCATCATTGCTCGCGCAACCCAAACGCATGGCGCTCCTGATTTACCTCGCCATTGCACGTCCTCACGGGTACCATCGGCGCGATCGGCTCGTCGCCTTGTTCTGGCCCGAGTCGGATCAGACGCGCGCTCGACAGGCGTTGAGCAAGGCGGTGCATCAGCTCAGGCGGGTGTTGGGCGAAAACGCACTCCTCAGCCGCGGCGACGACGAGCTCTCACTGAATGACGCGCTGGTTGAGTGCGACGCTCGGCAGCTCGACGAGGCATTCGCGGCCGGGGATCATGCGCGTGTGCTGGAGCTTTACGGCGGCGACCTGGCCGTCGGGTTGTTCGTCGACGATGCGCCCGATCTGGAGCACTGGCTCGACGACGAACGATCGCGTATCCGCCACGCCGCAGCGGTTGCGGCGACCACTCTGGCCGACGACGCGATTCGGCGCGGGCAGGCAGCCACCGCGGTAGAGTACGCCCGTCAGGCAGCGGCATTCTCGCCCGATGACGAGCCCGTGACCCGTCTACTCATGGCCGCGCATGTCGCTGCCGGCGATCGCGCGGGTGCGCTGCGCGCGTATGAGCATTTCGCGGCGCGCCTTCGAGCAGAGCTCGACTCGGATCCGTCGGCCGAGACCGTCGCACTCGCCCAATCGATCCGTTCGCGCGACCTGCCGAACGTCGGTCAGGCAGCTACCGCGGAGCCCGCTCCATCCCTCGAACAACCCACAGCGGCATCGCCGGCGAAGATATCGATCACGCCGCCGTTGAGCGTCGTACGTCGCTCGTGGCGACGGCCTGTCATGGCCGCGCTCTTCGTCGCGGCGGTCGTGGTCCTCGGCACATCACTCCGCGGTCGAACCGCCGACACGGCGGCGACCACGGTTCCGAAGATGCTCCACGAGGATCGCGTGTTGGTCGCCGTGCTCGACAATCGCACCGGCGATTCCACGCTCGAGGCCGTCGGTACCATGGCTATGGATTTCATGACACAGGGCATCTCCTCGGCCGCGCTGGTCGAGGTCGTCGATCCTTCGGGAGCGGTGCTCGCAGCGCGCGGTGTCGACACGCTTGTCGGCAGGACAGTCGATCCCGCGACGATGGCGCGCGCACTAGCAATCGAGAGCGGTGCCGGACTCGTCATTTCGGGCGCCTACTATCGCGAGGGAGATAGCTTGCGCTTTCGCGTGTCGCTGTCGGACGTCACGCGTTCGACTGTCGCGCGCAGCTTTCAGTTGGTCAGCGCGCACGTCCGCGAGCCTACTGCCGCGCTGAGCGACCTGCGTCGTCAGGCAATCGACGTGATCGCCGAAGCCGTCGAGCCTCGACTGCTCGAGTTCTCCCGAGGGTCTCCCAAGCCACCCTCCTATCCGGCGTATCTGGAGTATGTTCGCGGCATTGATCTGTACACGCATCGGCAGGAGTCGGCGGCGGTACCGCATTTCGTCAGAGCCTTCGAGTTGGACACGTCGTTCACGCTCGCGCTGCTGAATGCAACCGTTGCGGCGATCAGCGTTCAGGATGACCGCGCCAACCGGTGGATCGATGCGCTGAACGGGCGGCGCGAAACGCTTCCTCGTATCCAGCAGCTCTGGCTCGATGCCTATCTCGCTTCACGTGCCGGCAACCGGGAGGAGGCGTATCGCATCCATGGCGAGCT
>DATFBY010000068.1:0-52512 GCA_035253585.1 Gemmatimonadaceae bacterium | reverse complement strand
CCACGATGGATGTGCGAGCACCGCGTCGCCCAGAAACGTCGCCGCCGTCTCGCCGCGCACGAGCGCGTCCAGCAGTCGGTCGACTGACGGAAAACGCTCCTCGTCGCACGGAACGTCACGCATCTTCACCTCGGGGGGAGGAGTCCGCGTCAATTCAGCGTCACGGACAGTTGAATAGATGCAGTGTTCCGCTCGAAGCACCGTCACGTCCCGGCGTTAGGTCGTCACGGGCCGCACCCCCCACGCAGGTCAGTCGCTCTCGAGACCGTAGTACGAGTCGATGGACCAGACGATGACGCGGTCGGTGATCACCCGGCGAAACCAGTCGCCGAGTTGCGCCAGATCCGGAGAGCGCATGAGCTCCTTTAGCGAGATGACGAGACGCTCGGGTGGAAGGCCGATCGATCGCGCGGCGCGTCCATATTCGCGAGCTGCCTGTCGGATGGTGGGGTCAGTGAACGACCGTTCCTGATGAGACCTTCCGAGCACCGAGAGGAGCCGTTCTCGCTGAGTCTTCAGGGCGTCGTGGGGCCCGTGGGGGGTGTGGGGTTCGCTGGCAGTTGGGTTGTGGTCCGGCATGTACGTCCACGCCTGAGGTAATGCGGGAATGATTCGAAATGTAATGGGGGCTTCGTCTGGGCCGATGGGGGCAAACAGGGCATGGAGCGGGCGAGAATCCTCGCGTTCGACCATTCGGTCACACATAATGGTGAGACTGTTACACTACGCTCGATGCCTCTCAGGACTCTTTTCCTTCGACTCGCAGCAATCGCCCTCCTGGCGGCCGTTGATAGCGGCGAGCTAGGGGCGCAGCAGCCGGTTCAGGAGACAGCGATGCTTTCGGGCGTCGTCAAAGACACCCTGGGGAAGCCCATCCCGGACGCCGAGGTCGTGATCATCGGTGTGGGATTGTCGGCGCGCACGTCGACCGACGGCGTTTACGCGCTGTTCGGCATCCCGCCCGGGATACGCCGAGTCCTCATTCGCCGAGTGGGCTTCGAGCAGCTGGTGACGGACATCAGCATCGAGGCTGGCGCCGATGCACGCATGGATGTCGACCTTTTCCCTTCGCTCCCGCAGCTGGCGGAGGTCGTGGTAACGGAAGACCGGCCGGCGGTAGGTGCGATCGCCGAGTTCGAGCATCGGCGCAAGACGTACAACGGCACGTTCATCACGGAAAGCGACATCGCGCGACGGAAGCCACTCCGCAGCACCGACCTCGTGCGCGGCGTGTCGGGGGTGTCGGTCAAAGCGTCGACGCGGGGTCCGGGATTCACCATTTGGATGGGAAGCGGCGGCGTGACGTGCCGACCCGCACTTTACCTCGACGGAATCCCGACGACGGAAGCGACGCTCGACAACTTCCCGGCGCAAGACATGGTCGGCATCGAGGTCTATCGCAAAGCGTACGATGCGCCGCCGCCGTATCTCTCGACGTCGGGGTGCGGCGTGGTCGCGTTCTGGTCGCGGACGGGTCCGAAGCGCGACGGGAGCGACGAGTAAGGCGTTAGGCGTTCGTCCCCAATTCGGTGCGCGTTGGCGACCGAGCTCACACCTTTCGGAATGCGAAAGAACTCTCTCGCCCGGCTGACAGTCGGGCTGCTGCTGTCGCTGTCTTTTCTCGCCTGCGCGCGGCGCGGGCCGGTCCCCGTCAGCACGTCGCCGACGATTCCAAGCACGGCACCGGAACGTGTAGATGCGGACGTGAATCGTCGCATCCGCGCCGAAGGTTTCGAGCGTTCGCGCGTGATGCACACGGCGATCATGCTCTCCGATGTGCTGGGCGCGCGGCTAGCCGGCTCGCCGGAGTATCGTCAGGCAGCCGAGTGGGCGCGACGTGAGCTCGCGTCCTACGGACTGCTCAAGGCGGCGCACGAGCCGTGGGGGAAGCGGCGCGCGGCGTCGTGGTTCGTGGAGCGCAGCTCGATCGAGATGACGGCGCCGCGGTATGCGCGCATCGTCGCGTATCCGCGAGCGTGGAGTGCGTCGACGAATGGGGTGGTGCGCGGCACGCCGATCCTGACGTCTATCCGTAGCGAAGACGATCTCGCGCCGCACCGAGGAAAGTTGCGCGGCGCGATCATCATGAACGGGCGCGTGAGGCCGGACTCCGGGCGGTTCTTGCCGTTGGCGCATCGCTTCACCGACGGCGAGCTCGACTCGATGGCTCGCATCACCGATCCGGGAAGTCCGCGCGACTATTGGGAGGACTCGGGCGATTATGCGACGACCGTTCGTCAGCGCCAGCGCATCTACGAGCTGCTGCGTGATGAGGGAGTGGCGGTGGTGCTGGAGCCGAGTGGGCTGCACAACGCGGTGCGTGTAGCATCGTTCCAGGCCTACGACACCGATGCGTCGCGTTATGCGCCGGCGATGATCGTGGCGGCGGCCGACTACACGCGACTGCTCAACATGATCGAAAAGGGCGCGGCACCGACGCTGGAGGTAGAGCTTCGCACCCGCACGGTGGCTGACGATTCGACCGGATACAACGTGGTGGCCGAGCTCGAGGGGAGCGATCCCGCGCTGCGCGACGAGGTGGTAATGGTGGGGGGCCACTTCGATGCGTGGCCGGCCGGTACTGGTGCGACCGACAACGCCGCCGGCGTAGCGGTCGGGATGGAGGCGCTGCGGATTCTCGCGGCGATCGGCGCACGTCCGCGTCGCACGATTCGCATCGCGCTCTGGGATGGCGAGGAGCACGAGGAGTACTTCGGCTCGATGGGCTACGTGAGAAATCACTTCGGCGAGCCCGAGACGATGACGCTCAAGCCCGAGCACGAACGCATCTCGGCGTACTACAACGTCGATTCAGGGACGGGAAAGATCCGCGGCATCTATTTGCAAGGAAACGCGGCGGCGGGGCCGATCCTGCGGGCGTATCTGGCGCCGTTCGCGGATCTGGGCGCGGGGACGGTGACGCTGGCCAACACGGGAGGGACGGACGTGATGCCATTCGTGTCGGTCGGGATCCCGGCGTTCAACTTCTTACAGGATCCGATCGATTACGACACGAGAACGCATCATACGAGCTTGGACGTCGGCGGGATGTTGCTGGAGGCAGACTTGAAGCAGGCCGCGGTGGTAGTGGCGAGCGTCTTGTATCACACGGCGAACAGGCAGGACAGGATGCCGAGGACCAGACTTCCGACGCCGAGACAAGCCAGTCGATGAAATGCACATCTGTAATTATTGAGCGCGAAGCTCGGCCAGTCTCTCTTTGGCCACTGTGATTTGGGCGGTCAGTACCTTCGGCGCCTTGGCCACGTACTTGGCGTAGTGCTCGGCTGCCTCGTTAGGCAGGCCTTTTCGCTCCAGGACGTACGCGAGCGGGAGGTAAGGGCTGGCGTAGTCGGGATTGATCTCGATCGCGCGCCGGAATTGGGTCTCGGCGGCATCCAGCTCCTTGGCATTGAGGAGCGCCGAGCCGTACCGGTAGCGGAGCGCGGGGTCAGTGCCGTGGAGCTGGACGGCGAGCTCGTACTCGCTCAGCCCGGCGGCGGTGTCGCCTAACGAGATGGACACGTCAGCCAGCACCGCGTGAGCCATGTAGAGCGAGAAATCCTCCGAGAGCGCGCGTTGGAGCGCGGAACGCGCCGCCTGGCCGTCACCGCGCGCCAGATGGATCATGGCGATCGCGTACTCGGTCGTACCCTTCGACTGATATACCGGCGTGATCTTCCTCGCTTCCACCGCGCGGGCGCGATCGAGCATCCGCGTCATCTCCGCCAGTGCACTGTCGTATTGCGACATGAGATAGAAGGCGCGCGCGCGCTGGCCGTGCAATCCGTAGTCGGATGTGTCGCGCTTCATCGCCTCGGCGTACTGGGCGACCGCTTTGGCGAAGTTCCCCTCCGAGTACGATTTCCAGGCCGCGTATTGTAGCGAGCCAATATAGAAGAGCGGGCGGAAGAAGCCGTTGCGCGAGACTTTGTTGTTGGCGAGCTCGATCAGCTGTTGATCGAACTGCGCGTAGAGGAACGGATTGCGCTCGAGCGCGATGTAGAGGAGCGAGTCGATCTCGCGCACGAACGCCGAGCTCGGCCCAAGGTCATTGGAGGTGAGATAGCCACGGACGCGCTCGAGATTGTAGGCGTGCAGTGCGACGCGGCGGGCATAGAGCGCGTCGGCGGAGCCGGGGTCCAGCCGCGACGCCCAGAAAAAGGCGTCCGCGGCGCGGCCTAGATCCTTCTCGAGCGCGCGCAGGCCGACGTCGAAGTAGGCCTGCGGGTCGTTGGTGTCGGCGGAGGCAGAGAGGGCGGGTCGCAGTGGTACAGGCTCGCGGACGCCACGCGGAGGGGCGCCCGATGCACAGCCGACACTGGCGACAACAGACGAAAGTAGAAGGTAGCGAGTGACGCAGCGCCTGCTGCTCATGCTTCGCCTCCGCACTCACACACATCTAGTGACGCGGCATCGAAAACGGCAAGAGGTCTGCCGCCAACGGTCCAACAAGTCGGACATTTTCCAGTCCGTGCCGGAGGACAAGGGACATTGTCCCGCCCGCGGGCGTACGAGCGAAGTTCTGCTCTCGCAAGCACTTGGTGCGGCGCGAATTCACCCCGCCCGTTGGCACCGGGCGTGCCTTCGGCAGGTGCAACGCTTTGCACAACTTCGGAGGAACAATGAAGCGATACATGGTTCGCTCTGCTCTGGCGATGGCGGCAGTCGTGTCCGTTGCCAGCACTGCGCTGGCGTCGCGCGCCGGTGCGCAGGAGACGAGCGGTACTCCAGCGATCAGCCTGACGCCCTACGTCGGCTACATGGTTTTCGGAAGCTTTCTCGATGGACCGCTCGGCACGAGCCTCTCGAGCGACAACGCGGCGGTGTTCGGCGGTCAGCTCGGAATCGGTTTGACCGATAACCTCGCGTTGGTTGGAAACGTCGCCTATGGCGAGTCGAAGTGGAACGTGGACGTTCCGATCATCGGCGGCGTGTCACTCGGTGACGCGAAGGTCTTGCTGTACGACGCCAGCCTGCAGCTCAAGATGCCGGTGGGCGCTGGCGGGATCTCGCCGTTTCTACAGGGCGGTGCCGGTGCGATGCGGCTGTCGGTCGACAACGCGGTCGTCAAGGCGTCAGGCACCAACTTCGCGGCCAACATCGGCGCGGGTGTCGACGTGCAGCTCGCGCGCGCGATCGGTCTTCGTCTGATGGCGAAGGATTACATCGGGAAGGTCGACTTCAAGGAAGCGACCGGCATTCCGGTGAATGGAAAGACGGCGCATAACTTCGTGCTGAGTGCGGGTGTGAAGATCGGGTTCTAGCATCGAGATTCGAGATTCGAGATTCGAGATTCGGGGGAGATTCGAGCGGCTGCTCGATCTCCCCCTTCGAATCTCCCCGAATCTCGAATCTCGAATCTCGAATCTCGATGTCAGCCTTCCATCGCCTTCAACGCCCGTATGGCCGACTGATTCCCCTGCTGCGCCGCTCGGCGATACCACTGGGCGGCATTCACGCTGGATTTCGGGACGCCTCGACCGCGCTGATACATGAAGCCCAGGTTGTATTGCGCTTCGGCGTTGCCGTGCTCGGCGGCAAGTCGGAACCAGCGTACGGCTTGCGCGTCATCCCGCTCGACGCCCGTACCACTTGCGTACATCCAGCCCAAGTGGTTTTCGGACCAGGCGTGACCCTGCGCGGCTGCTTTGCGGAACCAGGCCACCGCTTCGCCGTAGCTGCGGCGAACTCCATCACCGCGCTCGTGCGCCAGACCGATTTTCGCCTGCGCCTCGGCATCGCCTAACAACGCGGCACGCTGGCAGACGGGGATCGCATCGCGCGCGTTCTCGGCCATGAGGGCCGCGCAGCTCTTCGCGGGAGCCTCGGTGCGCTTCGCGGTCGCGGTGGTGCGGGTGGGTGGGACGCCAAACGCCGCGGCAGGGTCCGGAACGATGCTGCCTCCCGATTCCGTGGTGGCGCGCGCAACCGGGCGTGAGCGCGACGGGGACGTACGCGGACGCGACCGCGTCGGCGCGGTGCTCGCGGTCCGACTCGTCGTGGATGGCGGAGCCGGTGATTCGGTCAGCGCGCGCGGATCCGGCGCAGGCGCAACGGCGGCGAGTGCCGATGTCTTCACGGGAGCGACTGCCGCCGAGGTGTCGACCGAACCGGCTGTACTGTCGACCGTGGGGGCCGAATCCGCAGCGGGGGTGATGGCGGTGTCGCCGGCGAACACAGCCGCGCTTCGCGCCGTGCCGTCGGAGGATCGCGCGGCGAGCGCCACCAGGGTGACGAAGAGCATGAGTGCGGCGACGGCGCCAATGATCATCTTCGAGCCGCCTCGCCAGCTCGAGTAGCCACGCATCTCGGCAGCCCAGGCGTCGTCAGCCTCATCGATCTCATCGGCTGCGTCGAACCGGTTGCGCCCGGCGACCGAGATCGGCCGCTCTGGAATGTCGTCAGGCACCGTCACCGGTACGATCAGTGGCTCGGCTAGCTCGGCGTCGCGCTCGGGCTCGAACGTCGACGCGGTCGTCGTGTCCGGCATCGGCCCAGCCGCAATCTCATCACGAAAAGACTCGTCAGGCAGCGTCTCGTCAGGCAACGTCTCGTCAGGCAGCGATTCGTAAGCCGTCGGCTCGAAAGCCGTCGGCTCGTACCGCGCCGGCTCGTACTGCTCCGGCTCGTACTGCTCCGGCCCGTACTGCTCCGGCTCCTCGGGCTCGGACTCGTCAGGCAGCGAGTGGGACGACGGCTCGAGTCGAAGCTGCGGCGTCGCGTACATCGGCGCGTCCAGTTCCGGCGAGATCGGCTCCGGTGGCGGCTCGGGCGTCACCGGCGGCGCGAACGGGGGCGGCGGAGCGATCGAAGTACGCTCCTGCTCGGCATAGTCGCCGATCTCCGGCGCGCGACGAACCGGCGCGACGGTGAGGACGTGAATACGCGTCCCACGCCAGGTGCTGGGCCGAAGCGCCAACGTCACCAGCTGGCCCCGCTCGTTCGATCGGGCCAGAAGGAGCAGCTCGTTGTCAGGCGCCGCCATCTCGCCGACGATCGAGTAGCGATCTTCCGTGGCCGCGTTGATCGCACGCAACAGGGCGTCGCGCGAGTCGTCTGCTGGATGCAGCTCGACGGTGAAAGTGTCGCGTGAGCTCATCGGCATCGCTCCTCCTTTCCGGCAATCCAGCCGTCGATCAAAACGCCATTGTGCTCCCGCTCGAGGGAAAGCGGGAGGCGGTCACTCTGGCGGCCGAGCTGTGCGAGAACCCTGCCAAAGCGCCGGGCAACGTCGACGGGTCGAACGAAATAATACAGGGGGAGGGTCCAGGACCCCTCCTTCACTCCGTACAGCTCTCGCAGCCGGCCGGGCGGAGGAAAAAGGCTGTCCAGGTAGACCGCGGCCTTGGCGCCTATGCCGTGGCTAGCTCGGGCCGTCCGATAGGCGATTGGAAGCTCGACCGGCGCGGCGAGGACGAAGTCGCCGGCAATGCGAACGACCTCCTCGTCTTCGGCGTCGTGATCGAACGCGGTCAATACGTCCGCCGGGATCGGGGCGCCCAGCAGCTCGGCGGCGAGTGACATCGTCGTGTAGACGAAGCGCTCCGCTCCCCATTCACTCGCCCGATTCACGAGGACCGACCAACGCAGCGCCGACTCGTAGCGCTCCACCGTCGCAGCGATGTCCGTCAGGTGGCGGAGACGGACGCGGAAGTGGTGGTGATACGAGGCGTGGAGGCAGAGGTGTAAGAGCAGATCCTCCGGTGCCAGCACGCGCGCTTCCTGGCCGGCGATGCGTGTGCGCCGCGACCGATTCCAAACGCGATCGAGATCGATGCGGAACGGACTCGTCGGAAGCTCGAGTGTCCAATGGACCTCGACGCCGACGGAATGTGGGCGTGTGAAGCGTGGGAGGTGGTGAAAGGTCGAACGCACGGAGGCGATGTCCGCCGGCTCGGACTGCTCGTATCCCAGGCGATGCATGAGCTCGGTGACGTACTCGAGATCATGTGTACGGACCAAGATGTCGATGTCTCGCATCCCGCGTAGCGCGATGTTTCGATACACCTCTTCGGCCAGCCCCGCGCCCTTGAGTGCAATGACGGGGACGTCGGCGGCGTCGAGCGCGGCAAGGAGCTCGGCTATCTGACCGAAAAGTCGGAGATTCTCTCCGGCCGCGGCGAGATACGCCTGGTGCAGGCGCTCGAGCGAGTCGTGCGGCACCACCGCGCGCTGCGCCGCGAGGCGGTGATACAGCAGCGGCATCACGCGGTGCCATGCGGCATGTCGGATGACCGTCAGCCACTCATGGTTGTCGAATTGCCGGATGGCGGCGGCCGCATCCGGCTCACGGCCGGCACGGAGGGCGGCCAGCAGCAACTCGCCATCCGTCCGCGCCGCGCCCGGGCGGCGGTCGGCGATCGCCCGCTCGTTAGGCAGCGCCCGTGGCCGGTCCATACAGTCGCTCGTGCGCATAGCGCCGAACGAAACGAACGGCCTGCGGCAGCCGTTCGCGAACGCGCTCGCGCATCTTCATGTAGAACAGTTGAGCGTCGGCCGACACCGAGTGGCGGACGTCGTCACGGAAGAGACGCGCGCGGACGTCACCGGCGAGGTGCGGCACCATGAGGTCCTCATCGATGTGCCGCCGAACCTCGAGCGGCACCGCGGCGCCCAGCAGCTCGCTGGCGAGGAAGATGCCTAACGAGAGCATGCGGTGGGCGCCGAGCGAGCGGGAGTCGACGAGCACGCGATCCCAGTCCATGTCGCTGTGGGCGTCCACGACTTCGCCGACGTCGCGAACCGACTTGAGGCGGCTCCAGCAATGCTTGGCGCCGTGCACGCACAGGATGAGCAGCAGATCCTCCGGCGGAAGCGAGAGAACTTCCGCCGAGCCGAGTGGGCGGCGCTGGAGCCGGCGCCAGAGCGCATCGAGGTCGAGCGGGAACGCGAGCTCGCGGGGCGTGAAATCCCAATGCAGCTCCAGGTGCACCGCGTGATCGGGCGAGTGGAACGAGTGCACGTGCGCCCGCTTGAGAAACGCGGCCTCGTCGGGCGGCTCGGGCCAGCCATCCGTCGTGTAGCCGTGCTGGCAGAGGATGCGCATCGCGTTGGACGCATCTTCCATGTGCACGAGGATGTCGAGGTCGCCGAACTGACGGATGCTCAAGTTGCCGTAGACGTGCGCGGCCAACGCCGGTCCCTTGTACGGGATGGCAGGCACCCCGTGCTGCTCGAGGAGATCCAAGAGGCGGAGCAGCTCAGCGGTGACGCCCAAACTGCGAATCGTGTTCTCGCGGTGATCCGCGCGCAGGCGGGCGAGGACGATCGCCGGAACGAGGTCGCGACAGCTTTCCCAGAGCCGCTGGTACACGAGCGGGATGATGCCGTGCTTGAGTGCGTTGCGGCGCAGGTGCTCCCAATCGATGTCCCGATCGACCAGGGCGCGCAGCCGGGCTTCGTTGTCGGCGTCGTGGATCATCCGCGTGCAGCGGAGGAGGATTTCCGCAGCCGCCGGCGCGAGGACCGACGAAAAGTGCTCAGTCGTCGGCTGCGACATCGTTTTCGACCATCGCGACGAGTTGATCGAGCAGGCGGAAGTCGCGCACCCGCTCGAGCCGCTTGATCGTCACGCCGCGGAGCAACGCGACGCATTGCATGAAGTGCTTGGCGTCCGGCACGCGTTGGAAAACACGGCGGCCGAACGTGTGCACGACGAGCGCGCCTAGCGCATGGTCGCGCGCGATCGGCGTGATGTCGTTGCGCTCGGCGTCAGCGAGCACGTAGACTCGCGCGAGCTTCACCGGCTCGTGTGCAAAGCCACGGATCGCGTCGCGACCGTGCTTGGGCGACCGCGGCGCGATGCGAGGAAGCTCGTCGGGGTCGTCGCCGACGGCGCGAGCGGATTCGGGGAGCAGCGCGAGGTGCGGCGCACCGGGGAGCACGTGCGGCCCATCCGGGTGGCGCACATCGATGGCGACCAGGTCATCGGCGACCACGGCGTGTCCCCGCGCGTGAAGCGCGGCGCTGGTCGTCGACTTCCCCATGCCCGAGCTTCCGATGAACGCCACAGCGCGACCATCGATCGTCACGGCGCTGGCGTGCAGGATGAGCTTTTCCTGCTGGCGGAGGGCGGCCGCGAGCGCCGCCTTGACGATGTACGAGCGGAGTGTGAAGTCCTGCGCTTCCGGCGCCGGATCGACGTCGATCTCGCGCCCGTGGCGGATGCGGAACGTGCCCACGCCGCCGCAGTAGATCCAGATCTCATCGCCGACGACGTGGCACTGAAAGTCGGAGCCCGACGTCTCGAACGGCGCGGGTCCCACCGAACCGCGCCTCACGATGACATCGGGCTCTATCTCGCTCTCCGCCGGTACGAGCGGCGGGAGCGGCATGAACGATCCTATGCGCGCGCCGTAGGCGACGTAGGAGTACGCTCCGTCAGAGGCTGACGGCTGGATAGCGGCCACCTTGGTTGTCTCAGCGCGCGCTCAGGAGATCTCACGCACCGCTCTTGATCTCGTCCTGCGATCCGAACGGTAGATCGTTGTCCCCGGCGTGCGTGTGCTCGCGCGTCAACTTGGCGACATCGCCAAGGATCTTCAGCTCCGGCGCGCTGTAACGCTTGCGCGAGCCCTTACTGGGTCCAGCCATTTGCTGCTCCTCACCTAGTGGTTACGACGGCCCGGCTCCAGGATGGTCCACGGCCGGGATTCGGTCATTTTGATACGCATACTTCATTCCGCGCACTTTGTTCCCCTTACGCTCGAGCCAACGGGAAAGGACGAGCGCTTTCCACAGGCCGATCGCAGCGCGCTCGCCCCCAGTTTGGGCATAGTCGGAGTACTGGGCCTGCAAAAATTCGCGGTCAACGTAGGCAGCGCAGGCGCCATGGTGAGCGGTATCGTACACCAGGTCGTCCAGCTCCTGGCGATGGTGGTGAAGCAGCGCACGCTCGAAATGAGCCCCGAAGTTGGCTTTTCCTGTCCGCCATTGGATCTCCCTCGGAAGAATGCCTTCCATCGCGCGCCGCATGATGTACCGGGTCCAACCATCGCGAAGCTTGAGCTCGCTCGGCACAGACAGGGAGAGCTCGACGAAGCGCTTGTCGTAGTAGGGGAAGCGCGTCTCGAGGCCGAAGGCCGCGGCGGCGTGATCCATCACCTCGAACCCGTACGAGGTGATTCCTCGGGTGAGGCGCCAGTAATGATCCTCGCGCTCCGTCGACGCACCGGACCCGCGGACAGCGCCATGACGCTCGGCGGCCCGCGTCTCGAGGTAGACGGCGGACTTCGTGAGGCGTGGCTGCGGTTGGGCTGGGGTACGCGCCATCTCGTCCGAGCGCCGCCGCCGCAGCCGACGGCGTAGCGGCGCAGCGAGCAGTGGCTCGAGCAGCGCCTCTCGCGCCAGCGTCCATGGGGACAGCGATGCATGCCGGGCCAGTTGCGCGACGTCGGACGCGGCCGCAGTCCATTGCCCACTGCGAGCTCGTGACGTGATCGCTGGGAGCGCATAGTGCCGAACGTTCACCAACGGCGCTCGACGCCGTAGCTTGGCCACGCCGGCTGACTCGGCCGCGAACTCGCTCCAACGGCGCTCGCGTGCGAGCTCGGCCAGACGCCGGATGCCGTGCGAGATCACCGTATCTCCGTCGATGCCGTCGAGGATCACCGGCACGCGCGCATCGCGCGCCGCGCCGAAGAGTGCCTGACTAACGTAGAGGTTGGCGGCCAGCCGCGGCTCATCCTGATAGTCCAGCACGGCGTCGAGGGATGCGAGTGGAGCGAGCGATGTGGCGTCGATGCGGTGCGGCGTCATGTGACCGGTGTCGAGCACGGCGTCGATGAACTGCTGCTCGTCACTCTGATCGATTCCCGGAAAGACCGCGGAGAACGTATGCAGCGTGGCGGTTGGCGACCGTGCCACCAGGAGATCACGCGCCACGCAGGCAATCGACGAAGAGTCGAGCCCGCCGCTCAGCATGGAGCCGACGGGCTCGTCGAGCGGGAGGCGACATCGCACTGCTTCGGCAAACGTGTCGCGCACTCGCTCGATCCACTCATCCTCGTCGCCATGCTCGACAACGACGTGCGGGTCGAGCGACCAGTAGCGAGTGACGGTGACAGTCCCGCGCTCGACTACCAGGACGTGCGCAGCCGGGACGCGTCGTATGGCGCGATAGAACGTCGCTGCCGTGTCATCGAGGATGCCTTCCAGAAAGTCGACGACTCGCGAATCGTCGATGTCGACCGGCACTTCGGGCAGCGAGAGCAGTCCCTTCATCTCCGACGCGAGCGCGACGAATCCACGCGCCGATGCGTAGTAGAGTGGCTTCACTCCGAAGTGATCGCGCGCCGCGACCAGCCGCTGCCGGCTGGGATCCCAGAGAGCGAATGCAAAGTCCCCTGTCAGGCGCTCGGGAGCGGCGGTACCCCACGCGCAGTAGGCAGCGCGGATGATGTCGGCGGCCGATGCGGTGCGGGGGAGATCGAGGGCGGTGATCAGCTCGGCGCTATTGTCGATGCGCGCGTCGGCGGAGAGAAGTATCCCGTCGGGAGATGCCGTACCGCCGATGGCGGCTGGGCCGCTGCACCAGAGATGAGGATCGCGCGATGTGCGGTGGCGCATGGCGTCGAGCATACCGGAGACGCGTGCGCGCGTCTCCGCGTCGGCGCGGCGACCATCGGTGTACATCAGCGCGGCAATGGCGTTCATGCGCCGCGCGTGGACGATCCGCGAAGCGTTATGTCAGGCGGCCGCGTTCTCATGGTAGATCTCGATCAGTCCCTCGCGCGACAGAGCGTCGAGTAGGCGATGGAGATCCGCAGCGCATTCCTCGCGATCGATGTCGTATTCCGCGACGACGTGGTCGAGGATCTGTCGCACCCGGCGTGGCTGCTGGAGCAAATTCCAGATCGTCGCGCCAACTTCGTTCAAGCTGTAGTAGGTGCCCGACGCGAGGTGTAGAATCACTGCCTCGCCGCCGAGGTCCGATGACACTTGATTGCGAGCTACGACTGCGATCGACGCATCAGCGATCATCACAACTCCTTGCACCATCTGGTGCAAATGGGAACGCGCCATTTGGCGCGGGGGACATTGTCCACGCAGTAGCAAGCAGTGGACCGCAAACCCGCCTGACGCGATCTTAGAGCTCCGCTTTTCGCCGCCATCCGAATGCCGACTCGGGCCGCTGCCGTACAACTCACGGATTTTCCAGGGTTTCGCCCTGCCGCGCTCTCGTTTTTCCGCCGTCTTCGGCGGAACAACCGGCGCGAGTGGTTCGAGGAGCACCGCGAAGAGTACGAGCGCGAGATCCTCCTTCCGCTTCGCGCGCTCGTAGAGGAGATGGACGCGCGGCTGGCGCGGTTCGCTCCGGAGCTTGTCGGCCACCCGAAGCGCTCGATCTTCCGAATCCACAGGGATGTACGCTTCTCCAAGGACAAGACGCCGTACAAGACAAACGCCGCCTGTTGGTTCTTTCATCAGGACACGGGGCGCGGGATAGGCGTCGGAGCCGGCCCCGACGGAGGCGCGGCTGGGCTCTACCTGCATCTCGCGCCGGGAGAATGCTTTGTCGGAGGCGGACTGTGGATGCCACCGCGCGAGGCGCTGCGGCGCGTCCGCGAATCACTCCTGGAGCGTCAGGCCGAGTTCGAGTCCGTAATCGGAGCGCGCACTTTTCGATCGACGTTCGGCGCGCTGGACGAGGAGCGTCTTCTCACCCGAGTTCCGCGTGGATTCCCGAAGGACTCACCGGCCGCTCGATGGCTGCGCTTCGTGTCCTTCACCGCCACGCGCTCTCTGCCTGACGAGTCGATCGTTGCGGCGAATCTGCCGGCGAGGCTGGAGCGGGATTTTCGAGCGGTGTTGCCGTTCGTACGCTGGTTGAACCGCGCGTTAGGCTACCAGACGACCGCGCGCCGAGTGTAAAGAGCCCGCCGCGTCAGGCAGGTTCGTGCGCGCTGTGCGCCGGCTGCGGAGCTGTGTGCGCGGGCGCGCCGGCGTGCGCGGTGACGTCTGCACGCGGGAGCGTAACGGTGAAGACGCTCCCCTTGCCGACAGTGCTCTGCACCGAAATGTCGCCCCCCATGGCACGCACCAGATCGCGGCTTATGGCAAGGCCGAGACCCGTGCCCTCCACGGTTCTCGTCAGGCTACGCTCGACCTGCACGAAGGGATCGAAGATCGCTTCGCACTTGTCGGCCGGGATGCCGACTCCCGTGTCGGAAACGCGAATAATCACGGTCTCGTCGTCGTAATCCGCGTCGACTCGAATCGATCCGCCTTCAGGCGTGAACTTCATCGCGTTCGACAGGAGGTTCAGCACGATTTGCGTGAGTTTGTCGCGGTCGGCAAGCGCGCTCACGCTCGGATCGACTCCCGAGTATTCGTAGCGCTGAGATTTGCGCGCGATCTGCGGCGCGATGAGCGCCTCCATGCCGGCCAGCGCCTGGTGCAACGGCACGCTCGTCATGCGCAGATCGATGTGCCCGCCATCGATGCGCGCGAAGTTGAGGACATCGTTGATGAGCGCGAGCAGATGGCGCTGACTGCGCTGGATGCGCCGCAGATCCTCGCGCTGGTCGCTCGTCAGGTTGCCGCGCACGCCCATCTCGAGCAGCTCGGCGTAGCCGCCGATGGCGTTGAGCGGCGTCCGCAGCTCGTGGCTCATCGTCGCCAGAAAATCCGTCTTCGCTTGATTGGCGGTCTCCGCCTCCTGTCGCGCGCGCTCGGCTTCGGCGCGCGCTTCCTGCTCGGCCCGGTACAAGCGGGCGTTGTCGATCGCCATGCCGGCGCGGCGGCCCAGTTCCTCGGCGAACGAGAGGTCCTGCTCAGTGTATCGCCGGCCGTGCAGCCACATCAGCGTCAGCGCGCCCAGCACTCGAGCGCGTGCCACCAACGGCACCGTCATGAGCGAGGCATGCGCCAATGGCGCTGGCAGCGGAGCCGGTGTGCTCAGGGACTCGACACTGGAGGCGAGCTCGGAGTGGCCGCTGCGAAGTACCTGGTTCACGCCCTGGGTCAGCGTATGCAGCGTGTTGCGCTCTTGTAGTGCCTGACGAGTCACGTCGTCGAGCGCGGGTGATGTCGCTTCACCGATCGAGCGGGCGACACCGGATTCGTCGAGGACATGCACGCTGCACCAATCGGCCAGCCTCGGTACGGCCAGCTTGACGAGCTGGGCGAGCGTCTGATTTGCGTCGAGCGATGAGCCGAGCAGCGCGCTGGCCTCGGTGAGGAAGCGATTGGCGTCCGACTCGCGCTTTTGTCGGGTGACATCGCGCGCGATCTTCGATGCGCTGACCACCTTTCCCTGGGCATCCAGCACCGGAGAGATGGTGACCGAGACGTCGATCAGCGTTCCATCCTTTCGTCTGCGGATCGACTCGAAGTGCTCGATGCGCTGCCCCGCGCGAATTCGGCGGAGAATTTCCGTCTCTTCGTGCTGGCGATCGAGAGGCATGAGACGAAGGATCGGCTGCCCGATCATCTCCTCGGCCGTATAGCCGAAGATGCGCTCGGCACCGGCGTTCCAGCTGGTGACGATGCCTTCCAACGACTTGCCGACGATGGCGTCGTCGGAGCTCTCGACGAGGGCGGCGAGTCGCCCGCTTACCTCCGCCGCGTGTCTGCGCTCGGTGATGTCGCGCCACGAGGTGACCAACCCACCGTCCGACGTCGGATAGAACGTGAGCTCGGACCAGCGGTCACGCGGCGCGTAGTACGCCTCGAAGCGGGAGGGCACACCCTCTCTGGCCGCCTTCCGCATTGCCTGCTCGACCGGCGTGCCGATCAGTTGTGGGTACGCGTCCCAGACGACCTTTCCGATGAGCTCGGATGGGTCGACATCGCCACCGGCGGCCAGCGCCTCCTGTGCCTGGTGATTCAGAAACCTGAATCTCCACTTCGCGTCGTGCACGACCATTGGATCGGCGATGCTTCCGAGAATGTCGGACACGCGCTGCTCCGCTGCTTCGGCGTGTCGGAGCGACTGACGCATGGAGCGATTCAGCGTGCTGAAGAGCGTCGCGGTGATGCTCAACACGGCGAGCGCGAGCACATCGTCGACTGTCCCGATCGTCAGCGAGAGTGGCGGTCCGAGGACGAGCGTCTCGTAGGCCACGATGGAGAGGAGCGCGGCGAAGAGCCCGACTCGTAGACCGCCGTACCACGCGGCACCGCCGACCGCCGCAACGTACACGACGAGCATCGCGCGGCCGACCAGGTCGGACAGGACCACGCTGACGAGCGTGGCAATCGCCACCAAGAGGATGGCAATCGCGACTCGCCGCCATAGCGGGCGACTGGCGTCGTACGTGGCGAGATGCTCGCTAGTCGTCACCGTCTGCATTCGTGACGCAAAATACGTCCGGCACGCTTATGGGACAAAGGCACCGGGTTACTCCGGGGGTTGATACGGTGACGCCGCTAGAGCGCAAGAACGGCGCGTGGCCAGGTTTGGGTTTGGCCACGCGTCGACGATCCGACGCTTGTCCAGCAGGATGTGTGCTTAGCGGCGCGCGCGTCCCGCCCGTCCAGGGGCGCCCTACTACACTCGTTTGTGGTCGAGGATGGCCCGACCTACGAGTCGGTCGAAGCGCGAGGACGCGGGCGTGGGAGGTGGCGCCACGCGATGAGGGCCAACGCCACCGTGCACAACGCGGCAGCCACCGGCGGGCGTCGCAGAAACGCGATCTCGGTCATCGCGGCGCCAAGCATGATTGGAAGGAGAGCGATGGCCGCAAACCCAACGAAGGACGATGAGAGGAGCGCGACAGCGCCGACGATCTCGACGACGGCAACCGCGTATCGGAACCACTGCCCGGCACCGAGGGCATCGAACACCACCACCATGAACGGGAGGCCGAGAAGCTTGGCGCTCCCCGCGCCGATGAAGACAATGGCCGTGATGATCTCCAGCAGTCCGATGGCCGGACGAAACTGCGGCTTCGGTTGGGCGGCGACTTCGGCAGTACGCGTGGCCATTCAGCGGATCCTGTAGTCGGCGCCGACGCGCCAGGTGGTGACGTCTCGCGGCACGGAGTAGATCTGCGCCGAGAGTGCGACAGTGCGGACGAAACGCCACGTCGCTCCGCCGAGCAGCGTGAGTCGCGTGAGATTCACCTCGACGCGAGTCGAGTCGATGTAGCCGGTGTTGTCGGTGAATCCGACCTTGAAGCGCGGACGCAACCAGGTGACCCCCGCACCGCCGTAGAACGCGATCGTTCCGCCGCCGCGGCTGGTGCCGACGGCCGCTTCGGCGCCGAACATGTGCGGCCGGAACGTGTCGCTCGACGATCGCTGTCCGAAACAGGGCCCATTCGGATCGCTCGACTGCAACGCATCACGAGGGCAAGTGATCGCGCCGCGTACGCGTCCGAGCGTGGCGTGGGCGCGCACGGTGAGGAGCGTCTCCCGTCCGTTCGGCGATTGACGAAGTGTCCGCACGTGTCCAACGGCGAGCGAGCCAAGGTGAGGCTCGGCATCGAAAAGCGATACCGGCGGTACGTAGCTCGCCTCCACGAACAGTCCACGTCCGAGCCCGACGGCGAGACGCGGCCGTGGAAACACGGGCGCGAGCCGCGTGTTCTCGGTTCCTCCGCGGTAGCAGTACTCTGGCGCCTCGATGTCACCCGGATGCGGAATGCCGGTGAGCTCCGCGCCCACGCGAACTTCGCCTCTCGTTAGGCGCTCGGGCGCACCGCCCAGCGTGAACGCGATCGGCGCTTCGTAGAACGCGAGCAGCTTGGCGTCGTTGGTGCCTGACGGCGGGACGCACTGCGCACTGGCCGTCGACGGCAACGCCGATCGCGCCACCGCGACCAGCGTCAGCGCGACTGCGACTCGCATCACGGATACCCGGGCCCGGGGCCTCCGCCGCCGCTGCTGCCGGATTCACGCGCCACGATCCGGCCGGTCATCCCGGGATGAATCTGGCACTCGTAGTCGTAGGTACCGGCGATGCTGAACGTGCGCGCGACGTTCGTGTTCGCGTTGTTGCCCGGAATGTCGGCCGGTGCGCCGGCGATCGATTGAAAGTGAACGCTGTGCGCCGTTCCCTCGAACGCGAACGTGACGGTGCCGCCGATGGCGATGTCGGCAGGCGTGGGATTGAACGCGATGGCATCGGTGGCGCGAACGGTGACCTGACGAGGCGGCCCGTTGCCTCCAGATCCGTCGGGGCCCGTGCCGCTACTGCCGCAGCCGAGGCCCAGAATGCAAATGCCCGACGCCACCCCGAGACGAAAGAGATGCATGCGCATGCCCTCCTCTTGGTGCGAAGCGTGGCGGCGATGGTTGCCGCCCAACACGCACAGGCTAGGGTGCGTTTCGGAGGTGGGCTACGATTTCGTGGCGAAGCGATGATCGCTCGTGGTAGGCTCCCGCGAAGCTGGGGCCACGGCGACTGCGGCGAGCGTCAGCTCGCTTGCTCGAGGAAGCGCCGAAGCTCCTGCCGATAGCTGCGGCCCGACGTGATGCGTGTTCCGTCGAAGAGAATGAGGACGTAGTCACCGGCGAACCAAGGTTGAATCTCCTTGATTCGTTCGACGTTGACGGCGGCCGAGCGGTGCACGCGCAGGAATTGGGCGGCTGTTAGGCGGCGAAGAAAGTTGGTGAGCGTCTCCCGCACCAGGTGCGTCTTCGCGCCGGCGTGCACGCGCACATGATTGTTGTGCGCCTCGAGCCAGTCGATCTCATCGGCGCGGAGGAAGAGCGTGCTGCCTTCGACGCGGAGCGCGAGGCGGCCCGGTGGCTGACGATTCGCCAGGCGCTCGAGCCAATCGAGCACGCGCTGCTCGAGCGCGGGTCCACTCCCGGCGCGAATCTGGCGCGATGCGCGAGCCAACGTCTCGGTGAAGCGATCGCGGTCTACCGGCTTGAGCAGATAGTCGATCGCGTGCACCTCGAAGGCGCGCAACGCGTGCTCGTCGTAAGCGGTCACGAAGATGACGGCGGGCATCCGGTCGGCGCCGACGGCCTGAACGACTCCGAACCCGTCGAGCTCGGGCATCTGCACGTCGAGGAAGACGAGCTCCGGTGCCAGATCCGTGATTGCGCGCACGGCGTCCGCGCCATCGCCGCACTCGGCCACGATCTCGACATCGGGTTGCGTGGCCAACAGCTCACGCATACGCGCGCGCGCGTGCGGCTCGTCGTCGGCGATGAGCACGCGGAGCGCTTCGGTCATACCGCGGTGTTGGTCGGCGTCGAACGCGACGCCTCGCGATAGGGAATCGCCAGCCGCACAGTGAAACCACCTTCCGGCGGCGCATCCAGCGTCAGATGATGCGCAGCGCCGTACATGTGCCGCAGTCGCCCGCGTGTGGCGCCGAGTCCGACGCCTTCACGCGGTGTTCGTCCGCTCCAGGCGCGAAAGCCGATGCCGTCGTCCGCCACCTCGATGCGCAGATACTCTCCGTCGCGCCGCGCGCGAACGTCGACACGGCCACCCGCGGCGCGTGGCGTGATGCCATGCCGAATGGCGTTCTCGATGAGCGGCTGAAGAAGAAGACTCGGCACCAACGCGTTCTCCGCATCGGGAGCGATGTTGAAATCCACGCGAAGCCGATCGGCAAAGCGCAGACGCTGAATCTCCAGATACGGTGAAAGCAGCTCCAGCTCGCGCGCAAGGGTCACTTCCTGCTCGGCGGCGTTGTTCAGCGTTTGACGCAGCAAATCGCTGAGGCGCGTGACCATGCGCTCCGCTGCCCGCGCATCGCTCGAGACGAGCGCGGCAATGGTGTTGAGCGTATTGAACAGGAAATGCGGTTGAAGCTGAAGCCGGAGCGTTTGGAGCTGCGCTTGCGCCAGCTGTCCCTCCAGCCGCTCGCGCACGCGCGCCTGCTCGAAGTAGCTGAGCGCCATGCGTTCGTGCCAGGCAGTGGCGTAGGTCGCCATTGCTCCGGCGACCGCGAGGAAGAGGAGCTTGGCACCTTCGTCGAGGAGCGAGATCCCGGCGCCGGTGCTCGCGGCGAGCGGACTGGCGACGAGATCGAGGCGCCCGGTCGCCACGAAGTAGGCGAGCACGGCGGCGTACTCCACGACGACGAGCACCGCGATCACCGTCGCGGTTCGGGTCGAGGACGCGATCGGACGCGCCGCCAGGATGACGAAGTACGTGAGGATGATGGGCGATTTGAAGGCGAGCGCCGCATCGTGCGTGATGCCATAGCCGCCCAACACGAAAGTGACCGCGGTGATGTCGACGATCGGATTGGCCAGATAGAGCCACGATGGGAGCGCGTGTCCACCGGAGTAGCGCGCATACTGCGCGAACGTCCAGGTGAGCGTGACCGCGAGGAGCGCAAGGTTCAGCTGATTGACGCTGTCTGGAAGCTGCGAGGCGTACCCGAGCGCGGCCGTGGCCAGCAGCACGAGGATGGCGGCGCGCGCACCGTTGAGCCGGCGCTCGGCAAGCTCGCGCTGCGCCTCGAGAAGCTGCCGCGGAAGATCGTTCCGTTCGTCAGGCGGCGCAATCCGGACGTCGGCCGTGCCTGACGAGGCATCCGGTATGCGCGGGGCGGCGGCGCTGGTGCTGCTCATTCTTCTACCAGCGAATCCACCGAAGCCTTCAACGTCTCGGAGGCTTTGGTGAATTCATCGATGGAGACCGATTGCACCCACCGTGAGCTGACGGGCTTGAGCACGCTCGGATAGTCGAGATCGCTCGAGAAATCGTCGTCTTCGGCCATGGCGATGAATCCACCGATGGCAAAGATCGTCGCGGTGACGCCGAGCGCGGCTCCCCAGCGACGCGCGGGTGCGAGCGGGGACACGAACGAGAGATGACCGTACAGCAACACCGCCGTGAGCAGGACGAAGAGGAACGCCTGCAGGACGTCCAGCAGCTCGGTGCCGGGAAACAGGAAGATCAACCACTCGATCAGCGAGTCCATCATCACACCAGTCGTGAACACCGCGGCGACCACCGCGATGTGCGAAAGAAAATTGAATCGGTGCGACACGATGCGGCTGGCCAGCGCCCATCCTCCAGCCCAAAGGGCGAAGAGCAGAAGCGCGGGGAGCGACTCGCTCACCACCTTGGCGAAGCCGATCCGCTCGAAGCTGGCGAGATAGGTCTGAACGGCGAGCAGCACGAACGCAACCACTAGAATTGCGACGCTGGAGCCGGCAGTGAGCAACTTCGGCAGCCAAGCGGCGTCGTCGGCGCGGTCGATGAGGGCAGGGGGGACGCTCTGTCCCGCCTCAGCAATACGGAGCGTCGTGCGGCCGAGCCTGAAGGTGCCGCCGGGCAGCACCGAGAGCTGGGCCTGGCGTCCGGACGTCGACCCGTGGATCGGCTGTACGCCGTTGACGCTCCCCGCGTCCTCCACGATCAGCGCCCGCTCGCCATCGAGAAGCAGGCGCGCGTGGCGGGGGCAGACGTACGGATCGTCGATGATGACGTCGTTGTCGTAGCCGCGGCCGATCGTCGCCGGGAAGGCTTCTAGCCGAACGCGCGAGCGAAGCTGACCGCGATTGTCGAGCACCTCGACGAAGATCACTCGCGCCACGAAATGCTCTCCAGAAAGCGTCGCGTGATGCGCTGCGTATTGTCGAAGGTCACGCCCGAAAGCGTGAGGGTGGTGACCAAACCCGCGCGATTGGAGCCGAGCGCGGCGGCGCGCAGTACGGCATCATAGAGGCCGCCGAGCTTCTTGTATCGGCGCATGCAGAGCACCGTGCGAAGCTTTCGCGCCTGGTTGCGTACGGTGTTCGTCTCGCAGCGAAACGGCGTGACGTCCTCTTCGCTTCCGTAGGTGCCATCGACTTCTTCGTGGAAAGTGCTGGTGTAGAGAGCGTAGAAGCGGATCGGGTTCAGCTCGTTCGTCGTCAGGAGCCGGTGATCGAGCTCGACGATGCCGGTCGATTGATCGGCCGATACGTACACATAGTCGTCGGTTGAGCATTGATGATCGACGACCTGATATGGCGTCTCCGGATCGCGGTCGGCGTCAGCCCAGCACTTGAAGAAGGGTGCGGGCTCGGTGGGAAGCACGAACTGTCCGAGCGTAACCGTGGGTCCGACACCCGCGAACATGTCGGCAAGGTACGTGTTCTGGTAGGCGCGGATCTGATCGCCTATCTCGGCGAGAAAATCCTTTGGCGCCGTGAAGCCCGCGGCGAGCGTGCGATCGAGAAGCGCGGCCGCGCGCTCGATCGGGACGAGGAAGCTGACCTGGTTGCCCGCGGTCGACACGTTGACGCCGACGGCGCGACCGTCCTCGGAGATCGTGGGCCCGCCGCTCATCCCGGGATTGATCGATCCGGTGAAGTGCAGCTTCGGGTAGAGCGTGTGCTGCAACAGCCCGTTGAACGTGCCTTCCACAATGCTGAGGCCGAGATCGTTGGGGTGGCCTAACGAGTAGAGGCGCTCCCCCTGTCGGATTTCGACAGGAGCGATCGAGAAGAAGCGCGCGGGTGTCGCATCGCTGCGCAAAATGGCCAGATCGTGAACGACGTCGACGGCCAGCACCTCTACCTTGCGACTGCCGCCTGACGATTGCACCAGCTCTGCGCGGTAACGCTCGGGCGCGTGTACGAGCTTCGAGATGACGTGGAAGTTGGTGACGAGATGTCCCGATGCGGATACGAAGAATCCGGATCCGAGCTCGGCCTTGGCAGCGGATCCCGTCTCGATGACGTGAATCTTCACGACCTGCGAGCTGAATCGGCGGAACACGTCCGGCGTGACCGTGCCTCGCGTCTGCGACTGCGCGGCGAGCACTGGGACGAACAGCAGCGCGAGCGCGCCGCCCAGCCGATTGAGCACGCGGGGAGCGCCGTCGGGGAAGTGCATTAGGGGCGAAAGGGAAGGGTAAACGGCGTGCCTAAGACGTTAGCGAGACGAATCTCGACGCGCAAACCGGTGCTCCACATCTTAGCAGCGACGTCGACATCTCCCCCCAACCCGCGAGGTAGGCATGGTCACGCTTGCCCAGCTGTGGATGCCGATCATCATCTCGGCTGCGGTCGTGTTCATCGCGAGCGCGCTCATCTGGACGCTGCTCGGCTGGCACAACACAGATTTCAGGAAGGTCCCAAACGAGGATGGAGTTGCGGCGGCGCTGAAGGGTGCGCCGGCCGGGCAGTACATGTTGCCCTATGCGCGCGGCGCCGCAATGCGCGACCCCGAGTTCTTGACTCGGAAGAGAGAAGGGGCGAACGCGCTGATCAGGGTGACGCGATGGCCGGAGGGAATGGGACGGCAGCTGGTGTCCATGTTCCTGTATTACCTACTGATCTCGATCGCGGTGGCGATCGTCGCCAAAGCGACACTGCCACCGGGAACTCCGTACCTGCCGGTGTTCAAGGTCGTTGCGGCGGTGGCAACGCTGGCCTACGTGGGCTCGACGATCCACGATTCGATCTGGTTCGGCAAGCCGTGGTCTATGACGATCAAAGACATCGTCGACGGCGTGATCTATGGACTGCTGACGGCTGGGGTGTTTGGGTGGAGGTGGCCGGCGTAAGAGGCGGGAAGCGGGAAGCGGGAAGCGCAGGCGGCGACGGTGCTCTTCAGGTGTGCAGGGCAGTCGCTTCCCCGCTTCCCGCTTCCCGCTTCCCGCCTTATTGAACGTTCGCTCAGAGGAGTCTTTGGGAGCGAATCGCTGTGATGAAGAGCGGTTAGCGACCGACTTCGAGCGCCGCTCGCCTCAGCGCGGCGACGACGGACCGCGCCTCGCGGTCCGACATCTCGATCGCCGTGTAGCTGTTGCGCCCAACCCAGGCGGTGAGGTAGCAGTGAGTCTTTTTGGCGCGGAAGACGCGCGTCAGGAGGACGCCGTTCCCGTATGAGGAATCGGGATTCTTGAGCACCGTGGTTTCGATTTCGGTGCTGTCGTAGGGCACGTCCTTGCGCTTGAGCCGAAGGATCTTGTTTGCCTCATCGGTCCATTCGAGCAGAGAGCGACCATCGAGATACAGCATCATCGTCGCCGGCGACTGGACCACGAGCATCTCGACGCGCGGTGCAGCGGCGGTCACTCTCACGGCGGCGTCGCCCATGACATACGTGCCGACGTCACGCCGCTCCTGCGCTTCGACACTCGAAGGGAGCGACGCGAAGATGGCACAAATGACTGCTGCCAGCGCGATCAGCGGCTTCACCACTTCTCCTCACACGGTGTGATGGGGGACGAGTTTTGGCGCGCCCGGGTCACCTTATGTTCGCGCCCAACGGCAACTTGAGCCGCGCTACGACGCCTCGAGCATCCTTTCGATTCTCGAGCGTGAGTGTACCGCCGTGCGCCTCGGCGATCTGGCGGCTCAATGGCAGCCCAATACCGGATCCCTCCGGCTTGGTGGTGAAGAAGGGGACGAACAGGTTCGCGGTGCTCGCGATTCCCGGGCCCTCATCTTCGACCCAAATCTCGAGGCCGGTTCCGTTACGACGCCAACCGATACGCACTGCGCCACCTGTCTCCAACGCGGCATCCACACCGTTACGAACCAAGTTGATCAACATCTGGTCGAGCTGATCGCCGTCGGCCTGAATGGCGATCTCCGGTCCCGGAATCACCGACACCGGAAGACGCGTCTCGAGCCGCGCCACCCGATGCACCCAGGTGCCGACGTCGACCGGACTTTTCTTCGGACGTGGAAGGCGGGCGAGCAACGCGTACGATGTCATGAAGCGATTGAGCGATTCGGCGCGTGACGCGATCACGCCCAGTCCCTGACGGAAGTCGTCCTCCCAGCCGTCGCTCTTCGAGCGGGCCATCAGATCGCCCAGGCTTCCGGCGATCGACTTGATAGGCGCCAGCGAGTTGTTGATCTCGTGTCCGAGCACCCGGATGATGCGTTGCCATGCCTGCCGCTCTTCTTCGCGGAGCGTGCGGCTGATGTCCGACAGCACCAGCAGCTGATGGGGAAGTCCTCCCTGCCGGAAGGTGTTGCGTCGGACCTCCCATCGCCCCGTTCCTCCGGGGAACGACACGTCCATCGTGCGATGCGAGTCGGTGCGCAGCGCCTCCGCCAGCCCCAGCTGCTCGGCGTCCCTGCCTAACAAGCGCTCGGCCGGCTGGCCTAACAAGCGCTCGCCGCCGCGGTTCACTAGTCGGAGTCGGCGCTCGCCGTCGAACGCGAACACGGCGACGTCGATCTCGGCCATGACCGTGCGCAGCAGCGCCGTTGCTTCGAGCGCGCCCAGTCGTTGCTGGCGAAGCGTTTCGCTGAGCGCGTTGATCTCGAGGTAGGCGAGCCCGAGCGCATCGTCGACGTGCGCGCCGCGCGCGCGGATGGAAAAGTCTCCTTCGCGCAGCGCGGCCAGCATGTTGGACGTGGTCTGGAGCGGCCGGACCGACCGCTCGCGCACCGCGAAAGCGAAGGCGAGCCAGAACCCGACGACGAAGACGGTGAGGGTCCACTGCGTCTTCGCGGTGTAGTCGCCGAACCAGAGGAGGAGCAACGCACAGAGAGCGCCCGGGAGGCCCGCGAACAACGCGAGCCACAGGATCCGGCGCTCGAACTTCAGCGGCGCGTGAGTGGGCTCTCCATCAGAGACCATGACTGGCGAGGCGACGATACAGGGCGCTTCGACTCAGCCCGAGCGCTTTCGCGGCCTGGCTGACGTTCCCGTCGTAGCGGGAGAGCGCCTTCTGGATCAGCACTCGCTCGACCTCTTCCAGCGTCATCTCCTCGAAGCGGACGGTGCCCGAGGCGCTCAGGCGGAGCCCGAGGTCGCTGGCGCGCACAATGTCGCCCTGTGCGAGCAGGACCGCGCGCTCCACCGCGTGGTCGAGCTCTCTTATGTTGCCCGGCCACGGGTGGTCGAGCAAGGTCTGCATGGCTCCGGGGTCAAAACCGGTGAGCTGCTTTCGATAGCGCTGCGCATGACGACGGAGGAAGTGCATGGCGAGCGCGGGAATGTCCTCACGGCGATCGCGCAGCGCGGGGAGGTGCACCTCGATCGTATTGAGCCGGAAGAGCAGGTCCTCGCGGAAGCGGCTGTGCGCGACCTCCTCGTGGATGTTCACGTTGGTAGCGGAAAGAATGCGCACATCGACGCGGCGCGTCTTGGAGGATCCCACGCGCTCCAGCTCGCCCGTTTGTAGTACGCGGAGCAGCTTGGTCTGAAGCCCGAGCGGCACGGTGCCGATCTCGTCGAGGAACAGCGTGCCGCCTTCGGCCAGCTCGAAGCGGCCGACGCGGTCGGTTTTCGCGTCGGTGAATGCGCCCTTTACGTGACCGAAGAGCTCGCTCTCGAAGACGCCCTCGGACAGACCGCCCATGTTCACGGGTACGAACGCCTTGCCGGAACGCGGTGACACCGCGTGCAGCCACTGCGCGACGAGCTCCTTTCCGGTGCCGTGCTCTCCGGAGATCAGCACGTTGGCATCGGATGGACCGACGCGCTCCATGAGCTGGAGAATGGGCCGCATCGCGGGGGCATCGGCGATGATGCGCGGCATTCCGGTTTTCTGCTCGTGACGCAGCGCGTGATTCTCGCTCTCGAGCCGCTGCGTCTTGCGCAGTGCGCGGCCCAGCTCGATCTGCGTGCGCAGAATGGCGAGCAGCCGCGCGTTGTCCCACGGCTTCTCGAGGTAGTCCCAGGCACCGCGCCGCATTGCCTCGACGGCGCTATCGACGCTCCCCCACGCGGTCATGACGATGACGGGGAGAGTCCAGTCGAGGGCCTGGAGCTGCGGTAGCAGCTCGAGCCCTTCCTTCCCGGAGGTGGTGTCGCGCGTATAGTTGAGGTCGATGAGCGCCGCGTCGAAGTCGCGCTCCTCGATGGCGGAGAGGATTCCACCCGGCGAGCGCGCGGTAGCGACCTGATAGCCCTCGGGCTTGAGCAGGAGGCGCAATGCCTCGAGGACATCCTGCTGGTCGTCGGCGATCAGAATGGTAGCCGGACCATCGGCGTCCGTCGCAACGCTTGGCATGCGCGCCACGGCAGTTCCGTATGCGGCGGTCACGCGCGCCCCACGGCGCGCGGGTCGGCCTGAGGACATGAGCTCACTACGACGCTCCAGCGAAAACTGTTACAGCGCATCGAGATTCGAGATTCGAGATTCGAGATTCGGCGTGATTCGGCAGGTGGGACGCCCCGAATCTCGAATCTCGAATCTCGAATCTCGATGCTCATTCCCGTCTCAACGCCTGCATCGGATCCACCCGCGTCGCGCGGCGCGCGGGGATGTATGTCGCGAGCAGGGCCGCGGTGCCTAACGCGGCGGAGATCGCGATGAAGGTCAGCGGATCGGTCGGCGACACACCGTAGAGAAGACCAGAAAGCACGCGCGTCAGACCGGCCGAGGTAACCAAGCCGACGGCAATGCCGAGTGCCGCCAGCCACGCGCCCTGACTCAGCACCAGCCGGATCACGTCGCGCCGCTCGGCCCCTAACGCGATGCGTACTCCCATCTCGTGCGTGCGCTGCGATACCGCATACGCCATCACGCCATATACACCAACCGATGCCAGCAGCAACGCGATGCCGGCGAAGACACCGAGCAGAATCGAGCCGAATCGCGCGCGCGAAAGCGCGTCCCCCACTCGCTCCTCCATCGTGCGAATCGCGAAGACGGGCAAGTTCGGATCGACCGCCAGCACTTCGCGCCGCACGGCGGGGATCAGCGCTGTCGGGTCGCCGTCGGTTCGAATCAGGAAGAACGTGTTCGGCGAAGAATTCTGAAGGTTCGGGATGAACACCGCGGGCTCAGCTGTCGATTCCACGCTCCCATAGTTCACGTCCCCGATGACGCCGATCACCTCGGCGGTCGAATCGGCGAAGTAGCCAATTGCGACGCTGATGTTACGGCCGACCGGATCTTGTCCGGGCCACCACTTCCGCGCGGCCGCGTCGTTGATGACGACGACCCGAGGCATGCCCTGGCGATCCTGAAGCGTGAACATTCGTCCGCGAAGAAGGGGCACGCCGAGCACGCGCAGGTGATCCGGTCCGATGAAGTGCACGCCGATCGCCGTGCCTGACGCGTCGACCGCGAACTTTCTTTCGTCTACTTGCGTGACGACGGAGCCGTTGCAAGCGCTGGAAAGCGGCGTGCACTTGTCGACGCTTACCGCGACCACACCGGGAAGCGCAGCCAACCGCTCCATCACTCGCTGATGCATCTCCGGCGCGGTGCGTCGCGTGTAGTCACCTTCCACCGGATTCACGCGAAGAGTGAGGACGTTTCGCGGATCGAATCCGAGGTCGACGTTCTGGCGCAGAGCGAAGCTGCGCAGCATTAGGCCGGCGCCGATCAGAAGCACCAGCGCCATGGCAACCTCGGCCGCCACCAGCGCCCC
The DNA here is from genome assembly GCA_035253585.1 of Gemmatimonadaceae bacterium. Taxonomy (GTDB): domain Bacteria; phylum Gemmatimonadota; class Gemmatimonadetes; order Gemmatimonadales; family Gemmatimonadaceae; genus DATFBY01. The sequence goes on along the minus strand of DATFBY010000068.1, from coordinate 24,309 downwards.
GCGCCCTGTCAGGCGCCGACGCCCGCCAAGGCTTCGTGAGATGCCGCTCGACCCTTCCTTGAGCGCTTCGGTGAGCGAAGGGCGCGTCGAGGCCAGCGCCGGCAGCAATCCGAACAGCAGGCCGGTCAGAAGAGAGAGGGCGAGCGCGAAGGCGAGCACGCGTCCGTCGACCGTCAGCGCACTCAGGTCCAGCAGCTCTGAAGAGCGTATGCCCCAGGCCGCGGTGCGCTCCGGGCCGAGTGCCGACAGGAGATCGGTCGTCCACAGCGCCAACAACACGCCGCCGAGGCCGCCCAGCATCGCCAGGAGCATGCTCTCCGTGAGCAGCTGCCTAACGAGTCGAGCGCGGCCGGCACCAAGCGCCAGGCGGATGCCGATCTCGCGTTCCCGCCCCGTCGCACGGGCTATGAAGAGATTGGCGACATTGGCGCACGCGATGAGGAGCACGAAGCCGACGGCGCCGAGGAGGACGGTAACCGAGCGTCGGATCATCGGATCGCTCCGCGCTTCGCGCAGCGGCGCGACGACGGCTGTTCCAGTCGACTTCACCACTCCGAATGGCGGGAAGTGCGCCTGATGCACGAGATCGCCAGCCGTGGCGATGTCGGCACGCGCGGCTTCGACGCTTGTGCCGGGGCGAAGCCGGGCCACGACCTCGAACCAGTGCGACCAACGCTCCTCCAGCGCCTCCGGATACGAGAGGCGCGGCACCATCATCATCGGCACCCACATGTCGATGCCGCGTGAGAGGCCATCGAAGCCGGCTGGCGCGACGCCGACGATCGTAAACGGAATCTTGTTGAGCGAGATGGTGCGGCCGAGCACGGCCGAGTCACCGCCGAAACGCCGCTGCCAGATCGGGTAGCTGAGAACCACCACGGGGTGTGTTCCTGGCGTCTTGTCTTCGTCGGCGACGAATGTGCGGCCGATGAGCGCGTTGATGCCTAACGTGCCGAAGTAGCTTGCGGACACCACCTCAATCCGAAGTCGCTCGGGCTCTCCGCTTCCGGTGAGAATGACGTTCTCATCGGTGAAACCGGCGACGCTTCCGAAGGAGCGCTGCGTTTCCAAGAACGTTCGGAATTTCGGATACGACCACGGGAGCGTGTCGACACTGCCACCGCGATTTCCCTTGATCACGAGCGACGCGAGCATCAGTCGATCGGGATCGCGGAAGGGAAGCTGCTTCAGGAAAGTGGCGTTGATGACGCTAAAAATCGCCGTGTTCGCGCCGATCCCGATCGCCAGCGTCAAAATGCAGACGAGCGTGAACGCGGGCGCTTTTCGTAGCGTACGGATCGCGTAGCGAAGATCCTGAATGAGCGTGTGCATGCGTTCTTTCTACTCCTTCAGCGCAGAGTAGCGCGAAGCGCGGCGACGCATCGTCTCGTCAATCGACGATCCAGCCGTCACGCAGCTTGATGATTCGATTCCCGTACGCGGCGTTGGTCTCCGAGTGCGTCACCTGGATGATCGTCGTCCCCGCCTGATTGAGCGCCCGGAAGAGCTCCATGATCTCGCGCCCCTGCTCGGAGTGGAGATTGCCGGTCGGCTCGTCGGCAAGGATGAGTGTCGGCTTCGCGATCACCGCGCGCGCCACCGCGACCAGCTGCTGCTGCCCACCGGAGAGCTGACGCGGATAGAGGTCCTTCTTGCCGACGATGTTGAATCGATCGAGTGTGTCGGCGACGATCGCTTCGCGCTCGGACTTCTTGATGTTCCGGTACGAGAGCGGGATGTCGAGATTCTCGGCGACGGTGAGGTCGTCGATCAGGTGATATTGCTGGAAGACGAATCCGATGTACTGCTTGTTGAGCGCGACGCGGTCTTTGTGCGCCAGGCGGTGTACGGCGTGGCCGTGGAACCAGAATTCACCGGTCCAGGCGCTGTCGAGCATGCCGAGCACGGCGAGCAAGGTGGACTTGCCGGCGCCCGACGGTCCCATGATCGACACGAACTCGCCCGGCCGAATGTCGAAGGTGATGCGACGCAAGACGAAGGTCTGCGTGGAGCCCGTTTGAAACGACTTCTCGACGTTGCGCATCGAGATGATCGTCGCGCCAACGGCTTCGGCCGGCGCGGCCGCCGCGGCAACAGGCTCGCTCGCGGGGCGCGTGCCACCGGAGAAGAACGATTTCAAGGAGCTCATCGAGAAAATCCTCTATCGCGAGATTCGAGATTCGAGATTCGAGATTTGGAGAACGAGAGATTCGGCGTGCGCCGCCGAATCTCGAATCTCGAACCTCGAATCTCGATACGGTTCATTCCGCCCTCAGTGCCGTCACCGGATCGACTCGCGCGGCGCGGCGTGCCGGAAGATATGTCGCCAGCGCGGCTACGAGCACGAGCATGAGCGCGATCGAGCCGAACACCACCGGATCGGTCGGGCTCACACCGAACAACATGCCGCTCATCAAACGCGACGCACCCAGTGCAAGCAGCGCACCGATCAGCACGCCTGCCGCCGTCAAGCGCAGTCCCTGTCGTACTACGAGTGACAGCACCCCGCGCGGCGCCGCACCGAGTGCGATACGGATGCCGATCTCGCGTGTACGGAGCGCGACGGCATATGCCATCACGCCGTAAATGCCGAGCGTCGCCAGCAGCAACGCGGCACCGGCGAAGATCGACAGCAGCACCAGCTGGAAGCGCTCTCTCGCCGTCGCGGAGTCGAGCAGCTCTCCCATCGGCCGCACCTTCGACACCGGCTGATCACTGTCGATCGATCGAACCGCAGCGCCAATGGACGACGCCAGCGCAATCGGCTCTCCCGAGACACGCACCGTGTAGTAGGTCCCAAGCGTGGCATGCTGGAGCGCGGGAACGTAGACCTGCGGCTCGCCTGCATCGCGCAACGCCGCGTTGTGCACGTGGCCGACCACGCCCACGATCGTTGCCCAGGTCGTGTCGCCGCCACCGGCCGGATTGATCCTCTTACCGATCGGGCTGCCACCACCGAAGTACTTGCGGGCGAGCGCGACGTCGACGATCGCTACGCCGGGCGACTCACGAACATCCTGCTCGGTGAAGGTGCGACCCTCGAGCAGCGGGATGGACATCGTCTTGAAGTAGTCGCCGCGAACCGACGCGTGCTCGGCGTGTGGCGCCTGCTCCCCGGGTGCTACCGTCCGTCCTTCGATGTCGAAGGATGCGCTCCATCCGTCCCCGCTGAGTGGCAGCGGATTCACCGTACCGACGGCAACGACGCCAGGGAGCGAGCCCAGACGGTCGATCAGTTGGCCGTTGAACGGCGCGATGTCCACCGCGCGCGGATACTTCGCGGCGGGGAGCGCTACGTGAAACGAGAGCACCCGCTCGCTGCGAAATCCCGGATCGACGCTCGTTAGGCGGTGCATGCTCCGAAGAAGCAGCCCGGCGCCTACGAGCACGACGACCGCCAGCGCCACTTCGGCCATCACCAGAGCGCCGCGCAGACGACGATTTCGGCCGCCCGCACTGCCGCCGCGGCCGCCTTCGGACAGGCCGACGGTGACGTCCGGGCGCGACTGTTGAATCGCCGGAACCAGGCCGAAGAGCACGCCAGTGGCGAGCGCGAGCAGGAAGCTGAAGACGAGCGCGCGAGGGTTCACCACCGCTTCGTCCAGCCGCGGCACGTCCGCCGGCGCGATCGCGGTGAGAACACCGATACCCCAGGTGGCCAGGAGCGCGCCGAGTGACGCTCCGAAGACCGCCAGCATCACACTCTCGGTGAGCAGCTGCCTGACGAGTCTGATCCGGTCGGCGCCTAGCGCGGTACGGATGGCGATCTCCCGCTCGCGGCCAGTCGCGCGCGCGAGAAGCAAGTTGGCGACATTGGCGCAGGCAATGAGCAGCACCAATCCCACGGCGCCCGCCAGCACTAAGAGTGCTGGACGAATGGGGCCGACGACCTGCTCGGTGAGCGGAACCGCGAGCAGGCGCCATCCGGTGCTCTCCGCGTAACGATCGGGGAAGCCGGCCCGGAAGCGTGTCATCACCACGCCGAGCTCGCGCGCCGCGCCGTCGTAGGTGGCGCCCGGCGTCAGCCGGGCGATGGTGCGGAGGAACTGATTGCCGCGGCTCTGCTCACGTGCCTGCATCCAATCGCGCGCGATCCACATGTCGGCGCGCTCCGAGAAGAACCATCCCTGCGGCTCGGGGAAACGAATACCTCGCGGCATGACGCCGATGACGGTGTGCGGCGTGCCGTTGAGGGTGAGGATGGTGCCGATGATCGCGCGATCGCCCCCGAAGCGCGTCCGCCAGACGTCGTGCGACAGGACAACCACCGGCTCGCTCCCCTCGCCGCCCTCGTTAGGCGCGAACGTCCGGCCCAGCATGGGCGCGACACCCAGCGTCTGGAAGAAGTTCGGCGAGACCGCGAATCCCTGGAGCCGGACCGGCTCATCGGCTCCTGTCAGGTTCACGCTGCGATCGGTGAAGCCCGAGATCTGTGCGAACGAGCGCGTCTGCTCGGTGATCTCGGCGAATTCCGGTGGCGCCAGTGGCGCGCGACTGGGACCGATGTCCCCGTACGTGTTCCACAGCGCAACGATCCGCTCGGGCTCGCCGTACGGGAGCGGCCGCAGGAGCACGGCGTCGATCACGCTGAAGATTGCGGTGTTGACGCCGATCGCGATGGCGATGGCGAGCACCGCAACGGCCGCAAAGGCTCGACTCCGCGTGAACGTACGGAACGCGAAGCGGATGTCCTTTTGGAGGTGATCCATTCGTCGACCGGTCCGTGACTCGTTAGGCGTGGATGGCCACTACTCGGACCGCAAGGCGACCATGGGGTCCACCCGCGTCGCCCGCCGCGCCGGTATCCAGCTGGCGAAGAAGGCGATCAGTGCCAGTAACACCGTCACGCTGGCGAGAGTGACCGGATCCGTCGCGCCCACGCCGTACAGCAGGCTGCGCATCACTCTGGTGGCGGCGAACGCCGCGAGAAGCCCGAGCAAAACGCCGATCGCCACCGGCGTCATCCCTTGACGGACCACCAATCCGAGCACGTCGTGAGCCGACGCACCGAGCGCCACGCGGATACCCAGCTCGCGGGTGCGCTGCGCCACGGCGTACGACACGACACCGTAAATGCCGATCGCGGCGAGCAGCACCGCGACGGCCGCAAAGACGCCCAAGAGCGTCAGGTTCACGCGCGGCCGCGCCATCGCGTTGGAGAAGCTCTCGTCCATCGTCCGCAGCGCCGCAACCGGCAGCGTCGGATCGACCTCGGCCACTGCGCGACGGATCGCGGCCGCGGTGGCCCCCGGATCACCCGACGTGCGCACCGCGAAGCTCATCTGCCGCTGCGTGAGCTGATGATCGGCGAAGAACATCTGCGGATAGGGTTCCTTCGAGGGCGAGTCGAGCAGGGTATTCCCGACGACACCGACGATGGTCGCCCACTGGCCATCTTCGGGATTGCCTAACGTCACCCGCGCGCCGATCGGGTCGCGCCCCTTGAAGAACTTTTGCACCAACGCTTCGTTGACCACCGCGACGGTGAGCGTGTCGATCGGCTCCTTCCCCGAGAAGAGCTCGCCGCGGCGAAGGGGGATGCCCATCGTCTTGAAGTAGTCGTTGTTCGCGGCGATCAACACCATGTCCTGCACCACGCCGGGCTCGAGTGGCTGTTGCCCCTCGATCGCGAACGCGATGTAGCCGTAGCCCGAGGCGAACGGCAGATCACTGGTGATGCCGACCGAGCGAACGCCAGGAAGCGCCGCGACTCGCTCGCGCACTGCCCGCTGCGCATTGAGCAGCTGCTCCACCTCTGGATAGCTGCGCGACGGCATCGTGAGCTGGAAGGTGATCAGGCGCTCGGGGTTGAAGCCGGGATCGACCTCGAGCATGCGCTGAAAGCTGCGAATCAACAGACCGGCGCCGACGAGCAGCAGAAGCGCCAGCGCGACCTGTGAGAGCACGAGCGCTCCCCGGATGCGGTCGACGCCCGACCCGCCGATGCTGCCGCGTCCGCCCTCCTTGAGCGCGCCCTGCAGCTCGGGCCTCGTTAGGCGAAGCGCGGGCGCGAGCCCGAAGAGCAGGCCCGTGAGCACGGACAGGCCAAACGTGAAGAGCAAGACGAGACCATCGACTCTCACCTCGTCGAGTCTCGGGATTTGATTGAGCTGAAGCGTCTGCATGCTGGCGACGAACCACACCGCCAGCAGCACGCCGGCGGCGCCGCCGAGGATCGACAACACCACGCTCTCGGTAAGCAGCTGCCGGACGATGCGGCCCCGAGGCGCGCCCATCGCCAATCGAATGGCGACTTCGCGCTCGCGCGCGGCGGCGCGGGCCAGCATCAGGTTGGCAACGTTCGCGCAGGCAATCAGCAGAACGAGCCCCACGGCGCCCGCGAAGATAAGCAGCGCTGGACGCGCGTCGCCCACCAGCTCTTCGTGCAGCGGCACGACGTCAGCCGACCACTGCGCGTTCGTGCGCGGGTATTGCTGCGCCAGCCGGCTCATGATCGCCTTCATTTCAGTCTTGGCCTGATCGATCGTTGCACTGGGTTTCAGGCGACCGATCACGAACAGAAAATCGCTGCGTCGGCCGGGAGGCGGGTTCGCCGGGTTGAACGCAAGCGGGGTCCAGAGCTCGGCCCCTTCCGGCTGCGTCATCGACGCCGGCGCCACACCGATGATCTGGAACTGATTGCCGTTCATCGTCACGGTGCGGCCAACGACGGAAGGACTGCCGCCGAAGACTCGCTGCCAGAGCCCGTGGCTGATCACCGCGACCTGGTGCGTGCCGAAACGCTCTTCCTCCGGCACGAAGCCGCGGCCGTGCGCCATCGTGACGCCGAGCGTCGAGAAGAAGTTGACGGTCACACGAGCGCTTCTGACGCGTACGGCTTCACCGCCCGGAACGCTGAAGTTGTCGCCCGCGTTGGTGACGCCGGCCAAGCTCGTGAAGACGGTGTTGTCGCGCCGCCAATCCTCGAAGTCCGGATACGACGCCGTCTCGTGCCCGATCGTCGGGTGATCGCCCCATACCACGACCAGGCGGTCCGGATCGGCGAAGGGAAGCGGTTGGAGCAGCACGCCGCTCACCACGCTGAAGATGCCGGAATTGGCGCCGATGCCTAACGCGAGCGTCAGGATTGCCACCAGCGCGAAGCCCGGGGCACGGCGCAGCGTGCGAAACGCGTAGCGCAGGTCGTTGAGCAGCGAGTCCATCGGACCTCCTACGGGAGGTTGGCTATTGGGTACGAAGCGCGATCATCGGATCGACGCGCGTAGCGCGGCGGGCGGGCACGTAGCTGGCCACCACCGCGACGCCAGCGAGGATCACCGAGATGAACACGTACGTCATCGGATCGGTGGTCGTGATGCCGTACAGCAGCGATTGCATGGAGCCGGTCACCGCCAGGGCGCCAACGAGCCCGATGGTGAGCCCGACGATGGTGAGGAGCAGTCCCTGCCTGACGACGAGACGGAGCACGTCCGCCTGACGAGCGCCGAGCGCCATGCGCACGCCGATTTCGTGGGTGCGCTGCGTGACGCCGTAGGCCATCACGCCGTACACGCCGATCGCGGCGAGCACCATTGCGATCCAGGCAAAGAGGCCGAAGATCGCGCCGTAGAGACGGAAGGGCCACATGTCGCGCCGGCGGGCTTCGTCGAGCGTGCGCACGTTGAACGTCGGTATGACGGGATGCACGTTGCGCACTTCGCGGCGGACCGAGGGCGCCAGCGTTGCCGGATCGGCCGAGGTGCGGATCACGAGCGACGCCGATCGCCACTGCATCAGACCGTACGGGATGTAGAGGCTCATCTGATCGCGCGGATCGTCGATCTGATGCTTCATGTCGGGGATGATCCCGACGACGGTGAGCCAGGGCGCGGTGCTGTCGCCGACCAGCCTCAGACGGCGTCCGAGCGCATCGCCGGACGGCCAGTAGCGCCGCGCCAGCGCGTCGGACACGATGACGACGGGCACGGTGTCGATCGCTTCACGCTGCGTGAAGAGGCGGCCGGAGCGCAGCTGAATGCCCAGCGTCCGGAAATAGTCGACGCTCGCGAAACGCAGCTCGGCCACCGGCTCGGTGCCGCGCTCGAATTCCTTTCCTTCGACGATGAACGGCGCGCGCGAGCCGTCGTCGGTGAGGGGAATGAGATTCACGTACGAGGCCGACACTACTCCGGGGAGCGCCGCCACGCGAGTCACGATCTCCTCGTACGTCTGCGCACGGATCCCGACCGAATCGAACTCGGTTCCCGGAAGCGAGACGCGCATGGTGAGGATGTTCTTCGTGTCGAACCCGGGCTCTTCGCCCGCCATGCGCATGAAGCTCTTGATCATGAGCCCCGCGCCAGCGAGCAGTATGAGCGACAGCGCGATCTCGCCGACCACCAGCACGTTCCGCAACCGGTGACTGCGCGCGGCCGTCGTGGTGCCGCGTCCTCCTTCCTTGAGCGCCTCGTTCACGTTGGCGCGCGACATCTGCATCGCGGGAAGGACACCGAAGAGCAGACCGGTGAGTACCGCGGCAACGATGGTGAAGACGAGGGCGTTCGGCTCGATCCCGAAGTACATCCAGAACGGCAGATCATCCTTCGGGATCAGGCTGTCGATCATCTGCACGGTCCACATCGCCACCAGCACCCCGAGCGCGCCGCCCAGGAGCGACAACAACACGCTCTCGGTCAGCAACTGCCTAACGAGTCGGCCGCGGCCCGCGCCAAGCGCGGTGCGAACGGCCAGCTCTCGCTCGCGCCCTGTGGCGCGCGCGAGCAGCAGGTTGGCGACGTTGGCGCACGCGATGAGCAGCACGAACGCCACCGAGCCCTGCATCAGATAGATCACCAGGTAGACGTTGTCACCCAGCATGTAGTGATGCAGGGTGTGAACGCGCGCACCCAGATTCTCGTTGGTCTTGGGATACTCGCGCTGCAATCGCTTGGCGATCGCCGCGACTTCCGCTGTTGCCTGTTCCTCGGAGACGCCGGGGCGCAACCGGCCGATCACATCGTAATAGCGGACATCGCGCGCTTCCGGCGCGGTGTCGGCGCGGATCGGAACCCAGATCTCTTCGACTTCTGGGAAGTTGAGACCCGGCTGCATGATGCCGATGACGGTGTACGGCTCTCCGCTCAACGTCAGCGTCGTTCCCACGATCGAGCTGTCGGCGCCGAAGCGACGCTCCCAGAGACCATGACTCAGCAGGGTGACGCGCGGCGCACCCGCGTTTCCGTCTTCGGGAAGAAATGTTCTACCGCGTAGCGGCGTGAGGCCGAGCAGCTTGAACGTGTTGGTCGTCACCTGCGCCGCCGACACTCGCTCGGCTTCGTTCGCGCCGGTGAGGGTGATGCTGCGCTCGTAGTACGCCGCCATGTCGGCGAACGAGCGGCTCTGCGCCTTCATGTCGGTGAAGTCGGCGAACGACATGCTCCACCGGTCTTCGCCCCGCCGCTCGTGCACGTTCGTCACCATCACGAGCTCGTGTGGCGCGCGGTAGGGGAAGGGTCGGAGGATCACCGAGTTGGTGACGCTGAACACCGCCGTGTTCACGCCGATGCCGAGCGCGAGGCACACCACGGCGATGAGCGTGAACCAGCCGTTCTTGAAGAGCGTACGGGCGGCGAAGCGGATGTCTTGGAGGATCGTGTCCATGGGAGGGTGGTGTGGAGGTTCTCACATCCGGGATGATCCTCGAGGCTCGGGTCGGCGGGTGGGGGAATCCTCAGTCGAGACCGACAATCCCCACCACCACGCCGCCCACCGGGACGGGGTCACTCCGTGAGCCGACGGAGAGCGAAAGACCGCGCCGTACCCGGAAAGCCGGGACTCGGCCCTCGGCTTTCGGCACTCGGCACGTGGCGATTGAGTCCTTTTCGCCGAAACGCCGAGTGCCGAGCTCCGATGGCCGAGTCCCGCTGTCAGTGCGTTCCCGACACCATCTCTTCCTGCACCACGCGGCCGTCGAAGAGATGGATCTGCCGCTCGGCATGGCGCGCGTACCGCGGATCGTGCGTCACCATGCAGATCGTCGCGCCCTGCTGGTGCAGCTCGCGGAGTAGCTCCATCACCTGCTCGCCGTTCACCGAATCGAGGTTTCCGGTCGGCTCGTCGGCCAGAAGGATCAGCGGCTCGCCGGCCACCGCGCGCGCCACTGCGACGCGCTGCTGCTGACCGCCGGAGAGCTGCGAGGGATAGTGCTTCATGCGGTGCGACATCCCGACACGCTCCAGCGCCGCCTGCACCCGGCGCTTCCGCTCCGCGCCATCCATGCCGCGATAGGTGAGCGGAAGCTCGACGTTCTCGTACACCGTGAGGTCGCCGATCAGGTTGAACGCCTGGAAGATGAATCCGATCTGGCGATTCCTGACCCGCGCGCGCTCGGACGCCGACAGATTGGCGACGGGCTCGGCGTCGAGGAGATACTGGCCGTCGGTCGGCGTATCGAGCAGCCCCAGAATGGAGAGCAGCGTCGTCTTGCCGCATCCCGATGGGCCGGCGATCGAGACGTACTCGCCGGGCTGGATCTCGAGGTGCACGTCCGCGAGCGCGTGCGTCTCCACCTCATCCGTGTAGAAGACCTTTTTGATTCCCTCGAGCTTGATGAGCGGCTTGCCGTTGGTGGCCGATGCCGCGTAGGGATCGCTTCCTGGCTTCGAGGTCGGCTGTGAGGACATGACAGGGTTCCGGTTGGCGGAGGGTGATGAGATGAGCAGTGGAGTGATGACGGTCGTCGATCAGCGCAGGCGTATTCTCTCGTGTGAGTCCCACGCCGACATGTCTGAGATAATGACGCGGTCTCCAGGGTTTAAACCGGACAGGATCTCGATCGTATTCACCGAGCTTCTGCCGAGTCGCACGTTGACGCGCGCGGCGCCCTCGCCGTCGGGATCGACACGGAAGAGCCCAACGGTACTCTCGGGTTGGCCATACGCCGGCCTGCCAACGTGCAGCACGTTGTCGAGACGCTCGATTTCGATCGTTCCGTCCACACTCAGATCAGGCCGCGCTCCGAGTGGCAGCTCGCCTTCGAGCGCGACTTCGACTGTCACCGTTCCGTTCTGCGAAGAGGGTGCAATACGAAAGACACGTCCCGGCACGATACCGTTGCGAGTGTCAATCTGCGCCACCTGACCCAACGCGACATCACGAGCCTGGGTTTCGGGGATGCGGAGCACCGCTTTGAGGCGGCCGGGCTGAGCGACGCGCGCCAGCGTCTGGCCCGGGGTCACCCATTGACCGAGCTCGAATGGAAGCTCCTGGAGCACACCGGCCGAGCCGGCGCGAACCCTCATCGAGGCGACGTTGCCTTCCTGGAATCGAGCGACGGCGCGAAGGCGTCCGACCTGGGCCTCCTGCAGCGAGATCTCACGCTGCATGGACTCGGTCATGATTCTGAGCCGCTGCTCCTCGATGTCCAGACGCGACTTGGTTTCGGTCGCCGCATCGAGCAAACGATCGCGCTCCATCGGGGAGAGCAATCGGTCCTTGTCGAGTGAGCGCGCCATGTTCGCCTGACGCTCAGCTTCCTGCGCCTGCGCGCGCACCTGCGCAACGACCGCCGCCTGATTGAGGCGTTGCGTCGCAAGCGTGGTGCGGAGGCTGACGAGCTGTGCTTCGCCGGCGCTGAGCTGGCGCTGAGCTTCGAGCGCTTGGAGCTGGACGTCGGGATTGCTCAGCTCGAGCAGTAGCGTGGTGTCGGTCACCGAGTCGGGTGGGCGATGGTGAATCTGCTCCACTCGACCCGCAGTAACGGCCGAAATCCACCGGATCTGTTCGGGCACGAGCGTGCCGGGACCACGCACCTGTCTCACCATCGGGCCTTGCTTGACGGTGTCGATCCAGAGGGGTCCACGTTCCACGGTTGGTGCAGCAGGCTCGATGCTGCCGAGTGCGGCGGTGACTCCGCCCAGCACGAGGACGCCCGCGCCGATATAGAGGAAGCGCTTCCTCTTCTTGTTCGGAGGCGTGCGCGCGATGTCGACCAATTTCTCTCCTGGAGGGTTGTACCGGCTCCGGGCTGGCAGCCGCCTAGTACTAAGGAAGGATCGTGCCGTCTTCGGGACGGCCCTAAACTGTTGATATGAATTATGTTACGATGTAACGCACGGCGTCGCAATGCCCGCTCGTGGGAAGTGCCGTCCCACTAGCGAACACATCGTGCCTGCGAACCAATAGTTACTACGCGCGCTGTAGCGCGGTGAATGCGGCGCTGGTCGTCAAACCGTAGAGCGCGGCACTGCCGACGGGGATGGCGAGACCTTTCGGCTCGCGCCGTCGCCGCTTGCGTGCCGGCGTTCGTCTCTTCGGTCTGAGGTCGGCAACCACTGGCAAGCTTGCGGCATGCACCAAGCCGCTGTTGAGAGCCGCGCGCAACGGGCCGGGCAGATGCCGCCTCGTCCGCGCGATACCATATGCGGCGCCAACCATCGCCGAATAGGTGAGCTGGGCCGTCATACGCGCGGCTCGTACCTGTCGAGCGCTCAGCTTCAGCCCTGCCTTCCGCCCGGCGGTGCGAATCAGGCGCGCCCACTCGTCGTCTGTCGTATCTTCGGTAGCGAGCACGCCACGTCGCACGAGCATGCTTAGCAGGAGCACGGCTGCGCCGCCGATCAGGCCAGCCGCCGCGCCCCGAAAAGCCGCCTGCGACACGTCCAGCTCGTTCTGCTCGCGCTCAATCGGCATTCTCAATCGCATGGCCGTCCTCGCTCATCATCCCCGATGATCCGGGGTCGCGGGTCGCATAAGATGCGCCAGAATCTGGCCTCTACCCCTCTGGAGAGCTCGTGAAGGGTCTCGACGCACGCTCCGCTTCTTCGATTGTCGCCGCACTTGTCGCGCTCGGCATCGCAGCCGCCGCGCAGCCGATAGCCTCGCAGGAGACAAGCGATGCCCCGCGTGGCGCGGTGCGTGTCTGCGCCGGCGGCGACGTCACGCTCGGCACGAACCTCGATACCGCGTGGGCCCGCGTTGCACGGAGCCGCAGCACGCGGCGGCCTCGAGCGCTCGAGGAGCCGGCATCGCTGCTCGATCCGTTGCGTCTGCTGGTGGCTGATGCCGACGTCGTCCTTCTCAATCTCGAGGGTGCCATCGGCGAAGGCACGGCGCCCGAGAAGTGCGGTCCACGTTCGACCGCGTGCTACGCGATGCGGCAGCCGATCAGCGCGGCGCGCGCACTCCGTGGACTGACCAGCGCTCCGGTCATCGTGAACGTCGCCAACAATCACTCGGAGGACGCGGGTCTCGACGGATACGCGGCTACGCTTCGGCATCTGGCGGACGCCGAGGTTCTGGTGACCGGCGCCGACACCATCGCCACGTTGGTGCGCACCGCGCGCGGCGACACCGTGGCAATCCTCGGATTCAGCACCTCGAACGGCCCCGACCCGCGCGACCTGAGCGGAGTGCGACGGCACGTGTCGAGAGCGGCCGCCATCACGCCGCGCGTCATCGTCACCATGCACATGGGCGCCGAGGGCAGATCGGCACAGCGGGCTCGCGACACGACCGAGCTCTTCCTGGGCTACGATCGCGGCAACGTCGTGGCGTTCGCCCGTGCGGCGGCGGAAAGTGGCGCGCGGCTCGTCTTCGGCCACGGTCCCCACGTCATGCGCGCCGCGGAATGGCGAGGCGACGCGTTGATCTTCTACTCGTTAGGCAATCTGCTGACCTACGGTCCGTTCTCGATCACCGAGCCGATGAATAGGGGCGCGCTCGCCTGCGCCACGCTGAGCCGATCGGGTGAGGTTCTCGATGCGCGTCTTCGGCCGACGGTGCAGCGCGCGGCGGGGATCGTGCGCCCCGACCTCTCCAATCGCGCCGCGGTGCTGGTGGATTCGCTCAGCCGATTGGATTTTCCGCAGAGTCGCGCCAGCCTCGCGGTGGAGTCGACGGTCAGTCGACCGGCGGCAACGGCGCCGGCGTCGCGGCCCGCGCGTCGAAGCGGTAGTTAGGCGGGACCGCCGTCTGCCGGCACTGTCGTAGCCGTGCTGTCGGTCACGACTCGCCGGACGCCGCGCCAAGGCTTGATACGTCGGCCAGGGGGCCGGAGCAACACGCTCTCGATCACGCGGCCGGCCGCGCTGCTGGCGTGAATGAACCGCCCCTCGCCCGTGTAAATCCCAATGTGCGAGATGCGCTTGCCGCTGCCGAACAGCAGCAGGTCGCCCGGCTTCAAGCTCGCGGTGTCTTTGGCGACCGCGGCGCCTGACGAGGCCTGCTGCGCGGCGGTGCGCGGAAGCCTCACGTTGAGCGCGGCGGTCAGGTACTTCACCAACCCGCTGCAATCGAAACCGCGATCGGGCGTCTCGCCACCGAGAACGTAGCGGCGTCCGAGCTGGGCGCGGGCCATGGCGACGAGCGAATCGCGGAGGGACAGCGCGGCGATGCTGAATGCGGCGAAGGGCGCGGCGCGCTGCGTGGTATCTATCGCGAGCGCCGGCGGCGGCGATTCAGGAGCCTGCGCAGGCCCGGGCGCGGGTCCTTGCGCGGCCGCAATCGCCGGCACGAGAGCAAAGCCCGCACTGACGATCACACGCGAAACGAGTTTCCTCATCATGTGGCACACTGGAGTGTGTCGCATAACGCTCGCGGGCAAAGGTGTGCAGTGAGACGACGGGCATTGCTGACGCGCAACGACGGCCTCGAGAGCCGTCGGACAACGCAACGGTGAGTGGAACCAGTGCGGCTGGCACATGCTAACTCGCCTCCCTAGTGCGGTCAACCACGCGGGGAGGAAACGCACGAAGAGTCGCGGCGAGCCACGCCGCGCCCATCAGCAGTCCAGCAATGACATCGCTCGGCCAATGCACGCCGAGGTAGATCCTCGAGTACGCACTGATGAGGAGGATCACCGCGGCCACCACGAACGGCCATCGCCAGCCGCGCGCACGGTGCAGGAGCACCGCATACGTAAAGAGGATCGCGACGCTGGCGATGAGATGACCACTCGGATACGAGGCGTGCGCGAACTGTCCCCGATGCTCCCAGAGCGCGGGACGTGGTCGATCGAAGAGCATCTTCCCGAGCATCGTGAGCGCAAAGACGCCGGCATGAGTGGCGACGAGATGCGCTGCCAGATCGGACCGGTGCTTTCTCCAATACAGCCACGCCGCGGTGAGCAGCGTGATCGGCAGCAGCGTGATGTTCGTGCCGAACCACGGGACGATCAGCATGACGATGTCGAGCCATCGTGGGAGCGGGTCGTCGAAGGCGCGCAGTACGCTGTGCTCCCACGGCAGCCCCACACCCCAATCGCCTGTGCTCACCAGACTCAGAGCGAGCGCGGCGGCCAGCATGAGCGTGAGAATCCATCCGCCGATCAGCAGACCCCACCGGGCGCGTTCGGGGGGCGCAGGCGGATGCTCGGCCCCCTCCACGCGCACGGGCGAGGTCACCGCGCAATCTCCGCGTTCTTCGGCGGATTGTTGATGTCCGCTTCGTGTGCCAGCTGCGACGTCTTGCGAAAGCGCTTGGCATAGGTGCGCACCGCCTCGAGACCGGCCACGCAGAAACCCGCCCAGGCCAGACCGATCACCACCCCGCCTAACACATCGGACGGATAGTGCACGCCCAGGTAGAGGCGACTCACGCCGATGAGCCCGACGAGCAGGAGCGCCACGGTGATTGTGAGCGCGCGCGACCAGCGCTTCGGCTGGAGGCGCGCGAGCAAGAACGCGATCGTACCGTAGACCACCGCGGCGCTCATCGAGTGGCCCGAGGGAAACGAGCTGCTCGACGCATGCGTCGACCAGGTGAACACACTCGGCCGATCGCGATCGTAGGCCAGCTTCAGGATGTTGTTGAGAATGATCCCACCGGCGGTCGAGAACAGCAGCAGAAAGGTCGAGTACTTGTGGTTCGTGAAATACAGGAATGCGCCCGCCGTTCCGACGACCACGAACGCTACGAGCGCCGTGCCTAACGCGGTGATCTCCAATAGAGACCGCTCGATCCAGCTTATGCGGTGCTGACCCATCCAGGTCAGCACCGCCTCATCGAACCGCTGTGTCGTTCCCGATTGAACGTGGCCCGCCAGCTCGGCGAACGCCCACGTGCCGAGTGCCGCTACGGTCGCGCCGACAACCAGGAAGATTCCGAACGCCGTATAGAAACCCGATGCATGACGTCCAATGGTCCGGATCAGCTTGAAGAGCAGATCTCTCATCAAGTGAAAGTGGCCACGGTCGAGACGCCGACGTTCCCTGGTAGCCATGCCTAACGCTTCTCCTCGCGGGCGACGCGATCGGCTTCGGTCGGGTCGACGACCCGCCGCCTAACGACAACCTCCTCCACCACCTTTCCGGATTCTGGCTGCGCCAGTCGAACGTCCCGCCAATCGGCGCTCTCGTCCTCCGGCCGCTGCCAGTCGGGGTCGTCGGCGGGAAGCGGGCGGCGCTCGACGACGACGTCATCGCTGGCGCGTCGTCCGAACCTCAATTCATCGCCCTTGTGCCGCAGTCGGAGGTCCTCGTTCTCGGCCAGCGCCCGATCGCCGTAGGTCGAGCGATACCGGTCGCCGAACCGCTTCACGTCGTCGTCGCTCAAGGTGTCGGTGCGAGAGAGCGAGGGAAACTCCTCGTCGGCGTTGAACTGCGCGCCGTCGAGCACGACACGCTTCGTCGCACGATCGATCCACGCAGCGCGCAGCGGCGCGAGCGAGTGCCGATCGGTGCCGCGCATGTCGATGTCGAGCATCACGACTTCGCCGCGGGTGGTATCGACCAGCAGGTCTTCGACGTCGCCCAGCTCGCGGCCGCTCGACGTGAACACTGGCCAGCCGCGAATGTCGGGCTCACCGGAGGCGACGCGGAATTTCTTGAGCTCGCGGAGCGGCGTGAGATGCCGCGTTTGCCGGACGTCCGGGCCGACGCCGGCGACATCACGTCCCGCACGCGTGCTGCGTTTCTTCTTGGCCATCTGCTTCCTCCTAGCGTGAGGGTTGTATGCTCGTCAGGCAGCGGCCGCCGGTACGGGCGGCGCGTGCGCATCGATCGACGTCGGAGTCGCGGGCGCGGTCGTTTCGGGTGCCGTCGACGCGTCGTTACGCGTCATGAAAAACCAAATGGCGAGCGCGACGACGACGATGGCGATGATCATCCACAGCCATCCCAATCCACGCCGCTGCTCGATTTGAATCTGTGCCATCGCTCCTCCGGAATTGAGCTGTCCAAGGCTGGCCGCCACCCGGCCGTCGTCCTTGGTTCGCACGATCTGCGCCGCCAATCCGTTGAGCAGCGGCCCGCGCCGAGCAGGGCAGGGCGCCGTATAATTCCGCATGCTTCCGCGTGAGCCTCTGCTGACCGCGGTCATTTTGAGCGTCTTCGGTGCGCTCCTGGTGATCAGCGTGGTGTTCAGTCGCGCCTCGCTGCGCGCGGGCGTCCCAATCACGCTCATCTTCCTCGGACTCGGGATGCTGGCGGGCTCCGAAGGGATCGGCGGCATTCCGTTCGAGGATTATCAAGCGGCATTTCGCGTGGGAACGGTTGCACTCGTTCTCATTCTGTTCGACGGCGGCCTCAACACGCCCGTCCCGCAGCTTCGACGATACGCGGCGGCGGCAGGAACCTTGGCGACGGTCGGCGTGGTGCTCACCGCCGGATTCCTCGCCATCGCCGCGCACCTGCTCGGCCTCCCATGGCCCGCGGCATTCCTACTCGGCGCGGTGGTGTCTTCCACCGACGCCGCCGCCGTGTTCTCGGTGCTTCGCGGCAGCGGGCTGCATCTCAAGCGACGGGTTGGTCTCACGCTCGAAGCGGAGTCGGGGATCAACGATCCGATGGCCGTTCTTCTCACCATCGCAACCACCGAAGTGGTGCTCGATCCGGCGAGCGTCAATCCGTGGTTGATGTTCGGCGATGTCCTCCTCGAACTGGTCGTGGGCACGGCCCTCGGATTGGCGGCGGGTTTCGGTGGCCGCGCACTGTTGATGAAGATCCGACTGCCAGCGAGCGGCCTGTATCCGGCGCTGACGCTCGGCCTGGCGTGCCTGAGTTTCAGCGTTCCGACGCTGCTGCACGGGAGCGGATTTCTGGCCGTGTACATCGCGGCGCTGATACTCGGGAATGGGACGCTGCCGTTCCGCGGCGGTCTGCTCCGCGTTCACGATGCGCTCGCCTGGCTGAGTCAGATCGTGATGTTCCTGATGTTCGGATTGCTGGTATTCCCATCGCGGATCCTCGAAGTATTCTGGCTCGGCATAGCGCTCTCGCTCGCGCTGGCGCTACTCGCGCGTCCGCTGGCCGTCTTGGCGTGCCTGGCGCCCTTTCGATATCCGCCGCGTGAGATTGGCTTCATCGGCTGGGTTGGACTTCGCGGGGCGTTGCCGATCATTCTGGCGACGTATCCGGTGATGGCTGGCGTCGAGGTCGCGAGCCAGATCTTCGACGTCGTGTTTTTCATCGTGGTGGTGAGCGTGTTGGTGCAGGGAGGGACTGTCCCGGCCATAACGCGTCTGCTCAAGCTCGAGGTCGCCGAGCCGCCGTCACCGAGAGCGGTGCTGGAGATCGAGTCGATGCAGCCGCTCACCGGCGATCTCATGTCGTTCTATGTCGATCCGGCTCTGGCGGTGTCCGGGGTGCAGATGTCCGATCTGCCGTTCCCGGAAGGTGCCGCGGCAACGCTGATCGTGCGCGGTCAGGATCTGGTTGCACCGAAAGGAAACACGACGCTTCAGCCGGGCGATCACGTGTACATCTTCTGTCGCCCCGAAGACCGAGCGCTGATACAACTGATGTTCGGCCGGCCGGAGAGCGATTAGCATCGAGATTCGAGATTCGAGATTGGAGATTCGGGGAGATTTGGCTGAATTCGCCGAATCTCCAATCTCGAATCTCGAATCTCGATGCTTGGGAACGAAACCTGCCTTACGCGCCCCCGTGCCGACTCGGACAGTCACCCGAGCGAAGGCGCACGACGTCCTGCGCCAGCGCTTCGGGCATGAAGAATTTCAGCACGGGCAGTGGGAGTCGATCTATCCGCTTCTGGAAGGCCGCGACGCACTCGTCGTGATGCCCACCGGAAGTGGAAAGTCGATCATCTACCAACTGCCCGCGCTTCTCCTGCCTGGTTTGACGGTCGTCGTCAGCCCGCTGATCGCACTCATGAAAGATCAGCAGGACAAGCTGGCTGCCCAGGGTGTCGATGCGCTGGCGATGCACTCGCATCTCTCGACGGCCGAAGCGCGCGAGATGCAGCGGCAGGTGAAGGAAGGGGAAGGGGAGATCCTGTATCTGACGCCGGAGCGATTCAAGGATCGCGATTTCTTCGACCGGCTTCTCACACGCCAGGTGAGCCTCTTCGTCGTCGACGAGGCGCATTGTGTGAGCCACTGGGGACACGACTTCCGCCCCGACTACCTCGTCCTCGGCTCGATCGCGCAGCGACTCGGACGTCCGCCCATTCTGGCGCTGACCGCCACCGCCACCGCCGAGGTGCGCAACGACATCGTTAGGCAGCTCGGCATGCGCGACCCGACCGTCACCATCACCGGCTTCGCCAGACCGAACCTGCGCTTCGAGGTTCGCCGTACGGTCAACACCGCCGTGAAGGATCAGGAGCTGGTGCGCGTCCTTCGCCACAGCGGCGGCACGGGCATCATCTACGTCGCCACGGTCAAGGAAGCGGAGCGCCTCTACGAGCAACTGGCCGACGATTTCCACGTGGGTCTCTACCACGGGAAGATGCCGGCCCCCGAACGAAAGGCGTCACAAGACCGCTTCATGGCGGGCGAGCTCCAAGCGATGGTTGCCACCAACGCCTTTGGACTCGGCATAGACAAGCCGGACATCCGCTTCGTCGTGCATTATCACTTTCCCGGCTCGATCGAATCGTACTATCAGGAAGCCGGTCGCGCGGGACGCGATGGGCTCCCGGCGGTCTGCACGCTTTTCTACCGGGTGGAAGACAGACGGATCCAGTCGTACTTCCTCGGCGGCAAGTATCCGGAGATCGAAGAAGCCGCGCGCGTCGCGATCGCACTGGAGCAGCATCCGCGCATGACGCCGGTGTCTCTCGATCAGCTCTCGAAACAAGCCGACGTTCCAGCTCGAAAAGCGCGGATCACCTTCATGCTCCTCAAGCGGCATGGCCTGGTACGCGAGCATCGTGGCGGCAGCTGGGAGCGTATGGCTGATCGCCTTACGCAAGTCGATCTCAGCGCCGACCTGACGTCGTACGAGGAGCGCCGCATGATGGATCGCGTGAAGCTGGACGCGATGATCACCTACAGCCAGTCGCTCCGCTGTCGAGCCCGCTTCATCCTCGAGTATTTCGGTGAGGAGGTCGACGCGGAATGGCGTTGCCATCACTGTGACGCGTGTGACGAGCTCGACGGGTTGGCCGCGCGCGGTGACCGCGCTTCGCGCAACGGCGACGAGCGTCCTCTCGTCTCCGGCGATCGTCAGGCGCGGCTCGCGCGCGCCGGCTCGCGATCCAATACCTCGTCCGCGCCTCGCGCGCCGGTGCGACGACCTCGCGAGCGCGAAGACCGGCTCGACGCGTAAGCGCATTCGCTCATCACGATGATCCGACTGGTGCACGACGGGCGCCCTCGACGCTCCATTCATCGAAACGGACTTACTCTCATCCGACCAGGGGATGGCGGTCATGAGCGGCGCATTCGTCAGGCCTTCCAACGTCTCGCTCGTCGCCGCCGATTGCTCGCGGCTCGCGCGCTCGACGCGTGCGATCCACTCGAGCACTGGCGGCTGCGGCAGCACGGCGCGAGTGAGGAGCCGAGCATCGGGCGCGTGATGCACGCGCGCTCGCGAATGGCTGGCACCTGATCTGCTACTCCTCGCGTTCGACGCAGGACGCGATGAGGTACAATGAAGGTGTTGGTTACGGGCGGGACGGGCGTGGTAGGCGTTGCCGCCGTACGAGAGCTGCTGAAGCGCGGGCACCAGGTTCGGTTACTCTCTCGCCATGCGAGGCGGGACGCCGCGCAATTCCCCGACGGCGTGGAGCCCTTCGAGGGTACGGTCTCCGACGCGACCACCGTCAGCGGCTGCGCTGATGTGTGCGAGGCGGTGCTCCACATCGTCGGCATCGTGCGCGCCGAATCACCCGATGCGACGCTCGAAGCGGTCAACGTGGACGGCACGCGGAACATGCTCGTCGAGGCGGAGCGTGCTGGTATCCGCCGGTTCGTGTACGTCTCCTCGTTAGGCGCCGAGCGCGGCACGAGCGACTATCATCGGACCAAGCGCGAAGCCGAGGAATTGGTGGAGCGTTGGCCGGGGAACTGGACCATCGTGCGCCCCGGCAACGTCTATGGTCCGGGTGACGAGCAGCTGTCGATGCTGCTGACCATGGTGCGAACGCTTCCCGCGCTTCCCGTCATCGATGCCGGTGACCAACCCTTTCAGCCGATCCTTGCCGACGATCTCGCCGTTGCGCTCGCCAACGTTCTCGAGCGCACCGATTTGTCTGGGCGTTCGCTCGACGTCGCCGGCGCCGAGATCACCACAATGGACGAGGTCATTGCTCACTTCGAGCGGATCACCGGGAAGGAGCGCGCGCGCATCCCGGTGCCGAGCTGGTTGGCGAGCACGGGGTCGAAGATGGCGTCGGTGTTCGGCGTCGATGCGCCGATCAGCGCCGATCAGGTGACGATGCTCGTTGAAGAGAACGTCATTCCACCGAACGGCGTCAACGCGCTCACCGAGGTGCTGCACGTGACGCCGACGCCGCTGGTCGAAGGACTGAGGCGTCTGGCCGACGCACAGCCTGAAAAGCTTCCGTCGGACGGAGTGGGCCGGCTATTTCGTCGCCGCTATTGGGCGGACATCTACGGGAGCCGGTACTCGCCTGACGAGCTCTTCCGTCTACTGCGCGATCACTTCGCCACGCTCACGCCGGACACGATGGAGATCGGCGCCGAGCCTGGAACGCCGACACGCATCGAAGAGGGGGCAACGATCACTATGGCGCTGCCCTTCCGGGGGAACGTGCAAGTGAGAGTGGAAGAGGTGTCGGACCGGTCCATGACGCTGGTAACCCTCGAGGGACACCCGCTCGCGGGCGCCGTCCGATTTCTCTTCGAGGAGCGTGGCGACGCTGTGCGATTCGAGGTTCAGAGCTACGATCGTGCGGGCTCCACGATCGACCGAATTGCGATGTCCACGCTCGGGCGCTTCGTAAAGAGTGCGACGTGGTCGTCACTCGTGCAGCGAATTGTCGACGTCAGCGGTGGGCGCGCTGCCGACGGCGTGCAAACCGAGAGCGAAGCGCTCGACGAAGAGCAGGCGACGCGAGTCGAAGGCTGGGTCGCCGATCTCGTCACGCAGCGAAAGCGCGAAGAGAATCAGGAGCACATGCAGCGCTGATGGTCGGGTTACTGCGGCGCTGCTGACTTCTCCACCGCGCCGACGTAATCGAGCTGCTCGGGACGCAGCTGACAGTGCTCACCACAGCCGAACTTGTAGCGATTGCGCGCGAACCAGCGGTAGAACTTGTCGGCCAACCAACCGACGAACGGGATCTTGAAGATCCACGAGATCAGACCACCGCGCGGGAGAATGTCGAGTAGTCGCTCGATTGCGTACGCACCCTGCCATGTGCGCCCGCCCGGGCCGATGAGCTGCACCGCTTGCGTGTACGCCTCCGCGGGTATCCAGGGGAAGCGCGCCTGCACCGACGCGTTCTGTGACGCGACCGTTTCGATCTGACGGTTCGAATCCCACTTCTCGAGGAGCTTGACAAGACGGCCGCACACCTTGCAGTTGCCGTCATACACGACGGTGTACGGACGCGCGTGCCTCGTCGTCGTCTGCTCCTTCCCGCCGAAAATGAACCGCACGACAGGAACGGTTTTGGTCGTCACTCCTCTACCTCCACGGTGATCGATGGCGGGTGAGCGAGGGTGTTGTGCACCGCGCAAAGCGCCGCGGCGCGACTGGCCGCCGGCGCACGCTCGTCCGCCAACTTGGGCCAGTGCAGCACCACGTCGTAATTGGCGACGCGATGCGGCTTCTCCGCGAATTGCCATCCGATTTCGACGGCTAGTCCATCAGTCGCGATCCCCGCGTGCGAAGCCCAGGAGTGCAGGACCGCCAGAGTGCAGGTGGCAAGCCCGCTGGCGACCATGTGAAATGGCGAATACGTCATGTCGGCCGACTCCGCTTCGATCGTCAGCGGACCCGGTGAGTCATCGAGGCGCAAGCGCTCGTCCGACAGCAGGGTGATCTTCACGCTGTACCTCCAATCGAGCACGTGGTCGCGGTGCAAGGACTACGCCTGGTGGCGCGATCCCTGCGCGCCACGCATGTTGCGACTCGCACACTCTCGACGAGATGACCCTCCTACAATCCACCGATCGCACGATCCTCGGCGCGTCTCTCGCGTCGTGGATGACCGCATTCGCTGCTGCGGCAATCGCGGTCGTTGCGATATACGTACTGCGGCGCGTTCTGTTGGGTCGGCTCGCGGCGCTTGCCGAGCGAACGCAGACGGGCGCCGACGATGCGGTAGTCGCGCTGCTGCGGCGCTCACCATTGATGCTCGCTGTCTTCGCGGTGAGTCGCGTGCTGGCCGAAACCGTGCCGCTCACCGGGCGCGTCGAGCGGCTCCTCGTCGCCGCCGGCACGCTTGCGCTGTTCGCGCAGATCGGACTATGGGTGAGCGCGATCATCCGATTCTGGGCGGAGCGTGTCGTCAGTCGGCGCGAGCATGTGGAGCGCGGTCGGGCCGAGGGGACCGTGCGTGCGCTGTCCTTTGCGTTGCGCGTGTTGCTTTGGACGGTGCTGCTGCTGGTGGCGCTCGACACCTTCGACATCGACGTCACCGCGCTCATCGCCGGGCTCGGTATTGGCGGCATCGCCGTCGCGCTGGCCGTCCAGAACATCCTTGGCGACGTGTTCGCCGCACTGGCGATCGTCCTCGACAAACCGTTCGCCGTCGGCGACACGATTCAAGTCGACCAGTTCACCGGCACGGTGCAGCACGTCGGCATCAAGACGACGCGCCTGCGAGGCGTCGATGGGGAAGAGATCATCTTCCCGAACTCCAACCTGCTGCAGAGTCGCATACGAAACTATCGGCGAATGGCGGAGCGCCGTGTCGTGCTGCTCATCCGCGTGCCGCATGAGACGCCGACGGAGCAGCTCGAGGCGATCGCCGGCGTCATGCGTGATGTGATTCAGACGGAAGAACAGGTGCGCTTCGACCGGGCGCACCTCGACCGATTCGACGACGTGGGGATCGTGTTCGAGGGCGTCTACTTCGTGATGACGGCCGACTTCAACGTGCACATGGACATCAAGCAGGCCATTTCCTTGCGGCTGCTCGATCGACTGCGGTCGGAAGGGATTCCGCTGGCTTACCCGACACGTCGTGTGCTAAAGCACGACGAAACAACGGATGAGG
>DATFBY010000067.1:0-25210 GCA_035253585.1 Gemmatimonadaceae bacterium | reverse complement strand
TCCGCCTAGACCCTTGTTAGGCCGGTGGTGAATGACGCGCACCCGTGGCATCGCGTTCGACAAGAGGTCGGTGATCCGGCCGGTGCGATCGCTGCTTCCGTCATCGACGATCACGATCTCGCTCCGAGGTGCGGCGCGGTCGAGCACGCCGTCGATTTCTCGCACGACGTTCTCGAGGCTCGCTGCTTCGTTGTACGCCATCACGATGACGGACACGAGGGGCGCGGTTGCTAGCTCGGTCATTCCTTGCGCGCTCGGCCCAGCCGGATCTTGATGCTCTTGAGCATGGTCTCCGGCGCCGACGGCGGCTGGCCGTCGATCTGTGCGTCGAGAATACGCAGTGCTCCTTCGCCGCAGGTGACGACCACGGCGCCGTCGTGCCGCTCGGCTACCGCGCCCGGCAACCCGAAATAGCTTCGGGGATCGACCTGCGTGCGCCAGATGCGCAGCGTACGTCCATCCGGCAGCGTGGTGAAGGCGCCGGGATAGGGATGCGTTTGCGCGCGTACGAAATTGTGGATCTCGCGCGCCGGCAGCGTCCAGTCGATGAGACCATCCTCCGGTACACGCGCCCCGACGTACGTCGCCTTCGTATGGTCCTGGCGGGTGAGTCGTGCCGTTCCGTCGAGCACCGATGATAGATGCTCGCGCAGCATGTCGATCGCTCGGGCATCGAGGAGCGTCAGCGCATCGCCGATCCCCTGATCCTCGTGCAGCGGCACACTCTCCTGAGCTACGATATCCCCTTCGTCCATCCCCTCGGAGAATCGGAAGAGCGTCAGCCCGATTTCCGGCTCCCCCTTCAGGATCTGCCACACGACCGGGGCGTTCCCTCTATAGCGCGGAAGCGGCGAATAGTGAAAGCCGTAAAACGCCGTGTCCGGGTAGCTCGAGAGTGGGAGGACCGAGTACCAACCGACGACGAACGCGATCGAAGGCCGCCACTCGTTGAGCGCACGCTCCGTATCGCCGCGTGACGACGCGACGACGAACGGCATCCGACCAGTCACTGCGTCTTCCAGCTGCGGCATCCGCGAGCGCGCATCGGCGCGATCGTCAGGCGTCACCACGCCGACGAGCTGGTGCGGTGAATGAACCAGCTCGAGCAGCGTTCGCAACACGGCCAGCCCCGTGTCTTTGCTTCCGAGAAAGGCGACGCGGGCCAACGCTGGCTCGCCGATCAGAGCCGGGCCACGAGCTTGCGAACCACCTGCTCCTGCTCCGCACTCGTCAGGCGCGTATGCAGCGGGAGCGTGATCGCGCGCGCGGCAACATCGTCCGTCACCGGGAAGTCGCCCGGTTTGTAACCGTACGTCGTCCGGAAGTACCTGGTGAGCGGCATGTGGTGCGTGCCGATCGTCACCTCGACGCGCTCGGCCCGCATCTCGGCGATGATCGCATCGCGTCGCGCCGCCGAGTTAGGCGGAACCAAGACGACGTACGATTGAAAGACGTGGGCGTCGGGCTCGCTCGCGTTCGGCACTGTGATCGGGCTGTCTGCCAGGAGCGCGTCGTAGCGCGCCGCCCGCTCCCGTCGAGCAGCGATGATCGAATCCAGCTTGTCCATCTGAGTGCTTCCGAGCGCGGCCTGGAATTCCGTCATTCGGAGATTGTACCCAGGCATGACGAAGTCGGGCGCCGTTGCGCACGGATCCTGCCCGTGGTTGCGAAGCGCGCGCGTGCGGTTGGCGATCGTCATGTCATCCGTAGCGATGATTCCACCTTCACCGGTGGTGACCGCCTTGCGTGGATGGAAGCTGAAGCACCCCACGCGCCCCCACTGGCCGGCCGATCGTTGCCGTAGACGCGCGCCGAGCGCGCAGGCGGCATCCTCGATCACCGGGACGTCGTAGCTCGCCGCAACTTCCATGATGCGCGGCATGTCCGCCATCCCACCAAACGCGTGCACCGGCAACACCGCGCGGATGCGGCGATCGTTCGCCAACACCTGCTCCAGCCGGCCCGGATCCATGTTGAAGGTGCGAGCGTCGATGTCGACGAACACCGGCTGCGCGCCGCACAGCGTGATCACGTTGGCGGTGGCCGGCCAGGAGTACGTGGTCACGGCCACCCGGTCGTTAGGCGCGATCTCGAGCGCGAGCAACGCGAGCTGCAACGCGGCGGTGCAATTGCTCACCGCGACCGCATGGCTGGTTCCCACCGTGCGCGCCACGCGCTCCTCGAATGCGCGAACTCGTGCGCCCTGCACCAGGTATCCCGAGCGCAGCGCTTCCACCACCGCGGCTATGTCGCGCTCGTCGATCTCCGGGAGCGCGAGACGGATCACGCCGCCATCCTCGTGCGATACCACTCGATCGTGCGCGTTAGCCCTTCCTCCAGGTCGACGGCGGGCTCGAAGCCAAGGATGCTGCGCGCCTTCTCGATGTTCGGGATACGAAGCTCGACGTCGACGTTGTTCCAGTCGACGAACTTGATCTGCGACGACGAATTGCTGAGACGCCGAATGAGCTGCGCCAGGTTGTAGATCGTCACCACGCTTCGGGGGTTGCCGATGTTGAACGAATGGCTCACCGCTTCGGGACGCTCGAGTCCGGCCAAGATGCCGGACACCATGTCCTCAACATAGCACCAAGCGCGGATCTGACTGCCATCATTGTGGATGGTGATGTCTTCGCCCTTGATCGCCTGCACGATGAAGCGGTGGATCGCGCCCTCGCCGACCTGGCCCGGACCGTAGATGTTGAACGGGCGGATCGACAGCGCCGGCAGACCGAACTGCTTGTGGTAGTTATGCGCCATGTGCTCGGTGGCGAGCTTGCTCACCGCGTACGTCCACCGCGCTTCGCCTACTGCGCCGAGCGCCGTGATGTCACCCTCGCGCACTTTGTAGGCGTAGCTGCCGAATACTTCACTCGTGGAGAAGTCGATGAACCGCTCCATGGTCCGCACTTCGGCGGCCGCTTCGAGCACGTTGTACGTCCCGATGATGTTCACCTTCATCGTCGTCACCGGCATCTTGAGCACAGTGTCGACGCCGGCGATCGCCGCCAGGTGCACCACCATCTGACAGCGGTCCATCGCTTCGCGCACCGAGTCTGGATCGAGGACATCGCCCTCGACCATCTGGATGTTGCAATGCGGGAGCAGCCCGCTGTCCTTCAGCGAGTTGCGATGACAGTTGTCGAGGATGACGACCTGATTGTGCGCGGCGAGCCGGCGAGCGAGCGCGGTGCCGATGAAACCGGCGCCGCCGGTGAGGAGGATGCGCTTGTTCTGGATCATTCCGGGCTGAGACGGGAGGCGATGGTCAAAGAGGCTGGCGCGTTCGGCGTTTGACCCTCGCGGCCGCGGCGCGTCCATCCAGTGCTCTTCCTTGACGGCTCAGGGAGTGCTCGCGCAACCAGATCGGCGCGCCCAAGCGCCCCTCACGGCGCAACTTAGCTCGGTCATCCCGACAACCAGGACCATTCCGGTGCCCCCTTCGACGACTCTTGCCGCCACCGACGTTCCGGCCGACGCAGTCAACCGGCGTGCGCGGAGTGCCGTACCGGCGTATCTCGTCGGGAGCGCGCTGTTCCTGATCGTCGCCCTCGTGATGTACCGGCCCTGGGAATCGCACCCGTTCGACATCCTCGACTTCTCCGAATTCCTCCCGCTGCTCACGAGCAACGAGTCGTACGTCGCGCGCGTGTCGGCGCTCGTCAGGCACTACTTCGTCGAGCAGGGCCGGTTCAACGCGCTCGTCTACGCGGGATTGTCGCTCAAGTGGACCGTTCTCGGAGACAATCCGGCGGCCTGGTACCTCGCGCGCTTCACAATAATGCTCGGCATCATTGGTGCGACGTTCGCGCTCCTGCGCCGGCTTGGCGCGAGCGCCGCAGCAGCTATGCTTGCATCAGGCCTGTTTCTGGTCGCCAACACCGCGTCCGTCGCTTTCACCCGCCTAACGATGGCGGAGCCGCTCGGCTTGGCGTTCGTGCTGGTGGCTGCCCACCTTGCGGTTGGCTATCAGACGAGCACGCGATGGAGAAGGGACGCCGTCGTCATTGCCATCGCACTCGCGCTGGCGATGCTCACCAAGGAAATGCTCGCTGCGTGCGCACCCTTCGTGCTTCTTCTGGCGACTACCCGGCGCGACGAACGCTTCGACGTGCCACGCGTGGACGCACGCTCGATTCGTCTGGTGCTCGTCACCGTACTGGCGTGCGTCGCGGCGTCGGTGCCGATCGTGCTCGCCGCAGTCGGCGCCTCCACACAGAGCTTCACCGCCTCGTACGGGACGACGTCGCTGTCACCGGCGTGGTACCTCGAGCTGGTCGCGCGCATGCTCTTGCTCCAGCCGCTGCTCTTCCCTGGCAACCTTCTTCTGGCAGTAGTGCTGCTGACCGGCTTCCTGTGCGCTGTCAGCCGCCGCGCTGGACGCGAGACGTGGACGAAAGTGGCGCTGGCCATGTCGCTTCCGGCGGTCGCGGCGCTGCTCTATCTGCCGTGGCCCAAGTTCGAGCACTTCTATGGCCTCCCGTTCTTGCTCGGCGCCGCATTTCTGCTGGTGATCGCGCTCGAGGAGATCGAGCGGCGCTGGCAGCGCGGCACCTTGCTCGCGTACACCGCCGTGCTGGTCGCGCTGGTGTATCACGCGCTCAATGCGACGCAGAGCGCGCGCGAGAGTGCCGCCAAGCGCGTAGTCAACGCGAAAGTGGCGAACATTCTCGCCGGCGACACGCGAGGCGACACGATCGTGGTCGCGTCTCCCTATCAAGTGAAGCAGGCGTGGCAGGGGACGGGGCCGACGTTGAGCCGATACGCGGCCGCGACCCATGCGGGCGTCACCCAACGCCCCGCGATCGATGTGCCTTGTGTCGAGGGCGGGCGGCGATACCGATTCGGTCTGGGGAACGCGGTGCTCGTGACCTACTCGGACGGCTGCGGTTCGCTGCCGCGCAGCACGCACACCGCGCGCGAATTCTACACCTACATCGACTGGGCGACGATGTCCCTCAGACGCGACTCGCTTCGCGCGGACGTGCTTCTTCCGGCGACTCGTTAGGCACCGTGGCCCGAGGCGCGGGCTCGGGAATGAGCCGTACGCCGCGCTCGTAGGTGAAGTAGGCGTACGCCCATTCGAGCAGGACGCTGGCGCGATTACGGAAGCCCGCCAGATACATGATGTGCACGAGCAGCCAGAACCACCACGCGATGAATCCGGTGACGTGAAACTTGCCGAAGTCACCAATCGCGCGGTGGCGGCCGATCGTTGCCAAGTCGCCCTTGTTGCGATAGCGGAACGGCGCGCGCCGCTCTCCGCGCAACGTCCGCTGGATGTTCTGAGCGGCCGCGCGCCCTTGCTGCATGGCCGCCGGCGCGACGCCCGGCACTGGCGTTCCGTCGGGACGCAGTGACACCGACAGATCGCCGATGACGAACACTTCCGGACGCCCGGGAATCGAGAGGTCCGGTAACACTGGTACGCGCCCCACACGGTCGACCGGCACGCCCAGCTGACGACCGAGCGGCGACGCCGCGTTTCCAGCAGCCCAGAATACGGTACGCGCGGGAATCCACTCCTCGCCGATCGCTACGCCATTGGGCGTCACGTCGGTGACTCGCGCATCGGTCCGGACCTCGACGCCGAGCGACTCCAGATCGCGCTTCGCACGAGCCGAGAGATTCTCGGGAAAGGCGGGGAGAAGACGCGGGCCCGCCTCGAGGAGTATGACGCGCGTGTTAGCGGTGTCCGCTCGCCGGAAGTCGCGCCGCATTCCCTTGCGCGCGATCGGAAGCATGCCGGCGAGCTCCACTCCGGTTGGGCCACCGCCCACGGTCACGAACGTGAGGAAGGCCGCGCGCTCCGCCTCGTCATCGGTCTTCTCCGCCATCTCGAAGGCGAGCAGGAAGCGTCGCCGTAGCTCCCGCGCATCCTGAATGCTCTTGAGTCCCGGCGCGAACGGCTCCCATTCGTCGTGACCGAAGTACGCGTGACGCGCACCAGTTGCGAGGATGAGAAAATCGTACGGGATCTCTCGACGCTCATCATCGACGAAGACGATGCGGCGCTCGACATCGATCGCGCGCGCTTCCGCGAGCAGCACGGTCGTGTTTTTCTGCCTGCGCAGCAGGAACCGAATGGGCGACGCGATGTCGCTCGGCGCCAGCACGGCGGTCGCCACCTGATAGAGCAGCGGCTGAAAGACGTGATGATTCGTTCGATCGATGACAGTCACGTCGACGGGCGCCTTCGCCAGCGTGCGCGCCGCGTAGAGCCCACCAAAGCCACCACCGATGATGACCACGCGCGGCCGGGTGGGTCGATTGCTTGACGTCGGAGCGGCTGTCGCAGTCGCACCATCCCGTCGTTGCGTCACTTCGGCTCTCGCGTCCAAGTGTCAGACCCCCAACCTTCATGCGCCAGACGACTTCGCCTCAGTACGATGCACCCATTCCAGGCGCGTCGTCAGCCCCGCCGGCCGCACCCTCGAGCGTCGCGTCTGGCACGCGTGCTCCGACCGTGGAGCCGCGCCTCGCCATCGCGCTCGTCGTCACGCTTTTCTTGCTGGCGATCTCGACGGAGCGCGCCGATCTGGCGCGCTGGGCGCCGGGCACGGCAACCGTGCTCGGGATCGCCGTCGTCCTGGCGATCCTCTCCCGTACTATATCAACGCTTTGGCCGGCCGGTTTGTTCGCGCGGGCGATCGACGCCCTGAGCACGCGCGAAGCATTCAGCACGCTCATGCTCGGCGCCTTGTCATTCGCGCTGTATGCATCGATCTCGCTCATGGTTTTCGAGCGTACGCCGCTCAACCTCGACGAGGTGGCGCAGCGCTTTCAGGCGCGAATCTTCGCCGGCGGCGCGCTGTGGCGAACCGCGCCGGCACATCCCGAGTTCTTCAGCATCTACCACATCGTCGATGTCGGTGGCCGGGTGTACGGTCAGTTCCCTCCCGGTGGACCGGCGATGCTGGCGATCGGAGAATTGATCGGCATGGCCTGGCTCGTGGTGCCGCTCTGTGGTGCGGTCGCGGCGATGGCGTGGCTCAGCACGCTGCGACTGTGCGAACCGCGCCAGGGCGTAGCAATGGGCGCGGCGCTTCTGTTCGCGCTGTCGCCATTCTTCGCCTTCCTGGCCGGTACCTCGATGAATCACGTGCCGGCGCTGATGTGGATCTTGTTAGGCATGGCGGCGCTGCTGCGCGTGGCGACCGCCAACGTGCCTCGGGTCGCGCTCGCGGCGCTGGCTGGAGCCGCATTCGGAATGGCCGGAACCATTCGGCCTGTGGATGCGCTCGCCTTCGCGCTGCCTGCCGCCATTTGGCTCGGCGCGCGCACGCTGCGCGAGCGCTCCCGTTGGCGCGAGCTCGCCGCCGCCGGACTCGGCGTCGCCGTCCCGTTCATCGCGATGGGTCTGGTGAACGCGGCAACCACCGGCGCGCCGCTGCGCTTCGGCTACGAGGTGCTCTGGGGGAAGGCGCACGGAATCGGCTTTCATGAAGATCCGTCCGGCGTCATGCATACACCGGCGCGCGGACTGACGCTCGTCGCCGGATACTTCCGGTCGCTCCAGACACATCTCTTCGAGCTCCCACTCCCTTGCTTGCTCCCCGCGCTGATCGCGTTCGCGCTCGGTCGACGCACGAGCGGCCTCGATCGCTACCTGCTGTCGAGCAGCGGCCTGCTCGTCTCGCTGTACGCCGCGTACTGGTTCGACGGCGAGTATCTCGGACCGCGCTTCATGTTACCGCTGCTTCCGCTGCTCGCTCTTTGGTCGGCGCGACTCCCTGCTCTCATCCGCGAGCGCACCGGCGACGGCACCGCATTCCGCACCGCGGTCTACGCGTATGCGGTAGCGATCGGCATGGCGGTCGTGCTGCTCGTACCGGCGCGCGCGAAGCTATATGCCGCGGCATCCCCCGAGATGCGATGGGATGCCGACAGCGCGGCAGCAGCGGCCGGCGTTCGCAACGCCATGGTGCTGGTGCGCGAAAGCTGGGGCTCCCAGGTGCTCGCGCGGCTGCACTCGTTAGGCATCTCCCGGCCGGATGCGTCGCGTCTTTATCGCCGCACCGATACCTGCCTGCTCGACGAGCGCGTGACGGCGCTCGAGCGGTCGGGCGTCCGCGGCGCCGCGGCGCTGGCCGCGCTCCTGCCCCTCACGGCCGACTCGGCCCGTGTCGTTCCCTCGCCGCTGTCGCCTCGAACCGCCGAGCGCGTGCTACCTGGAGCGACCTACAGCGCGCGTTGCCTGACGAGGATCGGCCAAGATCGAGCCGGGTTCACGTCGTTGGTACCGCTCGCACTTTCGCGCGAGAATGTCTACGCCCGCGATCTGCACGAGCGCAACGCGCTCCTGCTCGCCCAGTGGCCCGACAGACCCGTCTACCTGCTCAAGCCGCTGAGCGAGACCCCCGGGGCCGCGTTGACCTTCATCCCGCTCTCGCGCGACTCGTTGGCCAAGTAGTTAGGCGGCGCCGACCACTTCGGCTCTCGCTACCCTCCCCTCCGCCCAACGCGTGCCCACCGCGATCGCCAGCACCAACACGATCAGCAGCACGCTGTATGCTGCCGCCGTGCCAAAGGCGAAGTTCCGCAGCTGCGCCAGGATCTCCACCGAGATCGGCCGGTTGGCGTGCGTGAACAGCACGATGCTGGCGACGAACTCGCCGACCGCGGTCACCGCGGCCAACATCGCTCCGGCAACCAATCCCGGACGCGCGGCCGGGATCACGACGCGCCGCATCGTCATCAGCCACGAGGCGCCGAGTCCGCGCGCGGCATCCTCGAGCGAAGGGTCCATCTGCTTGAGCGAGCCTTCCGCCGCCGTGGCGACCAGCGGAATGCCGCGGATGAAGTAGGCCAGCGGCAGGATCCAGAACGTACCCACGAGGAGCACGCGCAAGCTCGCCGCATCGTTCGCGTTGAAGGTCGACGCCAACCCCAAGGCGATTGCCGTCGGCGGGATCGCCCACGGCAGTGCCACCAGGAGCTCGAGCAGCCTGCGTCCACGGAAGCGGCGCAGCACGATCAGGTAAGCTGCCAGGAAGCAGATCACGATGTTCGCTAGCGTAGCCACCACCGCCATCGTCACGCTGTTTCGGATCGGAACGAGAAGCTGGCTGTCGCTCGCCAATCGGCGGAAGTTCTCGAGCGTGTACTCGGGCGGCAGAATCTGCGTCGTCCACGCACCATCACGGGCGAACGACACCAGCAGCACCATCGCGTGCGGCAAGATGAGGATGACCACGGCGACCAGCGCCGCGATGCTGCTCAGCGCGCGAATCCATGGCGAGCGTACGACACTGCGCGTCACGCGCCCCTTCCCCGTCATCGCGTACGTTCGTCGCCGCTCGAACCAGCGAAGCAGTGCCAGCGCCGCGATTGCACTGGTTGCCAGCACGGTCGTCTCGACCAGCGCCAATCCCATCGCGCCGTTGAGCTTCGACGCATAGATCTGCGTCGACAGCACGCGCATGCCGCCGCCGAACACGTAGGGCGCCGAGAAGGAGCCTAACGAGTTCATGAAGACGAGCAGCATTGCGCCGGCAATCGATGGCGTGAGCAGCGGCAGCGTGATCCGCCGCAGGCGGTGCGCGCGCGATGCGCCCAGTCCGGCCGCCGCCTCGTCGAGTGAGGTGTCGAAGCGCTCGAGCCCGGCCGACACGAAGAGGAAAACGAACACGTACATCGTGTACGCGTGGACGACGATGATCGCCCAGATCCCCGTAAAGGTCCACGGCGCGTTGTCGAGCCGAAGCGCCGTCTGGACCAAACGCGTCACGACGCCGCTCTCCCCATAGAGGAAGAGGAATGCGACCACTCCCACCAGCGGCGGCAGCGCTGCTGGCAGCGTGGCGATCGCGCTCAGCAGTCGCCGGCCTCGGAACTCGAACCGCGTCAGCAGGAACGCCAGCGGGATGCCGATTGCCGTGGCCGCGATGACCGAGCCGACCGAGATCAGCAGTGTCGAGACCAACGCCTCTCGGTCTCCTGGACTTTCGATGAACTCCCGCCAGTGCTGAAGTCCGTTGCCAAGACTTCCGATCACGACCGACGCGTTGGGATAGACGACGGTCCAGAGCAGCAGCGCCAGCACCGGCGCGGCGAGCAGCCAGGTGCCTAAGGTGCGCGTCATGTGACGCGCCGGCCGAGCCTCTCGCTCGAATGCACGCGCCACCTCGCGCGCATCGGAAGCCAGCGGCGTCGGTCGCGACGCCGGCTTCATGGCGACACCACCGCCACCGGCTCCCGAGTGAGACGAACGCGCGCACGCTCGCCCTCTTGAACACCGCGCTCCGTGCTGTGCAGCTCCACGTCGATGCCGCCTGACAGCAGCACGTGGTAGGCGATGAGAGCGCCGGCGAATCGGCGGGAAACGACCTCGCCCGGCCAACCGGCCTCGCTGTCGCGTGGTGCGAAGCTGAGAGCATCGGGCCTGAGCACGGCCAGTACGTCTCCGGAAGCCACTCCAGCCGCGGGTGCCGCGCGAAAGCGCTCCGCCGCACCGTCCACCGCGATCGTGACCGACTGCCCGTCGAACGTCCCTCGCACGAGCGCCGCACGACCTATGAACTCGGCCACCGCGCGCGAGGCTGGACGGTCGTAGAGCTGCTCCGCCGTGCCGACTTGCAGCAGTCGACCACGCTCGAGTAGCGCCACGCGATCAGCTACCGCGAACGCGTCCTCCTGATCGTGCGTCACGAACACCGAGGTCGCGCCCTGACGCCGAAGCGTCGCGCGCAACTCCTCACGCGTGCTTCGCCGAAGCGTGGGATCGAGATTCGAGAGCGGCTCATCGAGCAGCAGAACGCGTGGCTCGATGATCAGCGCACGGGCCAGCGCGACACGCTGCTGCTCTCCGCCCGACAGCGACTGTACCCGGCGTCCTTCCGCGTGCGCGAGCCCGACAGCGGACAACGCATTGGCCGCGCGCGTCATCCGGTCTCTCTTCGACACGCCGCGTGCTTCGAGTCCGAAGGCTACGTTCTCGCCGACGGAGAGATGCGGAAAGAGCGCGTAGTGCTGAAAGACCATCCCGAAATTTCGGCGCTGCGGCGACTGCGTCGTGACGTCGGTGCCGTCGAGCAGAACGCGTCCCTCGTCAGGCAGCTCGTAGCCGGCGATGATGCGGAGCGTCGTCGTCTTCCCCGAGCCCGACGCGCCGATCAGCGCCAACAGCTCGCCTGGCGAGACGTCGAGCGAGAGGTTGTCGACCGCGATGTGGTTGGGAAAGCGCCGAGTGACGCCGACCAGGGAGAGGGCGCCGGACGGCGTCGCCTCTTTCACCTATCGCGGCTCCGATTCCTGATGTTGCTGTCCCAGTACTTCATCCACTCGTCGAGATGCTGGGCCAGGAGCGCACGATCG
This sequence comes from Gemmatimonadaceae bacterium, assembly GCA_035253585.1. Taxonomy (GTDB): domain Bacteria; phylum Gemmatimonadota; class Gemmatimonadetes; order Gemmatimonadales; family Gemmatimonadaceae; genus DATFBY01. Next base: position 13,894 of record DATFBY010000067.1, on the reverse strand, counting down.
AGCGGCATCGGCTTGATCTGCGCCTGCGCCTCGCGAATCCAGTCGGGGAGTGAGTCGTTCGGTATGTCCGTTCGCGCCGGGATTCGAAGATGCGCGCGCGCGGCCGATATCAGGGCCGCGGGTGTGGTCACCGACTCGTAGTAGCGACGGGCGATCTCCGGATGCTTCGACCCGCGGACGATTGCGATGCCATCCACCAGCACCGGTGTACCGCTCGCCGGTATCACGTACGTCACCGGAATGTTGAAACGCTGCTTGAGCGTCGCGATGTCGGGCATGTTGTAGAGGGTCACCACGCCCTCCTGCCGCCCCAGCTTCTGATAGAGAATCGTCGGGTTGAGCGTGTACTCCTTCGTGTTTGCATCGAGCCGACGCAGCCACTCGTAACCGCCCTCCGGCGATCCGGTTTGCGCGATCGAGCGAGCGATCTGCGCTCCGAAGATCGCGCGCATCGAGCCCGACGCGATGGGGTCCCGGATGAGAATCTTCCCCTTCCACTTGGGGTCGAGCACGTCGTCCCAATCCTTCGGTGCGTCGGCCGCGCTCACCGCCTCGGTGTTGTACGCGATGACTTCGGGCGTGAGATACGTGCCGTACCAGCGATCCTGTGGATCGCGTGCCTCGTCAGGCACCGTCGCTGCCCAGGTGGGTCGATACGGCTCCAGCAGATTCTCGTTGGACGCGCGCTCGAAGATCTCGGCGGGCGCGCCAAACCAAACGTCCGCCTGCGGATTCGCCGATTCGGCCCGCAGTCGATCGAGCACCTCCTGCGAGCCCATGTCCACCCACTGCACGTCGACGGCCGAGTTTGCCGCCTCGAACTCGCGCTCATACTGCTCGAGGAGCGCCTTGCCGTGCGGCGAATACACCGTCAGGATGGTGCGCCCATCACCGCCGCCGCAGGCGACGAGCAACGCCGCCCCGGCGACCGCCAGCACACGCCTCACGGCCGCACACCGTTGGCCGCTTCGGCTCCCGGCGGTCGCGCTCCGATGAGATTGGCGAAGAGCCGCGCGGCTCCGGGCACACCCGCCGGCAACTGTCGGAAGAACGCCAGCGTCGTGTAGACGTAGACGCCTCGTCCATACCGCGCCACGAGCAGCGCGTTCTCGTTAGGCGGCTCGCCGGGATCGTGCAGCTCGAGGAGCGGAGTGTACGAGGAGTCGGCGCTCGACGGCATGTAGAGCGAGCGCTCTTGCACCCACCCCTGCCAGTCGCTCGGCCCGATCTTGTTGGGCGCATTGAGCAGTGGATGGTCGGAACGCAGCACGGTGACCGGTGCATCCTCCTCCGTGACGCGCGTAGCCGGCCGTCCGAGCTGAATCGGATACGGCATGATGCCGCGCTGCTGCATCTCGTACTGGCCGTATTGCACGACCATCGTGCCGCCGTTGCGCGTGTATTCCATCAGCCGCGCGTTGTTCACCGCCAGATCCGGATGCGCCTCGTAGGCGCGCGTCCCGATGACCACCGCGGTGTAGGGCGCCAGATCGGTGCTCGAGAGCTTCGCTGGATCCAGGATCGTGACCCGGACGCCGAGCTCCTCGAGCGATCGCGCGACGTTGTCACCTACACCCTGGATGTAAGCAATGTTCGCCTGCACCGGCAGCCGTACATCCACTGCCTCGACCGCGATGCTCGCCTGACGATAGAGCTTCTGCGGACGGATGTGATCGTACTCGATCGGAACGAATCCGGTCGTGAACCGCTGTCCGTCGCTCTCAGCCACCGCTGCGATCGTGTGCCGTCCTCGCGGCAGCGACCCCCGAATGCGGAAGTCGACCGATCGGCTCGAGCCGACACCGGTCAGCGACACGCTGCGCGACGCGGAATCCGCCGTGAGGCCACGCGGCAGCTCGAGCGAGACTCGCACTGCTTTCTCCTGCGAAACGGCCGACCGCACGCGCACCGTGAGCATTCGGTCGAGAGCGCCGCCCGCCGGCGCCAGCATCACGGTCCGCTCCATCGCCAAGGTGATTGCAGGCTCGGCGGTGAGGGGACGCGCGACCTCGCCGCGCACCGGGTCCGCAAAACGGAAAATCACCGGGACATCGACCGCGAAACGCATCCCGTTGCTCGCCAACGTCACCTCGGCGCGCGTGCCAGACGCCATGGGCTCGGGCAGGCCGGTGACCGGCTCGGCGAACATGTCGCCCTTACGCGGCGTCATGAGCCACCACGGCTGGGAGACACGAGTTGCCGATACACGGACGGTGTCGACCACCGAGCTGTCGGGGGTGATCGCTCGGGCGCGCCCCGATGCTGTGCCGGTCACGTCGCCGCTGCGCAGGCGGATCTGCACAACCTCGAGCGGCTGAGTGCCGCGATTGTACACGGTGACCGCCACCGGCATGCTGTCGCGCACCGCGACCACGTCACGGGGCGCCATGGCTTCGACCGACACACCTAACGAGAGAGCGATCGCGTCATCGACTTTGCGCGCCAGATCGGCCAGCGAGGTGATCAGGTCCGGCGTCGCGCCTCGCCCTGGCTCGATCCGCCTGACGAGTCCCTCCAACCGTGAGAGCGACTGTAGCGTCGTCGCCGGCCGGAAGAGGTCCACCGATCGCTGCAGCTGCGTGACCACTCCCATCACGGAGTCGATTCGCGCGCGGTCCGCTCCGTTGGCGAGTAGCGGCTTGAGCCGCGTCCAGCTGGTGTCGATCCCCTCGAAGATCGACTTCTCCTGTCCTTCAGGTGTGTTCTCGTTGACCCGCGTCGCCTCACGACGCACCGAGCCCGGCACATATCCTTTGCGCTGCAGCGCTCCAAACCCCTGCGACTTGTGCTGCGAGCGACTCTCCCCCGCGATCTCCGCGTAGCTGCGACCGAGCAGCGCGTTGTACTCGCCCGCATTGTAGCGGAAGGTGGCGCCTTCGCCGCCCCAATAGCTGCGTGTGCGGTAGAACTTGAGCGGCGTCCACGGCCGCTCGCCTGCGCGCAGTGGCACGCGCACGGTATCGCCGGCGACGTCGAATGCGTCGCGCGCCAGCATGCCGGACACTTGGTGATGTCCGTGTCCATCACGCGGAGTGCCCGAAAAGACGGCGACGATGACGTGCGGCCGAAACGCGCGCACTACGGTCACCACGTCGCGCAGGATCGAATCGCGCGGCCAATGCCGGAACGTCTCGTCGGGACTCTTGGAGAATCCGAAATCGTACGCCCGCGTGAAGAACTGCGTCGCACCGTCGATTCGCCGTGCCGCCAGCAGCTCTTCCGTGCGAATGACGCCTAACGCTTCGCCGAGCTCGTTCCCGATGAGATTCTGCCCACCGTCGCCGCGGGTGAGCGAGAGATACGCCATGTCCGCGTGATGCCCGCGCCCGAGCCACGTGATGAGCCGCGTGTCTTCGTCATCCGGATGCGCCGCGATCACCAGCACGCGGGCGCTGACCCCGAGTCCACCAATGGACTGCCCCAGCGCCGCCGCTCCGCGTTCTTGAGCGGCGCAGGCGGTGGCGGTGGCGAGAAGAAGAACGAGAAAGGCAGCCGAGATTCGAGATTCGAGATTCGAGATTCGCGAACCCCGGTTTCGGAGCTCATTAGGTGTGCCCTTCCGAATCTCGAATCTCGAATCTCGAATCTCGCCCTTCACTTCCCCACCTCCGCCGTCCGCCGCGCGGCAATCGGTTCCAGCGCTTCCGCGACGATCGCACCCTGCTGCTCCTGATGCGCCGAGAGATAACCTTCCGCCGGACTCGCGCGCTCCGGACGACCGACGTACCGCGGGGCGCGGCCGACGGTGCCCAAGAGCCGAGGCGCCACGAACGACCATGCCCCCATGTTCTTCGGCTCCTCCTGCGCCCACACGATCTCCTCCAGCGACGGGTACCGCGAAACGACGCGAGCGATGTCATCGTGCGGCCACGGATAGAGCTCCTCCACCCGCACCAGTGCTACGTGCGGCGGATGCTCCTTCGCCACTAGATCGTAGTAGAGCTTCCCGGACACGAACACGATGCGACGCACGTCCTCGGGGCTGGTGGCGGTGTCGTCCAGCACCGCCTGGAAGCCACCGGTCGTCATCTCCGCCAACCGCGACGCCGCCTGCGGCGCGCGCAGCAGACTCTTCGGCTGCATCAACACCAACGGCCGCCGCTCATCGAGCTTTGCCTGACGACGCAGGATGTGAAAGTACTGCCCCGGCGTCGTCGGATACGCGATGCGCATGTTCCCCTCGGCAGCTAGCTGAAGGAAGCGCTCGAGACGCGCGCTCGAGTGTTCGGGACCCTGTCCTTCGTAGCCGTGCGGAAGCAGCAGCACGACGCCGGAGTTCTGCCCCCACTTCGCACGGTCCGCGGCCAGGAACTGATCGATCACCGGCTGCGCCACGTTCACGAAATCGCCGAACTGCGCCTCCCACAGTACCAGCGTGTCCGGCGCCGCGACGCTATAGCCGTACTCGAAAGCGAGCACCGCGACTTCCGAGAGCGGGCTGTTGTAGATCTCGAACCTGCCGCGCGCGCCACGCAGATGTTCGAGCGGGATGTACTTCTCCCCTGTCTCCACGTCGTGCAGCACTGCCTGACGATGCGAGAAAGTGCCGCGCTCGGTGTCCTGCCCGCTTATGCGCACCGACGTTCCTTCGAGCAGCAGCGACCCCCACGCCAGCGCTTCCGCGTGCCCCCACTCGATCCCACCCGCTTCGCCTAACGCTTCGCGTCGCCGCTCGAATTGCTTGGCCAGCTTCGGATGCGCATGAAACGACTCCGGCCAATTCAGCAACTGTTCGTTCACGTCGGCGAGCGTGGCCGCGTCGACGGCGGTATCCATCGATGCAGGCGCCTTCGCCGCGCTCTGATCGCCGGGCACGTGCTCGGGCGCGTCGAGTCGCCCCGCTTTGAGCTCGTTGTACACACTCTGTAGCCGCTGCTGCGCCTCGCCGAAGAGACGCTGGGCGTCGTCGGCCGTGATCACGCCTTCGTCGGCCAGACGACGCGCGTACACTTCGCGTGGCGCCGGATGCGCGCGGATCAGATCGTAAAGCTTGGGCTGCGTGTAGGCCGGCTCGTCGGTCTCGTTGTGGCCGTGCCGACGATATCCCACCAGATCGATGAGGAAATCTTTCTTGAATCGGGCGCGATACTCGATCGCCAGCCAGAGCGCGGTAATCGCTCCTTCGGCATCATCGCCGTTGACGTGCACGATCGGCACCTCGAACCCTTTCGCCAGATCGCTGGCGTAATACGTCGAGCGGCCGTCGCGGGGATCGGTGGTGAATCCAACCTGATTGTTGGCGATGATGTGCAGCGTTCCACCCGTGCGATATCCTCCCAACGCCGAGAGGTTGAACGTCTCGGCCACCACGCCCTCACCTGGGAACGCCGCGTCACCGTGCACCACGACGGGAAGCACGCTCGCCTCATCGCGCGCTCCCTGCTCGTCAGGACGCTGAAGCGCGCGCGCCACGCCCTCGAGCACTGGATTCACGAACTCGAGATGGCTCGGATTGGGCAGCAGCATCACCTCGACGGTCGTGCCGCCAGGCATCTCGCGCTCGATTCGCGCGCCGAGGTGGTACTTCACGTCACCCGTGTCTTCCGCGTCCGATCGCTCAGGCCGTCCTTCGAATTCGTTGAAGATGGTCCCCATCGGTTTTTCGAGCACGTGCGCGAGCACGTTGATGCGTCCGCGGTGCGCCATCCCCACCACCACCTGTCGTGTGCCGTGCTGCGCGGCGCGCTCCACCGCCTGATCGATCATTGGAATGAGCGCGTCGTTCCCTTCGACCGAGAATCGCTTGACGCCAAGGAACGTGCGGCCGAGAAACTTCTCCAAGGCATCGACGGCGGTCAGGCTCTGCAGCAGCCGCATCTTCTGCTCGGCAGACGTCACGCGCGCCATCTGCCCGCCTTCGATCTGCTCGCGGAACCACTCGCGCTCGGCCTGCTCCTCGATGTGCTCGAACTCGAAGCCCATGGTTCCGGAGTACAGCGCACGGAGTCGATTCACCGCGGCGAGTGCGGTATCGTCTTCGAACCAGAGGGCGGCACCCGGAATCGTGCGCAGGTCTTCCTCGCTGATGCCGTGGAACTCCGGCGTCAGCTCCTTGGCGCCTAACGGCGCCGTGCCTAACGGGTCGAGCTGAACGGCCAGGTGACCATACTGCCGAATCGCCTGAACCAGCCCGGCCGCGCCGGCCACCTTTCGCAGCGCGGATGCGGTGGCGACTGTCGGCTGGGCGCCGCCGCCGAGGCTCTGCGCAAACTCGAAGAACTGGCGCCAGGACGCGTCGACCGACGACGGGTCGCGCTGAAAACGCTCGTACAGCTCAGCGACATAGCCGTCGTTGAACGCGCTCGTGATGGGCAGGCTCGACATGGGGGAAAGTTAACCGCTCCGGCAGCGTCCGGGCGAGACGGGGCAGCAGCGATGCCGCCTTCCTGACTAACGCTTGACGGGCGCGATTTGCTCCCGTTGGAGCGATGTCAGCGCGCCAGCTCCCGCGGCAGAATCACCGTGAAAGTACTCCCCCTCGCGGGCTCGGACTGCACTTCAATGCGGCCACCAAGCAGCTGCGCCAGACGCTGAGAGATGAAGAGTCCCAGCCCGGTCCCGCCGTGGCGTCGCGTGAAGCCCGTGTCGAGCTGCGCGAATGGCTGGAACAGCCTGGGAAGGTCTTCGCGCGCGATCCCTATGCCCGTGTCGCGCACGGCGAAGCGCAGCGACTCGGAATCCGCGATCACGTCGATGGCCACCGAGCCTTGCTCGGTGAATTTCACGGCATTTGCGCCGAGGTTCACCAGGATCCGGCGAGCCATTTCGACGTCTGTGTACACGCGCGCGGCCGGGTTGGACATCGTCACGCCGAGCTCCAGCCCTTTCTTGGACGCTACCGGACCGAGCACCGCCATCGCCGCGTCGACGATGTCGCCTAACGTCGCCTCGTGCGGACGCGCGACTTCCTCTCCCGCCTCGAGTCGCGAGAAGGTGAGTATGTCCTCGATGATGGAGGACAGGATCTCGGTGCTCACGCGCATGCGATCGAGGGCGCTGTGCTGGGCAGTCGAGAGTGCGCCGAGCACTTCGTCGCTCAGCAGCTCTTCGTAGCCGGTGAGCGCGGTGAGCGGTGTGCGCAGCTCGTGACTCATCGTCGCCATGAATTCGCTCTTGGCGCGATTGGCGACCTGCGCTTCCTCGAAGAGACGTGATTTCCAGATCGCCATCGCCGCGTGATCGGCGATGCCACGTATGCGGCGGACCTCGCGGTCGCTGAAGGGCGGCGCACCGCGAAGACGGCCGACCATCACAACGCCGAGCACGTGGTTGTGCGAAACGAGCGGCGCCAGGAGCGCTGGACCGATGTTGAGCGCTTCCAGCTCGCGTGCGTACCGATTGAGGTCGGCGGGATAATCATCGGAGCTCACCACGGTTCGCTCGGCCACCGCCCGCTCGGTGAGCGATCCGGCGAGCTTGTACCGCGCGCCGACAGCCGACTCGGCGATGCCAGTCCCGCAGACCACTTGGGCGATCCCGTGCGCGATCTGTCCCACCGCGGCCGCGGACGCGTTGCACTGCGATGCCGCCTCGCGACAGATCACGCCGAGCAGCGCGTGGAGATCGGTTTCTTCGGCCAGCGAGCGCGCCAGCTCGCGCAGCGACTCGTTCTCCTGATTCCGCTCCTCGAGCTCACGCTCGAAGCGCACTTCGTCGGAGACGTCGCGCACTTGAATGCAGAGCGAGCCGTCCTCGCACACGGTGGCGCGCACGTCGAACGTTCCTTCGATGCGAGCGTCTCGATAATCGATGCGGAAGTTTCGAGGGGAACGATCGATCATAGTGGCGCGCAGCCACGACGCTTCGGGGAGCGCTCCGAGCGCGCGCACGGCGCTCCAGAACCGGCGTCCCACCAGCCGGTCCGCGTCCTGACCGACGATGCGAGCGAGCGCGCGGTTGACGAACAAAATGTTCCAGTCGGTGCCGACGACGCAGTAGCCGTCGGCCAGCGCGTTCAAGGCGGAGACCGGGTCGAGCGGAGCCGTCGTCGCGGGCTCGATCGACGCGTTCGACGTGCGGGGGAACATTGGAGCGTCGAATCGCTGCAAGGACTAAACCCGACGAGTCGACTGTTGCGTCGAGGGCCGCGGAGGCGTCTTGGAGACGGCAGACTCCGCGATGTCGCACGACGCGGGAGACGGAGGGGCCTGCCGGGGATTACGAGTGGCGAAAAGTGTCACTTGCAGATCGCCTCGCATCTCGCAAAACACAATCGTCGCGCGCCCGGTTCGGTGCCGCTCGGAATGACTTAAGTCGTTGTCTTACAATAGTTTCGCGGGTCATGCCATAGCTGGCACCGGCCGTGCCTTAGCCAGCCCCCAGATCCAAACCCACGCCGTGCAAACCGTGTTAGGAGGAGTCAAATGAAGAGCACCACCAGAAAGGGCTTCACGCTGATCGAGCTGTTGATCGTGGTCGTGATCATCGGCATTCTGGCCGCGATTGCGATTCCGAAGTTCGCGAACACGAAGGATAAGGCGTACCTCGCGGCGGTGAAGACCGACCTCCGCAACCTGGCCACGGCTCAGGAAGGGTACTTCGCGGACAACCAGACGTACACCACGTCGATGCCGAACTTCACGCCGTCGGCGAACGTCACGCTGGCCATTTCGCCGGCGACCGCCAATGGTTGGGCGGCGACGGGCACCAACTCGGCGATGTCGACGGTCGTCACCTGCACCATCAAGGTCGGCTCGCAAGCGACCGCGGTGTACCTCGACGGTGTGGTGAAGTGTAACTAAAGCGATAGACTCCTATTGCGGCAGAGAGGCCAGGCGAAAGCCTGGCCTCTTTGTTTTTCTTTTGGGCAATCGTCGTCGCTGCTCCTTGACTCGTTAGGCAGTCGGCGGCCGCGGCGCTGCAACGAAATCTCATACCGCGGAACGCGCAGCTTGCCGCAAAACGCGGTGGCGAAACGAACGTCGGCCCGCGGTCGATTTGACGCAACTGGTGATGCGACAACGACATCGCGTTGCAGGTGTACGTGGCACCGACTCTGCTTTTCCACAGGGCAGTCGTAGAGTCTATCCACGCACCTCGCGCCCAAGGAGCGCACTGACATGAAGCGCGGTACCAGAAAGGGCTTCACCCTGATCGAGCTGCTGATCGTGGTCGTCATCATCGGTATTCTCGCGGCGATCGCGATTCCGAAGTTTGCCAACACGAAGGACAAGGCGTATCTGGCGGCGGTGAAGACCGACCTCCGCAATCTGGCGACCGCGCAGGAAGGCTATTTCGCGGACAATCAGATCTACACCAGCTCGATGCCGAACTTCACGCCGTCGGCGAACGTAACGCTGGCCGTCGCGAACGCGACAGCGAACGGTTGGGAAGCCACCGGCACCAACTCGGCGATGTCGACGGTCGTCACCTGCACCATCAAGGTCGGCTCGCAAGCGACCGCGGTGTACATCGACGGTATCGTGAAGTGTAACTAAGGCCGGCACTCGGCCGGGTGCCCGCCGAAGGCGGGCGGGTGCCATCGGGACTCGGCCTTGAACACAAGGAAGCGCCGGTCGGCAACGCCGACCGGCGCATTCCTTTTTCGCCGAGCGCCGAGGGCCGAGTCCCGCTATTATCTCCCGAGGTGCCTCGCCCTGAGCACATTGTCGACTCGCTCCGCCAGCCTGTCGTTAGGCGTGAAGTGCAGCGCAATGAGATTGTTCACGAGGATCACCCGCGGGCGCTTTCTCCATTCCGTCGCGTAGCCGAGGTCGGGAGTCGTCGTATCGAGTGCGGCACTGGCCGCCGCGCGTCTGGTGGCGTCTTCATAGAGGTAGATGCGCAGCTCGCTTCCGCTCACCAGGAGGCGATCGCCGCTGTTGCGGAGAGGCGGGAACGGTTCAACGCTACCGGAATCGCTGACGACCAAGCCGGCTTCAGCCAGTCGCTTGATCACCTCGCTCTTCGTCCACCGGTCGAGCGAATCCGCCGGCGCGGTGTCCGCTGCGCCAATTGGTGTCGTGCTTGGCGACGATGCGGGCTCGGGAGTATCGGGCTGGTCCGTGCAGGCGAGCACGAGCGCCAGCGCGATCGCCGCACCTCCGCGTGCGCCGATCACGCGCTCACTCGACGACGCGCGACTCCTCGGCGCGCTCGTACCAGCGCATCGCGTCAGGCGGCGGCTGGATCCGCGTCACCGCGCGCACGACAGCCGCGGCGTCACGCTCGCTGAGCGTCGGGAGATAGAGAAAGCCCGCGGCGCCATTCCCCTCGAAGTGTTGCGCTTCGTCGTGACGGCGGGTGAGACTCACCGCGATGATCGGCGTCTCTTGCAAGACCGGATCGTTGGCCCACTCCTGCAGCGACGCCGTCGACAACAGATCGTAGTCGCAGAAGACGACAGTCGGTCGTCGGACACGAGTGATCTGCATTCCGTCATCGAAGCCGACCGCGGGATACGTCTCCATGTCCATGGCTCCGAACACGGAGCAGACGTGCTCGCTCAAGAAGCGATGGCGGGCGATGCAGACTGCGCGCATAGGCAACTCCGAACCACGTGCGGGGGACCGGGAATATAGTCCGCCCGGGCTCGGAATGTTCACCGCATGCGTGATCTACGTCACAACACTATCACTTTCTCGGCAGCTCAACTTTTCGGAGTACCGTATCGTACTTGGCCCTCGTGAACGACACACATCGGGCCCGCGATTTCATCCTCGAGGCTCACCCGGAGCGTGCCCTCTTTCCCAATGTGCGCCAGAAAGGTCTCGATGTTCTTGCTGAGCATCTGGCTCGCGTGCATCGGCACCGTCGCCGGTACGTCGAGGGGAGACACGATCGTTACTCCATTGAGCCGAATGGTCTCACCCGGACGGCCAACCGCGACGTTGCCGCCTGTCTCGGCCGCGAGATCCACGATCACTGCTCCGGGGCGCATCGAGTGCACCATCTCTTCGGTTATTAGCGTGGGTGCCGCTCGCCCTGGGATCTGCGCCGTGGTGATCACCAGATCCTGATCGACGATGTGCTTGCCGATGGCGGCCAGAGTACGCGCTTGCTCGTCCTCAGTCTGCGCGCGCGCGTAGCCACCCTTTGTCTCGGCATCGGCGTCGAGCTCCGCGCCAACGAACGAGGCACCAAGGCTCTGCACCTGCTCGCGCGCCGCCGCGCGTACGTCGAAAGCCGAGACGATCGCGCCGAGTCGGCGGGCGGTGGCGATCGCCTGCAGTCCCGCGACGCCCGCGCCGATGATGAACGCGCGCGCGGGTGCGAGCGTCCCCGCCGCCGTCGTGAGCATCGGCAGAAGTTTTCCCATCTCGGCGGCACCGAGAAGAACTGCCTTGTACCCGGCGACAGTGCTCTGTGACGAGAGTGCGTCCATCGCCTGTGCGCGTGTGATCCGCGGCACGAGCTCGAGTGCGAAGGCGGTGACACCGCGCCGCGCGAGGTGCGCAAACGTCTCGGCGCTTTGTGCGGGCTGCATGAGACTGATCAGCGCCACGCCCGTAGGGAGTCGTTCGATCTCGTCGCCGCTCGGTTTCCGCACCATAGCCACCACGTGCGTGCCGTCGAACAGCCGCGCTGCGTCGACGACTTTCCCTCCCGCGCTCTCGTATTGCGCATCGCGGAAGCCGGCGCGCTCACCGGCTGCGCGCTCGATCGTCACCTCGTGTCCCGCCTTCACGAGTCGGCCCACACCATCGGGCACCAGCGCTACGCGCCGTTCGTTAGGTGCACTTTCCTTGGGGACGGAGATGCGCATCGAACCGAGGGATTAGAGATTGGTTAGACGAAAGTCACTGCGCCGCGCTCCGCTTCCTTCGCGCGGCGTCCGTGTCGTACGCGACGTCGGGTGGAGGATCTCCGTTCGGCCAGTCGAGGTGCTTCAGCTTGAAGTCGGGACGCGGGTGCGAATTGATGTAATGCGCCAAGTCGAACGCTTGTTGATCGGTGAGCGTCCCTGGCCTATCGGCCGGCATGTTGTACCGGATGAAGGAAGCTGCAGTGCGGAGCCGAGCCATGCCGGCGCCGATGTTGTACGAGTTCGGTCCCCAGAGCGATGGTGCGATCGCCGTCCCAGTGCCGTCCGCGCCATGACAGTGTACGCACTGTGCGGCGAACAATGCCGCTCCGCGCGCGCTGTCGCCCGGTAGCGGCTCGAGACGTGGTAATCCCTGCCCTTGTACTTCCGCTCCGACCGGAACTCCCTGCGACAGAAACGCGAAGTACGCCACCATGTCGCGCATCTCGCGGCTGTTCCATGCCGGCGCACGGCCGTCCATGCTGCGCTCGAAGCAATCGGTAATGCGGTCTTCGATCACTTGCACGGTGCCGCTCCGCGCGCGGTACTGCGGGAATCGCCCGTAGACGCCAACCCACGGCATCGCGTTCGCTTTGGTGCCATTGAGCGGATGACAGCTCACGCACTGGAGCTGGTTACCGACGAGCGTTGGAAGACTGTCACGGGTGTTGGCGAGCAGCGCACGTCCACGACGGATCGACACGCCGAGCGCGCCGTCGGGAATCGCCGAGTCCGATGGAAAGCGCAGGGGGACGCGGCCGCCATCGACTTGTGAGGCAGTGTCGCGCTGTGATACCGGTGGCGGATGATCCGCGCGCTTGCACGCGGATGCCACCGTGAGACCGAGTAGCGCGGTGATGACCCAGGTCGCGTGTTGTTCTCGGTGTCGCATGATCGTCTGGTGGCTACGGGATCGATCACCGATATTGCCACGCCGCGCACCCGGACGCAAACCACGCGGCTCCGCGGCATCCACCTCCACACCCACGCACACATGCGAAAACTCACCGTCGTACTTGCCACGATCGCGACACTCGCGCTGACGCGGACCGCATCGGCACAAAAGGGGGAGCCGGATCTCGGCGAGCTCGAGCCGTTCTTCGCGTACCTCGCGCTCATCTCCACACCGACAGCCGGGATGCCTGACGCGGTCCCGTTCTGGATGACGGGTGCCCAGCGCGCCGGACTTGGCTTCCGCGCTTCGTTCGGCTTCGTCGATCTCGAGGGTGGCTCGATCCGCAATTTCGCCGGTACGTTCGACATTCCTTTCGGCAGGAACGACCTCGGCCTCTCCGTCGGCTATTTCTCGCCCGACTGCGACGGCGAGTGCGATGGCCACGTGATGTTCGGCGCGGACTACAGCCGGCCGCTGATCACCGGGCAAGCGGGCGAGGGACAGTCGCAGTTCATGTTGGGCGTTCTCGCCAACGTGGGCTACGCCAAGCCAGACATTGTTGATCTCGGCACCGAGGTCGACATGACTTCCTGGTCCTTCACACTCGGCACGCCCCTCTCGATGAACATCCCGAGCGGACGGGCGAAGATCATCCCCTTCCTCACGCCCTCGCTCGGTTGGGGTCAGATCTCGGTGAGTGCCGAATCCGACGGCTTCGAGGCGAGCGTCGACATCGACGACTTCCGGTTCGTTCTGTCGGGCGGCGTGGGGATCGCGGGGCTCGCCAACGGCCTCACGTTGAATGCCGGCCTCAAGAAAGTGTTCGTCGACGAGGGCGACATTCTGTTCGGGGTAGGGATGACGTGGAATGGGGTGAGGTAGAACGACGGGACTCGGGACTAGGGACTCGGGACTCGCTGGGAAACTGAATGCGCCGGCCGGCACTGCCGACCGGCGCTTCCTTGTGTTCATCCCGAGTCCCAAGTCCCTAGTCCCGAGTCCCGCGCTACTGCCTAACTATCCTATTCCCCTCCGGCGCCTCGACCTTCCCACCAAGTCTCTTCTCCAGATGCGCCATCAGCAGATCCACCGCTCGTGGCGCATCTCGCCAGTTAGCGCACACCGAACCGGCTTCGGGCACTTCGTAGCCGTCGCCACCTTCGCACGACGGATACACGCCGAAGGACACGCGAAGCGTCTCGGTCGGAGAGATCACCCGGCCATCTGGCCGCTGAAGGTCGCCGATGATGCGCGAG
>DATFBY010000066.1:0-10881 GCA_035253585.1 Gemmatimonadaceae bacterium | reverse complement strand
GCTCCGTCTCGGCCTTTCGCTCCAACAGATATCGCTGGCCAGGTGTCGCCGCCTGGGCGGCGCGATCGAGCTCCGCCAGCTTGGGGCTGAGCTCGACGAGCCGCGACGACAAAACGTCGTCCAGGCGAAAGAGACGCACCGCGTATTCCTGAGCGTCTCCTATGCGCGCGATAGTCCGTCGTAACTTCTCCCCGCGCTCGGCGAGCATCTGATCGAGCGCGCTCGCTTCGCGATAGAGGGTGAACATCGGCAGCGGAACCACGGCCCCGGCTTCGCTAGCCCACGTCAGCACCTGATCGTGCGCCACTGCTCGCGGTCCGACCCACGCGACGTTGCCGACGTTCGCCTCCACCACTTCGACCGGATAAGCGCTCGCGTCCAGCCGCGACACGAGCGCCGCGATGTCGCCTTTGCGAACAAGCTCGAGCCTTCCGTCATCCAACCCCGTCGGTGCTCCTTCGAGCGACAGCGACGCCGGCACAATGCCGTAGAGGTAGATGATCCGCTCAGCCATGCGTGTCTGTCTCGAGGACGCGCCACGTCGCGCGCCACGCTTGGAGCGCCGCGACACCCCGCGGCGGCGGTACCACCGCGGGCGCCTCAAACTGCGGCAGCGTCGGCACCACGGGAAGGGGCGACCCGCGGTCCTCGACGCGATTCCACAGCACCGCACCAACCTGCGCGCCGCGCGCGCCAGCCTCGTCGATCAGCCTCGCGGTCTCGATGCGCACCAATGGCTCATCGAGCGAAACCAAGAGCAGCACGGAACGATCGCTGTCGCTCAACATTTGAACGAGCGCGCGCGTGCGCTTGGCGAAAGTCAGCAGCTCCTCGGCGGCCTCCCCGAGACCGGACACCGGCTTGTACTTGAGCATGAGCCTGAGCAAGCGGTGCGACCACTCCAGTCCGAGCGAAGGCATCTCGAGGAGACGGAGCAGGTGACCGGTAGGTGCCGGATCCACGATGATCGTGTGGTAGCGTCGCAGAGCGAGGGTCTCGCCCAGTGCGGCCAGCGCGTACAGCTCATCGATGCCGGGGGGCGCCAGTGCGAGTAGATCGCGTACGATCCTTCTGTCGTGCGCCGCCTCCATGCGGCCTCCGAAGAGCGTCTCGAACAGCTCATCCACACGCTCGCGCCATCGATCGCGGAAGCGATGAAAGGCGGCTGCGGCGTCAAGCTGTTGGGCGAAAAGACCCGCGCATCCCGGGACTGCGAGCGGCTCTTCGCCTACCGGCAGATCCAACGCGTCGCTCACCGACGGAGCGGGATCGGTGGATACGACGAGCACCGGCGCGTCTGCCGTAGCCGCTGCCACCCCCAATGCACACGATACCGTGGTCTTTCCCACACCACCCTTGCCTCCAACGATGGTGAGTGGCCGGAGCGGCAGCATCACCTCACCGGTCGCATGGGTTGCCGCTCGGTGACGCTCCTCCACACCGTTCGATCGTCGCTGCCTAACGAGTGACGGGCTGCCCTCGACGACATCGTCGGCCCACTGCTCGAGTCCGGCCAACCCGACCGGCGGCACGGTGAGGAGCGGCACGTAAAAACGCGGTACATCGGCGGCGATTCTTTCGAGCGACTCCAGCGCCGCTGCCGACGTCGGGTCTGGCTTGGACGGGACCGCGTTCACTACGAGCGCGGCCAGTGACATTGGCATCGCGGGCAATGCCTCGAGGTATCGTGCGGTCTCGGCGACCACCAATGGCTCCGGCCGCGTCACCATTACCATGGCGGCTCGTGAGCGGTCGCCGAGCGTTTCACGCAACGCGTCGACGCGTTGGCGGATCGTCTCGAGAAAGCGGTCGGCATCGTCCACGCCGTAGCGATGGGTCAGGGCTCGCACCATGAAGCGATGCTTTTCCTGCATCAGGTCGAGGAGTGCGACCAGCGCCGAGAAGGTGCGTGGAAGCTCGAGCAGGCGCAGCGTGTGCCCCGTTGGCGCCGTATCGACGATGATGCGCCGCCAGTCGCCTTCCCGCTCCAGATCGAGGAGCGTCAGCAGCGCCATCGCTTCGTCGGCACCAGGGAGCGCGGCGTCGACGAGGCCGGAAATGTCTTCGCGGTCGAGATACGTCCCGCGATCGACGATCGTGACCAGGACGTCGCGCCAGCGGTCGAGGAACGCGTCTCTGGCCGCGACCGGATCGAGCTGAAACGCGTACAGTCCTGGCCGGCCGGGCACCGGCGCGGGCCTGCCGCCTAACGAGCTTCCGAGTGCGTCGCCTAACGAGCGGGCCGGATCGGTGGAGAGGAGGAGCGTCGTATCGCCGCGGGCCGCGCTGCGCTGCGCCAGCGCGGCGGCGCACGTGGTCTTCCCGACCCCGCCTTTGCCGCCGATGAGGATCCAGGTGGGGAGTCTGTCGAGCAGGAGATCGAGTCCGCGCGCGTGGCGTCCTCGCTGGTCTCGCTGCTTGCCCGCGGTCACTCCTCCGTGAGGTCGTCCGCTACGTCTTGTCGCGCGACGCGCACCGGACCGCCGGGCGCCGACATGCCGAACTGTTCGCGCCAGTATCTGACGTCGCGCAGCCGCTCCATGAGCGCGCGCTCGCGCTCGACGTATTCGTCGTCGCTGATGTCACCGAGCTCGAGGAGCATCTGAAGCTCCATCAGCTCCTGCTTGATGCTCGTGTCGTCGGTGATTTCCTCCTGCACCACCCGCTGCACCTTCTCCAGCGACCATCGGATCCCAGCGACCGGGCCGGTGACGGGGAAGAAGAGGATTGAGGTGAGGAGGCCCATGACCTAGAGAGAGATTCGAGATTCGAGATTCGAGATTCGCCGGCGGATTCGGAGATCATCAGGTGTGCCTTCGAATCTCGAATCTCGAATCTCGAATCTCGATGAAATCATTCCGCCCGTTCCAGCTTCAGCTTGATATTCACAAAATTGTACGGCGGCCACGGGCCCGTATACTTGAACGTGAGGAGCTCCTCGTACTTGCGGGAGATTTCCTTCACCTTCTCATCGAAGGCCTTGTCGCGGTCGCGCTCCACCAGGAAGGCGGCGTTCAGGATCATGCGGTCGCCGATCGGCTTGTTGCTCCGGCTCGCCACCGCCACCTGCTTCAGCTGCTCGTGGATGTCGGCGACGAAGCTGTTCCCCATGTCCTCGATCGCACCCTCGACCAGACGGCCGAGCTGCATCCGCGCGAAGTACGTCGAGCTCTGGGCGTTGCGGCTGATCTCGTCCTTGAGGCGGCGGATCTCGTCGTTCGACCGCTCGATCTCGGCGATCACCTTGTCGCGGTCCCACAGCACCTTCAACCCGAACTCGATCTTGTCCTGCATCTTGTCGAGCACGTCGTTGAAGGCCTGGTAGGTCGAGCGGAGCAGCTCGGAGACGTCCTCCTCCGACCTGAAGACGGTGCCGAAGGACATCGGGATGACGGTGAACTCACGCATCACCGTCTCGTTCACGAACTCGTGGGCCAGAACGTTCTCGCGCGTCGGATCGTAGATCACGATCGGCGTGTCGCTCACCACGGCGGCCAGGTCCTTGTGGTGAACCGTGTACACGCGATTCGAGCCTTCGCCAATCCCGATGTTCCCGAACTCGCGCGGCTTGCTCTGCCTGATGATGCAGTAGACGTACTTGCCGCCATCGCTGAGTGCACCGCGCCCCTCGAACAACCCTTCCGGTCTGGGCACTTCGATCCCGCGCATCGTCGAGCCCATTGCGCCACCATCTCCGGAAGGACCGACGTTTGTCATCGCCCGCGTCTCCATGAGGTCACCCTGGACTTGCTCCGACTCGCCTACACACGTCTGACGATCTCTCTACACGAGCAGTACGGCAAACGTGATCCAGACCGCGATCACCAGACCGACCGCGACCTTCACTCCCGTTGCGACCACGCGGCCAATCAGAGCCCCGGTTGCGACCCTGGTGGTTGCGCCCGTCGCTGTGCCACGCGTCCGCTCGAACACCCACGCGCCGACGAACGATCCCACGAACGCGCCGATGACCGATCCGATCAGCGGGATCGGCACGCCAACGATCGCGCCGACGATACCGCCAAGTATCGCACCCCACCCTGCGCGGCGCGAGCCGCCGTACTTCCGCGCGTAGCGGCCGCCCAGAACGAATTCTATTACCTCGGCGATCAAAGCCAACAGGCCCGTCACGATCAAGGTGCCAAGACCGATCGGACCGTTCGGAACGAGATAGCTGTAGAGCAACGCGGCTCCGACCATGAGCCAGGTGCCCGGCAGGCCAAGGGGAATGAGGATCAGCCCGAGCACGAGCGCCCCGATCAGGAGCAACGCTTCCATCAGCCGGCTTTCGCGCTCGATGCCGTAAGGGCCACCACCACATGCGCGGCGACGGCGGCAACTTCGGCGATCCCTTCTCCGGTCAGTCGGTCCAAGTTATCGGTCGGGGTATGAATCCGGGCTACGGTCGACAGTGATCCGCGACTCACTGTGATCACCTGCCAGCCGGCCTGGGCAAGGGCCACGCCATCGACCAGCACGCCCGGCACCAGGCGAGCCGGTTTCGCCTCGATCCCCACCGACGATGCGGCCTGGTGCAGGAGCGCTACGAGATTTTGCGGACATGCGCCAGAATATGTCAGGCGCAGGACGCCGTGATCATCGACGCCATCGAAGTTAATGGCAGTCCCGCTGCGATGCTCACGCGCCCACGCGCGCGCGCCCGCGAGTCCGAGCTCCTCGGCGCTGGTGAACAACACGCCGACCGGTATCTCGCGCGCGAGCGCCGATACTGCCACGAGCGCCGCCGCCATTCCCGAGGCGTTGTCCAACGCACCCGGCGACTTGGCGCCGACGACG
Organism: Gemmatimonadaceae bacterium; assembly: GCA_035253585.1. Classification (GTDB taxonomy): domain Bacteria; phylum Gemmatimonadota; class Gemmatimonadetes; order Gemmatimonadales; family Gemmatimonadaceae; genus DATFBY01. Next base: position 6,084 of record DATFBY010000066.1, on the reverse strand, counting down.
CTCAGCGCAACCGGTATCCCCGCCACCAGACCTACGAGGGCGATCACCGGCCATGCCCCGCTCACGGCAGCTCCCCGAAGGTGAATCACCGCCACCAGAAGCGCCGCTGCCCATGCAAAGATTGTCAGTACGACGCCTATTGCTCGAACGACGATTGGAATCGGCTGCGACTTCGAGTCGAGGTGCGCCACCAGCCATACCACAGGGCTTCCTCGCTCCGCTACCAGATTCGTCGATGTCGACCGCGCGAAGGGCACAGCAAGGACACCCCGCCTGATGAGCCAGGCGATGATCACTGCCGACGCGATGGCGCCGAAGAAGAGGACCAGCGCCGCGGTACGTGGACGCCCTGTCGCACCGAAATGTCCAGCGGTAAAGAGCAGCAGGATCGACGCGACACCAAACAGCGGCGTCGCGAATCGGCCAGGGAACGCCGAGTACGAAAAGGGCTCCTCTCGAACGCGAAAGCCGTGGGCCACGAGCACACTGGCGGCGTACTGCCGTGCGTCGCGCTCGGCGCTACCGCCGGCTGGACGCGGAGCAGAGGCCAGCCGCTCCAGGTGGCGCCGTGCCTCGGCGGCGCCCGCCACGTTAGGCGGCGCGCGAGACGTGCGCTTCGCGCAACAGCTCGCTAACTCGCTCGAGCGCCGCGGGGCGCAACGGTAGCAGCGGAGGACGAACCGAACCGCCCTGGAGCCCCACGGCGTCCATCGCCGCCTTCACTCCGGCAACGCCGAGGCCCGCGACGATCTCCTTCGCCAGCGGCGTGAGGCGTCCCTGGGCGCGACCGGCGCGCGGCTTGTCGCCGGCCGCAAAGCTCGCGCATAGCTCCTGCGCCACGTGGCCGGCGAAGAGTGCGACGGCCAAAATTCCACCGCGCGCTCCCATCTCGAGCGCCGGATAGAATGACCCCCCGTGACCTGTGAGCACGGTGAAGCGCTCCGACTGCGATTCGAGATATGCGCCGAGCTGCTTCAGCTCACCCGCGCTGTCCTTGATCCCAATGATGTTCTGATGACGCGAGAGCTCCATCACCAGCCCGGGATCGAGCGCGAAATGAGTGTACTTCGGAATGTTGTAGAGGATGACCGGAATGGGGCTCTCGTCGGCGACACGACGAAAGTGCGTCGCCAACGCTTCGGGAGTCATCGCCGACCCGAAGTAATGCGGGGCGACGACGAGGATTGCGTCCCCCCCTCGCTCCGCTGCCTGACGAGCGCGCGCGATAGTCAGGCGAGTGGACTCTCCACCCGCGCCCACGATGAGCCAGCGATCGTCAGGCAGCAGCGGGCGGGCCCAGTCCACCAACTGTGCGCGCTCCGCTTCCTCGAGAAGTGGGGCCTCGCCCGTCGAGCCCGCAACCACCACACCGGAGAGTCCCGCCGCGACATGGGCGCGGATGTTGGCCCGGAAGGGAACCGGAGCCAGCTCTCCTGATTCTGGATCGAACGTGGTCACCACCGGCGCGAGCACGCCGGCGAGGGCACGTGTCACCGGTCGTTGCGTCCCGGGAAAAAGTCGTCCATCAGCCCTTCGATCTGCGGCATCTCGCCCGTCTTCCGCGATTCACCGTTCTTGGCCGGATCGAGCACCGCGGCGAACTGCTTCGATGGACGGCTGCTCGCCGTGAGCGTGCGCATCTGAAGCTCGAAGTCAGCCGGTCGCGTCGATGCCATGCGTGCTACCTCGTACGTGATCGTCCCCGAGTTCACCAGCTCCACCAGATGCTGATCGAACGTCTGACTTCGATACTGGTCCCGCCCCTCGGCGATCATATCGCGAATCTCGCCGATGCGCGACGGCTCCGCGATGAGATCACGAATGAGCGGCGTGACGATCATGATTTCCGCCGCCACCGCTCGACCTTTCCCGTCCGCCCGCGGCAGCAGCCGCTGCGACACCACCGCGTTCAACGACTCGGCCAGCCGAATGCGCGCGATCCCCTGCTCCTCCGGCGGGAACATCGCGATCACCCGATGAATCGTGCTCTGTGCGTCGGGCGTATGCAAGGTGGAGATCAGCAAATGGCCCGTCTCGGCTGCCTTCATCGCCGTGTCGACCGTCTCCGCGTCGCGCATCTCCCCGATGAGGATGACGTCGGGATCCTGCCGCAGCGCGGCACGCAGACCGAGCTTGAAGCTCTCGGTGTCGACACCCACTTCGCGCTGCGTGATCGAGCAGTTCGCGTCCCGATGGAGATATTCGATGGGATGCTCCAGCGTGACGATGTGCTTCGACATCCGCTGGTTCATCTCGTTCATGATCGCCGCGATCGTGCTCGTCTTTCCAGAGCCGGTGACGCCGGTCACCAGCACCATCCCGCGCTCCGCGTCGGCAATCGACGCCAGCACCGGCGGCAGATTCAGCTGCGCGATGCTGGGCACGTTCATCGGGATCACGCGCATCACGATCATGAAGCTCGATCGCTGCCGCAGGATGCTCACGCGAAAGCGGCCGAGCCCCGTCATGCCCCAGGAGCAATCGTAGTCGCGGATGGAGTCGATGCGCTGCCGATCCTCGTCGCTCTGGATCAGCCGCATCGCGATCGCCTTGGTTTGCTCGGGCGTCAGCGTCTGCTTGGACAGTGGAACGAGCTTGCCGTCGATGCGCGCACGGAAGACGTCCCCCGCCTTGATGTGGAGATCGGATGCTCCCCGCTCCACCGCCGCCTTGATGATGCGCTCCATGAGGTATCCGCAGGAAAGTAGATGGAGGTGGCATCGAGATTCGAGATTCGAGATTCGAGATTCGGAACGGCGGATTCGGAGCTCGTCGGGTGTGGTGTTCCGAATCTCGAATCTCGAATCTCGAATCTCGATGCCACTCCCCGAGTTAGGACTGTCCCCGCGCTTCCTGCGTCACTCGAAAGCGACGCTCAAGATGGCTGGATTGTCCGTCAGCCCGATCGCGGCGGCGTCGAACTGTTTGGCCGGACCCGTTAGGCGGACCTCGTAGGTCGTGTCGGCGTTGTGGTCGAAGCGCTTGTGACTCTGGATGTCCAGTCCGTAGGCTCCGAGGAGGTCGCGGAGCTCGTCGAAGCTCGTCCCGGGCTTCGCTCGGATTGTACCCGAGATCGACCGCCGGCGCGTCAACAGCGATCGCTCCGCCTTCCGGAGTCCCACGAGCACCACCGCCACCAACAGCGTCGCGCCCACCGCCTCCACGTACGCGCCCGCACCGACGGTCAGCCCGATTGCGGCCACCACCCAGATCGTCGCCGCCGTCGTCAGGCCAACCACCACGCCGCGCGCCTGGAGAATCGTACCGGCTCCTAGAAAGCCGATCCCTGTCACTACCTGCGCCGCCAGCCGCGCAGGGTCGCCGACTCGCGTGCCATCCGCCAGCACGGAGATGCGCGTCGACAGATCCATGAGGATCGCGGAGCCCAGGCAGATCAGGATGTTGGTGCGCAAACCGGCCGGCTTGCCTGACAACTCGCGCTCGAGTCCGACAACTCCACCGAGCACGACGGCGAGCAGAAGCTTGGCAAGCAGGTCGAGACGTAGGTCGAGGCCCATGATGCGAACGGCGCCATCGACTGCAGCCAGTGCCGTGTATGACGGGAGGGGGAGGATGATGTCCGTGGCGTGAAGAGTTACGGGTTGTTCAGATCGCGCAGGTCATCCGGTGTGATGTCCGGCGATTCTGCATCGAGCGCAACGCTTCGCCGCGTCTCCTCGAGATGCGACAGCGTCGCCTCGTCAGGCTCGGTGGGAGTGAAGAAGTTTCGGAAGGTCGTCCCGCCGCACTTCTCGCACGTCACGCGATCCGGGACGGCGTCGGCAAAAAACTTCTCGTTGCCGCACGTCAGGCACACGAGGGTAAGCAGTCCCTCCGGGCCACGGTCCTTTGCGCGCGCGTCGTCGGCCATGTTGGCTCCTAATATGGGTCGCCAATCTCCAGTGCAAGACCCATGCGTCAGTCGTTGCCCGGTCAGGCTATGCCCATCCGCTCCTTGACTTCGCGCATCGTTTCCCGCGCGATCGTCCGACAGCGCTCGGCGCCAGCACTGAGCGCTTCGCGCACCTGCTCTGGTCTCGCGCGTAGCTCCATTGCCCGATCGCGGATCGGGTCGAGCTCTCGCATCATGTGCTCGAAGAGCACCTTCTTGCACTCGATACAGCCCCAACCCGCGGTGCGACACTGCACCGCCACATGCTCGACGACGTTTTCAGGACTGAACGCCTTGTGCAGGTGAAAGATGTTGCAAATTTCCGGCGTGCCGGGATCGGTCCGCCGCACGCGAGCAGGATCGGTCACCGCCGGACGAAGCTTCTCCCAGATCTGCTCTCTAGACTCGAGCAACCCCACCGTATTGCCGAGCGACTTCGACATCTTGGCTTGACCGTCCAGTCCCATCACCCGGCGCGTCGCGGTGAGCAGCGGCTTCGGCTCGGGAAAGTAGGGGTGGTCCGGAGCGAAGCGTGCATTCCACCGACGCGAGATCTCGCGCGACAGCTCCAGATGTTGGACCTGATCCTCCCCCACCGGAACCAGATCGGCACGATACAGAAGGATGTCGGCTGCCTGGAGCACCGGATAGTTGAGTATTCCCGCCGGTACGCTCTCCTGTCGCTGCGATTTCTCCTTGAACTGTGTCTGCCGCTCGAGCTCGCCGAGCGGCGTGATGGCGTTGAAGATCCACGCCAGCTCCGTATGTTCGGGCACCATCGACTGCACGAACACAGTACATTTGTTCGGATCGAGACCGGCGGCCAGCAGCGAAAGGGCCATGTCGAACGTGCGTCGACGCAGGTCCTCGGGCTCGTACGGCACCGTGATGGCGTGATAGTCGACGACGCAGATGATGCAGTCGTACTGGTGCTGGAGCTGCACCCAGTTCTTCACCGCGCCGAGATAGTTTCCGATGTGGAGCTCGCCACTCGGCTGAATTCCGCTGAATACTCGTGGCATCCGAAAAACGTATGAGCCCCTCTTCCGCGTCGCAAGCAACGATGCGCGAGCGCACGCATCTGCTCGACATCGCCGTGAATGCGGCGCATGCCGCGGCGGAGATCATTCGCGCGCGCGCGACTGAAGCGACCAGCCTCGAGTGGCGGGTGAAGAGTCAGGCGGACTTCGTAAGCGACGTCGACACCGCCGCCGAGCACAGCATTCGCGAGCGCATCGCGCGCGACCTGCCTGACGCGGTCGTCGTTGGCGAAGAGATCTCGCCCGACGCGGCGGTGAGCGACGGCGTGACGTTCATTGCCGATCCGCTCGACGGCACGACGAACTTTCTGCACGGGTTTCCCGCGTACGCGGTGTCCATCGGCGTGCTGGTGGACGGCGCGCTGGCGGCCGGCGTGATCGTCGATGTTCCCCTCGATGACACGTACACCGCAATCGTGAACGACGGAGCGAGGCGGAACGGCGAGCCCATTCGTGTCTCGCACATCGACGAGCCATCCCGCTCGCTCATCGGCACGGGCTTTCCGTTCAAGAACGTCGGTGCGTTGCCGCGCTACCAACGGCAGTTCGAGACCATAACGCGGGCGACGGCCGGAATTCGCCGCCCTGGCTCGGCGGCGCTCGATCTCGCCTGCGTCGCGTGCGGCCGATTCGATGGCTTCTGGGAGCTGTCGCTTTCACCGTGGGACTTCGCCGCGGGGACTCTGCTGGTGCGCGAAGCCGGTGGCATCATCACGGACCTCGACGGCAACTCCCCTCCCTTCACCGCGTCTTCGATCGTCGCCGGCAACCCGGCGATGCACAGCTGGCTGCTCAAAGTACTCGATACCTAGACGTCTACTCATTCCGAGACGAGACACCATGAAGCTCGTGGAGTGCGTTCCGAACTTCTCCGAGGGCCGACGTCTCGACGTCGTGCAGGCGATACGCGATGCCATTGCCTCGGTCGAGGGGGCGGCGGTACTCGACGTCTCGTCCGACGGATCACACAATCGCACCGTGATCACGTTCGTCGCGCCGGCCGACCGGGTGGTCGACGCCGCATTCGCCGGCATTCGGGAAGCGCGCGCCAGAATCGATCTCACGACGCATCAGGGTGAGCATCCGCGGATGGGTGCCGCCGACGTCGTCCCGTTCGTTCCGCTCGAAGGAACGACGATGGAGGATTGCATA
>DATFBY010000065.1:0-12664 GCA_035253585.1 Gemmatimonadaceae bacterium | reverse complement strand
TGGCACGCCTCGCGCCGGGCTCCATGTTCCCCTACTTCTACGCCGTCGGAACGTTCAGCCGCGGGTTCGATCGGCGAGCGCTCGAACTTCTGCTCGCCATCGACTCCGATCGTGGATGGATGAAAGGCTGGTTCACCTATTGGCCAATTCGCGGCATGGTTCGCCACATGCTCGGCGAGCATGATGCGGAAGCGGCGGATGCCGAACTGGCCTCCCGCAAGTTTCCCGGCAACGCCGCGGCGATCACCTCGCGGGTACGTGCGCTCACAGTTCTGGGCCGGCGCGACGAGGTGGAGCGCCAACTCGACCAAGCGCTTCTCGTCCCGGCGTCGGCTGGATGGACCGCGGGCTCGGCCATCGGCGTCGCGGCGCAGGAAGCCGCAGCGCACGGCCATGCCGACTGGCTGCCGGAGCTGCGGCGGCGCGCTCTCGAGTGGTACGCGGGACTTTCCGAGAAGGACCGGGAATTCGAAGCGCCGAATTTTGGACACTCTTGGGTCCTGTACAGCGTGGGCGCTTGGCCGCGGCTCGCGGAGCGGCTCGACCGGCTGGAGCGCGAGATCCAGCCACGTCCCGAGCTACTCGCATATCAGGCGATGGTCGCTATTCGGCGCGGCGACCGTGCCCGAGCACTCGCCATAGACAGCGCTCTGCGGACGACGTTCAGCATGGAGAAGGCGAGCAACACCATGGAGCGTTTTCGCGCCGGCGAAGCGATCTACCGGAGCGCGCAGGTTGCGGCGGCGCTCGGCGATCGCCCGCGGGCGCTAGAGCTGCTTCGTCGCGGCCTGGCCGGCGGCGCGGTGCCGCGCTTTTACCTCCACTGTGACCCCGCGTTTTCCGAGCTTCGAAGCGACCCGGAGTTCCGCCAGCTCTTCGCTTCTCGCGGCTGACTCGTAGGCTACTGGGCCGTTCTCGCCCCCTTGTGCCGCAGCACATGTCCGGCGGCGATCGCGGTGCCTTCCTTGATCTTCGCCGTGCTGAACTTCTCCAGCACCGTCTCGATCACGATCGTGCCTACCAGCGCCTCCGGCGCGCCTAACGACTTGCCGGTCTCTGGATCGATGAGCGGCGGCTGCGCCTCGAACACCTCGAGCTCGAGCCCCGGCTTCATACCGTCGGTGCCCGACGCGTTCACGTACACGACGCCGTTCCGCACGTCGATCACGCGGCCGCTCCACCGGACTTTCGGCATCCCGAGCAGCATTGCGACTACCGCGTTCTGGATTGCCTGACGAGATGCCTGGCCAAGCGGCGTGGTCTGCGTGGCGTCGGCGCTGTACTTCTTCTCATCGCGCACCAGATCGGCGGCCACACCCACCGCGCTCGCCTTTCCGTTTCCCTTCGCCGCGTAAATCACTTCGCCGGTGGTGGCGTCGATGAGGCGCAGGTCGATGATGACCTCGGCGCTCACCCGCTCGCTGGCGACAGTCAAGCCTCTCACCACGTTGGTGAGCGCGCCACCGAGCGTCGACCGCTCGAAGGCGAAGCCGCTGATGTCGCCGGTGATGAGCGCCTGCGCGCCCATCATCCCGCCCGGCTTGGCGGCCGTCTGGGCGGTGGTCTTCCCGGCCGCGCCGGCTGCCTGCTCGGCCTCGAGCTGCTGCATCGCGGCGCGTTCCAAGACGGAGAACCGTCCAGTCTTCACGAGGACCGACGTCAGCATCTCGGTCAGCCCACGCGCGAACTCGGTTGGAGGTGGAATGGCGATCGTGACCGTGGTCTGTTGCTGTCCTGGCTGCTGCGGATACTGCTGCGGCGGTGGGCCCTGGGTCATCGTCGTCGACTGCAGCTTGAGCGCCGAGCCGGAGAGATCCATCACCGCCACGCGCAGCTTCTGCGTAGCGCTGTTGCTAGCGTTGCTCTGCGCCGATGCGGGACCGAGGATCGCGCTGCCGGCAAGCGCCAGACCAGGGAGCAGTATCGTTAGGCCCTTCATTGAATTGCGCTCCAGGCGATGAGACATGATGAAATGCGGCTCAGCGTAAAGTAAAGGAGACGTGCGCGGGCTTCTCGAAATCACCCAGGTCGTTCGGCCCGAACACCGCCACGATCTTCCAGGAGTGCGTTCCCTCCGGGAGCGAGACGTCGAACGTGACCTTGGCGTCTTCCCAGCTCGATGCGTTTCGCTCGGTGACCCGATACTCCTGCGAGCGGACGGCCCACGACTGCGGGTCGGTCCATTGGCCCAGGAGCACGTAGCCACGAGAGCCGGGCACCCGCTCCCATTCGAAGCGGATGCGCGGCGCCACACCCGGCGCCTGTCTGCCTAACAACTCGGATGCCCGCAGGAACGTCGGATTTCGCACCGAGGATCCCTGATCGATGGCGAGACCGACGTCGAGCCGGATCCACGGTGCAACGGCCAGCACCGAGAGGAGCAACGTACGTGCGATCATTGTATTGCCCGTTCCGAGTAGTTGTTAGATGGGAGAGGGTCGGGCGTATCGCTGGTCACGAACACCGCGAACCGGCCGCCCCCACCGTTCACCGGTCCGGTGGTTGTGATCACTACCTCGCGCAGCCCGCGCACCGGGATGTCCCCGAGGTCGCAGGTCACGCGGCCAGTGAGCGTCGACACCGCGCTCGCCCCCGCCTGACAACCGGGGCCCAACCGCAGCACACCGACGCCGATCGGCAGAAGGACCTCGAGCCGCACCCGGCGCGCATCATCATCGTTGTCGCTGGTGATGACCGCGCGCATGGAGAGCTGCCCCCCCGCCGCCCGCGCCGTGCTCGTCGCGGTGTTGGTGGCGACGCGCAACGGCGTCACCTCGAGCGCCTGAACGCGCACGTCCGCCTGCCATACTTCCTGCTTGGGGATGACGGCGGCCGTTGCCGCGGCCGTGACTGCCAGCATGGCCAGCACCGCAACCGTGAGTCGCCCGTTGCCTAACGCGGGGCTCATTGAGTCCGTCCCGCGGCACTGATCTCGACGCGGGCATCGCCCGACTTCACGGGCTTTCCTCCCTGCCCCGTCATCAGCCGCCCGTTAGGCAGTCCACTGATCAACAGGTGCGCGAACACGCGCTCCATCCGCTTTTGCGCCAGCTCGCCGCCCGCCTCATCGCCCTCCGGCGGCACTGTCAACACGAATTGCCCGTCGCTCCCCTGAAGCGCCTCGGCGAGCATCGCGATGTCCGCCTCGAAGCCCGGCGCCATCTCGTCGCTGTCTTTGACGAACTTGATCTTCTTCACGACCAGCTTGCCCTTGGCGAGATCCTTCTTCATCGACTCGGCGGTTTGCCCTCCCTTGCCGAACATGCCGCCGAGCTTCTTCGCGCCGGCGACGGCGACCGGAGCGGCCGCAACGGCGCCGGCGGCCAACTGTCCCTGGGGAGTCGCGGCGAGAGCGGCACCCATCCCCTGTTTCATCGCCGCACCCTGACTGGCGCCGGCGCCCGCCTGCGCCGTTTGCATGGCCGCTGTGACCTGCTCCGGCGTTCCGCACATGTAGCCCGAGGCCGGGATCACTGACCCTGCAGCTGCCTGCTCTGTCGACCCACCAGCTGCACCGGCCGCTCCGGCGGCAGCCGCCGCGGCGTCGGCCTTCTTGCCGAACAGCTTGTTCTTCGCCGCGCCAACGATCGCCGTGCCGGCAGAAGGCATCGTGGGCATCCCAGCGGCACCGGCCGCACCCGGCATCGCGTGGGACGCCGGTATAGCGATCAGTCCCGCGGGACAGCTGGGCTCTCCACTAGCGCCAAGTACAGCCGCGACCATGCCCGCCTTGTCGCCCAGGATCGTATCGGTGGCGAGCGATGCCGCACTCGTGATCGCGGTATCCGCCAACTTCCCCACCAGAGATTTCGGCCGACTCGGCGTCGACTTCTTCGGGGCAGCCGGCGTAGCCGGCTTGGCAGAACTCTGGCCGAAAAGGTCTGGCGAAACGAAGAGAGTCAGAGCCAGAGTGATGAGAATCCGGTACCGCATCGGTGCTCCCGCGTTGAGAAGTCGGGCGAGGGCGACATATGGCGCTTGAGTCTCCTTCGCTGGTCCGCTACAATCGGCGGGCAAGATCGAATCAGCCTATCATCTGGCCCTCACCCGGCATGTCATCTCGCTGTCATCGGTAGCAAACCCTTGCGGCTCAACACGCTAGGTGGGCTCTGGATCGAGAGCGATGCTGGCGCATCGCAGCTCAGCGTTCGTCCCCGGCGACTCGCGCTGCTAGCGATTCTCGCCGCGGCCGGCAGCAAGGGTGCGACACGCGAGCAGGTTCTCGCCGTTCTCTGGCCGGAAAGCGGGCCCGACCGAGCGCGTCACGCGCTATCGCAAACGCTCTACAGTCTTCGCAGCGACCTCGGGTCGGACGTCGTGACGGCGACGGCCACCGACCTGAGGCTCGATCCCTCGAAGATCACCACGGATATCGAGGCGCTCCGCGCGGCGCTCGCCACCCGCGATTGGAAGAGGGCGAGTGCGCTCTATACCGGTCCCTTCCTCGAAGGGTTCTTCCTTACCGGTGCACCGCAGTTCGAGCGCTGGGCCGAGGAAGAGCGGTCGTCTGTCGAGCATGAGGCGATGCGCGCGGTGGAGCTGGCGTCGCGAGAGGCGACCAGAGAGGGGCGCGTCGACGATGCCCTCGCGGGGTGGAGTCGCCTCGCTCACTACGACCCCTTGAGCGGAAAGTTCGCTGCGGCGCACATGGAAGCGCTTCTGGCGCGCGGCGACCGCGCCGACGCCGTGACGCACGGTCAGGCATACGTCGAGCGTGTCCGCGCCGAGCTCGATTCGGAGCCCGATCCCACTGTAGTTGCTCTATTGGCCAAACTGCGGGGAGCGGCCACAAGGCCGGTACCTCAATTGGTCCCGGTGCCAAAGTCGGCACCGCCGGTGACAGCGCCGAGCGTGCCGACGCCGACCGTCGAGCCAGGCGCGCCGCCGGCTACCGGCAAGGCGGTGATCACGAGACGGCGATGGCCGGCAGTCGCCGGTCTCGCCGGTCTCGGCGCTCTGGCGGTCGTTTCGGCGATCGCGGTACGAGGCCGCGTCGATTCATCGTCGGAGTCGTCACCGATTCTCGCCGTGGGAAGCGTGCAGGATCTCGTCACGCCTGACTCGGCTCAGCTCGGTGGCGTGCTCAGCGAGATGCTGGCCACCAGCCTCGGCCGCCTAACGAGTCTGCAGGTCATCGCCAACTCCCGCATTCTCGAGCTCATGCCGCGGGGGGCCGATACGTCGCGGCGTTTGCGCACCGAGGCGGCGCGGCGCGCCGGTGCGACCGAAGTGCTCGAGGGCGAGCTCATGCCGCTCGCCGACCGGCAGCTGCACCTGGCGCTGAGGCGCGTCGATCTCGAGCGCGGGATCGTGCGCGGGGGATATCAGGTCACGGGCGCCGATCGTCTGGCGATGTTCGACAGCATTACCGTGCTGATCGCCGCCGATCTCAAGCTCGATGCGCCGACCGCCTCGTTAGGCGAAGTCGCCACGCGGTCACCGCTCGCGTATCGCCTCTACGAGGAAGGGTTGCGCGCGTTTTTTCAGTTCGATGCATACGCGGCCAATCGACTGTTCAATGCCGCGGTCAAGGAAGACTCCGCCTTCGCCATGGCGGCGTATTACGCGTGGCGATCGGAAGTGGCGATCGGTGGCTCACGGCAGGGCGCGCTGGCCGATCACGCCGTCGCTCTCTCAACCCGCGCCTCCGACCGCGATCGGCTGCTGATTCTCGCGCACGTTGGCGCGTACCGCTCGGACATGCGCGCGGTCGCCGCCGCCGAATCGCTCGCCACGCGCTATCCGAACGATCCCGAAGCGCTGATCAGAGCGGCCGATGTCAGCCGCGACCCGCGGCGAGCGACGCAGCTGCTCGAGCGCGCCATTGCGCTCGACTCCGCCGCGGCGACGGGCCCGCTCGCCGTATGCCGTTACTGTGACGCGCTGGCAGCTCTCGCGCGACGCTATGACGACGTCGACTCCCTCTCCGCGGTGGAACGCACGTACGCGCGGTGGAGCCGGCTGCGGCCTACCGACTACACCCCGTGGCAAGAAGTCGCCGATTTCTACGTCGGCCTCGGGCGATTGGGCGACGCCGCTCTCGCACTCCGCCGCGCCGACTCGTTAGGCGCTCCGAAGACCGACTCGGATCAGCGCCGTCTCGCACGCATGCTGCGAAGCGATGATCTCGCCACCGCCAACGAGATCTGCCGCACTCGACTGCGGAGCAGCGACGACAGAGAGTTCTTGAGCTTTCGCGGCCCGTGCGCGCTGGCGCTTCGCATGCAGGGCCGCTTCCGCGAAGCACTGACGTTGATGCGCACCGGTGTCGCGCCGGGGTCGACGACAGCGCACCGAGGCCTCCCACGCGATCGGTTGCACGAAGCGGTGCTGGACTTCGAGATGGGACGCCCTCGCCTCGCCGCGTCGGAGCTCGCTCGCCAGGCGGACGTGGCGGCGTCCGATACCACGCTGCCTCCCGGCGTGGCCGCCGGTCGCGTCGCCTGGTACCTGACACTCGCCTCCAGCTTCTCCGCCGACAACGACACCATCTTCGTCAGCTCGCTCGTCGACACCGTCGAATCTGCCGGCGTCCGAAGTCTCGATCCGCGCGATCCGCTGCTTTACCGATTTCTCAACGGCTTGCTCCGATCGCGCGCCGGTCAACACGAGGTCGCGGTTCGCTCGTATCGCGATGCGATCTCTTCCCCCTCTCGAGGATTCACCCGGATCAATCTCGAGCTGGCGCGAAGCCTTCTCGCGTTGAACCGGCCGGTGGAGGCGATCGCAGTACTCCGCCCGGCCCTTCGCGCTCCGCTGGACAGCGCTCAGATCTTTGTCACGCGCACCGAGCTCCACGAATTGCTCGGCCGCGCGTTCGAGGCGGCGGGCCAGCGGGACAGCGCCATTGCGCATTTTGTCACGGTCGATCGTGCGTGGCGGGATGCGGACAACGTTCTCTCCGCCCGCCGGGATTCCATTAGAGCTCGACTCGCGTCAGGCTTACGCGCGTCCCGATAGTCGCAATCTTCCGCGATCGCATTCGGCGAGATACCGTAGGGGGTCCCGCCGAAAGAAGGCATGCCGCGATTCGAGCTGCGCACGTTCGGGGAGGTCTCTCTCGCCGGTCCGGCCGGGCCGGTAACTCTCGACGAGCCGCGCCTCGTCGCGCTGCTGGTCATGCTGGTGATGGGTGGCGAGGATGGCGTAGCTGAAGACGAGCTCCTCCTCCGCCTTCTTCCCGACGCCAAGCCCGAACAAGCCCGCACCGAGCTCGCACGCCTCATCGCTGTCCTTCGTCTGAGACTCGGCGGCGAGTCCTCGGTCGTGCGCCTGGGGAACGCCTACGCGATCGCGCCGGGAGTCTTGTCGGCCGACGCGCAGCTCGCGTCGACGCCTCGCGAGACCGCACGCGAAGACTTCCTCGCCGGCTTTCGACTCCCCGGCTCGCCGGAGTTTCGCGATTGGCTCGCCGATGCGCGACGTCGTGTCGAGCCGCACGCCATTGCCGTTCCAACGGCATCGCCCGCGCCGCGGCCTCGCGCGCGCCGCGCTCGTCTCCTCGGCGCGATCGCGGTCCTCGTGCTGGTCGTTTCGGCAGCCGCCTATCTCTGGCGTCCTCGCGGTATCGAGGGATTCTCCGCCGGAGATCCGGTCGTGCTGGCCGATGTCCAGAACGAAACCGGCGACTCGATCTTCCACACCGGACTCTACAGCGCCGCGACGATCGGCCTTCAACAGTCCGGGCATCTGCGACTCTATCCGCGCAGCCGCGTGCCCGAGATCTATCGGTTGATGCAGATCAAGAACGCCGACACCGCCCTCACCTTCGAGCTTGCGCAGGAAGTAGCCGAGCGGGATGGCGTGCGGTTCGTGCTGGGACTGCGAATCGATCGCGACGGCGACGGCTATCGAGTTTCTTCGCAGCTGGCGGACGTGGTGCGCCACCGGGTCCTCGGCAGCAGCGCATTCGCCGAATCCAAGGGTGGCGTGATCTCGGCGCTCGATCGCGTTCTGCTCACGGTGCGTCGACAGCTTGGCGAGTCACGGCGAGAGCTGGCGACGAAAGGGCAGCCGCTTCCGCTGGTGACCACGGCGTCGCTCGAAGCGCTGCGATCGTACGGCGAAGGAGCGGACGCCTGGGACCGCGGCGACTACAGGGTAGCCGAAGAGGCATGGCGACGTGCGATCGATCTCGATAGCGGATTTGCCACCGCCTACGGCGCGTTAGGCAAGTTTCACTACTACCATCACCAGCGAGAAGAGGGCGCCCGATACTATCGTGAGGCGCTCAAACGTGCAGACCGCCTGACGGAGCACGAAAGGCTCCGAATCGATGAGGCGTGGGCGTGGACTCGGGGCGATCTCGATTCCGCGGTGACCGTGTCCAAGGTCATCGCCGAGCGTTATCCGAGCGGAGCGAGCTGGAGCAACTACGGCACGCGCTTGATGCAGGCGCAGCGAAACGCCGAGGCGGAGGCACCGCTCCGGAAGGCGCTCACCTACGACTCGACCAGCCTGTGGGTTTCCGCGACGTACATCAACATTGCCACCGTGCTGTCACGGCTCGATCGCTTTGAGGAAGCGGTGCAGGCATTCAAGAAAGCGGAAGAAGTCGACTCGACGGCGCTTTACAAGAACAACATCAATCACGAATACGGCATGACGCTCGTACGCGCGGGACGTCTTGCTGAAGCGGAAAGTGCCTATCGAAAGATGAGCCGTGGCCCCTCTGTGTTCGGTCGCGCTTCCGGCTTTCGGTCCCTCGGCTATCTCTCGTATTGGCGCGGCCGGCTCGACGAGTCGGCTGACTATTTCCAGCGGGCGATCGACGCCTCGCGGCAGCTCGGCGCTCCGTTGAGCATCGCGCGAAATCAGCTCCTTCTCGCTTCTGCCTACCGGATGGCGGGACGCACCACGGAAGCAAATCTGCAGCTCGATCTCGTCATGAGGAACTTGGCGGCCAAGGAGTTCGAGCCGCGGTTCCTCACATTCATCGCGGTAGCGCTCGCCAGACATGGCCGCTTGAGCGAGCTCGACACGATACTGAAGATCTTGCGCGAGCGCGCTGACCCGCAAAGTGATCATGATGCGGGCGCCGAGGCGTTGGTCAGGGCAATCATTCACCTGGCTCGGAATCGGCCCGACAGCGCGGTGGTATACACGACTCGCGCCGAGGCGGCCCAGCAGGCCGCGTTGTCGCTCGCCGTTCGAGCGAAGGCGTTTCTCGCGGCGGGGCAGCGCGACTCGGCGCGCGTCGCGCTCAGCCGCGTACTTCAGGAAACCGGCTTCGGCTTCGAGGGCATCGAGGACTGGTTCAAGGCACGCGTCCAGTTAGGCGACGTGCTGCTGGCGGACGGCGACACCACGGGCGCCCGCAAGTCCTACGAGGCGCTGGTCGAGCAGTGGCGCGAAGCGCCTCCGCAGGCGCCGGACCTCGTTGCCGCACGCGGGAGATTGGCGGCGCTGGGCGGCCGCGGCCGGTAGCGCTCGCACGCGGGTCACGGCACTCCTGTTGACTTCCGACAGAAGCGCACCTACGCTTCTGTCGGATTCCGACAGAAGGAGCCGATGCCGCAGCCGCAGTCCGATGTCCTGCGGGGCACCCTCGACCTTTTGGTGCTCAAGACGCTCGCGCTCGAGCCGATGCACGGCTGGGGGATCAGCCAACGCATTCAGCAGATCTCGCGCGGCGTGCTCGACGTGAATCAGGGCTCGCTTTACCCCGCGCTCCAGCGCGTGGAGCAGAAGGGATGGGTAGAGAGCGAGTGGCGCACTACCGAGAACAATCGGCAAGCGAAGTACTACCGGCTCTCCGCCAGTGGACGCCGAGCTCTCGGGGTCGAGACGAGCAGCTGGCGGCGCTACGTCGAAGCCGTGGAGATGATTCTCGCTACCAACGGCTGATCGTCATCGCTGACCGCCTAACGAGAGGCATTGAGGCAGGCCATGAGCGCCATTCGGGGTTGGGCCGCGCGACTGCGCGCCATTGTTTTCAGTCGAGCCGCCGACCGCGAGCTCGACCGGGAGATCCGGTTTCATCTGGAGCAGGAGATCGCCAAGAACGTTCGCCTCGGCATGACAGAGAGTGAGGCGATGCGCAAGGCACTGCTCGATTTCGGCGGCGTGACGGTCACGCGCGAAGAGCATCGCGACACGCGAGGCGCGCGCTGGCTGAGCGATTTCGCCGGCGACGCGCGGTTCGCGCTGCGAACGCTCAGGCGCTCGCCGGCGCTGGCGGCGGCCGCCATCATCACGCTCGCGTTAGGCGTCGGCGCCAACACGGCGATCTTTTCGGCCGTCAACGCCGTGATGCTGCAGCCGCTCCCGCTCCGCGACCCCGATCGTCTGCTCATGCTCTGGGAGGAGAACCCGGAGAAGAACTGGCACATGCAGGTCGCCGCGCCCGCGAACATGCTCGACTGGGGCGAGCAGGTGCCGGCGTTCGAGGGGCTCACCGCTTACCTCGAATCCCGAGGCACCGCGACGCTCACCGGAGACGGGCCGCCGCAACTCGTCACGACCGCGTTCGTGATGGGCAATTTCTTCGACGTTCTCGGCGTGCGTCCGCAGCTCGGCCGCGCGTTGACGCCTGACGAGACCTGGGACACCGGCAACCGCGTCGTGGTCATCAGCGACAAGGCCTGGAGGACCTTCTTCGCCGGCGACTCGAGCATCATCGGCCGAACGATTCACCTCGACGGCCAGCCGCGTCAGGTGGTGGGCATCATGGGGCCGGGCTTCTCTTTCCCCTACGATAAAATCGACGTGTGGGAGCCGACGGCATTCGAGAAGACGGCCCGCCAGGAGATCTGGTTCCGCCGCGCACACTTCGCGCGGCCTATTGCGCGCCTCGCCGGCAATGCGACGCCCGAGCAGGCGAACGTGCAGCTTCAATCGGTGGTCGAGCGGCTCAAGGTGCAGTATCCGGAGACCAACCGATACATGGGCGCCGGATTGACGCCGCTGCACCGATTTCTCATCGGCGATACGCGGCTACCACTCATCGTGTTGTTGAGCGCGGTCGGACTTCTCCTCCTCATCGCCTGCGCCAACGTGGGCAATCTGCTCCTCGTGCAGGCGGCCACACGCGAGCGCGAGACCGCACTGCGCCTGGCGCTCGGAGCGGGACGCTCCCGAGTCGTCAGGCAGGCCCTCACCGAGAGCCTCGTCCTCTCGACGGTGGGCGGCGGGCTCGGATTGGTTGTCGGCATCATCGGCACGCGCGCGCTCGTTAGGCTCCAGCCGGTTGGGCTGCTTCGCGTGTCCGAGTTCGGCGTCGATTGGACAGTGCTCGCGTATGTCCTGGCGATCATCACCGCCAGCGGGCTGCTGTTCGGTACCCTCCCCGCGATCTGGAGCGGCCGACGCGCACCGGCGGACACGCTGCGGAGTGGACGCGCCAGCGGCGAGGGCCGGCGCATGCGTCGCTGGGGCGACACGCTGGTCGTTGCCGAAGTCGCACTGTCGCTGCTGCTGACGATCGGTGCCGGGTTGCTCATTCGGACGCTCTGGGAGCTACAGCGCGTCGATCCCGGCTTCGACTCGCACGGCGTGCTGACTGCCACGATCAGTCTCTCCGGTACCGCGTACGACTCGGCGGCCACGCGGCAGGTTTTCTACGACCAGCTCCTGCGCGAGGTGCGTGCACTGCCAGGCGTCAGCGACGCTGCGATGGTCTCGGCCGTTCCGCTGGATGACTTTGGTTATAGCAGCGACTTCAGCATCGCCGGTCGCGGGCCTAACGAGTACGGAAGTGAGGTGCTGCACCGCGCGATCTCGCCAGAGTATCTCAGGACGATGCGCGTGCCCTTGCTTGCCGGTCGAGCGTTTACTGCGCAAGACGGCCCGACCTCCGAGCCGGTGATCTTGATCAACGACGAGCTCGCGCGACGCTTCTTCAAGGGACAGGACCCGGTCGGACAGCGGATCGCGTTCGACAAGTTCCCGGACTCGACGTCGACGTGGCGGACAATCGTCGGCGTGGTCGGATCGGAGCATCAGAAGACGCTCTCGTCGGCGCCGCAGATCGAAACGCTCGAGCCATATCCGCAGGATCCACGACGACGCATGAGCGTCGTCGTGCGTACCGGCGGCGATCCGGCGGCGCTCGGGCCCAGCATTCGGCGGATCGTGGCGAGGCTCGACCCGAGTCTGGCTGTGCTCTCCATGAAGACGATGGAGGATGTGCGGCTCGGCTCGCTCGCGCTCCAGCGCTTCCTGATGGCACTCATGCTCGTGTTTGCCACGGTAGGGCTGGTGCTGGCGGTCGTGGGCGTCTACGGCGTGCTGGCCAACCTGGCACGACGCCGAACGCGCGAGATGGGAATTCGCATCGCACTTGGCGCACGATCAGCCGAAGTGCGCTGGCTCGTCGTGAGGCACGGGTTGCGCCTAACGACGCTCGGACTGCTGATCGGTGGCGTGACGGCGCTGCTGCTGACGCGCGGGCTGCGCGGCCTCCTGTTCGGCATCGCACCCTGGGATCCAACGACCTTCACCGCGGTGGCGGTGCTGCTGGCGGGAACGAGCCTGATCGCGGCCTGGATCCCGGCGAACAAAGCGAGCCGGTCGGATCCTATGGCGGCGCTCAGGGCGGAGTGACGGGGAAGCGGGAACTGGGAAGCGGGAAGCGGGAAGCGACTGCCCGGCACACCTAACGAGTCCCGTCTCCGCCGGCGCTTCCCGCTTCCCGCTTCCCGCTTACAGCTCGTACCGATACCTC
>DATFBY010000064.1:0-57269 GCA_035253585.1 Gemmatimonadaceae bacterium | reverse complement strand
CGCGCAGGGGAGTTGCGCCGCATCGGGTCAGGCGTTGCGCACGAGAGCTTCGATGCGCTGGCGCGTCGCGCGTCAGCGGGAACGCGGGATCCGGTTCCTCAGCGTGATGACGAGAAGGGAAGGGCGGTGCTCAACGCCTTTTTCCTAGTCGACCGAGGGGTCGTCGAGGCCTTTCGGCGCGAGCTCACGTCACTCGTCTCCAAGCACGAGCCCAACGGTTTCCGCTACGAGTTCACTGGACCGTGGCCGCCGTATCACTTCGTGCGCGACGAAGGATGACGGACGATCTCCACGAGGTGGACGACGAGCGGCTCGTCTTAGGCGATTTGCTCAGCCACGTGCTCGACAAGGGTGTCGTCCTCACCGGCGACGTCATCATCTCGGTCGCGGACATCGATCTGATCCGCGTGGCTCTCGCCGTCATGCTGACGTCGGTCGAGAGCGAAGCGCGGCGCGGCGCTGCCCGCCTGACGAATGCCGACGTACCTGTACTGCCTGACGAGGGACGACGCTGATCCGCCGTCGGCGCTGCGAGGCATCGATGGCGCGCCCGTCCGCGTCGTCGACGAGCGCGGCGTGCGGGCGTGGGTGAGCGATGTGGGTACTCCGCCGGCGGTGACCGCCGAGCGAGCGCGCGCCCACGATGCGGTGA
The DNA here is from genome assembly GCA_035253585.1 of Gemmatimonadaceae bacterium. Lineage (GTDB taxonomy): Bacteria > Gemmatimonadota > Gemmatimonadetes > Gemmatimonadales > Gemmatimonadaceae > DATFBY01. Next base: position 56,617 of record DATFBY010000064.1, on the reverse strand, counting down.
TTCGCGAAGCGCTCCGCATCTCCACGCCGCTTCCGGCGCGGTTTGGCCAGGTGTTGGCAGACGATGCATCGATGCGTCAGGAACTGGTGCAGCGTGTTGCGAGGATTGCCAGCGAGTTGCAGCGCGTGCGCGGGATGGTGGAGATGACGGTGCGCGTCGCACTGGGAGAATCATCTGTTTCTAAGTCGTTGTCCATCAAGGATTTGTCGGGGCGCGAGTACCTCGAGCGGCTGAGTGAGCAGCAGCAGAACGATTTACGGCGTCGGCAGAGGGCCGAGTTCTTGCAGCGGCGGGTGGCCGACGCGGTGGCCAACGTGGTGCGCGAAGAGGTCGTGTCGACAGCCTCCGGATCCGGCGAGAGCGCGATGCTCGTCATCTCGCACCTCGTCGCCCGCGAGCACGTCACGCGGTACCGCGATGCGGTGCGGGAGGTCGTGCGCGCCATCGGAGAGGAGGAGGCATCGACGGATCAAGCACCATTGGCGATCCCGCTGATGATCTCGGGCCCTTGGGCGCCGTACAGCTTCGTCGAGCTGCGCCGTGACTGACGTCGAGCCACCGCGGATCGAATTGACCCAGGGCGACACGGAGATCTTCGAGGAAGAGCTCCGCGCCGTCGCGCGCGCGTTACCGGAACGAATCAACGCGAGTCCGGAAAATGTGGAGAACGGTCTCGCGCGACTCGCCTTGACCTTGATCGAGCTTCTCCGCAAAGTCCTTGAGCATCAAGCCGTGCGCCGCATGGAGGGCGGCACGCTCAGCGATGAAGAAGTCGAGCGGCTCGGTTTGGCGCTGCTTCGCCTCCATGAGCGGATGGAGGAGCTGAAGCGCACTTTCGGTCTCACGGACGAGGATCTGAACATCGACCTCGGTCCGCTCGGCCACTTGCGATAGCGCCACCCGTCGAAATCAAACCGGAGCCCGTATTGCCCGACTACATCGCACCCACACGAAGTCACGGCCTGGTCGAAATTCTCGACCGGGTGCTCGACAAGGGGCTCGTCATCGCGGGGGACATCAAGATCAATCTCGCGAATGTCGAGCTTCTGACGATTCAGGTGCGTCTGCTCGTCTGCTCGATCGACAAAGCCGAGCAGATCGGACTCAACTGGTGGCGATTCGATCCGCGGCTGACCTCCGTCGTGTCGCCGTATGTTGTGCCGGCAGGTGAAGTGGAGGCGCGGCTCGAGCGGATCGAGCGGCGTCTCGAACAATTGGCCGACCGTTCTGCAAACCCGCGACGCGGCGGGAAACCTTCTTCTTCGGAGTAATCCCACATGGCGGTTGAACGTTCCCCCGGTGGCAGCTCCCTCATCGACGTTCTCGATCGCGTTCTCGACAAGGGCATCGTGATCGACGCGTGGGTGCGGGTCTCACTCGTCGGGATCGATCTGGTGACCGTCGAGGCGCGCGTCGTGGTCGCGTCGATCGATACATACCTCAAGTACTCCGAAGCGGTGGGTATCACGCAGCCGACCGCGCGACCCCGCGAGCTGGTGACTGGGGCGGAAAGCGATCTCGATCGTTACGCGCGCGAGAATGCGGAGCTGAGGCGTCGCTTGGACGAGCTCGGGCGCGGTGGGTGAGACGAGGCTGAGTGGCTGAAGCAGCAGTACGTCCCATGGAGCGCTCGCCTGGGCTGCGAGTCGAGGAGCTTCCGGAGCTTCTCGGGAACCTGGCCGAGGCGCCGAACTTCGCGGCAGGCGCGGCAATGCTGTTGGAGCAGCTCGCCGATGCTGCGGGCGCGCCCAGGGGACTTCTGCTGATACTCGACCGCAACGCGCGGCAACTTTCCGTCGCGCAACGCCACGGTATCGACGCCTCGCTCGTAGAGCGGCTGGCCGTGGCGATGGAAGACAGCAGCCATCCCCTCGTCGTTTCGGCGCGCGGTCTCGAAGCCGTGTGGACTACCGAGAACGGCTGCCCGTCCGCCGGCGTCCCCTTCGATCAATGGCTCGCGCTCCCGCTGCCGCAGCCGCAGTTCCGAGGACTGCCGCCGCTGCGCGATACGCCGACATGGAACTTCGAGCCGCGCTTTGCCGGCTGCGAGATCGTGCCGACGGGCTCGACAGAGCGCCGTCGTTTTGGGCGCGCACCGTTCGGCGTCGTGGTGTTCGACGGCCGCCCCGACGCGGCAACGGTGGAGTCGCTGATCAACGCATCGCTGCTCGCCGGGCCGATCCTCGCTCGAATCTTCGCCGTCGACGATCTGCGTCACTCCGCGCAGCAATTGGACGAGCAGCACGGTCTTCTCAGCGCGATCATCAACGCGCTCCCCGATCCGATCGTGATCACGGACGCGAACAACAACGTGGTGGTTCAGAACCGACGGGCGGAGACGCTGCTGGCCAGCACCGAGCACGATTCGGAAGGACGGCGCCGCGCGGTCGAGATCAACAACTTGCTCTTCAGCTCCTTCCTCTCGAAGGCCGTGATCTCGGGCGGCGTCGTGAAATCGTCGGCGCGCGAGCTCAACCTGGTCGATCCGGATGAAGGTGCCGACCTCCTGTTCGAGGTATTGGCGCAGCCGCTGCCGTCGACAATCGAGCGCGAGGGCGCGTTCGTGTCGGTGTTGCGCGACGTCACCGACCTCAAGCGCGCGTCGATAGAGCTCGAACGACAGTATCAACGCGCGCGTCTCACGGAGCAGGATGCCACGCGCGAGCGCGATCGCCTGAACCTGATTCTCAGCAACGTCGGCGACCCCATTCTGGTGACCGACGATCAGTCGAAGATCATCCTCATGAATCCGCAGGCGGAGCAGCTCTTCGAGCTTCCGCTCGACGTGGCCGACCGTCGTCAGGCACAGCGGGTTCGCGGAAACGACACGAAGTTCACGACGTTGATCTCCGACTTCGCGTTGAGTCCGGCGACGTATCGGCGCGAGCGGTTCACGCTGCAGCAGCCGATGACGGGAGAAGAGCTGCCGGTCGAAGTGATCGCGGGCAAAGTGCTCAACGAGCGTGGCGAGCCCTTGGCGATCGTGTCGGTGCTGCACGATCTCACGAAGCAGGTGGAGAACGAGCGCCTGTACTACGAGCTCAAGACGCTGAACGTGGAGCTCGAGGACCGCGTGCGAATGGCGACGGCCGATCTCGAGCAGCAGAATCTTCGACTGCAATGGCAATCGAACGAGCTCGAGAAGGCGTATCGTCTCAAGTCAGAGTTCCTGGCGAGCATGTCGCACGAGCTTCGCACGCCGATCAACGCGCTCATCGGCTATGCGTCGCTGATGCTCGATCGCATTTACGGCGAGCTGACGAAGCAGCAGGAAGAGGGACTCAAGCGCATTCAGGTCGCGTCGAACCACCTGCTGGTGCTCATCAACGACATTCTCGACCTGGCCAAAATCGAGGCGGGGAAGATGCCGGTCCACCTCGAGCCCATGCATCTGCGCGCGATCATTGCCGAGGTGGCGACGCACGTCGAGCCGCAGATCAAGAAGAAACAGCTCGAGTTCAGCACCGACATCGGTGGCGACACGCCGGTGATGTTCAGCGATCGTACGAAGGTGAAGCAGATCGTCCTGAACCTGCTGCACAACGCGATCAAGTTCACGCACCACGGCGAGGTGTCGATCATCGCGCGACCTGTCGGCCAGCGCGTGCAGATCACGGTGAAGGATACCGGTATCGGAATTCGGCCGGAGCACCGCGAGGTGATCTTCGAGGAGTTCCGCCAGGTGGACCAGTCGCGGACGCGCGAGTACGGCGGTACAGGGCTCGGTCTCAGCATCACGCGCAAGCTGGTGGCGCTCCTGGGCGGCGAGATCTCGCTGGAGAGCGAGTACGGGCAGGGCTCCAGCTTCATCGTGACGCTTCCGGTGCGGAGCGAGGTCATGACGATCGAGGAGCACGTGGCACGCATTAGTGGCGGCGAGCAGCAGCGGGGTGAGCTCACTCCGAGTTGACACCATCGGAGGGCGACGTAGATTCAGACAACGCCCCGCGCGCCGAGCGCGGGGCGTTTTTCGCGTCGGTAGCGCCTGCGTGGTCGGGAGACGCCATGTTCGATGATCGTACGCGCACGCTCGTCGTGGTGGGCGCGCAGTGGGGCGACGAAGGGAAGGGGAAGCTGGTCGACGTGATCGCCGAGCGCGCCGATTGGGTGGTGCGCTATCAGGGTGGCGCGAACGCCGGCCATACCGTGCAGATCGGCGGCCGCTCCTTCGTGCTGCACCAGATCCCGAGCGGGATACTGCACCCGGGCGTGCGTTGCGCGATCGGCAACGGTGTGGTGCTCGATCCCGATCAGCTCTTCGAGGAGATCAACGAGCTGGTCGCCGATGGCGTCGATGTGGAAGGGCGGCTCTATGTCAGCGAGCGGGCGCATCTCGTTCTGCCTTACCACAAGCTGGTGGATAGCGAGAGCGCGGCGAGCAAGGAGATCGGCACCACGGGCCGCGGCATCGGTCCGGCATACGAGGACAAGATCGCGCGACGCGGCATACGAATTCTCGATCTTCGGCATCCGGAGCGCCTTCGCGCGCTGCTCGACCGAGCGTGCTCGCACGCCAATGCGCAGCTGGCGTCTTTCGGATCGACGCGGCAATGCAGTGTGGACGAGACATTACAACTGCTCGAGGGTCTCACGCCGCGGCTGCTCGCCATTGCCGACGACGTCGGGCTTTCCATGTCTCGAGCGCGAGCGAGCGGCGCCGCGATTCTTCTCGAGGGTGCCCAGGGATCGCTGCTCGATGTCGACCACGGCACGTATCCGTACGTGACGTCGAGCAGCACGACGTCGGGTGGCGCGGCGATCGGCGCCGGAATCGCTCCGACCGCGATCGACGCGGTGCTGGGAGTGGTGAAGGCGTACACGACCCGTGTGGGAAACGGGCCGCTGCCGACCGAGTTCGACGAGCCGCTGGCGTCCGAGGTGCGACGATTGGGGAACGAGTTCGGTGCGACGACCGGGCGTCCGCGGCGCTGCGGTTGGTTCGACGCGGTCGTGGTGCGCTACGCGTCGCGTATCAATGGATTGTCGGGGCTGGCCATTACCAAGCTCGACGTGCTGGATACGCTGGAACGGATCGCCGTGTGCACGGGGTATGACGTCAATGGCGAGCTGTACACCGAATTTCCGGGTGACCTCGTTCTCCTCGAGCGCGCGACGCCCTGCTACGAGTGGCACGAAGGGTGGCGTCAGCCGACATCTGGCGCGCGTTCGCGCGAGGCACTGCCGGATGCGGCACGGCGCTACCTCGACCGCATCGAGCAGCTGGCGGAAACGCCGATCGCGTACGTGAGCGTGGGGACGCGACGCGATCAGATCATCGCCACCGCATGAGTCGAACGTGACGAAGTGGACCGGCGGAGAAGAATCGACGAAGGTCGTCATCGTCGGGGCGGGCCCGTGTGGGCTGGCCGCGGGGATCGCGATGCGGCGCGCCGATTTGCCGGCGATTCTCTTCGAGCGCTCGTGCGTGGTGAGCGGCATCGTCGGCTATCCGACGTACATGACGTTCTTCTCGACCGCCGAGCGATTGGCGATCGGCGATGTGCCATTCGTCGTGGCCACGGAAAAGCCGACTCGGCGCGATGCGCTTGCCTACTATCGGACCGTCACCAAGTACTTCGAGCTCGATGTCCGGCAATACGAGAGGGTCGAACGAATCGACCGCGGCGATGATGGGTTCGTCGTCCACACCGTGAAGCGGAGCGGTGCCGCGCGACGGACGCTGGCCGACGCCGTCGTCATCGCCACCGGATACTTCGGGTCGCCAAACCTCCTTGGCGTGCCGGGCGAAGACCTACCCCACGTTTCGCATCGCTACCGCGAGGGGCACGAAGCGTTCGGGCAGCGCGCGGTCGTGGTCGGCGGTGGAAATTCCGCGGTGGATGTCGCGCTCGATCTGTATCGCGCCGGCGCGGCGGTGACGATGGTGCACTTCGCCGACGGCCTCGACAAGAACATCAAGCCATGGGTGCTCCCCGACATCTCGGCGCGCATCAACGAAGGCAGTATCGCCGCGCGGTGGGAATCGCGGGTGACCGCCATCGAGCCGGAGCACGTGGTGCTCGACACCCCGCGCGGCCGCGAGTGCCTGGCGGCGGAGCACGTGTACCTCATGATCGGGTACATGCCCGAAACGGCACTACTCACTCAGCTCGGCGCGCCGATCGATTCGGTGACCGGCATCCCGGTGCACGATCCGGAAACGATGGAGACGGCGATCCCGAACGTGTTCATCGCCGGCGTACTTGCGTCGGGGTACGACGCGAACAAAACATTCATTGAAAATGGGCGATTTCATGGGGAGCTCATCGCCCGGAAATTGAGACGGTAGGAGGTTGCGATATTCGAGATTCGAGATTCGAGATTCGAGATTCGCAAAGGCACACCTGATGAATTCCGAATTCGCCCTTCCGAATCTCGAATCTCGAACCTCGAATCTCGAATATCGAATCTCGCCTCTTCATCGAGAGAGTAATGCCCGAGACCGCGATCACCCATCCCGACGTCATGGACAAGCTCGTGTCGCTGGCCAAGCGGCGCGGGTTCATCTTCCAGTCCTCAGAGATCTACGGCGGAACGGGATCGGTGTGGGACTACGGCCCGTTAGGCGCCGAGCTCAAGCGCAATCTGCAGGATCATTGGTGGAATACCATGGTCCGCGCCCGCGACGACATCGAGGGGCTCGACAGTGCCATCCTCATGCACCCCAGAGTGTGGGAGGCCAGCGGGCACGTCAGCGGATTCGTCGATCCGCTGGTCGAGTGTCGGAACTGCAAGAGGCGCTTCCGGGCGGATGATCCCACGATCAAGGGGACGCCGGGACAGCCCGACGCGCAGTGTCCGTCCTGCGGCATGAAGGGGACGCTCACTCAGCCGCGGCAGTTCAATCTCATGTTCAAGACGTTCATGGGCCCGGTGGAGGACACGGCCTCCATCGTGTACCTGCGGCCGGAGACGGCACAGGGGACGTACGTGAACTTTCTGAACGTGCAGCAGTCGACGCGGCAGAAGCTTCCATTCGGCATCGCGCAGATCGGGAAGGCGTTCCGGAACGAGATCACTCCGGGAAACTTCATCTTCCGGACCCGCGAGTTCGAGCAGATGGAGATGCAGTTCTTCGTCGAGCCCGGGACCGACATGGAGTGGTTCGAGAAGTGGCGCGCGTGGCGAATGGAGTGGCACCTCGGCCTGGGTCTCGCTCCCGATCGCCTGCGCTACTACGACCAGCGCAAGGACGAGCTCGCGCACTACGCGCGCGCGGCGACGGACATCCACTTCGACTTCGGCGGGACGCTCGGGTTTGCCGAGCTGGAGGGCGTGCACAATCGCGGCGACTTCGACCTCACGCAGCATCAGCAGTTCTCGGGGAAGAAGCTCGAGTACTTCGACCAGCCTAACAACAGGCGCTACGTGCCGTACGTCGTCGAGACCGCGTGTGGTCCGAACCGCACGCTCCTGGCGCTTCTGGTCAATGGCTACCGCGAGGAGAGCGTAGAGGGCGAAGAAGAAGGCCGTACCGTCCTTTCGCTCAAGCCGGCGCTGGCACCGATCAAGGCTGGCGTCTTTCCACTGGTGAAGAAGGACGGAATGCCGGAGATGGCACATCGCATTGCGGACGACCTGAGGACCAGATTCAAGGTGTTCTACGACGAGTCGGGCGCCATCGGTCGGCGCTATCGCCGGCAGGACGAGGTGGGCACGCCATTCTGCATTACCGTCGATGGTCAGTCCGTCGCGGACCAGACCGTGACCATCCGCGACCGTGACACGCTGCAGCAAGAGCGCGTGAGCGCGTCGGCGCTGCTCGAGGTGCTCGAGGAGCGCATCGCTCGGTGAGCACGTTGACGGTGGAGCGTCTCCGGCGGGAAGGGGACGCGCTCATGGAAGCGGTGTCGCGCGAGTACTATCTCGCGCACGCGGGGCTCAAACCGACCGCCGAGCTGCAGCCGATCTACGAGCGACACGCATCGATCCTCAATCCCGACGCGCTGGCGTTGGCGCGTGATGGGTTCGTCTCGGCGCCGGAAGGGAGTGAAGAGCGGCGGCTGGCGCGCCTACTTCTCGACTGGCAGGTCGATGCGCAGAGCTCGCGCGCGTTGGCGAAGCTGGACGAGCAGCAGATCGCCTGGGAAAACGCGGCGATGCTCAGTCTCAGCGATGGCCGGCGACTCCCATACCAGCGCGCCTCGATCGAAATGGCGAATGCCAGCGAGCGCGAGGAACGACTGCTGATCGAGCGTGCACGTGCCGAGCTCGTCACACGTGAGCTGGCGCCCCTTCGTCAGGAACGCTTTCAGCGCGAGATCGACTTCGTGGCCAGTCTGGAGATCGCGCCGACCTACATCGCTAGCTTCGAAGCGCTCGCCGGAATGTCACTCGGCGCGCTGGTGCAGCAGTGCCGCGATTTCCTGCGCGAAACGCAGGCGATGTGGGACGACTCCTTTCGCGAGATGGTGCGTCTCAAGCTGCGCATCGATCCGGCGGAGGCGACGCGCGCCGACGCGCTGGCGCTTCTCCGGGCGCCCGACCTCGATCGGTTTTTCCCCGCATCGACGATGGAGGGAACAATCCGCGGGCAAATGCGCGAGATGGGAGTCGATGCCGAGGCGTCAGGCAGGATTCGCTACGATACGGGCGAGCGCGAGGGGAAGCGCGCTCGCGCGTTCTGCGCGCCGGTGCGCGTGCCTGACGAGGTGTATCTCGTCCTCCGTCCGCACGGCGGGCAGACCGATTATCGCACGCTGCTCCACGAGCTCGGACATGCGCTGCACTTCGCCAACATCAGGCCCGACTATCCCTTCGAGTATCGTTGGCTCGGTGACAACTCGGTAACCGAAGGCTACGCGATGCTGCTCGACCACCTGATGCACGACGCGGGCTGGCTCACCCGCTATACCGCGCTCACCAAGAGCGACATCGGAACGGTTCTGCGCGCCGTGGGCTTCGAGGAGCTCCAATTCCTCCGTCGCTACTGCGCCAAGTTGATCTACGAGGTGTCGCTGTACGGCGGCGACGAAGCGTGGGACTCGATACCATCGCTGTACGTCGAGACGCTGAGCAGCGCGACGTCGTTCCGGTATGATCCCGCCGATGCATTCGTCGACGTCGACCCGCGCTTTTATGCCGCTCGATATCTCCGCGCGTGGCAGCTTCAAGCGCTGCTGACGGAAACGCTGGTCGAGCGCTTCGATGAGGACTGGTATCGCAATCCACGCGCGGGTCCGTGGATCGTGAGCGCGCTTCTCGCGGAAGGGCAGCGTGAGCTGGCCGACGAGCTGGCGCAACGCGTCTCTTCGCGACCACTCTCGTTCGCCCCGCTAGTTCGGGCCACCGAGAGCCTGCTGGTATCGTGATGAGGACCGCGCGGTTCGCCCTATCTCTCTTTGCTCTAATGACCACCTCGCTTCGCGCTCAAGAACCCGACTGGGACGCAGTGAAGCCGCAGACGGTGACGCATCTGCAGCGCCTCATCAAGATCAACACCGTCAATCCACCGGGTAACGAGATCGCCGTAGCGCGATATCTCGAGGGAGTGCTCAAGGGCTCGAAGATACAAACGCATCTCTTCGAGCCCGCGCCCGGACGGGCCGCGCTCATCGCTCGACTGAAAGGCGACGGAAGCCGGAAGCCAGTGATTCTCATGGCGCACATGGACGTCGTCGGCGTCGAGCCCGAGCACTGGTCAGTCGATCCGTTCGAAGGTGTGGTGCAGGACGGATATCTTTACGGGCGCGGCGCGATCGATGACAAAGGGATGCTCGCTGCCAACCTGATGACAATGCTGCTCCTCAAGCAGCATGTGCTCGATGCCGGCGGCAAGCTCACACGCGATGTGATCTTCGTTGCGACTTCGGACGAAGAAGGGCAGGGGAAGTGGGGCATCGGCTGGATCGTGAAGAACCACCCGCAACTGGTGAACGCCGAGTTCGCGCTCAACGAGGGTGGCCGCACCCGCATTGTGAACGGCAAGCCGCTGTATCTCGCGGTGCAGAGCACCGAGAAGGTGCCTCACAACGTTCGCATCACCGCCAGCGGTCCGTCCGGACACGCCTCGATCCCCCTCGAGGGGAACGCAATCCTGCGGCTCGGGCGCGCTCTGGCCGCGATCGGCGCCTACAAAGAGCCGGTGAAGATCACGCCGATTGCGCGCGTCTTCTTCCGCGAGCTTTCCAAAGTGTGGCCCGATCGGCGCGAGCGAACTGCGATGGCCGATGTCGCATCGCGCGAGGCAGCGCGAGTCACGCGCGGCGCGCGCGTCCTCGAGAAGATTCCTGTCTTCAACGCCGTCATTCGCAACGGAATCTCGGCCACGCTGGCCGCGGCCGGCATCCGTACCAACGTCATTCCCGGCGATGCAACGGCAAACCTCAACATACGAACGCTTCCAGGCGAATCGATCGATTCCGTCGTCGCGCGGCTTCGTCGCGTCATCAACGACAAGCAGGTCAAGGTAGAAGTCGTGGATCGCACGGACCGGGATCCACCAGCGTCCTCTTACGAGTCGGCAATGTTCGATGCCATTCGTCAAAGTGCGCAAGAGCTCTCGCCAAACCTCACCGTGGTGCCATACCTGAGCACCGGCGCGACAGACAACGCTACGTTGCGCGCCGGCGGTATGCACGCCTACGGAATTCTGCCTTTCCCAATGGAACAGGGTGACGAGGATCGAATGCACGGGCACGACGAACGCGTACCGCTCGACGCGCTCCACTTTGGCACGCGGCTCATCTACGGCGCCATTCGACGAGTGACACAATGACCACGCGCAAGACGGCGGTGGTGACCGGCGCATCGCGAGGGATCGGCCGCGCCATCGCCAAGCGCTTGGCATCGTCGCACGAGATCGTGGCCGTCGCTCGGAATCGCGAGCAGCTCGACTCACTGGCCAAGGAGATCACGGACAAGGGCGGGAAATGCCGGCCGCTCGTGCTCGACGTCGGCAATCCGGAAGCAACCGAGTGGGCGCTCGGAAGCGTCGATGCCGACGTCCTCGTGAACAATGCCGGTATCGGCGTGCTCCGCCCGATGCTTCAGCTCTCGCTCGACGACTGGCATCGGATGGTAAACGTGAACTTCAACGCGCTCTTCTACGTCACGCGCGTGCTCTTACCGAAGATGATTCGTCGGGGCGGTGGAACGATCGTGAACATCGGCTCGCTCGCCGGTCGAAACACGTTCGCGGGCGGCACCTGCTATGCCGCCACCAAGCACGCCGTCGTAGCGTTCAGCGAGTCGCTCATGCTGGAAGTTCGCGACTCGAACGTGCGAGTGGCGATGGTGATGCCTGGCTCGGTCTCCACGCACTTCGGACAGCACAGCGGCGACATGTCGTGGATGCTCACCTCGGAAGACGTGGCCGAAACCGTCGCCTTCATCATCGAGCAGCGCGACGGTGCGCTCGTGTCTCGCGTCGAGATGCGGCCGGCGAAGCCCAAACGCGTCGAACGGCAAGGATGACGGACACCGCTGCTCAGAGGCCGGTGTTGGCCGTGCTCAGTGATCTCCTCTTCCGGTCGAAAATCGACGACGCGGCGCGTCGACTCGGTTTACCTCTTCGCGTCGCGCGCTCGAAGGAGCAGCTCGAGCGCCATCTCGCGTCCACGTCGCCGCTCGTCGCTTTCGTCGATCTCGAGGAGAGTGCCATCGATCCTGCCGAAACGATCCGGCGTCTCAAGGCACTCGAAGATCCACCGCGTGTGATCGGCTTCGCCGGCCACACGAATGTCACCGCCATTCGCGCCGGACGGGCAGCTGGTGCGGATGCGGTGCTGGCTCGCTCCGCTTTCACCGCGCAGCTCCCGGAATTGCTCGACGCGGCCAGCCGGAGCGACTGGCCGCCCCCCCGGCCCGGAACCTAGATTCCTGCCTGTGATCCCTCTGGCCGAGCAGCGTTCGCGCACCGAGGTCCCCCAGCCGACGATCCGAGAGCTGGTGGCGGTCCGCGAGATCGTGCACGCGTTCATGACGGCGGACCGTGCCGAGGATGTCTTTCAATTCGCGCTCGACCGCGTGAGCCCGCTGGTTGGCGCGACGTTCGCATCGGTGTACCTGCTGGACCACGGTGACGACTCGATGCGACTAGTGGCGGCGTACAACTGGCCGCAGCGATATCGACCATTTCTCGGGCAGATGCGCGTTCGTCTGGGGTTTGGCCCCAGCGGTGAAGCGGCCGCCGAGCGGCGGCCGATTTACATCCCCGACATCTTCGCCGACGAGACGCTCACCGACTGGCAGGAGATCGCGCGTGAGCTGGGCTTCAAGGCGATCGTCGCGCTGCCGCTCGAAACGCGTGTACGGGTCCTCGGCGCCGTGACCTTCTATTACGCCGAAATAGGCGCCAACAGCGCCGAGGAGCGAGCACTGCTTCGCATCGTCGCCGATCAGATGGCGGCGACGGCGGAGAAGTCGGCGCTGATCGACGAGCTGCGCCGCGCGAACGCCGCCCTCCTCGACAGCAACGCCGAGCTCGAGAAGCAGTACTTCGCGGCGCTCGAAGCGCGTCGCGTGAAGGACGAGTTCCTGGCGAACATCTCGCACGAGCTGCGCACGCCGCTCACCGCCGTCCTCGGCTACACGTATCTGCTTCAGGAAGGACTCTCGGGACCGCTCACCGACGAGCAGCGGGGCACGCTTTCCCAGGTGGCGACGTCTAGCGAGCGCCTGCTCGGCCTCATCGAAGACCTCATCGAGCTCACGACGCTCAAGCGCGGCGAGCTGCAGCTCATGGTCGAAGAGTTCGATCCTCGCAACGTCCTTCGTGAAGCGGTGGAGACGACGCGCGGCTTGTCGCCGCACGTACAGCTTCAGATCGACGTGCCTGACGAGGACGTCGGACGAATGCGCAGCGATCGCAAGAAAGTCGTGAAGATCGTGAGCAACCTGCTCTCCAACGCCTACAAGTTCACCCTTCAAGGTGAAGTGCACGCGTGGGTAGAAGTCCGCGACGGCATGGCCCGCTTCGGCGTGCGCGACACGGGCATCGGCATCGCCGAGGACGCGCAACAGCTCGTGTTCGAAGAGTTTCGTCAGGTCGATGGCTCGACCACGCGCACGCACGGCGGCTCCGGGTTAGGACTGGCTCTCTCGCGGCAACTGGCACGTCTGCTCGGCGGCGACATCACGCTAGATTCCGCGCCGAGTCACGGGTCGTCCTTCGTCGTCGAGCTGCCGCTCGAGTTCGCTCCGACCGACGCGCAGACCTCGCTACTCGAGTAACCCGCACCCCTCGAATCGCGACATGATACTGGAAATCAAGACGACGCACCCGTCCGCCGAGGTGCTGGCAGCGGCCAAGGCGTTTTTCGCGCGCCGCAATCCGGTGTACGCCGCGTTCGTCGAGAAGGAGGGCGACAACTATGTCACCTTCCGCGGCCAGGGTGGCGAAGAGCTCGTGATCGCCGTGGCGCCGATCGAAGGCGGCACATCGGTGCGTGGCTCCACGTATCTCTTCGACCAGCAGCTGCAGAGGTTCTTCGCTACGCTGGACACGCTGCCCGAGGAGCAGGAAGTCGGATGACGGTCCCCTTCGTCGCCAGCCTTCGCGCTCGTCCAGGCACGATTCGGATCGGATCGGCCGATTCGAAAGCGCTCATGATTCGGGTCGAGGTCCCGGAGGTGTGGGACGTCGTGCGCATCGAGACATCGCCTAACGAGTCGGTGCGGGCCGTCAAGAATGCGGCATTGCAGGAGCTGTTGCCGCGCGCCGACCAGCGCGAATACGTGATGAAGCTCCGTGGCTACGAGGTGCTCGAAGAGAGCGGCTCGCTCGAGGATGTCGGCGCGGTGGACGGCTCGATCTTTCTGCTCACCAGCCGGCGCCGCCGCCCCGTGCGGTAGCAGCGGGCCGCACTTTTCGACATGAGCGCCACTGCCTCCCGATCAGCCGCGTCGACGGAGCGTGACGCGCTCGCCGAGGCCGCCAGCCGGCTTCGGGCCGAGGTTAGACGCCGCATCCTCGGTCAGGATGCGGTGCTCGACGAAATCTTGATGGCGATTCTCGCCGGCGGGCATGCGCTGCTCGTCGGCGTGCCGGGGCTGGCGAAGACGCTCATCATCAAGTCGGTGGCCGAAGCGATGCGCCTCGAGTTCCGGCGCATTCAGTTCACACCCGATCTGGTGCCAAGCGACATCACTGGCACCGAGATCCTGGAGGAAGACACGGCAACCGGGGCGCGCACGTTCCGATTCGTGCGCGGGCCGATCTTCGCCAATATCATTCTTGCCGACGAGATCAATCGCACTCCGCCCCGCACGCAGGCCGCGCTCCTCGAGGCCATGCAGGAGCATCGCGTGACGGCGGCGGGTGAGACGATGCGTTTGCCGGAACCGTTTTTCGTGCTGGCGACGCAGAATCCGATCGAGCAGGAAGGCACCTATCCGCTGCCCGAGGCGCAGCTCGACCGCTTCCTGTTCGACATTCGCATCGGGTATCCGGGCGCCGAAGATGAAGTGGCGATCCTGCGCGCGACGACCGGCGCCGACGATGTGTCGCTCACCGCGGTGCTCGACGCGGATCACGCGCTGGCGCTGCAGCGCCTAACGAGAAGCGTGCCGGCCGCCGAGCCCGCGCTCCGGTACGCGGCATCGCTCGCGCGGGCGACCCGCCCCGATGATCCATCGGCGACCGACCTCGTGAAGCGCTTCGTCCGCTGGGGCGCCGGTCCGCGCGCGGGCCAAGCGCTGGTGCTTGGCGCCAAGGCGCACGCGCTCCTGGCCGGCCGGTTCGCCGTCGCGCCGGAGGACATTCAGCGTGTCGCGCGTCCGGTGCTGCGGCATCGCGTGCTCGTCAACTTTGCCGCCGAAGCGGAGGGCATCGGCGCCGAGCGCGTGATCGAAGACGTGCTCGCTCGGGTCGGTCCGCCGCGGAGCGACATTAGGCTCTGACGTGTCCGCGCCGTCGAGCTACGGCTCTCTTCTCGACGCGCTGCGTGGCGTGACATGGCCCGGGCGCGTGCCCGCTCGAGGTCGCTCGACGGGCACGCACCGCTCCACGTTGCTCGGAACGTCGCCGGAGTTCACGGCCTACCGGCCGTACCGTCAGGGCGATGATCCGCGCCGGCTCGACTGGAAGCTGCTGGCGCGAAGCGATCGCGCGTACATCCGCATAACGAGCGATCGCGCGACGATGCCGACGATGCTGGTGTGCGATGCATCGGCGTCGATGGCGTTTCCGCCAGACACGCGCGGAAAGTGGGAGCAGGCCAGCCGCCTGGCAGTCGGCATGGCGGCCGTGGCTCACGAGAGCGCGGATCCAGTCGGGATTCTGGTCGCGGGCGCGGGGGAGCCGCGGCATCTCTCGCCGCGCACGAGGCGCGGAGTCGTGGCCGAGATCGCGCGCGTGCTGGCTGACGTCGTTCCAGGTGGGGACACGCCGCTCACCCCCGCCGTGGCGCTCACGCGAGACGTGCAGCGGCTCGTGCTCCTCACCGATCTCTTGGGGGACGCGGACGATCTCTTGCGCGAGACGCGTGCGAGGCTCATCGGCGGCGGAGAGGTGCACGTCGTACACGTCATCGCGCGCGCGGAGCTGGAGCCGGGCGCGGGGGCCATCACCGCGGTCGATCCCGAACGCCCGCTGCTTCGGCGCGCGTTAGGCGAGGGAACTCGTGCATCGTACGACGAAGCATTCGCCGCGTGGCGAGAGGAGATGGCGGGACGTTGGCGGGCGGCCGGCGCAGCATACTCCATGGTGATAGACGATGAGAGTGCCGAGCGCGCGGTGAGACGGATCGTCGCGCCGTGACGTTCTTGGCGCCCTGGTTCCTGGTCGCGGGCGCGGTGGGCGGCCTGTTGCTGGTCGCACTTCACCTGATCGCGCGCCAACGGCCGCGCACCGCGCCGCTTCCGACCGCGCGCTTCGTGCCGGAACGACAGGTGCGTGCACCGTCGCGGTCGGTTTGGCCAACGGATCTCGCGTTGATGGCGCTCCGCCTAACGATCGTGGCGTTGGTAGCCGGCGCTTTTGCCCGGCCGCAGTGGAAGGAGCGTCGGGACGGCACGGCACGGGTCGTCTTGGCGGATCAGTCGCGCGCTGTTGCCTCGATAGTCGAGGTATCGGACAGCGCTCGTCGTCTGGTGCGCGCCGGCGCGAAGGACGTGGCGATCCCCTTCGACAGCGGGTCCAACGCACCAGGCTCTCTCTCGGCGGCGCTCGTTGCCGGCATCCGCAGCGCACGGCAGCTGGCGCGAGGCGCGGATTCGGTGGAGCTGGTCGTGATCTCCCCCTTCGCAGAAGAAGAATGGGACGCCGCCACCGACAGCATTCGCGCACTCTGGCCCGGGAGAATTCGACTGGTGCGGGTCGCCGCCGCCGCTTCAACGGCCCGCACAAATGTTGCGCGGCTGGTCAGCGAGGCACCGACCGCCGCCGACAGCGCCTGGGCGAGGGACTCGGGTGGAGTAGTGGTGCATTGGCCCGCTACGGAAAGCACGGTCGACTCCTCAGGCGCGGTGTCGGCGGGAGACGTCACCGTCGTCGCACCATTCGGCCGCGCCGCGATCATCGCCGACAAGGCGCGAGTCGTCGCGCGCTGGGCAGATGGCGCACCGGCGGCTGTCGAACACGACGTTGGGAGCGGGTGCATACGCGTCGTCGGAATTCGCCCGCCCACGAGTGGAGATCTCGAGCTTCGTGCCAGCTATCGCCGTCTCGTCTCGCGCCTCACTGGTGCATGCGGGGCGGAAGCGCGCTTCGCTCCTGCCGATTCCGCGCGTCTGTCGAGACTGGCGGGCGATCGACCCGCGGTGGCAGCCGCAGGGATCAGGGCGACGCGGGCTGAGGACGGGCGTCTTGCCGCTGCGTTTCTGGCGGTGGCTCTGTTGCTCGCACTCGTAGAGACGTTGCTGCGGCGACGGACGACGCCGTGACGGGTCGCCAACGACTCCGCCGCACGCGTGTGCTCCTGGGCGCAAGCCTTCTGGCGTCGGCACTGCTCTGGGGCTTGGCCATAACCGCGTTGCTGCTCGTGTCGGTGGCGCTGGTCGACTGGACGGTCGCACTTCCACAGCTCGTTAGGCAGCTGGCGCGCGTGGCGAGCGTCGTCGCGGGGATAGTGGCGGCGACAGTGGTGCTCTGGCGCGGCCGCCGCGTGCAGTCCGAAGAGCGTGTCGCACTCTGGATCGAAGAGCGGGAACCTTCGCTGCGTTACGCCCTGGTCACACTCATCGATCGGACAGCGCGGGAGCCCGAGCTGCTCGAGCGAACGATATCGCGAAGCGATTGGCGTCCGGCGATACGCAGTGCCGCAGCGAGGGCAGTGCTTCCACCCGCGGTGCTGCTTGCGGCTGCCCTGGTGCTCTTGCTCGCGCTGCCGAGCGGCGTCGTCGCGCGGGTGCGGGCGCCGCGGGTGGGCGATGCGCTCGATCGCCCCCCATCGACAACCGCCAGCGTAGACCAATTGAATCCTTTGGTCGTTCGAGTCATCCCACCGGCGTACAGCAACGAGCGCGAGCGCGCACTCGACGATCCGGCTTCAGTGGTGGCGCTGGTCGGCAGCCGGATCACTGTCGAGGGCCCCGGCGCTGGAGACCTGCGAGCGACACTCGGCGCGCGATCGCTTTCGGTCGTCCCGCGCACGGCACGCTGGAGCATAGCCTTCACGATGCCGGCTCGGCCGGAAGCCCTGCGGCTTCGGAGCCCCACACGCGAGCGCCTCCTCGTGCTCGAGCCTCGCATCGACTCGGTGCCTGTCGTCACGCTCAGCGCGCCCGTGCGGGACACGGTTCTTCGCACAGCTCGCGGCACGCTCTCCTTCGCCGCGCGCGCCACGGATGACATCGGACTTGCAGGAGGGTGGTTCGAGGTGATCGTGAGCTCTGGGGAAGGGGAAACGTTCACCTT
Organism: Gemmatimonadaceae bacterium; assembly: GCA_035253585.1. Lineage (GTDB taxonomy): Bacteria > Gemmatimonadota > Gemmatimonadetes > Gemmatimonadales > Gemmatimonadaceae > DATFBY01. The sequence continues at coordinate 38,820 of DATFBY010000064.1, read as the reverse complement.
CCGAACCTCTACCGTCGCTCGTCGCTCGTTAGGCGGTGGCCGTCAGGCAGAGCTCACGGCGGCGATGCAGATCGATTCGATGGCACTCCAGGCTGGAGATGTGGTCCACGTGCGCGCCGTAGCCCGCGATGCCAACGGTGTCAGCGGCCCCGGCGTCGGTGCGTCCGAGACGCGAACGATCCGTGTGGCTCGCCGTGGCGAATACGACTCGGTGGCGGTCGAGGGTGCCCCGCCGCCGGAAGCAGACAAGTCCGAGGTCAGCCAGCGCATGCTCATCATGATGACCGAAGCGCTCGAGCGCCGGCGGCCACGACTGCAGCGTGAGACGGTGCTGAGCGAATCGCGTCGCATCGCTGTGGATCAGGCACGACTCCGCCGCCGGGTAAGTGAGATCATTTTCATCCGCCTCGAGGAAGGTGAAGGCGCGGAGCACTCCCACGCCGAAGACGAGGCGCGAGGCAATCTCTCACCGGAAGAGCTCCTCGCTGCCGCCGAGGAAGCGACCGCCGAAGCTCAGACCGGTGAGGCGCTCGATTTCGCGGAAGGGGAATCGCCGGTGGTGGCAGTCAACCGGCCCCTACTCGAGGCGTACAATGCGATGTGGGACGCGGGCCGAGAGCTCGATATCGGCGAGCCCGCACGCGCGCTGCCGCACATGCGTGCCGCGCTCGACGCGATCCAGAGAGCACGCGCCGCCGAGCGGATCTACCTGCGCGGACGTCCGCCGGTGGCCGTCGTCGATCTCCAGAAGGCGCGTCTCGCCGGCGACCGCAGCGAAGCCCAGCCCCGTCCACGGCCGTCACGCGGGCCGGCCGACGATCCACTCGTTAGGCTAGGCGCCCGTCTCGATCTCGCCCTCGCTCTTCTCTCTCGCGCGCCGGACCAGGCGGTGGATTCGCTCCTCTTGCTCCGTGTGGAGGCGCTCGAGCGTGCCCCGTCGCTCGCCGCGGCGCTGGGTGACGCGGTTGAGCAGCTCCGGCGCGGAAGCGACGCGACCGGCGCGCTGGCCAGAGCGCGGCGCGCTACGCTCGGCGAGCCGTTGGCCCGCGGCGGCGTGCCACGGTGGGGAGGCTCCTGGTGAGCGATTTCATCTTCGCCACGGCGCAATACGAGTCGGGCGACTGGGATTCGGCGCCGCTGGTGCCACCGAACATCATCGACACGATCGCGCGCTACACATCCATCGATGTCGCGCCATCGGGCGTCATCGTGTCGTTGAGCTCGGCCGATCTGAATCGCTACCCGCTGGTGTACCTGACAGGGCACCTACCCGTGCGCTTCACCGACGCCGAGCGGTCGAGAGTGAGGACGTTCATCGATCGCGGCGGCATGCTGTTCGTCGATGATCACAACCACGACATCGACGGCGCCTTCCACAAGACCGCGGTAGAAGAAATCACGCGGACGGTCGGACCGCTCCGGCAGTTGCCTAACAATCACGCGCTCTATTCGTCGTTCTTCGTCTTCGCCGATGGTCCGCCTACGACGAGCCACGAGCTGAACGGCTGGGGAGACAACCTGGTGCACCCGCATCTGCTTGCCGTCGAGCGCGAGGGGCGCATAGCCGTGCTTTACAGCAACAAGGACTATAGCAGCGAGTGGGGATATCACCCCGACAACAAGCGCTTTCTCGCTGTCGACAACACGAAGTTTGCCGTGAACATCGTCGTCCATGCCCTCACGCGTTGAACGTACTCGGGTCACCGCGGAGCGGCTGCTTCGCGTGGTCAGTCTCGCGCTCATCGCATGGATGGGTTGGACGCTGATCCGTCCTTCGCCGCGGCCGGAGACGATGGTCGTCCTCCGCGACAGCGGAATCCGCGAACGGCTTCGCGAGTGGACGCTCGGGCCGGCGCCGAATCGCGTCCACGCGATGTTCGATACGGTTCCGACCGCCCGCACACGCGATTGGCTCACCGCCTTGCGCCGAAACGGCACTGCACTCGGCTGGTCGGCCGGCACGATTCCCGAGTTGGCGGTCGAGGTCGAGCCGATCGCCGAGCCGCACGGCGGCGCGCGTGTGCTCATTGCAACACCGGGTGATCAGGACATCCGGCTTGGCGACGATCTCGGGCTCTTGGACAGCGCGCGCTCGGGCAACGGTGGCGTCTCGTTCGCGCTTCCGAGGCTGGACGGCACCGCTCGTGTCTCGTTAGGCAGGCACACCGCCAGAGCTGCGCTCGCCGACTCGCTCCGGCTCGGGAATGTCGTCGTCATCGGCCGCGCGTCGTGGGAGACACGCTTCATTGCCGATGCACTCGAAGAGCGTGGGTGGCGCATTGACGTCCGGCAAGTAATCGCGCCTGGACTCGAGGCGCGCCGAGGAAGTGACGTACCGATCGACACATCTCGTGTTGCCGCCGTCATCGCCGCCGATTCGAGTGCCGCGCGGCAGGCAGCGCGAATCGCCAGCTTCGTGCAGTCCGGCGGTGGTCTCGTGCTCCTGGGCGAAGCTGCGCGTGCTCCCGCTTTCGATGCGCTCGCGGCGGGTCGTGTCGGAAATGTGATTCGGCCGTCGGAGCTGTCCTTCGCCGCCGACGTTCCCCGTCGCGCACTCGTCGTCCACCCAATCGCAGGCCTGCGCGCCGATGCAATCGCGCTCGAGCGCGCGCCGAGCGGGGTCGCGGCGGCCGGCCGGCGGCATGGCAACGGCCGCATCGTGCAGCTCGGTTTTGAGGACACCTGGCGCTGGCGTCTGAGCGGCGGTGAGGATGCGCCTGTGGCGCATCGCGTCTGGTGGTCGCGCGTCGTGGCAAGTGTGGCCTATCGCTCGGAGCGGCCGATCGCTCGCCAGCTGACGGGCGATGCCGCGCCGTTGTCGGCGCTGATCGATGCGCTCGGCCCGCCGACGCCACCTCCAGCCGTCAGCAGGACGACTCAGGCGACGTCAGTCCTCCGCGGATGGATGCTTGCATTGCTGTTTGCGATGCTATTCGCCGAGTGGGCTTCCCGGCGCCTTAGAGGCGCGCGTTGAGCGTAGCGTTCATCTCGCATTCCGATTGCGGCCGGCACGATACCGGGTGGAATCACCCCGAGCATGTCGGTCGTCTTCGCGCGATTACTCGTGCACTGCGCAACGCACCCGACCTTTTCGGCGTGCTCGAGCACGTTGAAGGGCGGCACGCGACGATGGACGAGCTCGCGCTCTGTCACGAGCCCAAGTACATCGCGACCGTGCAGGAGATGTCGCGTCGAGGCGGTGGCAGGCTCGATGTCGACACGGTGGCCAGTGAGGGCTCCTGGGACGCCGCGCGCGCGGCGGTCGGATCGGTGCTCGACGGCGTCGACTTCGCTATGGGCCGCGGTGCGACTCGGAGCTTCTGCGCCGTACGGCCTCCCGGTCATCACGCTCTACGCGCGCGGGGAATGGGTTTCTGCCTCTTTGGGACAGTGGCGATCGCGGCGCACTATGCGCGCGCGAAGCACGGCGTCGAGCGCGTTCTGATCGTCGACTGGGATGTGCACCACGGCAACGGCACGCAGGCGCTGGTGGAGCAGACGCCTGATATTCATTTCGTGTCGATGCATCAGTGGCCCTGGTATCCCGGTACCGGCGCCGCCGACGAGCGGGGTGTCGGCAACGTGTGGAACGTTCCCATGCCGCCTTCGCTCCCGTCTGACCAGTACGTCGACGCGCTTCAACGTGCCGTGGACGCGGCGACTTCGGGCTTCACGCCCGATCTGATTCTCGTCTCCGCCGGCTTCGATTCGCTGCGGGGCGATCCGTTAGGCGGTTTCACGCTCGAGGCAAAGCACGTCGCGCAGCTCACGCGCTGGCTGGTGGAGCGCGCGGAGACGTGGTGCAATGGCCGGCTGGTGAGTGCGCTGGAAGGCGGCTACGCGCCCGATCAGGTGGCGGAGGCGTGTGTGACGCATATGAGGAGTCTTCTCTAGACTCGGGACTCGGGACTAGGGACTCGGGACTAGGCATAGACGGAGAGATTCTCGTGATTCAAGCCGAGTCCCGAGTCCCGAGTCCCAAGTCCCGAGTCTTTCCGCTTGTCCCGAGCCTTATGTGTCGGATAGCTTCAAGGGATGAGCGCACTTCCGCGCGTTCCGCCGGTGCCGGCGGTTCTCCGCCTGGTGCAGACGGCGGTGCTCGGACGCTGGCGGGCCACGGGAGAGGAGCTTTACCGCGAAGTCGCGCGGATCACCGAGGCGGCGCCGGGAAGGGAGCTACTGGTGTCCGGCGCCGGCGGTGGGATCACGACGGAGTGGCTGGCCGTGCGCACCGGCGCTGCAGTGACGGGTGTCGATCCCTTATCGCGCAGCGTACACGTGGCGGAAGCGCGGGCAAGGGCGCTGCCGTCGTCCGTACACCTACACTATCAGCAGGCATCACTGGACGATCTGCCGCACGAGACGGCCGTATTCGACGCGGCGATTGGAGAGCCTGCACTTTCGGCGGCGGCCGACCCGTCGCGCGCGGTCGCCGAGCTGTTGCGCGTGACCAAGCCCATGGGTCCAGTGGTGCTACTGCAGCCGACGTGGACCTCGGAGCTCGATGACAGGTCGCGGGAGCTGTTGGTGGAACGATTGGGGTTGCGTCCACACCTGCTCGTCGAATGGAAGCAGATGCTACGCGACGCCGGTGCGGTCGACATACATGTGCAAGATTGGACGACGGGCGCGCCGGGGAAGCGGAGCTCGACGCCGGCGGTAGGTGTGAAGCTGCCGACGCTCACCTGGCGCGAGAAGATGCAGATCACCGGCCGCGCGTTTCGAAAGTGGGGATGGCGTGAAGCGCGAGGCGCTGTCGAGAAAGAGGCTGCGTTGCTGCGAGAGCTGGCGCACGAGCGCAGCGTTGGATTCGCGTTGATCAAGGGGGTAAAGTGGCCGCACGCGAAGGCGAACTGATGGGTGTGGCGCCGGCCGCTTCGGCGACGCCGTTCACGCGCGATCCTGGACTCCCGCGCAGCTTCTTCTGTGCGCGAGACAGCACGTGTAAGCAAGACCTCTCGCCGCGCGACCTGCTGGACATCGTCAAGAACAAGACGGGCGAGCTTTGGGTCGACATCGACTCCAGCAATCGCCACCAGCTGGCAATGCTCGACAAGGTGTTCTCATTTCACCCACTCGCCGTCGAAGACACCCTCAACCCGAAGACGCGGTCGAAGGTCGAGGAGTACGACGGGTATCTCTTCTCGGTCATTCGAGGGATGCGGTTCGACCCCGAGACGGAGGATCCGTACGATCTCGAGACGTTCGCGCTCTATTTCTTCCTCGGTCCGAATTATCTGGTGACAGTGCACTCCTCGGACGCGGCGAGCATCACGCTGATGGCGGAGCAGCTGGCACGCACGCCCGAGTTGCTGTCCCGCGGCGCGGAGCGTCTCATGCACGCGATCATGGATGCCGCCGTCGATGCGTACTTCCCTCTCATCGACCAGATCGATTCGTTCATCCACTCCTGCGAGGAGCGGGTGTTCGAGCAGTTCGATCCGAACGTCCGAAAAGAGATCTTCACCGTGAAGCGCATCATTCTCGCGCTTCGCCGGCATCTCGCTCCGCAGCGGGAGGTGTTCAACATCCTCGCTAACCGGCCAAGCAATCTGCTCGCGCCCGAGGTGCAGATCTATTTCCGGGACATTTACGATCACGTCCTGCGAGCGACCGATTCCCTCGAGACCTATCGCGATCTGGTGAGCAGCACGCAGGACGCGTATCTGTCGCAGATCTCGAATCGACTCGGATCGGTGACAAAGGCGCTCTCGGTCTTTGCGACGCTGAGCATCCCCTTCGTCGTGATCAGCGGCATGTGGGGGATGAATTTCGAGGACATTCCGCTCGCCGGCTGGCCCCACGGCTTCTGGTTCATGCTCGTTCTCCAGATCGCCATCGGCGTGGCGCTGCTCGCCTATCTCCGCCTCAAGAAATGGCTATAACGGGGCTGACGCTCTACGGCGTGGCGCTGCTGGGTGGCGCGTCGACGAACGGCATCGGTGCCGGCGTGAATGCCATCGCGTTCAGAGATCTGGGTGCCATTGTGCGTCCGGTGCCCTATCTGCCGATGGATCCCGCCGACGGCGCGCTCGAGGACTACCATCGCGTGGTCGATTCCGTCTTCCGCCGATTCACGCTGATCCCCGCTCCCTTCGGCGCGATCTTTCGGTCGCCCGAGCAGGTGCGCGTTTGGCTCGAGATGAACTACATCGCGCTCTCCGAAGGGATGCACTTTCTCGAAGGGCGTTGCGAGACACGAGTTCACATCCGCGAGACGAGCCCGGAGGGCGCCAGCGCCGACCTCACGGCTATCGCTGCCGAGGTGTTCCGGGCGCTACGTCGTCAGGCCGTGGCCGCCGTGCCCCTTCGGCGCGGTGACGGTGACGAGGTAATGGGATGCGCGTTTCTCATTCAGCGGGTGTCCTGGGCCGAGTTCTCGGCGACGGTGCAGGAGCAGGCGCGCCGGTACGACGAGCTGCAGTTCGAGCAGACGGGGCCGTGGCCCCCTTACGATTTCGTGCGCATGGAGCTGGGAGCCTGATCGATGTTCTGCCCTGACTGTGGGACGTGGAACCGAGCCGCCGCCGCGCGCTGCACCCGCTGCGACACCGCGCTCCCCGAGCTTCCCGATGCGCCCGTCGACAAGCCCGACGAGGAGCTGGACGTCCTTCGCCGGGCGACGGGCGGACGCTATCGCGTGTATCGCAAGCTGGCGACGGGCGGCATGGCGAACGTGTACTACGCGAAGCACGTAGAGCTCGGACGTCCCCTCGTCATCAAGGTGCTGCTCTCGCACCTGGCACGTGATCTCGAGATGCGCGAGCGGTTCCGCCGCGAGGCCGAGGCCGCCGCGCAGCTTCAGCACCCACACATCTGTCCGATCCTCGATTACGGCGAAGTCGAAGGAACGGTGTATCTGGTGATGCCGTACATGATGGGCGGCTCGCTGGCCGACGTCATCGTTAGGCATCGCGTCGTGCAGCCCAGCATGGCGGCGATCGTGGGCGCGCAGGTATCGAGCGCGCTCGACTACGCGCACCGCCACGGCGTGGTGCACCGCGACGTCAAGCCCGACAACGTCCTGTTCGACGACGACGGCAACGCGCTGATCACCGATTTCGGCATTGCCACCGCCAAGTTTCATAATCGCCTGACGATGACCGGGCGCGCGATGGGGACACCGCACTACATGTCTCCCGAGCAGGCGATGGGAAAGCTGGTGGATGGCCGCAGCGATCTTTACGCGGTCGGCGTGTTGCTTTACGAGATGCTGCTGGGCTTCCCGCCGTTCGACGGCGCCGACTCGTACTCGATCGGCTACAAGCACGTGCACGAGGCGCCACCCTCACCGGAAGTCGTCGACTCGCGCACGCCACCCGCACTCGGACAGATCACGATGCGGTGCCTGGCGAAGCAGCCTACCGAGCGCTATCAGCGCGGCAACGACCTGGCCGATGCGCTGCTCAACTATCTGAGCGAGGTGCAGGAAAACGACGCCTATCGCGCCGCGCGGCTCGCGCGGCGGCTGATTACGCCGATCGCCCGATGAAGCTCGAGCACGAGATCCTGACCGTCAAAACGAAGCATCCGTTCACGATCTCGCGCGGGAGCAGCAGCGAGTTCCGCGTGGTGTGGGTGCGTGTGACGGACAAGGATGGCAATCAGGGGTGGGGAGAATCGGCGCCCAGCCGGTACTACGGCGAGAGCATCGAGATGAGTGTCGCCGCGCTCAAGGAGCTGGCGCCGATCGTCGCCCGCTGGGATGGGTGGGCGCTCGAGTCGGTGGAAGAAGAGATGAATCGCGTCCTGCGTGGCGTCGGTGCGGCCAAGAGCGCGGTGAGTGCCGCGCTCCACGACCTGGTGGGGAAACGGCTCGGCGTACCGCTCTGGAAGTTGTGGGGACTGGACCGGAGTCGCGCGCCCCTTTCGAGCTTCACCATCGGGATCGCCGATAAGGAAGAGCTCCAGCGCAAAGTGCGCGAGGCGGCGGATTTCCCGGCGCTCAAGGTAAAGCTCGGCAGCGACCACGACGAAGAGATCATCACCACCGTCCGCGACTGCGCGCCGGACAAGACGCTGAGAGTGGACGCCAACGCGGCGTGGAACACGAAGCAGGCGCTGCGCATGATTCCACTGCTCGCCGAGCTCGGTGTCGAATTCGTCGAGCAACCGCTCCCCGGCGAAGACCTCGACGGCCTTCGCTTCGTGCGTGAGCGCTCGAAGCTGCCAATCATCGCCGATGAGTCGTGCGTGAACACGAAGGACATCGCGCGCCTCGTCGGCGTGGTCGACGGCATCAACATCAAGCTCGCCAAGTGCGGCGGACTGCGCGAAGCGCTGAAAATGATCGCCATCGCGCGCGCGCACGAAATGCTCGTCATGATGGGTTGCATGATCGAGACGAGCCTCGGCATCACGACCGCGGCGCACATTGCGCCGCTGCTCGACTACGCCGATCTGGACGGCGCGACGCTCCTCGCCAGCGACCCCTTCGTGGGCGCCACGATCGACCATGGGGAGATTACGCTCCCCGACGCACCGGGGCTGGGCGTCAGACGCGCATGACCTCGCCTCGCTTCGCCGAGGTCGCGGTCCCGCTCCCACTCTTTCGCACCCTCACGTACAGCATCGACCGCGAGCCCGAGCACCCGCTCGTGCCGGGCACGCGCGTAGTGGTGCCGATTCAGAATCGCCGGGCCATCGGCATCTATCTCGGTGAGGGGGACGCGACCGTCAAACGGCCGCGCTCGATCCTCGAGGTGCCTGACGACGAGCCCGCGCTCGCTGGTCCGCTGCTCGAGCTCTGCCGCTGGATCGCGGAGTATTACGTCGTCCCATTAGGCCAAGTCACCAAGAGCGTGCTCCCCGCGCTCCTGACGGGCGCGTCGGCGCCGCACGCCGCTCGGAAAACGGAGCGAATCGCCGTACTGGCAAGGGAGCTTCCGTCACTCGCCGAGCGCGATCGGCTCTTCGCGCGCGCGAAACGGCAGCGCGAGCTGTACGAAGCAGTAGAAGGACTCGGTGGACGCGTGGCGGTGTCGCACCTCGTGTCACAGCTCGGGTTCGCGACGGCGCTCGTGAAAAAGCTGGTCGATCGCCAGCTGCTGCGGGTCGAGCAGGAGGTGGTGGAGCGCGATCCATTCGCGTCGCGTGCGCGACCACGCGCGCCCACACATACGCCTACGCCGGCGCAGCGCACGGCGATCGAGGCGCTGGTCGCCGGAAAAGCCGGCGATGTCTTTCTCCTCCATGGTGTGACTGGCAGCGGCAAGACGCTGGTGTACATCGAGCTCCTGCGCGAGATCGTCGAGCGACGCGGCCAAACCGCGATCGTATTGGTGCCCGAGATCGCGCTCACCCCGCAGACTGTCGACCGCTTCCGCGCCGTCTTCGGCGACAAGGTGGCGGTGCTTCACTCCGCGCTGAGCGACGGCGAGCGATACGATGCCTGGCTCGCCCTGAGGCGCGGCGAAAAGCGGATCGCGGTCGGCGCGCGCTCGGCGATCTTCGCGCCACTGTCGAAGCTCGGCGCCATCATTGTCGATGAGGAGCACGAGGGGAGCTACAAGAACGGGGAGAGCCCCCGCTACCATGCTCGCGAAGTGGCCGTGATGCGAGCACGTCTCGAGAATGCGGTCGTCGTGCTGGGAAGTGCGACACCGAGTCTCGAGAGCTGGCAAAACGCGGATCGCGAGAAGTACACCCTTCTCTCGCTTCCCGAGCGAGTTGGGGAAGGGAGGCTGCCGGCAGTAGAAGTGGTCGACATGCGACGTCCGTCGCGCGACGCGCATCAGAGCGCTGCGATGCCACGCGACGCCGCGGCGTTCGCGTTTCGCCGTGTGGTGAGCGAGGCGTTGGAAGCCTCGTTAGGCGAGCGGTTGTCGCGCGGCGAGCAGAGCATCCTCCTGCTGAATCGGCGCGGGTACGCCAACTTCATCCAGTGCGACAGCTGCGGTGATGTGCGCGACTGCCCCAACTGCTCGATCTCACTCACCTATCATCGCGCGCCCGAGCGGTTGGTTTGCCACTACTGTCATCACGAACAGCCGCTCCCGCCCTCCTGCCGCCGATGCGGCGCCGCGACGGTGAAGCAGCGCGGCGTCGGCACGCAGCAGGTGGAGCGTCTACTCGCCGAGCGGTATCCGTACGCCAGAATCGCTCGGATGGATGTCGACACGACCAGCGGGAAGTGGGCGCATGCCGAGATCCTCGATCGTGTCGGTCGCGGCGAGGTCGAGATTCTGCTGGGCACGCAGATGATCGCCAAGGGACTCGACTTTCCGAACGTCACGCTGGTAGGGGTGATCGATGCCGACGTGGGGATCAATCTCCCCGATTTCCGGGCGTCGGAGCGGAGCTTTCAGCTCTTGAGCCAAGTGGCGGGTCGTGCTGGGCGCGGGCCGAAAGGGGGCGAGGTGATCATCCAGACTCGAGTACCGGACCATCACGCCGTCCGCTGCGCCATCACCCACGACTATCACGCGTTCGTGGCCCATGAGCTTCCGGGGCGCATCGACCCGAAGTATCCGCCGAGCATCAGGCTCGCCAACGTGATTTGCAGTGGCCTCACCGAAGAGAGCGTCGCTCAGCTCGCAATTCGCGCTGGCGATTGGCTGCGCGCGCTCTTGGCGGCTGGCGAGCTGGCTGATGTGCAGGTGGTTGGCCCAGCGCCCTGTCCGATCGAGCGGATCAAGCGCCGGTGGCGATGGCATCTCCTGCTCAAGTCGGAGCAGCCGAGTCCGCTGACGAAGGTTGCCAGGTATTTTTTGGAGAGATTCGACATCGGCAGCGGACCGCAACTACGGATCGCGTTGGATCGAGATCCGGTGGCGTTGTTGTAACCGCGGCATTCGGCATCCGGCATTCGGGAACGCGGATTCGGAACTCGTCAGGTGTGCAGTCCCGAATGCCTCATGCCGAATGCCGAATGCCGCTGTATCTTTGCTCCCATCCCCGACCCGGAGCCCCAATGGAGACCGCGAGAACCCGGAGCTTGCTGGACCGCATGCGCGGTGCCGCACTCCTCGACGTCGCGACGTACGAGGAGGTCGAGCACGACCAAACCGCGACCGGGCAAGCCGCGGTCGTCGTCGGTATCGCTGCCGTCGCTTCGGCGATCGGCGCGTATGCATTAGGGCCACGAATCATGATCGTGTCGATCATCATGGCCTTCGTTGGCTGGTTCATCTGGGCTGGCGTGACGTATCTCATCGGCACACGGGTCTTCAACGGCACTGCGACGTGGGGCGAGCTGCTCCGCACCATTGGCTTCGCGCAGACACCGAACGTGCTGCTCATCCTGGGCGTGATCCCGTTCCTGGGAGTGCTGATCGCCTGGATCGCCGCGATCTGGACGATCATCACGGGGGTAGTGGCGATTCGTCAGGCACTCGACCTCGACACGGGCAAGGCGGTGATCACCGCCATTCTCAGCTGGCTCGCCATCGCGTTCGTCACGTTCCTCCTCGGTATTCTTGGCTTCGGGCTCACGGGGATCAGCATGCGGGGCATCAGCTGACGATCGCGCCTCCGGTCACAAACGTGAATCGAGCGGCGGGCATGCGCTGGCGTGCCCGCCGCGTCGCGCTCGGCCTCCTCTCGCTCGCCGCAGTGGCGGATGGTAACTCGTTAGGCGCGCAGCAGCCTGCGGCGCCGCGGCAGCCGGGCTCCGAGCTGACGGTGTATCTGGTCACCATGGGACCCGGCACCAAGGTGTGGGAGCGTTTCGGGCATAACGCGATCTGGATCCGCGACAACGCGCGCAACGTCGACGTCGCCTACAACTGGGGACTCTTCTCGTTCGACGAGCCCGGCTTTCTTCGCCGCTTCCTCGTCGGCCATATGGACTACTGGATGGCCGGTTTCGATGCCGGCTCGATGATCGGCGCGTACATCCAGGATGACCGGTCGGTCTGGGCGCAGGAGCTCAGGCTCACGCCGGCGCAGCGTGTGGCGCTCAAGCAGTTCGTCGAATGGAACGAGCGCCCGGAGAACCGCACGTATCGGTACGACTACTTTCGCGACAACTGCTCGACACGCGTTCGCGATGCGCTCGACCGCGTGCTCGGAGGCCGCATCAAGTCCGTTACCGACACCATGCCGAGCCGCACCAGCTATCGCTGGCACACGCGCCGGCTGCTGGCACCCGATCTTACGATGTACGCGGGAACGCTATATGGACTGGGGCAGCCGACTGACCAGCCGATCACCCTCTGGGAGGAGATGTATCTCCCGATGCGGCTGCGTGAGCACGCCAAGGGCATCACGGTGCCTGACGAGTCAGGCACGCTCGCACCGCTGGTCATCTCGGAGCGCCAGCTCTTTGCGTCCAAATCGACCGGAGAGCCGGTGGCGCCGCCTAACTACTTGTGGCTCTTTCTCGCCTTCGGCATTCTCCTCGGCGGCGGGCTTGCGTGGATGGGATACCGTCGGTCGCGCGCCTGGCGCGCGTCGTTCGCCTCGGCGGCTTCCGTGTGGTGTTTCGTCAGCGGACTACTCGGCGCCGGCATGGTGCTCGCCTGGGTCTTGACCGATCACGTGTGGACCTACTCGAACGAGAACATCCTTCAGCTCGGTCCACTGGCACTCCCACTCTTGGTGATGATTCCGCGCGCCGTGCTGAAAGGACGCGGAGTCCGTGGCGTACGTCTGCTCACGCTTTCGATCGCGGTGCTGTCGGTGCTCGGATTACTGCTGCAAGTACTTCCGTGGTTTCACCAAGTGAATGGCGAGATCATCGCCCTCGCCCTCCCCGCGAACGTTGGGCTCGCCCTTGGCGCCCGCGCCGTCACCAGGGAAGTGCCGGCGTCTGTCGCGGCTTGAAGCGCATTACCGCGGCGTCCATCTTTCCCTAGTGTCGACCTTCTCACATCCCGATTTCACCGAGCAGCGCTTCGTGCAGGCGCCGGACGCTCGTTTCGTCGCCGCGCCGGCCGACGGCGTTCTCCCGCAGGATTTTTTCTCCACCACCAATCTTCCGACCTACGTGAAGACGGGTGGACGTTGGCGTATGCCGCGCGAGCCGCGAATGGATGCCACGATCATCCAAGACGCCAATGGGGAGCTGTGGGTGCGCGAGATGCGGCGCGTCCGCAAGGGCGAGAAAGTGGCTGTCGGCTTCAGCGAAGACGGCTCGCAAGGCATTTACGTCTACGCCGACGCCTTCCTCGGTGAGAGCGCCGAAGGCGAGTTCAAGTTCATGACCAGCGAAGTCTCGCGCGAAAAGCCGATCGATTACGCGCTGATGGCGCGTCTGGTCGTCGACGAGCGCGACCGCGGCGGCTACCCGGTGTGGGTTACTGGTCCCGCGCTCGTTCATTCCCGTGCGCGAACCGACATGACCTGGTTCATCGCCAACGGCTTCGTCGGTGCGCTCCTGGCGGGAAACGCGGTCGCCGTGCACGACATCGAGGCCTCGATCTTCGGCACCACGCTCGGCATGACTGGGTCGGGCGAAGCGACGAGCGGCGGTCATGGGCTCCACATGCGCGCGATCAACCAAGTGCGTGCCGCGGGCTCGATCGAGCGTGCGGTCGAGCAGGGAATCATCACCGACGGGATCATGCACGCGTGCGTCGTGCACTCGGTGCCGTACGTGCTCTGCGGTTCGATTCGCGATGACGGTCCGCTGCCCGGCGTTTACACTGATGCCGCCGAGGCGCAGGACGCGATGAAGAGTCACACGGTGAAGGCGACAATGGCCATTCTGATCGCTACCGCGCTGCACGCGATCGCCACCGGCAACATGCTCCCCGCTTTCGTCACCGAGGAAGACGGTAGCCTCCGTGAGCTGCCGACGATCTGTGTCGACTCCTCGGAATTCGTCGTGAGCAAGCTCAAGGATCGCGGTACCCATCAGGCGTTCGGTGTCGTGACCAACGCGCAGGACTTCATGCACATCCTCCGACTCTACGTCGAGCGGGAGCTCGACGCGCGCGCGGCTTCGAGATCGACATCCACTGCGGGCGCCGCGCGATGAGTGAGACTCGAGGGCGATTCCTGCGCGAGATCGCCGACCGCTTACCGTCCGATCGGATCGACGAAGTACATCTCTTCACGCCGATCAAGCAGAGCGGGATGGAGAGCGGCGTCGCGGTCATCGCCGCGCGTCCGGAGCAGGTCCAGACCGATGGCCCCGAGCCGCCTGACGATTCATGGCTCACGACCGATCCGCCGCTCGAGCGCGGCACCGATCTGCCTGACGACGCCGCCTCCGTCGAGGCGGCGAGCGCCCCCGCGCGGCTCACGATCTACAGCGCGCGCTACCGGCTCCAACTCAAGGGACCGGATCGCGGGAAGTGGGATTTCGAGTTGGCGGCTGAGGCCGACGCGCCACTCACGACGGTCGATGACGTGGTGCGAGGCGTGGTGCGCCGTGCGGGCGAGGCGATGGAGCCGGAGCGTCTCTCGGGCGACGCGTTTCGCGCCGCGTTGAACGAGGAGCCGTGGACCGCGGCGAGGTAATCGAAGCCTTCCGCTCCTACCTGCGCGAGCACAACCTGCCCGTCACCGCGCAGCGCCTCGCCATAGCTGAAGTCCTGCTGACCAGCGAGCGGCATCTCTCCGCCGAGGAGCTCGAGCAGGAGCTCGAGACTCGCGGCGTCTCGGTCGGCACTGCGACCGTGTACCGGACGCTCGAAGTGCTGGTGCGAAGCGGGTTGGTCGTAGAGCGCGACTTCGCCGAGGGGTTCAAGCGCTACGAGCCCGCGCGCGGAATTCCGCAGCACGAGCATCTCCTCTGCACCGTGTGCGGCCGTGTTCGCGAATTTCGCGATGAACGCCTCGAGCGCATGACGACGGTGCTGGCGGAGCAGGGCGGGTACGTGAGACAGAGTCACCGGTTGGTGATTTATGGGATCTGTGAGGCGTGTAGGAAATGACGGGACTCGGGACTGGGGCCTCGGGACTCGGAGGGGAACTGAATGCGCCGGTCGGCTTGCCGACCTTCGCTTCCCTGTGTCATCCCGAGTCCCGAGTCCCGAGTCCCGAGTCCCGCCCTCACCGAACCGGCGTTCCCTGAGCCGAGATCAACTGCCATCCCGTCTCGCGCTTCACGTAGACGTGGATGTAGCGTGTCTCGGCGACGACGTCGCCTGAGGGCGTCGTCGTTCTCAGGCGCCCGGTGACTGTCGCTGCGGGGCCGAGATCGCGAATGGCCAACTCGTCAATGAAAAATCGGCTCTCGGGGAGATCTCGGCTGAACACTCGAAACATGAGCGCGCGATCGACGCGCGCGCCATTGCCGGCGATTCCCTGAAAGTCCGCCGCGTAGAGGCGTGCGAGCCACGCCGTATCGCGCTTGGCGATCGCCGCGCTTCGCTGGCGTTCGAGTGCCAGGATGGCGCGCGCGTCGCGCGAGTAGCTGCTCGTGTCGGGGAGCGTGATCGTGGTCGCGCCTTCGACCACGGTGCTCTGCGCCGCGAGATTGGGCGCAATGAGCGAGAGTAGGACTGCCAAGGAAAATAGCCGCATGCTCCAGGATGCGGCGCGCGCGGCTCACGCGGAGCGGCCACGCTCCTCGGCTGACGCCACTCTGACATTGTCGTCGCGCGGCACGGCGTAACGCGACAACACGGCCCGGTGGATGTCGCGCGCATCCTCCAGCCGTTCGCCTGCGAGATCGAGCTCGCGCGGCGCGAGGATGAACGGATACATCTGGTCACCGCCAGCGGAGCCGTGGGCGCCGACCTGGTCGTCGAACGAGACGATGTCGTATCCGTCGTAGGCCCCGAACAGCACGATGTCGCCCGAATTCGGCTGGCTCACCAAGTCGAAGATCGCGCGCACCGCGTATGGCTCGGTGCCGTAAGGCTCGAGCGGATTGCTCCCGGCAACGACCTCCATCGTGCTCCGGGTAAGACGCGCGCGCCCGACGCGGCTTTCGACGAGGACTTCCGGACCGAGTCGCGTGGCGACGAGACCGATGCCGGGATGTCGTCGCAGCGCCTTGTAGAGGTGCGAGCGTCGAGCATCGCGCGCGATCGCGTCGAGACGCAACGGTTCGTCGACGTCGGCGAAATACACCAGAGCCAGACAGGAGCTGTAGGTCACTACGACGTTGTGCGTGGTATCGACTCGATACTTCTCCGGAAGGATGATCTCGCGAATTCCGTAGCGGCTCCTCAACCAGTCCTTGACGCGGGCGAACGCGCTCCGGGCGCGAACGTTCTTGACCGCCGCCGCATCCTCCATCGTCTCGAGCAACTGCGCCGGCAGGTCGGCGTACTCGGATTCTTCCACTTGCGACTGCAACGTCTCGTACGCGCTTCCGCCTTCCGGACTCTCGTCGAGGATTTTCTGTACTGTCGCGCCTAACGATTCACCGAAGGCGACTCGATAGCTCCGCGCCGGCGTCATTCCATGATCGGAGAGCACGACCACGTCGTAGCGCCGGGAGCTGACAGCGCGGACCATGCGTCTGATCTCGCCGATGCGCGCGTCCGTGCGCTTGAGATCGCCCAGCGCCTGACGGCTGGAAGGACCGAAGTGGTGCCCAAGCTCGTCGTACTGCATGAACGTGCTGTAGATCACCGGCACGCCCAGGTAGACGTCGAGCAGGATGGCCAAAGTTTGGAGCTCGCGGACGACGACGTTGCTGAGGATCCGCACCAGCGGAAAAACTCCTTCGGAGTGCGTGACGCGGCCCCGTACCGTCGCGGCCGCGCGCTCCCATTCCTCCCGCAGCCATTCCCACACCGATTGCAGGAGCATTCGGATCATGCGAATCGGGTGGAGCAGCATGAGCAGCGCCATGCGTGTGCCGCCCAGCTTGTGATAGACGGACATGCGCTGTCGCGTGGCGACCGTGAAGGCGACCGTGCTCGCATCGCCGTCGAGGAGATTCACGTAGCTCGAGCCGCCCGCCAACGCGCCCGGCGCGTGAATGCGATCGCGGATATATTGCACCCCGTCGGGTGCGTTGCAGGTGACGACGCGACGCGCGGCCTTGTCGTAGAATCGAAACGCCGGGATACCGTCGTTCTCGCCGTGGAAGATGCCGGCCTGACAGTACGGTGTGGCGGAGGGCAAGCCGCAGAACCACCGTCGCAGTTGGTGTCCGTCGTCGCGCAGCATGCGGGAGAGCGTGGGGCAGTAGCCGAGCTTCATGGCGCGGCGGAGATCCGCGTAGGCGAGCGCGTCGATCTGCAGCATGACGACACCGCGCCGCTCGTCGCGCGGCCGGCGCTCGCGCGCGAAAGCCCGATACTTCAACGCGTAGTACCACCGCAAGAGCGGGGAAGCGCGCGGCGTGCGCCGGCGCTCCACGCGCGGAGACTGCATGGAAGAACCGTCGTCGCTCGGACTTTTCATCTCGTTCACCGCGGGGCTGCTCAGCTTTCTCTCCCCCTGTGTTCTGCCGCTCATCCCGAGCTACGTGACCTTCATTACCGGGATGAGCCTCGACGAAGTGCAGCGCGCGAGGCGCACGGCACTCGTCCACTCCCTGCTGTTCATCGCCGGTTTCACTCTCGTTTTCCTCGCGCTCGGCGCGACCGCCACCGTGCTCGGCCGCGCGCTGCTCGTTTACCGCGACTGGCTCAGCCGTATCGGCGGCGTGCTGATCATCCTGTTCGGGCTATATCTCCTCGGCGCGTTCAACGTCGCGCTCTTTGCGCGTGAGCGCCGCATTCACGTCGCCGACAAGCCGCTTGGATATCTTGGTACACTGCTGGTGGGGATGGCGTTCGCCGCCGGGTGGACACCGTGCATCGGGCCGATCCTTGGGTCGATCCTGATTTACACGTCGAGCTCAGCCGATCTCGGTCGCGGGCTACTGCTGCTCTTCGTCTACTCGCTCGGACTCGCGATTCCGTTCCTGCTCGCCTCGCTGCTGATCGAGCGATTCTTTGCCGCGTTCGCGCGCTTCCGGCCGTATTTGATTTGGGTGAGCCGCGCTGGCGGCGTGCTCCTCATCCTGATCGGACTACTGCTGGTGTCGGACTACTTCACGATTCTGGCGTCTTACCTCCAAGGTCTCACGCCGGCGGCGTTGCGGAACCGGATCTAGGCTCGTTGATCTCGCTCAGCCACACGCTGAGCTGGTGCGGTAGCGCGAGAGGACTCATCGGCTTGATCAGCACGGCGCGGCATCCGGCGTTGAGGCAGCGATCGCGCGTTCCGACATCGTCATGGCCAGTGAGCGCGACTGTAACGCGCGGCGCGGCCGCAATGCTCGTTAGGCGCTCGAGCACCACGAGTCCGTCGCCGTCGGGGAGCGAGAGGTCGAGCAGCATGACATCAGGGCGGAAATCACGGGCGAGTGGAACGGCTTCCGCCACCGATCCGGCGGCCCTCACCTGAAATCCGCTCTCCTCCAGCAGCAGGCGGATGGCTCCAACGACCAGCGCGTTGTCTTCGACGATCAAGACGTGCTCGCCCGAGCCTTCTTTCATGCGCATGGGCATCACCGTCTAGGAAGACGGAAGTAGAAACGGCTGCCGCTGCCAAGCGCACTTTCCACCCAGATGTGTCCGTCGTGCAGCTCGACGAACTTTCGCGCGATGGCCAGGCCGAGCCCGGTGCCGTGATGCCGCCGCGATGGAGACGCGTCCACCTGCGCGAACTCGCGAAAGATCAGGTCGTGATGCTCGGGCGCGATGCCGATCCCGTCGTCGCCCACCTCCACCTCGACGAACGTGCCGTTCTGTGTGTCGACGGCGCGGCCACCGATCCAGATGTTGCCGCGCGGCGGGGTGAAGTCGATGGCGTTGCCTAACAAGTTGGCCAGTACGTGGGCGATCTTGTCGCGGTCGGCGTGCAGCGGTGGGATGTCCGGTTCCAGCTGGAGCTCGAGCTGGTGCTCCTTCTTTACCAGGAGTGGCTCACTCATCTGGAGGACCTGCTGGACCACGTCCTCGACCGTGAAGAGCGAGCGCTCGAGGGTCAGCTGATTGGCCGCGCCCCGGGCGTACGTGAGAATCTGTCCGACCATCTCCAAGAGCTGGCGTCCGCCGGAGATGATGCCGTTGATGCTCTCGAGCTGGCGCTCTTCGAGTGGGCCAAGGATGCCATCGCGGAGGATCTCCGCGTGGGTGATGATGGCGGTGAGTGGGGTGCGGAGATCGTGGGAGATGTTCGCCAGAAACTGCGTCTGCATGGCGCCGCGATTTCGCAGCTCCGACATGGTTCTGGCGAATTCCGCGCTCTGCTCCTCGAGCGCCGCGATCCGGCGCTCCATGGCCGGAGTATCGGCGTAGATGCGGCTCATGGCCACAGTCTACCCCACCGCGCGTGTGCTGCCAATCGTGAATCGGTCACTGGTACGCTGCGTTGCGTAGTTGCGCCGGGACCCGACGCTCGTTCTGGTGTAGAAAAGTATCCGTGTTTTTGGAGGGCCGTGTGATGCAAGTCACGGGCACACGGCGCCGGGGGAACTAAGGTGGCACACCGATTGCCAATTTAGAACTAACTAAGGTTCTTAAGTCTTGGATTGACAACGCTGTACGGTTTCTCGATATCTCTGTGATCGACCGGTTCCACCCTATCGGGGGAAGAAAATGACGAAGATGATTCGGTCCATGGCCGCACCGCTTGCGCTGTCGCTCGCGCTGGTCGCGGGCGCGTGTCGCGACCGTGGTGATGACTTGGCGCAGGACAGCGCGCTGGGCCGCGACCTGGAGTTGGCCAACCAGGACAGCGCCGCTCAGCCGCAGCTGACTGACGTCCCGGCGAACAACAACGCGGCTCCGGCACCTGCAGCGCCGCGCACCACGCCGCGCACGACGGCTCCGCGCACGACGACGCCTCGTACGACCACGCCGGCGTCGACCGCGCCGACCAAGACCGCGTCGGGCAACACCGTGACGCGCACTCCCGCCGGGAGCGAGGGACGTATCGCCGCGATCGCCGCGGGGACGACGCTGACGCTGGCCGCGGGTGAGCGGATCTGCACCAATACCCACAAGCCTGGCGACCGCTTCACGGCGACCGTACAGGAAGCCGTCACTGGCTCGAACGGCGCGGTGATTCCGGCCGGCTCGAAAGTCGTGCTCCAGGTCTCCTCGGTGAAGCACAGCGAGAACGTGGGTGACAAGGCTGTCATCGGCATCGCGCCGCAGCAGGTCGTGATGAACGGCAAGTCGTATCCGATCGACGGCTCGATCACCAGCGTGCAGACCGAGAGTGTCCGGAGCACCGACAAGGCGAGCGATGCGAAGAAGGTGATCGGCGGCGCGGTTGCCGGCGCGATCATCGGTCAGATCATCGGCAAGGACACCAAGTCGACGGTGATCGGCGCGGCCACGGGCGCGGCGGCGGGTACCGCCGTTGCGATGGGGACGGCCGACTACCAGGGCTGCATCCCGACGAACGGACGCATCGTCGTGAGGCTGAACTCGCCGGCGACGATTCAGGCCGAGTAGCCGAGAAGCGGGAAACGGGAAGCGGGAAGCGCCGGCACACCGAACTGACTCTGGTGTGCCGGCGCTTCCCGCTTCCCGTTTCCCGGTTCCCTGAGCGTTTCTTAGTCGATCCCCTTGGCCAGTCCGCTTGTCCTCGGATCCACCACCCCCACCCACCCCGCTGGCGTCTTCATGATCGCGTGCACCCGGCCACTGTAGCCGCCGGGCTGCCACGTCGCGACGCCGACGGCGTGACCCATCGCACGGAGAGAATCGACGACTGCCGGCCGCAGTCCATTCGCTTCATACCGCAGCGAGTCGGGCAAGGCCTGGTGATGGATGCGCGGCGCGGCGACGGCATCGGCGAGTGACATCCGGTGGTCGATGACGTTCGAGATCGCCAACATCGTCGACGTGATGATGCGTGGCCCGCCGCGAGAACCGACAATCAAGAACGTGGCGCCTGACGAGTCGACCACGATCGTCGGCGTCATCGAGCTCAGCATCCGCTTGCCGGGAACGATTGCGTTTCGCTCGCCCTGTACCAAACCGAAGAGGTTCGGCTGTCCCGGGCGCGCGGCGAAGTCGTCCATCTCATCGTTCAGGAAGAAGCCCGCGCCGCGTACCCACACCCCTGAGCCCCAGAGGTCGTTGATCGTGTACGTGGTCGCCACCGCGTTCCCCGCACGATCCACGATCGAATAGTGCGTCGTCTCGGTCCCCTCGGTCCGCGACTGCGCCAGTGCCAGTGACTGCGAGGCCCGAGCTGGATCGATGCTTCGAGCGAGCGCCGCCGCGTACTCCTTGCTCGTCAGGCGCGCTACCGGATTGTCCACAAAGGCTGGGTCACCCAACTGGTCGTTGCGGTCGAGAAACGACCGGCGAAGCGCCTCACTCACGCGATGTGCGTAGGCCGTGCTGCCGAACGACGGCAGCGGGCCCAATGCCTCGAGGACGTTGAGCGTCTCGAGCAACGTCGTGCCGCCCGAGGAGCTGGGAGGCATCGTGAGCAACGTGTACCCACGGTACGTGCCCCTCAGCGGCTCGCGCCACGCCGGCGCGTAGCGCGCAAGATCCTCGCGGGTGACGAGCCCACCGCCGCGCCGCATCTCGGCGACCACCGAGTCGGCAATCTCGCCGGTGTAGAACGGCGCCGGACCCGCCGCCGCAATCGCACGCAACGTGCGCGCGAGATCTGGTTGTACGAGACGGGTGCCGCGCGCCAAGGCTGTACCATTGGGGAAAAAAAGCGCAGCGCCGTCGTACATTGTAATACGCGCTTGCCCCCCTACCAACGATCGCGCCAATGCGCTGTCGACGACGAACCCTTCCGACGCCAGGCGAATCGCCGGCCGCATCACATCGGCCAGCTTCATCGTACCATATCGCTCGAGAATCGCCGATAGTCCCGCTACCGTACCGGGCACACCCGATGCGAGATGTCCGATCCGACTCTGGTCGGTGACGTTGCCCGCGCTGTCGACGTACATGTCGCGCGTCGCCGCCAGCGGCGCGGTCTCGCGGTAGTCGATCGCTGCCGTGCGCCCATCAGCCAGCCGAATCAGCGTAAACCCGCCGCCGCCGATGTTCCCTGCTTCCGGGTACGTGACCGCGAGCGCGAATCCCACCGCCACCGCTGCATCCACCGCGTTTCCGCCGCGCTCGAGAATCTCGAGCCCCGCGAGCGTGGCCAGCGAATCGTTGCTCGAGATCATTGCGCCGGCAGCAGTGTCCACGCGGATGCTCCGGAGCGTCCACTCGTCAGGCACTACCGGAGCTGGCGGAGCGCGCCGGCACCCGCTCGCCAGCATGACTCCGATCATGGCCGCCACCACCAGCCGTCGCACGTTCAGAATCCGGCGCGCATCCCCGCGCGCAAATTGAAGAAACGCGTCGCCGTACGAGCGCTGCCGCTGAGTCCGTCACGCTGATGGAACGAGTATCCCGCGTCCTGCACCAGTGTCACGACGGTTCTCTGGCCGATAGGAAAGCCGAAGCCATAGCCGAGGCTGACGAAGAAATCGGTGTCCGCGTCAGGCGCCAGCTCGGTGTCCGTTCCATCCTCGCGAAAATTTCGATAGCCCATCGCGCCGAGGCCGACGTCGATGATCTGATGAAAACCGCGCCCCCCGCCGATGTGCAGCTGGCCGCCGGCGCTCCACAAATCCGCGTGAGCATTCTGAATCGGGAAGCCGCCCCCGCGCACGGTATAATCGAGCGGCATGCGCGACCACGATCCGAACGCGCCTACAGTGGCGCCGCGTCCCACGGGCACTTCGAGCGATAGCCGGTACTGGATGTCGCTGCCAAAGTTCCAGGTCGAGTTGCTTCGTCCGTCGACGACAGTGCCCGGCACGAAATAGCCGACACTCGCGCCAATCCACACCGAGGGCTCGCCGCTTCTCCGAGGCTGGAAGATCTGCGCGTCAGCGTTTACCACGGCTCCCGTCGTCAGCGCGACGACGGCGATGATGCTCGACAATCTGCGGTGCACGACATCTCCTGTGTTGTCTTGCGATTGCCACGCGACGCCCGGTAAACTTACCCGCGGTCCGTAGGCGCCGACAGCATTCCCGCACGGCGCCCGAGTCCGCACTCGCTTCTTACTTGCCGCTCTGTGCCTTCGTTCCTCGACCAGCGCCTGACGGAACGCCGCAATCCCCGCACGGCCGAGATCGACCTGGCTGAGCCGCTGGAGATCGTCGACCTCATCAATCAGGAGGATCGAACGGTCATCGCCGCCGTCGCCTCGCAGCGCAGCCACATCGCGCGTGCGATCGAGCTCGCGGAGCAGTCCTTTCGCCAAGGCGGCCGCCTCTTCTACGTGGGCGCCGGCACGTCTGGCCGACTCGGCGTGCTCGATGCGAGTGAATGTCCTCCAACCTTCGGTACCGATCCCGAGATGGTGCAGGGGATCATTGCCGGCGGTCCGCCTGCGCTCACGCGCTCGCAAGAAGGTGCCGAGGATGTCGCGCAGGACGGTGCCTCGGCCCTCGACGAGCGACGCGTGAATGAGCGCGACTTCGTGATCGGGATCGCCGCGTCAGGCACGACGCCCTACGTGCACGGCGCTCTGGATCGCGCCATCGCCCTCGGCGCTAGTACGGCGATCATCGCCTGCTCTCCGCCGCCGGTCGATCTCGCGGCGCGAGTCGACGTCGCCATCGTCCCGATCACCGGCCCGGAGGTCGTCACCGGCTCCACCAGAATGAAAGCCGGGACAGCGACCAAGCTCGTGCTCAACACCATCACCACCGGCGCGATGATCCGGCTCGGCAAGACGTTTGGGAATCTGATGGTCGACCTTCGCGCCATGAGCCAGAAGCTCGTCGATCGCGGCGAGCGGATCGTGATGGAGGTATGCGCCGTCGAGCGCGACGAGGCACGGCGCCTCATCGACGCCGCCGGCGGCAGCGTGAAGACGGCGCTCGTCATGCAGCTCAGCGGAAAATCCAGGGCCGACGCCGAGCGCGCGCTCGAGGAAGCAGGAGGCGTCATCAGGCGGGTCGTGGGAGGAGATCCGCCGCCCGTGACGTGACCGACGTCACGGCATCGCAGCGCATGCCTGCCACGTTTGGCGCGCGCATCATGGTCGGTCTCATGTCCGGCACATCAGCCGACGGTATCTCCGCGGCCGTCGTCCGCTTCACGCGCGCCGAACGCGACGGCGCGCCCAGGGCGGAGCTGCTCGCGCACCTCAACGTCCCATATTCGGTCGAGCGACGTGAGCGCGTGCTGCGTGCCGTCGAATCCGGCCGCCCCGAGGAGTATTGTCGCCTCAACTTCGATCTCGGCCATTGGCTGGCGGACGCCGCGCTGGAGGTGATCGCAAGAGCGCATCTCACGCCCCGCGACGTCACCGCGATCGCGTCTCACGGACACACGCTGTGGCATGTGCCGGGGCACTCGACGTGGCAGACCGGTGAGTCAGCGATCATCGCGGAGCGAACGGGGCGCGATGTGATCGCCGATTTTCGTGTCCGCGATGTCGCGGCTGGCGGACAAGGCGCGCCGCTGGTGCCGATTGCCGACTCGCTGCTCTTCGCCGACGAGACTCGCTGGCGGGCGCTTCAGAACATCGGTGGGATCGGAAACGTAACCGTCGTACCTCCGGGAGGCCGCCAGGAGGGGACCAGGGCATTCGACACGGGACCGGGCGTTGCGGTAATCGACGCCGTGACCCAGTCATTTTTCCCGGGCCTTTCGTACGACGTCAACGGTGCGTTGGCGCGACGTGGCCGCGTACTCTCGGCCGTCGTCGATGAGGTGCTTGCCGAGCCCTACTTCGTGGCACCTCCGCCGAAGTCGACCGGGCGCGAGCTGTTCGGGGGCGCGTATGCCGCGCGCTTCATAGATCGATGTCGCGTGGTCGACAAGCGAGCGACACCCGAAGACTGCATCGCCACCGCGGTGTCGCTCACGGCGCGTAGCATCGCCGACGCATACGCGCGCTGGATTCCCGAGCCGTTGGGCGACGTTCTCTTGGCCGGCGGAGGCGCGCGCAACCCGGCGCTGGTGCACGCCATTACCGAGCAGCTCGCACCACGCCCGGTGAGCGCGTTCCACGAGGTGTTCTTCGATGGCGACGCGAAGGAGGCGGTCGCGTTCGCGCTCATGGGACTGCTGCATCTCGACAGCGAGCCGGGCAACGTTCCGACGGCGACGGGCGCGCGTGGTTGGCGAATCCTTGGCAAGCGGACTCCCGCATGACCGACCTGGCCGCGCTTCTCGCGCCAGCCGTTCAGGCGGACTCGTCAGGCACCTTCAGCGGAGAGCGCGCGCGAATCGAAAAGCTGCTCTCGTCAGGCGTCGGCGGCGTGGTGCTGCGCGGCGGGACGCAGGAGGCAGTGCGGGCGCTCACGAAGGAGCTGCGCCAGCGGAGTCGCGTGCCGCTGTTGATCGGCGCGGACATGGAGCGCGGGGCGGGGCAGCAGTTCAGCGGCGCGACCGGGATGCCGCCACTTCGCGCGATCGCATCGCTCAATGATCGCG
Source organism: Gemmatimonadaceae bacterium (assembly GCA_035253585.1). Lineage (GTDB taxonomy): Bacteria > Gemmatimonadota > Gemmatimonadetes > Gemmatimonadales > Gemmatimonadaceae > DATFBY01. Next base: position 13,546 of record DATFBY010000064.1, on the reverse strand, counting down.
AGGCGCTGCGACGGGCGGCTAAGCTCACCGCGCGCGAGGCGCGGACGATGGGGGTCAACTGGGCGCTGGCACCGGTGTGCGATCTCGACGTAGTGCTCGCCAATCCGATCGTCGGAACGCGCGCATTCGGATCGAACGCCCAAGAGGTCGCGGCGCTGGCCTCGGATTGGATCGACGCTTGCCAGTCGGAAGGTGTTCTCGCGTGCGCCAAGCATTTTCCGGGACACGGGCGCACAACCGTGGATTCGCATAGCGAGCTGCCGGTGGTGTCGGCGACGCGCAGCGAGCTGTTCGAGCACGACATCGTCCCGTTCCGCGCGGCGATCGAGTCCGGAGTCGCATCGATCATGACCGCGCACGTGTCGTACACGGCGCTCGATCCGGGTGGAAATCCGGCCACGCGGTCCCGCGAGATCCTTCAGTGGATGCTGCGGCAGCAGCTCAAATTCGAAGGACTGTTGGTGTCGGACTCGCTCGAGATGGCAGGCTTCGCCGCCGGCGGCGACGAGGGAGACGCCGCAGTGCAGGCGGTCGCCGCCGGCGTCGACGTGTTGCTGGCGCCTTCCGACTTCGAGGCGACGATCCGCGCCCTCGACCGCGGTGTGCGGACGGGAGCGCTGGAGAGCGAACGCGTGCACCAGGCGCTTCGCCGCCGGCTCAAATGGGCCCAATGGGCTTCGCCGCCTAACGAGTACCGCAAGCCGGCGCTGGCGGACATCGCCTGGGCAGCGCAGCTGGCCGACCGCGTCGTGCACGTCGTGCGTGGGCGTGTGCCGCGCCTGACGAGTGGCGTCGACGTGCTGGTTGTCGACGATGATCGCGGGATACCCGGCTGGCAGCCACGCGCCGGTTTCTGCGAAGCACTGCGTTCTGCCGGGATCGACGCCCGCGGCGTCGATACCTTCGACCCGTCGGCTGGTCGCGCAATGCTGCTCGCTCTCTACGGCGACATCCGCCCTCGAAAGGGTCGCCCCGGCTACTCGGCCGAGACGTGCGATGCGGTGACACGCATTCTCAACGAGGCGTATCAGGCGTTCGTCGTCCAGTTCTCTCACCCGCGGCTGGTACCCGAGATCCCCGCGGCGCGCAACGTGGTCAGCGCGTGGGCGGGCGATCGCGCGATGCAGGAAGCGGCGGCGCGGTGGGTGGGGAGGGAGGGGAGAGGGTAAAGCGAGATTCGAGATTCGAGATTCGAGATTCGCAACGGCACACCTGATGAGCTCCGAATTCGCCGTTCCCGAATCTCGAATCTCGAATCTCGAATCTCGCGCCTACTTCAGCAGCCCCCTCGCCTCAATCGGTAGCATCGCCATAAGCTTGTCCGTCGGCACGGCATACACGATCCGGTTCTGCGCTTCGCGCGCGCCGCCGTATACCACCGCGATGACGTGGCCCGCGCCATCGAAGACCGGGCTGCCACTCGAGCCATCGCCTGCGAAGCCGTCAATCTGCACGACGTCCGGGATGTTCTTGCTGAGCGTGCCCGCGCCAAGGGTCGAGCGAGCCGTGATTCTGACGCCGCTCCCTTCCATCGGAGTGTCGATGCCTAACGGGTAGCCGATGATGGCGACGGGCGAGCCGACGCGTGCGTGCGACGCGCTGCGCGACACGCCGGCGACGGTGGGGAAGGGCCCCGCCACTTCCACCTGGATCAGCGCGAGGTCGGCTTCATCCGAGATGCGTACGATGCGCGCGGGGAGCCAGAGTCTCGTGTCGCTGAAGATCACCATGAGCCGCTTGGGCCGCTTCGCACCGTCGCGCTGCACCAGATGGCGATTGGTGACGATCAGCCCTTCGCGCGTCACGGAGAATCCGCTGCCGGTGAAGTGCTTCCCGTCTTCCCACTCCACGGCCAGCAGCGCGACCGCGCTTCCATTTCGCTCGGCGATCTTGGTGTAGTCGGCGGCGCCGTTCATGTCCCGGCGCCGTTCCTCGGCCGCCTTCATCTGCGCCATGAGGTCGACGGTCGATGGACTCGGCTGCGCGGACGCGCGCAGGCGGTCCCGCTCCGCCCGCGCCGCGCCTAACGCGGAATCGAGCTGGTGCATCTGCCCCGCCATCTGCGCCAGGTTCCGGTTGTAGAGCGCGGTGAGCGAATCGGTCCGCGCGACCAAGGCCATGATGTCCTGCTCCCGGCGCCGCGCCTGGACGAAGGCAATGGCGTAGGCGAGGACGGCGACGAGCGCAACGAGGAGCGCCGCGACAGTGATCGGCCGATTACGAGATTCGAGATTCGAGATTCGAGATTCGGGAGGCATAGCGAGCCCCGAATCCCCTGGCCAATCTCGAATCTCGAATCTCGAATCTCGAACCTGGACCACCGGACCATTCTCCCCAAACCTCACCTCATCCCCGGACCCCAACACGCACTCTTCCACCTTCGTCCCGTTCACGAAGATCCCGGTGCGGCTTCCGGTGTCGCGAATGACGTACGAGTCGCCCTCGCGCCGGATCTCGGCGTGGCGCGCGGACACATCCAGATCGCGGTCCGGATCGAAGCGGAAGTCGGAGTGTGGGTGTCTGCCTAACGAGATGAGGGCTTTGTCGAAGCGCTGACGCCGGCCGGCGCCGGGTCCACTCACGATCCGGAGCTCGAGGCTCACGGAGCGCTCACTGCTTGGCGGGCGATGCCGCCGTAGCGGTATCGGGGGTGGGCGGAGCCGCGGCCGGCGCAGGATCCTTCATCAGGCGGACCACCATGAGGACGATCGCCAGCACCACCAGAGCGCTGATCGCCAACACCAGCATGCGATTGCTCGGGCCGCTGTGCTCGTGCCGTGTGGCTGGCGGCATGATGACGCGGGGGACTTCCGAAGTGCGGATTCCCATCTCGGCATCGAGCTCGGTGAAGTCCGGGCCGGTCGCCGGTTGACCAGGCAGCTGGTACACCGTGTGGCCGACGACGTCACTGTCCGTTCGCTCGATGAGCCCTTCGCCGTCGAATTGCGCGGCGACCACGGTGATGTTGTCCGGTCCCCCTGCTTCGTTTGCCCGGTCGATCAGCTCACGACACGCCAGCACCAGGTCCGGGATCTCGTGCATCACCTCGGTGATCTCGTCGCGCGACACCAGCCCTGAAAGCCCATCGGTGCAGAGCACCAGCGTGTCGCCGCGTCGCAGCTGCTGATGCGTCAGGTCGACCTTGACCGCCGGCTCGGGCCCGAGCGCCTGGAGGATGATGTTCCGTCGCTCGCTGCGCTCCGCTTCTTCGGGAGTCAGCTCCCCCGCTTCAACCAGCCGCTGCGTGAGCGACTGATCCTTCGTGATCTGATACGCCCTGCCGTCCCGGAGGAGATAGGCTCGACTGTCGCCGACCTGCGCCAGATAGAGCGTATCGCCTAACACACCGACGATCGTCGCGGTGGTGCCGAGTCCGCGGTGCTCGGGATGCTCGTGGGCGTAGTCGTAGATCCGTTGATTGGTGACGTCGGCCGCCGCCTTGAGCGCGGACGCGAACACCAGCGGGTCCGTCTCGTTCGTGTTCGCCCACCGCTCCATCATCTCTTCGTACACGGTGGAGATCGCCATCTCGCTGGCGACTTCACCCGCGGCCGCGCCGCCGAGTCCGTCGGCGACCATGAAGAGCGACCCGCGTTCGCCGACGACGTGGGTGCGCACATCCTCCTGGAGCGATGCGTTACCCGTGGTCAGATCCGCGACCAGGAACGCGTCTTCATTGTGCTCGCGTGTGCGGCCGACATCGGTACGGCCGAACACGCGCACGATGACGCCGGGGCGTTCCTGAGTCGCGGGCGCAGGCTTCGGAGAGCTCGTCACGTCGCGCAGAGATCGGTGGTCACTGACATTGCGAATCATAGAGGCTGGAGGCCCTGCGCGCGTACTGCACACGAGCACTTCGTGTCGGCATGTGCCCCGAGCGCGCCTTGCAAAGGGAACAATGCGCGCTGAGGCTCCCCCTTGTCGATGAGCGGTTGAGCTTGATCGAGAACCCGGCCGAGTCCCCGCTTTCATCCCTACGCTCCCTTTTCACAACCGGTTCCAGTGCTTTCGACGGCTCGGGCCGAGCGATCGTCACCGGCTCAGGGACGGTCGAGTCCGCGGATTCCGCCGGGGATGTGCGCACGAGACTCCGGCCGGAGGCGAGCCGAGCTTGGCACGAGACCCCATTATTCCGCTCTAGCGCGGCCCGACGTCCAATCAACGTGACGACGATCACGGGCTCCAGGGGCCCAAGCTTGCTGGCGCTCGTCGTCACACGCGCTCCACGCGAATGAGCTGGTCGCCACACAGCACACGGTCGCCGGCCCGCAGCGCCCGCTCTCCACGCACGGCGATCGCCACGCCGTTCCTGCTCCCCGCATCGAGCACGATGAACTCGCCGCCTTCTTCCTTCACCTCGGCGTGTCGCGAGCTCATCGTCTGATCGTACGCAAAAAGCCAGTCGCCTTTGTCGCGTCCGATGACCACCGACCTGCCTAACGCGAGGTGCAGCGAGTCGCGGACGCTGCCATCGGCGCGGAGCTGCTCGAGCACTGCCACGTCGGGCGTCGGCGTGAGTGAGCCAATGCCGCGCGTACCATCGGCGTCGGGCGGTTGTCCGCCCGGATAGCCAAGCCGGCGGAACCGGAGCAGCTGAGATCCGACGAGAATCACGTCGTCATCCGTGAGCTTCGTCGGTCCACTGATGAACACCCAGGTACGATTGCGGGAGCCGAGGTCGCGCACCATGAGCTTGCCGTCACGCCACGCGAGCAGCGCGTGCATCGGCGAGAGATAGAGATCCTTGTCGACGCGGATGTCGCTCGGACCTCGACCGATCGTCGTATCGGCTTTCTCGAGCGCGACGACGCGCTTCGGCTCACCGCGCTCATCCAGAATGGCCACGCGCGCAGCGAGATCGCGCAGCCCCGCCGAGAGTACGCGGGTCGCCGGCGTCTTCGGCTGCTCGGCCCCGCACGAAGCGCAAAACAGGTCGATGTCTCGGCGCACTTTCGCGCCGCACTGTTGACATTTGGTGAGGGCGATTTCATTGCCTGTCGTGCGACGCCCGCAGAATGCGCAGAACGGAAGCGACTCATCGATCGGATTGGCGCACCATTCACAGACAGCGCTCCGCGCCGCGCGCGCCGGAGCGGCGAACGCGGATTCCGTTTCGGGTGGCGTGCGCGCGGTACTCGCAGCGTGGGACCGGTGCGCTGCGTACTCGTTCGAGTAGTTGTGGTTGGAGTCGGTGACCAGCGGTTTCCCGCAGTCGATACAGTAGCGCGCGCTCGCATCGTTTTCCCGGCCGCAGAATGCGCACGGGTGCACGGCGAGGCCTCCAGGGTTGTCCGGCGATAGACGCGCGAATAATGGGATTGGAAATCCGTTCGGGCAACGCTCGGCATTGCAATCGAAGGGGGCTCCAGCGTGCCCACCGCGATTTTGTCTCGCCTCGGGCCGATCCTTCGTGCCGGACCCGTAAATTCCGACACCATCGCTAGCCAGGAAACGTATGGCAACCTATACTTTGGTTACTGCCGTGGAGTGAGCTCTTCGTGGTGTCCGATCCGGTCCTCGAAAAGCTGCAAACCGCGCTTGCCGATCGGTATGACGTCGAGCGCGAGATCGGCCGTGGCGGGATGGCTACGGTCTATTTGGCGCGCGACAAGGGACAAGATCGCCGCGTCGCCATCAAGGTGCTCAACGCCGATCTCAGCGTTGCGATGGGGCCGGAGCGCTTCCGCCGCGAGATCGAGCTCGCCAATCAACTCAAGCACCCCGGCATCCTGCCGATTTACGATACCGGCGGGAGCGATGGCGCGCTGTACTATGTGATGCCCTTCGTCGAAGGGGAATCGCTGGCGGCGCGCATCCAGCGCGAACGGCAGCTTCCCGTTGACGAAGCGCTGCGCATCACCTGCGAAGTGGCCGACGCGATCGACTACGCCCACAAGCACAACATCATCCATCGGGACATCAAGCCCGAAAACATTCTCCTCGAGAATGGACGCGCGGTCGTCGCCGACTTCGGCATCGCGCGCGCGATCGTCGCCACGGGAGATCAGAAGCTCACCCAGACGGGACTCGCGCTCGGCACTCCGACGTACATGAGTCCCGAGCAGGCGATGGGCGAGAAGAACATCGATGGTCGCAGCGACGTGTACAGCCTCGGCTGCGTGCTGTACGAGATGCTCATCGGCCAGCCGCCTTTCGTGGGCCCGACCGCGCAAGCGATCATCGCGCGCCAGATGCTCGACGACGTGCCGTCGCTGACTGTCGTTCGCGGCGCGATTCCCGATGACCTCGAAGACGCGGTGTTTCGCGCGCTCTCCAAAGTACCTGCCGACCGGTTCGCCACGGCCGGGGAGTTCGCCGAGGCCCTCAACGCGTGCCGTGAGAGTCGCGGGCAGAGTCTCGGGCGCTTCGAGCGACGCGCGCAGTCGCGCCGCACTCCGCGCACCGCGGGGCGCAATCGCAAGGCTCCTCAACGCGGGAACCGCAAGCTGATCTTCACCGCGGTTGGCGTCGCGCTGTTAGGCGCGTTGGGCGGCGCCGCGTTCTGGATGGCGCGCTCGCGCGTAGCGACCGCGGACGTCGGAGGCCTGCCGGCGCAGAACATCGCCGTCTTGTACTTCGACGACGTGACACCGCGCGGCGAGCTGCGGCACGTCGCCAACGGACTCACTGAGGCAGTGATCGATGAGCTCGACCAGGTGAGCACGCTGCACGTGATCTCGCCTAACGGTGTCGAGCCGTACCGGAACACGTCACTCCGCATGGACAGCGTGGCCCGCGCGCTCGGCGTCGGAACCATCGTGCGCGGCCACATAGAGCAGGCGTCGGCCGACCGCCTCCGCATCAACGTCAGGATCGTCGACGGAAACACGAGCGATCAGGGACGCGCGGAGCAGTTCGAGGCTCCGGCCGCGAATCTGCTCGCCATTCGCGATACACTCGCGCGGAAGGTGGCGGACCTGGTGCGTGGTCGACTCGGTGAAGAAGTGCGCCTTCGCGAGCAGCGTGAGGGCACGCGCAACGCCGAGGCGTGGGCGCTTCGACAGCGCGCCGAGCAGCTGAGAAGGGACGCCACAGCGAAGATGCGCGCCAACGACACGACCGCCGGACTGGCAAACTACCGTAGCGCCGATTCGCTGTTTGCGCAGGCCGAGCAGGCCGATCCGCGATGGATCGACCCGATCGTCGCGCGCGGGATGATGGCACTGCAGCAGGTCCGCCTGACAACGAATCAGACGCGACAGGCCGCGCTCGTCCGCGAGGGTCAAGAGCACGCGGAACGTGCACTGGCACTCAATCCGCGACACCCGGGGGCACTGGAGCTGCGGGGCACGCTCTACTACGTGAAGTGGCGGTCGCACCTCGCATCGGATCCCGTGGAAGTCTCCAGGCTTCTCGGTCAAGCCGAGAGCGACCTCAAGAGCGCCGTCGGCATCGAGAAGACGCGCGCTACGGCTTGGGCGACTCTGGCAGCGGTGTACTCTCAAAAGCCCGACTTCATCGAAGCGGCACTGGCCACTCGGCGAGCGTACGAGGAGGACGCCTACCTCACCAATGCCGACGCGATCCTTTGGAGCCTCTACGCCACTGCCTACGACAACGAGCAGTTCCTCGATGCGGTGAAGTGGTGTGCGGAGGGTGAGCGGCGCTTCCCGGAGGATCCGCGGTTCGTGCGGTGCCGCCTCTGGCTGTACACGACGAACGCGGCGGAGCCGAACATCCCGCAGGCCTGGTCGTATGCGGAGCGGTTCACGCAGCTGTCGCCTGAGCAAACGCGGCCCTTCCAACAGCGGGAAGGGCAGATGCTGGTCGCGGCTGCGATCGGCCGGGCGGGCCAAACCGACAGTGCCAAGCGAGTTTTGGAGCGGGCGAGGGGCAATCCGCAGATCGACCCCGATCGTGAGCTTCTCACCGTCGAGGCGCTCGTACGGACTCTCCTGAAGGACAAGGATGAGGCATTCGCCCTCATCAAGCAGTACCTGGCCGCCAAGCCGGAGCATCGCGAAGGGTTAGCCAAGAGCCAGTCCTGGTGGTGGCGCGATCTGAAGGCCGACCCCCGCTTTCAGGAGATCGTCGGAGGCTCGGGATAGCGGCGGATCGAGACTGGCCTGGGGGGTGGCTCAGAAAGTGACGATGGCGGCAAAAAAGGTGACGAGGGACTAATTAGAGCGCCCTAACGTCGCTATGTTACATGTCATCTCCCCACTGAGGTTCGGCACCAATGCGCTGTCGTCGCTGGGTCTTGCCGGTCGCCACGATTCTCGCCATCACGGCGTGCGCTGATCGCGAGCAGCCGCTTCCAACCGAAGCACAACGTTTCTCACATCTGTCAGGCTTCGCGGCCTGCGACGCCACTCTCGCGTCGCAGATCAGTGCGAGCATCGACGCACTGCTATCTGGCCAGCAGCGCTCTCGTGCGCGCAGAGAGTTCGGGGATGTCGAGTCGAACTGCGTCTCGAACTTGACCACTGCTCGCGTCGAGCTGATGCAGTACATCAAATACATGAATTCGGTGAAGGCGCAGCTCAACAGCTCGTTAGGCACGCAGCTGCAGCAGTTCACTGAATTGGCCGCGAACTTCGACAAAGCGTTCGTCTTCGTCGGCTATGGGGCGCCGTCGGATGTCCTCCCGGCCGGCGCGCAGATGGCGTTCGCGTTCACCGACTCCGGCGCGGCGGGCGTCTTCCGTGACGGTGTGCTTCTGACGGCGACTGGTTGGGCCGGACTCAACGCCGGCAACAGTGCCAGCGGCGGTCCGTATGCGGGAAGTCCAGCCGAGCGGCTCTGGCTGATCGTTCCCATCGTGTGCCCATCGAACCTCGGTCTAACGGGCCTGTGCTTCGACTTCTCCGTGCATCCGTTCGACGGAGTGAACTCGCAGCTGGTCGTCGCCGGGCTTTGTCCGCTCAACAACAACGCGTCGTTCCACGCGCGCGGCGAGCTGGCCCACGAATTCGACGTTCCAACGTCGGCGATCAAGGTTCGAATTCCAAAGAAGGCCGGCACTGTCGCGCTCGATTGCCACAGCGCTCCGGTCGCCAGTCTGGATCCGGCTGACAGCTGGTGGGAGCTTGCCCTCGATCGAGTCGGAACGGTGGTGGCGCGCATGATGGGCCCGAAGCCGCTGTACGCGCTGCACGGTGGCCTGCACGGCACGCTCGATACTCGAAGCGGCACGTCGTTCAGCGGGACGCAGTATGGCGTCTTCGATCCGCTCATCTTCAGCGACGACTTCGAGAACGATGTCGTTGGACAACCGCCGGCGAGCCCGGACATCGGCGAGACGCTGGCCGGCGATTCGTTGCCCAGGCCGTGGACGATCATCTCGAACAGCCCGAGCGCGGTGACCGTCCAGGCGTCGCTTGGCAACATTGCCTCGAAGTTGGCGGTGCTCAACCAGGGCGGTGGAGCCGCGGGGAGCAGCTTCCCGCTGACGATGTTCGCGCGGATTCGGGGCGATGCGCCGAATCAGGCGCGCGTCGCCGCGCGGTGGGTGTCGCTGAACAACAAGCCGACCGTTGGCGTCAGCGTTCCGATCGTGCTTCGATCCTTCGACGGGACCGAGGTGGTCGCCAGCGTCGAGTATCGTCGGGGGTCGAACGCGAAGTCGGGGCCCTTCGCATTCAACGGCGTCCTCGTCCCGGGCGTGACGTGGAGGCAGGGCGTCGCTCAGTTCTTCGAGGTGACGATCGACCTCGACACCGATGTGACGGAGCTTCGTATCGGTGCGAACGCGTGGCCCGGCACCCTGGTGGCGACCAGCACGACGACGGCCGCCAACGTCGGCCGTATCGGCATCGAGCTGACCGGCCAGGACAATCAGATCCTCGGATTCGATCGCCCGTCGATCTTCCTTGTTCCCGCGATCAATCCGTAGCGTAGAGGATCAGCAGTACAGCAGAAGTGGCAGACGAGCGGGCGGTACATTTCGATGTACCGCCCGCTCGTTTTGTGACGCTCGTTGCAGTCGTTCGGCACCTGGTCGGCCGCGCGGCAGAAACGCCGGTCTGAGTGGCGCGTCACTCTCAGAGACGTCGCGCTTCCCCCTTCGAGGTGCCGTGGAACGTCCGGTCGAAACGGCACCGGTGGGCGCATTCACCCCCACACCGGATCGTTGCCAATGAAAGCATTCGTCACCGGCGCCGCCAGCCCGCTCGGGCGTGCTCTCATCCATCTCCTCCGTAAGCGCGGCGACGTGGTCATGGGCCAGGTCCGCCGGCGTAGCGGGGTCGAGATCGTGCGGAAGCTTGGCGCACACCCCGTGGTCACCGATCTCACTCGTCCGCGCGTGCTGGCGGATGCGATGGCCGACTGCACCGTCGTCTATCATCTCGCCCACTACTTCGATTTCTGGGCGCCCGAGACGCGGGTCTTCGACGCCGTGAACGTCGACGGCACCACCAACACGCTTGCCGCCGCGGTCGTCGCGCACGTGAAGCGCGTCGTGTTCTGCTCGTCGGCCGCGACGATCGGCGAGCTTCCCGGTCATTGGGGGCACGAGAACACGCAGCACCGCGGCTACACGTTCACCGAGTACGAGCGGTCGATGGTCGCCGCCGAGCGAATGGCCACCGAGATTCGCGCTGCGGGGATCGAGGTGGTGGTCGTCAATCCCGGGATCATCATCGCGCCTGGTGATCCTGGTTGGACCGGACGCATGCTGTCCGACACGATCTCCGGTCGTCGCCGCTTTGCGACGACGGCGCCGATCGGCTGGGTCTCGGTCCACGACGCGGCGCTCGGTCTGGTTCGCGCCGCGGAGCGCGGTCAGGACGGCGCGCGCTACATCGTGAGCGGCGAGACGTTGTCGCCGCGTCAGCTCCTGTCGTACGTGGCGAAGCTGGTCGGCCGGCCGCGGCCGTACGCGGTTCCGCGTCCCGCGATACTCGGCAGCGCAGCGATATCCAGCGCGCTCGCGGCGACTGTCAACCGGCGCCCGGGTCTGTCGCTCGACGAAGCGCGCTTCGCGACGCAAGGTTTTCGCGTCGATGGTACGCAGGTGTGCCTCGCGCTCGGCATGGAGTACACGCCGATCACGCGATGGCTGCCGCCGATGGTGGAGAGCTACAAGACGGCGATGACGAGGTTCGACGAGTAGCATCGAGATTCGAGATTCGAGATTCGAGATTCGGGGAGATTCGAGCGACAGCTCGGATCTCCCCTTTCGAATCTCCCCCGAATCTCGAATCTCGAATCTCGAATCTCGATGCCACTCTAGCTCTCCCTGCGCGCACCGCCTACCTTGCGGTCGCGATGACCCGCCTCCTTCTCCTCGCGGCCGTTTTCCTTCTCGCCGGATGTGCGTCGCGCGGCGGTATTCCAGCACCATCGCGGGCGCCGGCCGACATGTCGCCGTCGCAGCTCGAGGCCCCCGCGCTCCCGCCGATTCCGCTCGTTGAGGACTCTCTGCGCATCCGGGTCATCTATCCGCGCGCGGACGCGCTCATCCAATCGCGCGACTCGAATTTCATCTTCGGCTCGATCGGCAACGGCAAGGCGACGCTGACGATCAACGGCACGAGCGTGAAGGTACATCCCAACGGCGCATTCCTCGCGTTCCTGCCGGTGCCGAGCGCCGACGCACCGCGCTATGAAATTCTTGCATTGTTAGGCTCGGACACCGTGCGGGCGACGCATCCGGTGCGCGTTCTCCCGCCACGTCTGGCGCTGAGCGCTGAAGGGCCTCTCGTCGTCGACACCAGCAGCATCACACCGCGCGGCTCGCTGGGTGCGCGCGACGACGACCCGGTACGGGTGAGCGTGCGCGCGCCGCTGGATGCGATCGTCTGGGTGCAGGGCGACAGCGCCCGGCGCTATCTGCTCGTGCGCGGCGCCACCGAGCCGGGCGTGAGTCTCTCGCCGCGCCCGACTTCGGAATGGCCAGTCCCTCCCCGCTACCTCGGCGACCCCGAGACCTGGAGCACCGAGCTGCCGGCATCGCTCATGCGCGCGGCGACTCAGCTCGTCGTCGCCCGCGACGCCGACACGCTGCGCTTTCCGCTCCCCGCGGTCGTCAAACCCGCGTACGAATGGGCATTGTTAGGCGCCGACTCCAGCGCGGTGAGCGACACCGATCGCGTGGTGATCGGGCGGCCGGTGCCGAGCGGCACGTACAAGTGGTTCTTATTTCCGGGGACGAAAGTAGAAGTCACCGGTTGGCGCGACGACTTCGTCCGCGTGCGGCTCGATTCGAGCCTCGAGATCTGGGTGGCGTCGAGCGAGGTACGTCCGCTGCCGCCTGGCACCGCGTCACCAGTGCGCGTCGCCCGCAACGTGCGACTCGTTCCCGGTCCCGATTTCGTCGACGTCACGATCCCAATCGGAGAACGGCCGCCCTACCTGGTCGAGCAGCACGATGCCGGCATCGACCTGGTGCTGTACGGCACGCGCGGCGACACCGACATCCTTCGCTATCTCGAGAACGATTCGACGATTCGCGTCGCTACCTGGACGCAGGAGGCCTCCGATCGTGCGCGCTATCGGCTCGAGTTGGGCCATCGCGCGTTCGGATATCTGGCGATGTGGCGCGGTGACTCGTTCGTGCTTCGCGTCAGGCGGCCACCGGCCGTCGATCGCCGGCGTCCGCTTCGCGGCCTCACCATCGCGGTCGACGCTGGACATCCGCCGGCAGGCTCGACCGGACCGACCGGCCTCTACGAAGCCGTTCCGACGCTCGACGTCGCCGTTCGTCTGCAAAAGATCCTCGAGGATCGAGGCGCGAACGTCGTCATGACCCGCAGCACGCGCGACACATTGGAGCTCGGAGTTCGTCCGATCATCGCGCGCCGAGCGAACGCGCATGCGCTGGTATCGATCCATTTCGATGCGTTGCCAGATGGCGTGAATCCCTTCGAAGCGCATGGGACCGCCACATACTTTTTCCACTCGCACTCCGCTCCGCTCGCACGCGCCGTGCAGCGGGGGATGGTGGCGCGAATGGGTCTCCGGAACAACGGCGTGAACTACGACAACCTGGCGCTGGTGCGGCCGACGTGGATGCCTTCGGTGCTGTGCGAGGGCGCGTTCATCATGGTGCCGGAGCACGAGGCGGCAATTCGGACGCCGTCGTTTCAGGAGGCGTATGCACGCGGCGTCGCCGACGGACTGGAGAGCTACTTCAGGACGATCGGCGAGGAGCAGCGAACGAAAGGGGGAGGGCGAGACGATCGATGATCGACGAGAGCGCGTTCATCCATGAAGCGGCGGTGGTGTTAGGCGACGTGTCGTTAGGCGCGCGCGTGTCGATCTGGCCAGGCGCCGTAGTACGCGCCGAGCTGGCGCCGGTGGTGATCGGCGCCGACACCAACGTGCAGGATGGGACGATCATCCACGTCGACGAAGGCGTGCCGTGCACCATCGGAGCGCGCGTCGGGATCGGCCACGGAGCGATCATTCACGGCGCGACGATCGAGGATGATGTTCTCGTGGCGATGGGCGCGATCCTGCTCAACAACGTCTACGTCGGCTCGGGCTCGATCATCGGCGCCGGCGCGGTGCTCACCGAGGCCAAGGAGATTCCGCCAAACTCCCTCGTGCTCGGCGTCCCCGGCCGTGTGGTTCGACAGACAACGGGTGAGGAGCGGCTGCG
>DATFBY010000063.1:0-6926 GCA_035253585.1 Gemmatimonadaceae bacterium | reverse complement strand
CCTGCCTCTCCCTGCGTGAGATCGATGACGGCCGTTCGTCGCCCCAGCATTACTGCTTTGATCAACGTCCCACCGCAGGTGAGCTCCACGTCGTCGCGGTGGGCCGCGATCGCCAGCAGGTCTACTGTGGTCATGGCGGGGGAATATACAGCGGGACGGGAGCAATGCCCGTCCGTGGCTGAATCGTCCTCTACATGGGCACCCCACTCGAACGACTCGTCCCATGAACTCGATCGCGTCGCACAGGGCCGGCAGATGGTGCGGCCGGAGAGGTGTGATGATGCTCGTCATCGCGGCGCTTGCTCTGCGCGTTGGAGAGGCGGCGGCCCAAGTGCGTGGAAGCGTGTCGAGTACCGCGGGACGTCCGCTGAGCACCGTTCTCGTCGAACTGCTGCGCGGCGACACGCCGATCGCCTCGCGGGTCACGGATAGTACGGGTGCCTTCGTTTTCCACGAGGTAGAAGTGCGATCGGCGACGGCGCTTTCGGCGCGACGCATCGGCTTCGCTGCGCGACGGGTGCTGCTGGCGCGGCGAGACACAATGCTGGACATTCGCTTGTCAGGCATGGCGGATGCCGTCACCGCCGACGTGCTGTCGCGCGTCGCCGCGGCGTGCCCGAATCGCGAGCAGCCTGAGGCGAGGTCTCTCTGGCAACTCGTCAGGCGGCGATATCGCAGCGCCGACAGCGTCGATCTGTCGACGAGCTTCTCGGTTTCGAACACTATCGTTGGCCGGGGAGACCTCGGGATTTCCGGGAACCTGGCCGAAGACAAGGGCCAGCGTGCGCTGCCAGGGACGAGCCGCGTCGCCTGGCGCAAGCGGATCGTGGAGGAGGGCTACGCCTGGCTGCTCGAGTATCGCGGCGACGGCTACGCGTCGAAGGTGTGGGAATACCCGCCGCTCGAATCCGATTTCGCGCAGCATTTCATCGATCACGTCTTCGGTGCAATGCATCGGCTGAGTCTCGAGACGGACAACGATGGGGAGGCAGTGATCGCGTTCTGCAGCGCGGGCTCCGATCTGCCCGCGCTCAGCGGAATGCTCGTTTTCGCGGCCGATAGCTCGCTCGCTCGCGCCGTGTGGACGCTCCGTTCACGCGAACCTGTGGAGGAAGCCGGCGGCGAAGTGATCTTCGCGCCGTACGAGCGACTCACGCACGCGCCCATCCTTTTGCCGCGCCGGGGACTGTTTTGGCGGCGGTTGCCGGGCGGGGAGTACTACCAGCGGTGGCAGTACTACGGGAGGTGGGTGGTTGAGGAGAGTGACCTGGAAATGGCGGAGCAGGACGGAGATCGAGATTAGAGATTCGAGATTCGAGATTCGGACTGCACACCTGATGAGCTCCGCTTTCGCCGTTCCGAATCTCTAATCTCGAATCTCTAATCTCGATGCCTACTCGTATCTCAACGCCTCAACCGGATCCAGCCTCGCCGCGCGGCTCGCCGGGAGGAGGCCGAAGACCAAGCCGATGGCGATCGAGACACCGACGGCGATCGCGGTCAACTGAATTGGCGGCGACGCGTCGATGTTCATGAGAAGAGTGAGGCCACGGCCGGCGCCGAGCCCGATCGCTATGCCGATCAGTCCCCCCAGACCGGTGAGGGTCGCGGCTTCGATCAGGAACTGCAGGAGAATCACGCGTCGCGTTGCGCCCAAGGCCTTGCGCACCCCGATCTCTCTGGTGCGATCGGTTACCGAGACCATCATGATCGCCATGACGCCGATGCCGCCCACCAGTAGTCCCGTTCCCGCGAGCGCGATCATCACCAGAAAGAACACTCCGGTGAGGCTGTTCACCGTCTCCAGTATCTGATCTTGCGTGATGAGGTCGAAGTTGTTCGGGTTGCCCGGGTGAAGTCCACGCATCGCTCGCAGCGTGATCGTCACGGCGTCCTGCGCGTCATGGACGGTGACGCCAGGGCGCGGCTTCACACATATGAACAGCGCGTTGGTTCGATCGATGAAGAACTGGCGATCAGCCAGGCGGAATGGAATGATCGCGCCGACCTCCTGCCCGGGCGGCGCGAAGATGTTCCCTGGCGGCTGATAGAGGCCGATCACCCGTACCGAACGTCCCTGGAGCCGCACGATCTTCTCCAGCGGTGATTCGCGGCCGAACACTCTGCGTGCAGCGTCCTCCGATAGCACGGCAACCGCGTCGCCACCGGTTAGCTCCGCGCGCGTGAACCAGCGTCCGGTGACAAGCTCACCGCCCTGAATTTCCTGATAGCGGTCGTCCGCGCCGTAAATGGTGAGCTGTTGCGTGCGCTGTCCCCGATACTCGACGCGTCCAAAGATCTGCGCCCAAATGGAGGCGTAGCCGATCTCTGGGAGCGTTGCGATCCGCGCCGCTTCGGCATCGTCGACGTCCGGGCGTACACGCACCCAGCGTGGAAGCTGATCCGGATTGAGTGGCGTCTGCGAGAACACTTTGACCACGTAGAAGGTCGTCGGCCCGGCGATCTCGATCGTGTGCACGATCTGCTCGCGAATACCCGTGACGATCGACGCCATCGTCATCACCGTGGCGACCCCGATCACCACGCCGAGGATGGTGAGCGTCGAGCGCAACTTGTTCACGCGCAGCGTGTCGAAAGCGAGCGCCAGACTCTCGCTGAGCTGCGTGCCGAGCGTCATTCCGATCTCATTGCGGCGACGGGATCGAGCCGCGCCGCGCGAGTCGCTGGATACACGCCGAAAAGCACGCCGACGCCAGCACCGAGCATCACCGCGACCGCCACCGACCACGCGCTGACGCGAGCGGGAAGGGGAGACGCGGTGGAGATGAGCACCGCGAAAGCAGCGCCGGTAGCGACACCGAGCAACCCGCCGAGGAGCGAGAGCATCATAGATTCGGCGAGGAATTGCCGGCGGATGTCCCGGCTCGTGGCGCCAACCGACTTCCTCAAGCCGATCTCGCGCGTCCGCTCGTTCACGGCCATGAGCATGATGTTCATGATCACGATGCCGCCGACCACGATGCCGATGGCGACCATGGCCGGAATGACGCTGAAAAGGATTCGCGTCAGGTTTCGCCAGAACTCGATGAGCGCGTCCGCCGTCTCCACCGAAAAGTCGTTCGATTCGTTCGGGCGCAGCCGGTGAGAGAGCCGCATGGCCTCTTCGGCTCGGCGCATCGCGTCAGGCACCTGCTCGGCTTCGGACATCTTCACCGAGATCGTCGTCGTATTGCGGCGGCCGTAGAGCATCTCGAACGCGGTGATCGGAAGCAGCGCGAATCCGTCGAACGACTGACCCAGGACGCGTCCTTTGGCGGCGATGACGCCGACGATCGTGAACCGTTCGCCGAGGATGCGCACGTCGCGGCCGATCGCGGCCTCGGGGCCGTCGAAGAGCTTCTCGGCGACGTCGGCACCGATCACGGCGACCAGGCGTCGCTGATTCACATCGATGTCGCTGAGCGGGCGACCGGCGGCGAATCGATAGTCCTGGACCGTCTGATACGGCGCGGTCACGCCGAAGATCAGGACGTCGCCGAGCGTCTGCTCTTTCCAGACGATGTCGGCCTGCGGCGTCGGCCAGCCCGATGTGAGGCTGACCGCCATCGCGTCGGGAATCGAGCGCGCGACGGCGGCGGCATCCTGCATCGTGATGCGCGGACGTCGGGCGTTGGCGCGAATTTCTTCGTCGTCGAAGAGCCCGACCTTGATCGGCGTGCGTCGCACCTGGAACGCGTTCGTTCCGACGACCGCCCCGGCGATGTTCTCCCGCACGTAGGCGTTCATCCCTTGGATGACCGCGACGACGGCGACGAGAAAGGCGACCGAGACGATGATGCCGAGGAGCGTGAAGAACGAGCGAAGCTTGTTGGCGCGTATCTGCCCCGCGGCGATGCGGAGGACGTCGTCGGTGCGCATGGGAGGGAGAATAAGCGCGGGAAGCGCAAAGCGGGAAGCGGGAAAGGCCGGCGGAGATTGTAGTCGTCAGGTGTTCCGGCAGTCGCTTCCCGCTTTCCGCTTCCCGCGTCCCGCTTCCCGCCGCCCAGCTACTCGTATCTCAACGCCTCTACCGGATCCAACCTTGCCGCTCGTATCGCCGGCGCCAATCCGCACAGAATTCCCGTCACCGCGCTCATGGCGAGAGCGGCGGCGATCGCCAGTGTCGGGACGGACGCGGGAACTGGAGTGGTCGTGCGGATCACCGCCGTCAGACCAACACCCACGACGAGCCCGAACACGGCACCCACAGTCGTGAGCGTCGCCGCTTCCACCAGAAACTGCCAGAGAATCGTCCCCTTCGTCGCGCCTAACGCCTTGCGCACGCCGATCTCGCGCGTCCGCTCCGTCACCGAGATCATCATGATGGCGACGACACCGACGCCGCCCACCAGCAGACCGACCGACGCCAGCGCCAACATGATCAGAAAGAAGTTGCCCGTGAAGCCGTTGAACTGCTCCATGAGCGCATCCTGCCCGATGACCGCGAAGTTGTTAGGCGCTCCGGGCTTGAGACCGCGGATCGATCGCAGCGTGGCCGTGACGTCGTCCATCGCGTCGTCGCGCGGAACACCGTCGCGCGGCTTGATGGTGAGGTCGAGGCCACGCATCCAGACGTCGAGGTAACGCCGGCCAGCTTCGAACGGAACGAACGCCTTGGCTTCGTCTGCCGAGTCCTGCGTCGGCGTGCCGAAGAAGCTCACCTTGCTATGATGCACGCCGATCACCACGAACGGCATCCCGTCGAGCGTCACAGTCTTGCCTAACGGGTCGCTGTCGGGGAAGAGCCGTTCGGCCATCCGATCGTTGATCACCACGACCCGGGCTGCCGCGCTCACCTCGGCCGCCGTGAACGCGCGGCCGGGGTAGATGTCGCCGCCGTCGATCTCGGGCCACGCCGCTGTGTATGCGTCGAACCCGGCGGAACGCAGCTCCCGGTCCTTGTACTTGAACGACGCCGAGCCCGCGACGCGTGCCGCCACTGCCTTGAGCGATGGCAGACGTTGGATAGCGGCAACCTCGGCCGTCGTGATGGCCGGATTCCGGCGGGAGGGGCACGTGTCTTCCGAGCCGTCGCAGCTCTCGAAGAAGTCGCCACGCCGGAAGACGTAAAACGACGTCGGTCCGGCCGCGCGAATGTCGCGTTCGACACTCGCCTTGATCCCGTGCACCGCTCCCGACATCGCCACCACGACGAACACGCCTACCGCGACGCCGACGATGGTAAGAGCGGCGCGCACCTTGTTCGAGCGAATGCTGTCGAAGGCGATCGTGATCCCCTCGAGACTGCTGATGACCTTGTCGACGAAGCGCATTACGTCTCCTGGCGCATGGCGTGCACCGGGTCGAGACGCGACGCGCGGCTGGCCGGATACACGCCGGCCACGATTCCCACCACGGTGCCTAACAAGATCCCGACCAGGATCGACCAGGGCGCGACCGAAGCCGGAAGGGCGGTAGTCGCGGCGATAATCCCCGCCAGCGCGAAGCCCAGCCCGACGCCAATCGCGGCGCCCAGTGTGCTCAGCGTCGCCGATTCGGCGAGGAACTGGCCGAGGATGTCTCGGCGCCGGGCGCCGAGCGCTTTCCGAATGCCGATCTCTCGAGTCCGCTCGGCCACCGCGACCAGCATGATGTTCATGATCACCATGGCGCCGACGACGAGCCCGATGGCCGGGAGCGCCGCGCCGGCGAAGGTCATGATCCGCTTGACCTTGGTCCAGAACTCCAGCGCCGACTCGGAGGTAGTGAGCGCGAAGTTGTCTGGCTGAGCGGGACGCAGCTTGTGCCGCCCACGCATGATCTGCCGCACGTCCTCCATCGCGTCGAGCATCTCGGGCTTGGAGCCCGAGTGGATCATGAGCGTGTTGATGCGGCCATGACCCAACGTCGTCATCCGCCGGGCGGGAGAGTTGAGCGGCGTGACGGCGAACTTGTCGAGCGACATGCCGAAGATGCTGCCCTGCTTCTCCGCGACGCCGACGACGCGGTACTTGGCGCTGCCGATCTTCAGTTCTTTTCCGACGGGATCGACGTTCGGATAGAAGTGTCGCGCCGTTTCATCGCCGATGACGGTGACGAGCGCGCCGTGCGCGAGCTCCTGCGGCGCCAGTGCGCGTCCGCGAGCGATCTCCATCCGCCGGATCTCGAAGTAGTCGCCGTCGACAGCGAAGAGGAACAGCTTTCGCGGACGTGCCAGCTCGCTCTCCATCTCGATGTTGCGTCCGGCGTTCTGAATCGCCCAGCGCGTTCCCTCGGGGAGCTGTGAGACGACGGGCTCGACGTCGGACTGGAGGATGTACGGGCGGCGCTGCCACTCACGCCACTCTTCCTCGGTGACGTTCCCGAGGTTGATGTTCGGAAAGCGCCGGAGCTCGAAGGTGTTCACCCCCATCAGCTTCCCGACGAAATCTTCTTCCATGTAACGGCTCATCCCGGCAACGATGGACACGACCGCGATGAGGAACATGACGCCGATCATCACGCCGAGCAGTGTGAAGAAGCTCTTGAGCTTCTGCACGCGGAGCTGGCGCAGGGCGAGGAGGACGGCCTCGGTGTACTTCATGAGTCGAGATTCGAGATTCGAGATTCGAGATTCGTGAGAGCGCGCTCGGAGCTCGTCTCCCGAGCCGCCGAATCTCGAATCTCGAATCTCGAATCTCGACTCATTCGTACCTCAACGCCTCCACCGGATCCAACCTTGCCGCACGGATCGCGGGCAACAGGCCGAATAGAATGCCCGTGAACGCGCTGGCGACCAGCGCCAGTGCGATCGAATAACCCGGAACGCTGGCGGGAATCGGCGTCGCGCTGCGAACGATCGCGGTGATGCCGACGCCGACCACGAGCCCCAGGATCGCTCCCACGCCGGTGAGCGTCGCGGCTTCCACCAAGAACTGCCAGAGAATCGTCCCCTTCGTCGCGCCCAACGCCTTGCGCACGCCGATCTCGCGCGTCCGCTCGGTCAC
>DATFBY010000062.1:0-5173 GCA_035253585.1 Gemmatimonadaceae bacterium | reverse complement strand
CTATCGATGCAGCGCGCGGGAATCCGGATCATGACCGGCACCGACGCCGGGGATGCGTACCGCTACGCTGGCAGCAGCTTGCACGATGAGATGCGTCTACTGGTGCGAGCGGGACTCACACCGCTCCAGGCCATTCGTGCGTCGACGATCACTCCAGCCACGTACCTAGGCGCCGCTGATTCGTTAGGCACCGTGGCACCGGGAAAGTTGGCCGACCTCGTGATTCTGGATGCCGATCCTCTCGCCGACATCGAGAACACGCGCAAGATCACTCACGTGATACGCGGCGGTGGCGTGCTCGAGCGTTCCGAGCTCGACTCCATGATGCAGCAAGCGAGGCAGGTTGCGAGCTCGGCAACGAAGCAGCCGACTCTCATCGAGGCGAGTCGAACCCTATCGAACGACATGGAGCGCTTCGGTGCGCGCGAAGCGCTTGGTAAAGCTCTGGCGAGTGATGCAATGCTGCTGATGCCGCGCCAGCCTGCTTTGATTGGCGACCGCGCCGGGCGTGAGTTTCTCGAGCGCCATCCGACGGCGCCCACGGCCATGCGGTGGGAGACGATGCGCGCGGAATCGTCGGCCGATGGGCGCGACGGCTACACCGTCGAGCGTGGGTTCGTCACCGCCGATCTCGGGGAGGGTGTGCGCGAGGTCCCAGCGCTCTTCCTCATCTACTGGCGGATGCGGCCCGAGTCCGGATGGAAGGTGCTGTCCTTCGTCTACAACATTCGCGCGCCTGATAGTAGCCGACTCGTGGCGCTAGACGGCGCCAACGGCGAAGCGAGCGCGCCGCCGTCTACTGGCTCGGCGGATCAATCGCAGTTGCTCGAGATCGATCGGGCGTTCGCCAAGACGGCGGAAGAACGTGGCGTCGGTGTGGCGTTTGGGGAATTCGCCGCGCCCAATGCGCTGGTGCTCGATGACGGGCATCCGCGTGTCGGGCCGGCCGCCGCTCGTCAGGCATTCACGTTTCCGCAAGGTGAGACGCTCACCTGGAGCCCGACGCGCGCGGCGATCGCGACCAGCGGCGATCTCGGGCTGACGATCGGAGATGGCACGTACCGCACCGCCTCCGGGCAGAGCTTTCACTCGAAGTATCTCTCGATCTGGAAGCGCCAGCCCGACGGGAGCTGGCGCTACGCCGCCGACCTCGGCAATTCGCGGCCGGCGCCCTGATCCCGCGTCAGACGATCAGGGCCGCCTGACGATCATGAGGTCGCCATGCGCTTGCTGCGTGGGCGGTCGCCTGACGAAGAGGAGAGTGCGGCCGTCGCTTGTCAGGCTGGCATGATACTCGTCGGCGCTCGTGTTGATCGAGGGCAGTGAAGTGGGTGTGCTCCACCCGGAGGTCGTTCGGCGCGCTTCGTACAAGTCACCAAAGCCAGCGCCCCCCGGATAGTTGAGCCCCGTGAAGATCAGCGTATTCCCATCGGTCGATATCGCGGGATTGAACTCCCACCGAGAGGTGTTCACCGGCGCGCCGACGTTCTCCGCCGACGCGTATTGCGGAATGCCGTCGGGGTCGCGTCCAGTTACAGTGGATCGGTAAATGTCCCAGCCGCCGACGCCCCCTTCACGATCGCTGCCGAAGTACAGCATGCCGCTCGCGTCGACCGATGGATACAACTCATCACGCGGACTGTTCACCGCCGCTCCGAGATGACGCGGCTCGCTCCAGCCGTTGGCCGTGCGCACGGCGACCCAGAGATCGAGATCTTTACGCGCCTCGCCAGCCACCGGACGTATCGACGAGAACAAGAGGAGACGGCCGTCCGGCGAGATGAACGGGTCGATGTCCGGGTATTGCCCGGAGAACGACGCGACGGTGGGCGTACTCCACGCGCCGTCGCGGAAAGTCGTTTCGTAGATTGTCGCGGCACGTGAGATTGGAAAGAATGCAGTGCCACGAGCGAAATACGCAGTTCGCCCATCGGCAGTGAACGCGATCCTGTACTCTTCCGCCTCGGTCGAAACGATTCCGGGCGCAAAGGGAGAGGGTGTCACGTTTGCGTCGCTGAAGGCCGAAGGGCGGCCAGCGCAGCTTGCGACGCCGAATAGCGCAACCACCAGCACGACAATTCCGAGTTTCATAGTCCATTCCGGATCATGAGTCCACGCCTGACCGCACTGTCACTGGTGCTGCCCCTCGTCGCGATCGGGGATATCGTCATTCGACACGATCGCCCTGAGGGTCCATATCTGGCGCTCGGCGCTCGTCTTCGTGCGGCGTACGTCGACTTGGATCCGCCACGCGCCGGTCGCATCGGCGGACGAGCGACCGGGACTCTCATCGGGTCGCGCTGGGTGCTGACTGCCGCACACGTAGTGGAGCAGTACTCACCGAAACACCCCGAGTATCGGGCACCGCGACCCGGCGCGCCACTCTTTCGGGTGGCGATCGCCGACTCTCTGTACGATGTCGTCCGAGTAGTGTTGCATCCGGATTGGCCGGTGTGGCCGGCGTGGCAGAGCACGGGCATCCGCCACGACATCGCGCTGGTGGAGCTGGCGACTGCCGTGACGCACGTGACGCCCGTTCAACCGTATCGCCGTCGCGACGAGCGCGGACGCGTCGTGATTTTTCTCGGGCGTGGAGGCACGGGTACAGGAGCGGCCGGCATCACCAAGCACGACGGGCAACTTCGGGGCGCGATGAACCGAGTCGATGCGGTGGACGCCAACACCATTGGATTCACCTTCGATGATCCGGCCTCGGACGCAGTGCTCGAGCTCGAGGGGATCAGCGGACCGGGAGACAGCGGGGGCGCGGCACTCTTCGAGCCGGTGCGGGGACGCACGCTGTACACGATGGGCGTCTCGTCGCATCAGGTTCCCAACGGGAAACGCGAAGGTCACTACGGCGTGCGCGAGGTATACACCCGCGTGTCGAGCTATACGCGTTGGATGGACAGCACCATGCGGATTCGTTAGCGCCTGACGATCAACCGCCGGTCGTCTGTGACGGCTGACGAATCGGAAAGGACATGCCGCGCACCAGCTTCCACGATCCGTCGCGCTGCCGTCCCCAGATCTCGAGATCCTTCTCCACGCTCTTGCCCGAGGCGGGAGGCGTCTCGCGGCTCCAATCGACTGTCCAGATTGCGCGCACGATCGCCAGATCGCCGGACACGATGATCTCCTCGATCTGCGCGGCATAGGAGCGCTTTACACCGGGGCGAGGCGCCATCTGCTTTCGGAATCCGTCGTGAATCGGCTTCGCGGGGATACCTGTATCCGTCATGCCAGGATAGGAGATCACCGCGTCCGGCGCGATCAGCGGGAGCATGCGCGCGACGTCGCCCGAGTTGTGCGCCGCCACGGTCGCCTCGAACGCCTCCCGGACCGCGATGCTGTCGGCTCGTCGCGTCGCAGCGTCCTGCGCCAATGCCGCGGCGGGCGCGAGCAGGACGGTGCCTAACGAGATGCCGAGGGCTCGAAGGGTCAGCCTCATATCGTCTCCATCGCTGGAAGTGTCACCGGAATTTGTGCACTGTGGCCGCCGATGACCTCACACGCGCCGTCAGAATCGGGCCCACATTGTTAGGCTTGTCTTTCACCGCTCTTTGACGTGGCGCGTATGGCGCCGGCGCCGCCCGCGACGCACTATGCTCATGCCTCGTGCGAGCCTCGTGATCGCATGTGCTGAGGTACCATGGAAGGCGGAAGGTGGGTGACGGAACGGTGGGAACGACCCTCTGTCGAGAAAGGGCGACAGAGGGTCTTCCGTTTTACATCCGATCGTCATTGCGTGCGAAACACTGGAAGATTCCGCAGATCGATTCGATAGATGTTGCCACCGCCGTTGTAGATGCCGCGTGCGCCACGGACGAGGCTCTTGTAGTCGACGCGCGGCGGCGGGCCGCTCGCGTCGGACATGCGGAAGTGACGCTCGCTAGTGAAGTACAGGGTGTGGCTGTCGGGGGCGAGCCGGGAGCTGTAATCCCGTGTTGCCGTGTTGACGAGCGGTCCGAGATTTCTCGGTGCCGTCCAGCCGGCACCATCGCGATAGCTGATGTAGATGTCCCAGCCGCCAAATCCGTCGCGGCGGTCGAGCGCGCTGAACAGAAGAAAGCTCTCGTCAGGCGCGATGTACGGCTCACTCTCCCAACCAGGCGTGTTGATGGTGCTGTCGAGCTTCTCCGGCTCGGCAAAGCGGCCTTCGACGAAACGCGAGCGGTAGATGTCCGCCGCACCGCCAGGACTATCTTCGCGCACAGCGCTGAAGTACAGCGTACCGTCGCGCGTGGCGGAAGCAAACCACTCGTGCGTCAGACGATCGCTCGATTCGAGGCTGATCGGTGCATCGACTCGAACGGGCTCACCCCATTCGTCTCCATCGCGCTCTGCCATCCAGAGGTCGTAAGAGCGACTCCGCTGGCCTCCACTCCCTCGATCCGAGATGAAATAGAGTCGCTTGCCGTCGGGAGTGATGACCGGATCGAAGTCGCGGCCGCTTCCCGAGAAGCTTGCGACCTCGGGTGCACGCCACCGGCCGTTCACGAAGCGCGATACCAGGATCACGTACATGTACGAGCGTGGCACGCTGCGCGTGAAGTACATCTCGCGGCCGTTCGGAGTCACGGCGCCACCGAACTCGTTGCCAGCTGTCGAGACGCTGCCGTCACCGACCAGCTCCGCCTCGATCGTGGCGCCGCGACGGTCGAGCCAGATCGGCCGCGAGGTCGGGTTCCGCTGCCAAGTGGCGCCGACGCCGATGGCGAGCGCGCATGCGAGAGCCGGCAGACGAAGGTGGTTGGTCATCGGCCCAGCTCGACGGCTTCGATGTCGACCCTGTACAGATTGCCCAGGCCGTTCTCCACCGACTGGAGCCCGCTGGTCAGCTCGTTGAGTGAGAGGCGACGGGGCGGCGGAGGCGGAAGCGTCGCAAAGCCCCGGTCGCTGGTGAAGTAGAGGTACCGTCCGTCACGAGATACAAAGGGAGTCGTCTCCACACCCTCGCTGTTGATCGGCGACGAGACTCGGCGTAGCGCGGACCACCGCTCATCGACGCGCTCGCTCACATATAGATCTCCGCGTACGTAAGGAACTCCCGGCGCCAGCGCCTCGTCGGTGCGGCCACCGATCGACGTGATGAGGTAGCGCTCGTTCGGGTCGACGAAGACGGAGACCTCGAACGCTGTCGAATTGATCACGGTGTCGAGGGCGACGACAT
>DATFBY010000061.1:0-2941 GCA_035253585.1 Gemmatimonadaceae bacterium | reverse complement strand
CGGTTCCTTCGACGGTAACTTCTACGCGCTCGATGCGGCGACGGGACAGGAGCGCTGGCGCTATGCGACGGAGGGCGCCGGTCTCACCTCGAAGAGCTTCGGCTACGATCGACGATCCATCCAATCCTCGCCGGCAGTCGTCGGTGGCGTGGTCTATGTCGGATCGCGCGACGGGCATCTTTACGCGATCAACGCGCGCGACGGAAAGCTCAAATGGCGTTTCGCGCACGACCAGACATCGTGGGCGATCTCATCGCCGGCGGTGCGCGATTCGGTCGTGTACGAGGGAAGCTCCGACGGGCACTTCTTTCACACGCTGCGCGCGAGCGACGGGAAAGAGCTGTGGCGCGTGGTGAGCGAGCACAGCGTCTGGTCCTCGCCGGTGGTGGCGGGCTCGGTAGTCTATACGGCCGAGGGCGCGTATGCGGCCGATGGCGGCGGCACGATCCGGGCGCTCGACGCGGCAACCGGCGATGAGCGATGGCGCTATCGCGTCGATGGCGGGGTCTTGTCTTCTCCATCGTTAGGCGACGGCATCGTCGTGTTCGGCAGTGATGACGGGTCGGTGTACGCGTTAGGCGGCGCGGAGCGGACGCTCAAGCGAGTAGTGTTCTGGGATTCGCTCGTGGTGCAGTACGCGATGGCGCGGTCGCACACGACGGTCCGCGATCACCTGCGCGCTCGCGGATACGAAGTCATGGGAGCACAGGCGCTCCGCGCGTGGCTGCAATCGCGGGCCACCGATCGCGCGCCGAGCGTGGTCGTCTTCGCACTCGACTACGCGCCGCGGCTATTCACCGCGGCGACGCCCGACGGCGCGTTGCTCCGCCGATATCTCGACACCGGCGGCAAGGTGGTGTGGGTCGGGCTGCCGCCGCGCATGTGGATCCCTGATTCGACGGGGCAGCGCACGCTTTCCGGCTTCGGGACTGGCGAGACGTCGCAGTTGCTGGGCTTCACGTTGAAGGTCGATCCCTTCGACGCGTTCGGCGCGCGAGTGACTTCGGCCGGCGAGCGATGGGGTCTCTCGGGATGGTTCATGTCGGCGTGGGCCGCGGAGGTGCCGGAGGATGTCGAAGTGCTGGCAACCGACGAGCGCGGGCTCGCGGCGGCATGGGTTCGAAGCTATGGCGGACCGCCTGGAACGGGCTTCGTGCATATCGGCCGCACGTCGTGGGACGAATCGGCGCTTCGCCAGTTGGCGATCGCGGCCGAGTATCGGCCGAAGGGCTCGGCGTCAGGGCGCGCGTCGCGTTGAGTTCGTCCCCGGCGAACGACGACCTATCCCAAAGTCCATTGGGGGTGCGGAGCGGGAGCGTTATCGTCGGCCATGCACCAGACCGGTCGGACCGCGCGCGGACGGATTCTCAAGGTCGAGTTCGACCGCGAATCGGCGGCGCCGCTGTACATGCAGATCTACAAGAGCATCCGTGGCGACATCCTCTCCGGGCTGCTCATGCCGTCGACGAGACTGCCGTCTACGCGCTACCTGGCGGAGGACCTTGGCGTCGCGCGCAGCACTGTGGTGCAGGCGTACGAACAGTTGCGGGCCGAGGGATACATCGAAGGGATACACGGGGCGGTGACTCGCGTGAGTGCGTCGCTCCCCGAGCAGCATCTGCAGCACGCGCGCACGCGGGCGCCGGTCGAGCCGCGACTCGTTAGGCGGGCGCCGAAGATCTCGATGCGCAACACGCAGATCGCCGCCGCTCTCCGAGACAGGCCGGCGGTCTTGGCGCGTCCGCCTCGAGCATTTCGAGTCGGCGTGCCGGCGATCGACGTCTTCCCGGTCGACATCTGGGGGCGGCTGCTCGCTCGACGATGGAGCCGAACGACCTCGCGCCAACTCGCCTATGGTGAGCCGTTCGGTCATCTCCCGCTCCGTACGGCAATCGCCGACTACCTGCGCGCGGCACGCGGTGTTCGCTGCATGCCGGAGCAGGTGATGATCACGGCGGGATCGCAGCAGGCAATCGACGCGTGTGCGCGCGTGCTGCTCGACGTCGGGGATCAAGCGTGGCTCGAAGATCCCGGCTATCACGGAGCGAGAGGTGCGCTGGCGGCCGCCGGTGCGCGTGTCGTTGCCGTACCAGTCGATGCGGAAGGGCTCGTCGTGACGGAGGGGCGGCGGCGCGCTCCCGGTGCGCGTTTGGCGTTCGTCACTCCGTCGCGGCAGCTCCCGTTAGGCGTCACGCTGTCGACGAGCAGGCGTCAGGAATTGCTCGACTGGGCGGCGGGTGCCGACGCATGGGTGCTGGAGGATGATTACGACAGCGAGTTCCGCTACGCCAGCAAGCCGCAGTCGGCGCTTCAGGGGATCGACCGGCATGGCTGCGTCATCTATATCGGGACGTTCAGCAAGGTGATGTTCCCGGCGCTACGACTTGGCTACGCCGTGCTTCCCGAGTGTCTGGTCGACGTTTTCGCGGCGGCGCGCCACTTCACGGACTACCACTCGCCGTACCTCGAGCAGGCGGTGATGGCCGATTTCGTCATCGAGGGACATTTCGAGCGGCACATCCGCCGCATGCGCTCGATCTATCAAGAGCGTCGTCACATCCTGCTCGACGCGCTCCGCGAGCAGTTGAGCGATGAGGTGGTGCCTGACGAGACGGACGGCGGCATGACGCTGATCGCGTGGCTGCGCCGCCGAGACGACGTTGACGTCGCGCGCGCGGCGCGGGAAGCAGGGATCGATGTGCTTCCGCTAACTCCGTTCGCCCTCGAGCATCGCGTGCGGCCTGGGATGCTCATGGGCTACAGCGGCGTGCGCGATGCGGACCTGCGCGAGGGCGTCGTGCAGCTGGCCGCGGCCATTCGCGGTATGCGTACGCCGACGTGGCGCGCGTTGGCGGGCGCCTGACGGCTCGAGATTCGAGATTCGAGATTCGAGATTCGAGATTCGAGATTCGAGATTCGAGATTCGAGATTCGGAACGGCA
>DATFBY010000060.1:0-31723 GCA_035253585.1 Gemmatimonadaceae bacterium | reverse complement strand
TGGACCTCGGCCCTCGGCCATCGGTGCTCGGCTCGTAGCGACTGAGTCTTTCACCGCGGGCGCCGAGGGCCGAGTGCCGAGCGCCGAGTCCCTCTTCAACTCCACTCCCAGACTCCCCGCCACATCCCTCGCCGAAGGAGTGACGACCGCGTCGCCGATGTCGATGAACTTCTTTCCCTCTTTCGCGGCGCGGCGGATTTCGCGCTCGGTGACGGCGCGGCGACCTGTCATCGACGTGCGAGATGAGAGAACGTGATCAGTGTCTTTGAGGAAGCCGAATGAGCCATACGAGCAGGAGAAAGGCACCCGACACGGCGATCATCGTTGGACCGGTCGGAAGGTCGAACGGGACCGAAAGGGAAAATCCCACCACTGCCGCGACCAGTCCAGACCCGATCGCCCACATGAATGTCCCTCGCATGCTCCGGCTGGCGATGAGCCCGGTCATCGCCGGAAGTACGAGGAAGTTGAATACGAGCATCACGCCGGCGAATTGCATCGCCGAGGCGATGATCAGGCCGAGCGTCAGGTAGAGCAGGAGATTCCAACGTGTGACCTGGAAGCCGAGCGTGCGCGCGGTTTCTCGGTCGAACGACACGAAGAGAAACTCTTTGTAGAAGAGCAGGTGCGCGAGCAGCACGGGTAGCGCGACCGCCAGCAGCACCCACATGTCGCGCCGCGTGATGCCGAGGATGTTCCCCTGTAAGAACAGATCGTGCGCCTCGCCATGTGCCGCCTTGGCGATGAACAGCACGCCAAGCGCGCCGGCTACCGCGTAGGTGGCACCGATCGTCGCGTCGGGTGGCACCCGGCTGCGTCCGCCACTCAGACCGAAGAGCAGCGCGCCAACTAGCGTCACCACGAGTGCGACGGCGGCGGGCTGACTGCCTAACGCGGCGAGGCCACCCCAGCCGCCGAGCCACAGCGCGAGCGCGATCCCCATCGAGGAGAGCTGGGCCAATGCCGCGCCCACGAACACAATGCGCCGCAGGACGACGTAGACGCCCAGCACCGAGCACGCCAGCGCGATGATCAGCGAGCCGTACAGCGCGTCGCGAAAGAGGAGGATCGTGCCGAGCATCAGCGATGGTGTGCCGCGCCGCGGCGCGCGACGACGATGCGGTGTCCGTCGACGGAGTCGACCTCCACCGGAATTCCGTACATGCCGCTCAGCACCGACTCGGTGATGATCTCGTCAACGCGTCCGATTCGAAACGCGCCCTCGAGCACCAGCGCAATTCGGTCGACGTAGTTGGCCACCTCGTTGAGCGCGTGGCTCACCATGAGCGCGGTCAATCCATTACGGTCGTGGAGCTCGCGCACGAGACTCAAGATCTGCGTCGTTGCCACCAGATCCATCCCGGTCGTGGGCTCGTCGAGGATGAGAATGTTCGGTTGGCCCACCAGCGCTCGTGCGATCAGCGTCCGTTGCTTCTGCCCACCGGATAGCGAATTAAGCGGTTGCGCAGCCAGTTCCGCGATGCCGACGTGCTCGAGCGCGCCGACTGCCAGACGCCGGTCCTCGGCGGACGGTCGGCGAAGAAGTCCGATGCGATCGTAGCGGCCCATCATCACGACGTCGATCACCTTGAGCGGAAATCCGTAGTCCACCTGGTCGCGCTGTGGCACGTAGCCGAAGCGCAACCCCTCGGCGCGACGGATCGTGCCTGACATCGGATCGAGGTTTCCGAGGATGGCTCGCACGATCGTGGTTTTCCCGGCACCGTTCGGGCCGACCAGACCGAGGAAATCGCCTTCGGGGATCTCGAAGTCGAGATCGGTGAGCACCGCGCGACGCCCGTAGCCGAGCGTCACGCGGTCGAAGGTCACGAGTGCCGTCACGAGACGGCGGCCGCGATGCGCTGAATGTTGTAGCGCATGAGGGAGACGTAATCGTTCACACCGCGCACGCCCTCTACCGACGACGGAAGCACCAGCACCTGCGCGCCGGTGTTCTTGGCGACGAAGTCGACCATCTTCCTGCTGTAGAACGGCTCCATGATGATCACCTTCGCGCCCGTTCGTTTCATCGTTTGAATCAACCCGGCCACGTGAGAAGGGGACGGCGGCACGCCCGGCTTTGGCTCCATGAAGCCGACGATGTTGACGCCGGTGTACGCGACGAGATACCGCCAACTGGTGTGATACGCCACCACCGGTTTCCCCCTGATCTTGGCCAGGTCGGGCGCCCATGCGCGCGCTGCAGCGTCGATGCGTGCGTTGAACGCCTGCGCATTCCGCTGATACGCCGATGCGCCAGCCGGATCGAGCTCGCTGAACTTCTGCCGGAACAGCTCAGCGATCCGCTTACCATTCCCCGGGTCGAGCCAGTAGTGCGGGTTGCCCAATGGGTGTACGTCCCCCTGACTCCGATCCACCGGACCACGCGCGACGTCGAGCACCGGGATGACGCGTGAGACATCGACGTTGCCCGTACCGCCCGGGCGGATCTTCGGATTCCGTGCTCCGTCCACGAGCAACGGCATCCAGCCGATCTCGAGATTCAAACCGACGTACGCAAAGACGTCTGCGTTCCGTAGCTGAAGGATGAAGCTTGGCTTCGCTTCCACGAAATGCGGATCCTGATATCCCGCGCTGATGTTCACAGCCGAGATACGATTGCCACCCACTGCGCGCGCGATGTCGCGAAGGTCGGTTGTGCTGGTGACCACCTTGAGCCGCTGGGCGGCGGCCGGCGGCGCGAGCGCGGACAAGGCGATCGCCGCCAGCGCTCCCAACGCCGCATGAAGAAATGTTCGTCGCTGCATCATCTATGACTCCTCGGCTTTGCGCCGAATTCTTAGAACGGGTGCGGCCGATGCGGGCCGATCGAGAACGTCGTCTGGAGTACGAACCGGTTGATCTTTTCATCGTTACCAGCCGGCATCAGGCGCTCATAGCCGAGCACGATCTTCGAGAACTCGCTCGGGAAGAATGTGAGATATCCCGACACGGCGTTGAAATCGTCGTCGTCGAACACTGGATCCTGGAGCCAGTCGTACCTCGCGCCGATGTACGTCCGTCGCGTAAGCTGATACCGCGCGAAGGCGTACGCGCCTGTCACGTCACGCGTGGGGCCTTCGTAGAACACCGTGGCGCCCGGAAGATCGGGGAGCGCGGGATTATCATCGTTCAGCACCCGCATCACCTCGCCCTGCACGATCAGAGACTTGTAGAGACCTTGCTGAAGCGGGCGCCAGCGGAAGGTCACGTCGGCGCCTAACACGCTCTGCCTCGCATTCACGCCGGTCGGCCCGCCGAAGTCGGCGCACGACGCCACGTGAACGTCTGTGTCAGGCAAGCAGACGATGGGCATCGCAAGCCGTTGCGTGGCGGCGCTGGCGGAAATCTCGAGGTTCGTGGACTCGTTGAGGTCCCAGTAATTGCGGAAGCGAGCTGTGTATCCGATCCCCGACAGGCGGTTGTTGGCCGCATCGCTGGCCGCGACTTCTTCCTCTCCTTCCTCGTCGTGCGCGTGCGCGCCCCCGTGCTCCTCACCCGCGGTGAAGTTGTCGACGGCCGTCAGCTGCAGCTCCTGATAGAAGCCCAGCGGCGAGAAGATCTTGCTCACCCAGAGTCCATTCCCGGCCGAACCATCCGGGCCTAGAAAACGTTGGATGATGTAGGGGTACTCGATCGTGTGAAGCTCCGGGCGATGCGTAGTGTTCTGCTTGCCGATTGGCATGTGAAAGCGCCCGATTCGCGCCTGAAGTCCCCACGGAAGTGCCATCGCGGTCAGATATGCTTCCTCCACGTGGATGGCCTCATCGTGCACGGCCAGGAACATGTCGGCTCTGAAATACGGGTCGACGGCCGCCTGTAGTCCTACCTCGACTTCCCGAATCTGCGCGCGCTCTCCACCCTCGAGCGTGCTCTCGTCGGGAGAGAAGTCGAATAGGAAGTCTCCGATCGCACTGATGTCGGGAATCAACCGTGCATTCGGTGGCGGCGTCATCGTGTGCTGCGGCGTCATCGGCTGCGGTGCGCCCGGTGCAGCGCCCTCCAGCTCGCGCACGATGCGGATGGAGTCCGCCTTCAGACTGTCAGCGCGCGCCGCCGAATCGGCCTTGGCGCTGTCAGGCTGCTGTGCCGCGGCGGTGGATGCCCACACGGCCGCCACGACGAGTGAGGTGAAAGTCGTTCGCATCCTCTCCTCTTGGGAACGTGATGCACTCCACGCACGCGTGGAGCATCAACAAGATTCGTTCTCAGTCACGCGACGCTGGATTGAGCGTCGCGCGTGTACCGCGGCGGGGCCAAAGGCCCTCAGGCCGCCATTACGCGAGAGAGGGAGGAGCCCGCGGAGCGTGTTCGCCGTGAGCGCGCCGCTGAGCCGCCGGTTCGGGCGCAGTATGGGGATCGACGTGACGCGCGATCTCGACAAACGGGTCGCGCGCGACGATCGGAAGTGACAGCTGTGCCGTCGCCGAGCACGCGACGCAAGTTGCCTCGTCGTGCGCGTAGTGCTGGGCGACGCCCTGCGCCTCGACGTGGGCCGGGGCGCTCTGCCCCGCACGCGCCTCGCCGAGCGGGGCGACGACCGTGACGGCGAGCTGGCCAAGCGCGGCCAACGTCGCCAGCAAGGTCATCAGGCGGGAGCGCGTACGAGACAGGCGCATGCTCATGATACAGCAGCCGGCCAAGCGCGTTCCGCTCTGCTGACGCTCAACCCTCACGGTAGCTCCTTAACCGCTCCAGCATTCGCCGGTCGGTGCGTTCCGCGTCGTCGAGCTTTGGTGTTTCGATCACCTTCGGAATCTTCACGAAGCGATCATCGGTCATGAGCCGCCTGAAAGGTGCTTCCCCCAGCGCGCCTTCCGCAATGAGCTCGTGCCTGTCGCGCTTGGATCCCAGAGGGGTCTTGGAGTCGTTGAGGTGCATGGCGCGTAGACGGCGCAGGCCAATGATGTCATCGAACCGCGACCAAACACCATCGTAATCGCCTACCAGGTCGTACCCGGCCGCAAAGAGGTGGCAGGTGTCCACACAAACACCGACCCGCGCACGATGCGGATCCGGAATCCGGTCGATCAGGCTCGCCATCTCCTCGAACGTCGCGCCGAGCACCGTCCCGCTGCCTGCCGTGCTCTCGAGCAGCACCATCGTCCGACCAGGAACGAGCTCCAGTGCCTGCGCGATCGCGTCCGCGTTCCGCGCCAAGCCACTCGCCCGGTCGTCCATGTAGTTGCCGGGATGAGACACCAAATACTCGATGCCTAACGCCTCACAACGCTGAAGCTCGTACATGAAGGAGAGCATCGACCGCGCGCGAAGGCCGGGCTCGGGCGACGCGAGATTGATGAGATAGCTGTCGTGCGCCGATGTCGCGCGCACCTCCGTCTCCGAAAGTGCCGTCGCAAATGCGTGCGCTTCCGCATCGTCACAGCAGCGCTCGGCCCATCGGTTGGCTTGCTTCGAGAAGATCTGCATCGCCGTGGCGGCGATTGCCTTTGCGCGCGGCGGGGCGGCAGGGGTCCCGCCAGCGATCGATACGTGCGCGCCGAGGAGGTCGTCGAATGCCGCGTTGTCTGCCACTGCCTGACTAGCGCTGGCCGCGGAGCCACTCCAGCGGATCGACGGCGCGTCCCTGAGGGCGAATCTCGAAATGCAGATGCGGCGGCAGGTCGGGGTCGGCCGCACCAACGAGGCCGACCGTCTGTCCCTTGCTCACGACGCTGCCTTTGTCCACCGAGAGCGTGTTGAGCGATCCGTAGACTGAGTAGTCGCCGCCGCCGTGCTGAACGATCACCGTCAATCCGTAGGTACCGAATGGCTCCGCGACGACCACTCGTCCAGCCGCCACCGACTTCACCGGCGTACCGGCGGCTGCCGAGATGCCGATGCCGTTCCAGCGGGTGGTCGTGTTGTTCGAGTTGACGACGCGGCCGAAGTTGTAGAGGATCGTACCGTCCACCGGCCAATCGAGCTGCCCCAGGTCGGAAGTCTTGAGCGTGCTCGCCGACGCGGCAGCGTTGGGGCGCGCGCGAATGTCGCGCAAGCGCGTAGCCTCGGCCTCGGCGATGGCGTTGTTCAGTCGCCGTTCGTCGCGGTTGATGCGCGCGATGCGCAGCTCCGTCTGCTTCCGCCGGCGCTTGACGTCGGCCAGGCTCGCCGTCCGCTGCGTCTCGAGCTCGCGAAGGCGCCGCTCCTCCTCGGAGCGCGCGGCGCGATTCTCCTCGATGTCGCGCTGGAAGCGCACCAGGTTGCCTCGTTGCCGCGCTACCTCGTTACGGAGGTGCTCGACACGCTCCACCAAGGCGCGATCGCGCAGTGCCAGCAGGTGCAGATACTTGTAACGGGTGACGAGATCGCCGAAGCTCTGGGCCGACAGCAGCACTTCTACATTGTAGAGCGCTCCACGCTTGTAGATGTCGATCAGCCGCTTGCGCAGCACTGCTCGCTTGAGCGCGAGCTCGTCTTCAGCGCGGACCATGTCGGCCGAGGTTCGGCCTACTTCTTCGTTGATCGAGCTGAGCTGGGACTCGAGCGATCGCACCAGCCGCGCCGTGGTCTCCGCCTGGTACTCGATGTTGGCCAGCTCTTCGGTGATGTCGTGGACGCTGCTCTGAAGGCTGACCATGCGGCGCTGAAGCTCTTCACGCTCGCGACGCAGCGACTCGAGCCGGTCGCGGTCGGCTCGCAAACGGGAGTCTGACGGCGTCTGTGCCGGGAGCGGTGCGGCGGCGAGTGAGAGCGCTACGAAAAGAAGAAGAGAGCGCATCAGACTCGGCGCAGGTGCCGCCCCACTGATAATGCGATGCCTAACACGCCGATGATGCCGCCGAACAGCACACCGAGAAAGGCCGTCCGCCACGCGAAGAAGCTGGTGCCGATACCGAGGTATCCGCTCACGACCCCTTGCGCGACCCAGGTGAGCCCGAACGCGATCAGCCCGCCGGCAATCCCCTTGAGCAGTCCTTCGAGGAGGAAGGGACGGCGGATGAATCCGTCGGTGGCTCCAACCAGCCGCATGATCGAGATCTCTTTGGCGCGTGCGAGGACCGCCATGCGGATCGTCGCGCCGATGATGATCACGGCCACGGCGGCGAAAGCGACGCCGAGGATGAGTCCCGCCGCCGTTGCCACGTTGCGAATGTCGTACAGCTTTCGCACCCACTCCTGGCCGAAGCGCACGTCTTCGACGAAGTCATAGTTGCGAATGCGGCCGGCCACCGCTTCGACCGTCGTCGGATCACGGAAGCCGGGCTTGAGCTGCACTTCGAGCGATGCGGGCAGGAACGCGGCGTCGAACACATCGTTGAACTCGCGCATGTCGCGACGCGCACGGGCCAGTGCCGAGTCTTGCGATACGAGGTCGACGCGCTGCACTTCGGGGAAGGAGCCGATGTCGCCCATGGCGGCGGACACGGCCTCGACCGGTGTGTCATCGAGCAGGTAGGCGCGGATCTCGACCTTCTCTTCGACCTCGTTGAGCGCCCGATTGACGTTGAGCGCCACCAGGCCGAACAATCCGAGCGCGAACAGACTGAAGGCGATCGTCATGATGCTGAGCGCGCTCAGCAGTGGAGCGCGCTTGAACACCAGCATTGCCTCGCGAATGGTCAGGCGCATGTCGGCTCAGGCGTTGGTCGGCGTGGACGAGGCTGGCGACGTCGATGCGGCCGACCGCGACGACGGCTGCGCCGGCAGTGGCTCGGCGGAATCGTAGACGATCTGACCGTGGTTGAGCTCGATGACGCGGTAATCGGAACGCCTAACGAGCTCCAGGTTGTGCGTTGCCATGAGCACCGCTGTGCCCGCGGCGTTGATGTCGCGCAAAAGCTGGAAGACGCCACGTGTCGCGCGCTCGTCGAGATTGCCCGTCGGCTCGTCGGCGATCAGAACGAAGGGGTCGTTCGCCAGGGCTCGCGCGATCGCCACCCGCTGCTGCTCGCCGCCCGACAACTCGCGCGGATAGCTCGTACCTTTGGCGGCGAGCCCGACTTGCGTGAGGAGGCGGCTGACTTTCCCCGGGATCGAACCGCGATTTGCACCGGTCACCTCGAGCGCGAACGCGACGTTCTCTTCGGCCGTTCGATCCTCGAGGAGTCGGAAATCCTGGAAGACGATGCCCAGCTTGCGTCGGAGCATCGGGATGTCGCGGCGTTTGATCGTGCTCGAGTGCACGCCGTGAACGCGCACCTCGCCGGAGGTCGGGAGCTCTTCCATCGTGACGAGCTTGAGGATCGTCGACTTGCCGGCGCCGCTCGGACCCGTCAGGAAGGCGAACTCGCCTTTGGCGATGCGAAAGCTGGCGTCGCTCAGCGCCAGCCCCGACCGCGGATATTCCTTCGATACGTGGGAGAAGCGAATCATCCCGAACGCGAGTCTTTGATGAGAGTTTGCACCGGCGCCGCCGGCTCGCCCTCGGCATCGAGGAGTCGCCAGCTCTGCTGTGCCGTAACCGTGTCGATCACGGCCTTGAGGAGCCCGATGATCAATGGCCCGAGCAGGATCCCGACGATACCGAAAGTATAGACGCCGGTCACGAGCCCGACGAACATCCAATAGAAGTTGAGCACGCCGGACTTTTCGGCGGCCAGCTTTGGTCGTAGGTACATCGAGATCAGCACCGTGTTCCCGATGAAGCCGACCAGCAGCATTACCGCGGCGCCGAACCAGTTGTCACGGAAGATCACCAGATACGCGGCCACGGGTAGATAAACGCTCCACGAGCCGACGATCGGGAAGAAGCCAATGAAGAACGACAGAATCGCCAGCACCACTGCCAGCGGCACGTCGAACGCGATGTTCAGCCCTAGTATGACGAGCGACTTGATGGTCTGTGTCAGGAGCGTGGCGTAGATGGCACCGTAGAGCACCCCACGCACATTGACTTCGAGCGTCGCCACCAGCTCCGCGTAGCGCGGCGGGATCTTGCCACGGATGTAGCTGGAGATCGTCTCGGCGTCGGTCAGAATGTAAAACGTGGTGAAAAAGAAGACCGCCGTAGAGACCGAGAGCGTGACCACGGCCTCGCGAAAGCCCTCAGCGAGATTGGCGCCGTAGTTCGATGCCGTGAGTACCGCCGCGCGCACCTGTTCGGTGAAGGTTGCTCCGGTGAGGAAGGGGAGACGGCGCAACGCGCGATCGATGCGCAGCACGACGTCTTCCTGGTTCGCCGCCAGGTAGTTCGCGGCGCCCCTGATTTCCAGGTAGCTGTAGATGCCGATGGCGATCAGCGGGACCACGACGGCGACCAGCGCGAGGAACGCGGCCAGTCCGCGGTGCGTCACCCGCGCGAGGATCCATTCGTAGAACGGACGCAGGTACACGCCGACGATCACCGCCAGAACGGCGGCGATGATGACCGTTCGCACCATCCACGCGAAGAGCAACAGCACGATCACGAAGAGCGTGGAGGTGAGGACGATCCGCCGGAACTCGGGGAGCGTGAGATCGCTCACCCGTGGCGATGCGCGGCGCTCGACGCGCCGACGGTCCTCCTCGGTTGCGCTCGGGCTGGTCATCAGCGCAGTGCCTGCTCGATGTCGGCGATCAGATCGTCCGCGTGCTCGAGGCCAATGCTGAGGCGGAGGAATCCGTCGGGGACGCCTAACGCGGCGCGCTCCGCGGCCGTGAAGTGCGCGTGCGACGTGAAGCGCGGCTCGGACACCAGCGACTCGACGCCCCCCAGGCTGGGCGCGTGGATGATGAGCTTGAGCCGCCGGATGAATCGATCCGCGGCGTTGGCGCCACCCTTGAGCTCGATCGCCATCATCCCGCCGAAGCCGCTCATGCACGCCTTCGCTACCTCGTGATCGGGATGGCTCTCGAGCCCCGGGTAGTGAACGCGCGCGATCTCCTTCCTGGTTGCGCACCAGCTGGCGATCCGCATGGCGTTCTCGTTCTGCCGCTTCACGCGAACGTCGAGCGTTTTGAGACCGCGCT
This sequence comes from Gemmatimonadaceae bacterium, assembly GCA_035253585.1. GTDB lineage: Bacteria > Gemmatimonadota > Gemmatimonadetes > Gemmatimonadales > Gemmatimonadaceae > DATFBY01. The sequence continues at coordinate 21,832 of DATFBY010000060.1, read as the reverse complement.
CGAGGAGCCAGCAGGCGAATGGATCCGGCGCCTGGCCCCACACCATCATCTTCTGCCGCACTTCCTCGATGTACGACGCCGTGCCCATGACCGCGCCGCCTAACGAGTCGTGGTGGCCGTTCAAGTATTTGGTGGTGGACTGGATGACGACGTCGGCGCCGTGCTCGAGCGGGCGAAGATTGATCGGGCTGGCGAAGGTGGAGTCCACCACCAGCGCCACGCCAGCTTCCTTCGTCAGGTAGCTGACCGGCCTCAGGTCGGCGACCCGACAGCTCGGGTTCACCGGCGTCTCGAGGAAGATGGCGCGCGTCTTCTTGCGCATTCCCTTTCGCCAGGCGCGCGACTCCATCGGGTTCACGAGTGTGACGCCGATCCCCATCGCTTCGAGCTCGCGCGTGAAGAGCGTATGGGTTCCACCGTAGATCCAGGCGCTGGCGAGCAGATGATCGCCAGGGCGGAGCAGTGCGAGCAGCGCGCAGGTGGTGGCACCCATCCCACTGGCGAGCAGGAGCGCGGACTCGGCGCCTTCGAGCGCGGCCAGCCGATGCTGCACCGTCTCGGCGTTCGGATTGTTGCCGTAGCGGGGATAGCGGAGGCCCTCCGCCGTCCCGATCTCCTGCACGAAGTTGACGCTCTGGAAAATCGGCTCGACGACGGGTGCATCGGCATCTCCGGTGTCGCGCCCGCCATGCAGCACCACCGTGGAGAGGGCGTGCCGGCGTACCGTGTAGGTCATCGCAGCTCCGTCGCTACGCGTAGTGCCCGCGGCTGGGCGGGCTGTCGGTATCCAGTTTGACGATTTTGATGATCTCGGATGGCGACGCGCCCACTACGTCACGCAGCACGACCGCGCCGCGCGGGAGCGTGTCGTCGATGGCTATGGTCGCGAGCTCGTGCCGGCGCGGCCCGTACACCCAGACCAGCTCCCCTTCCATTACGAGACGAAAGGCGGCGTCGTCCCCCCGCATCCAGATGAGTGGACCGCGCTCTTCGTCACCGCGCTTGGTCGCGATCAGCCCTACGACTTGCAACGGCGGGTTGTAAACCTCGCTCACTCGCCGCTCGGCCGGCTCACGCGGGGCCGCCTACGGCGACGTAGCCTTCGTCGAAGCGCATGACGAGCCGACGGCGGCACAGGCCATCGAGCGCCGAGCTCGTCTCCAGTTCATCGAGGCCGGTCTCGCGCGACAGGTCGGCGGCGGCGACGCGGCCAAGTCGGCGGATCGCATCCCATGCGCGCCGCTCACCGTCTTCCACGTTGCCGACGAGCGTGAGCCCGTCATCGTCCTCGGCCACAATTGCCAAGCCATGCCGCTCGAGAACTGTCTCGATTGCATCGCGGTGAGACTCGTTGATGCCACGAAAAAGAAAATACGCGTCGCTGGGTGGGAGGTCGGCGGCGCGTCCACAGTACCGAAGCAGCAGCTTGGCGACGATCTCGTCGGCGCACGAAAAGTCGAGCAGCCCGACGTGCGAGAAGTCGATCACCGTCAGGCTGCGATCGCCCATCTCCGCCAGCTGCTGCTCGATTCCAGTGCGGACGGCGGCGCCGGTCGGACGAGTCACCAGGTCCGAGTACAGGTCGCACACCGTGCGTCGAAGTACCGAGCTCAGATCGATGTGATGCATCATCGCGCGGCGATCCGTTCCGGAATCGTGATCTGCATCTGCGCGCCCGGAAACAGCGGCAGCTTCTCCTCGAGCGGGACGTCATCGTCCCAGCTCGGCACGATCGCGATTCTAGCGGTTCCGGATCGAACGGACAACTTCCCGTCCCACCGCCCAATGTAGCGGCGCACGCCCGCAAGACCCTGGCCACGCCCTGGATCGCGGAAGCGACTCACGCCACGAACCACCGCATCTTCGAGCGCCATGGCATCATCCCAGCGATCGCTCATGCGTCGCCCTTGCGCGCTCTCGAGCGAGCTGCGGAATCCGACGCCCGCGTCGCACACCGCGATCACCACGACGCGGCGGCCGAGCCGCTGTCTCCATTTGTACGTCTGCACCGCCACCCATCCTCCACGTCCGGCGTGCTCCACGATGTTCTGACACGCCTCGGAAAGCGTCATCGCGAAGCCCATCGTCGCTTTTACATCGATGTTCAGCTCTTTGACGAGAATCGCCTGCGATTTCTGCTGGATGCGTCCGACGACTTCGTGGACATCGTCGCTCTTCGAAACGGGCGTGATCTCCAGCAGGACATCCGACTCACTCGCGGCGCGAGAGCGCGGGATGCTACCGTGGAGCTCGAAGAGATCATCGGCGAATTTGAAGAACGCGGTGCGCGCCCAGTAAGAAGCGGTATCGTCGGACTCCGGCGCGTACAGCGCCGGTCGCTCGGCGCGGGTCTGGGCGAGGCAGAGCAGTGCAGTGAGTCCGTACGGTGATGCCCACCGCGTGTGTCGAGCATCGAGAAGGACCTTTTCGTCCGGCTCGACCGCGGCGAGGTGCTCGAGCATCGCTTCGAACGTCTTGTCATCGAGCGAAGGGGGGACGTTGATGACTGTCGTCATCCCGCGATGAGCTCTCCGCGCAGGTGCCGGGCGAGCCCCGTTGCTCCCCGGTGTTCGACGTTGCGAGCCGCCGCGCGGTGCGCCGCCAGCATCGCGTCGGCAAAGGTATCACCAGCCAGCAGTCTGGAGAAATAGGTCGCGCCCCACACGTCGCCACAGCCGGTCGGATCGCCGTCCAGCTGGCCGCGAGGCGCGGGAACCAGTGCGGTGCGGAGCGGTGACACGGCGGCGCCGAGTGGTGGCGGCTCATCGGTGAGTCGCTCGAATCCAGGCGCGACGAAGTAGACGGCCCCTCGACTGCCGAGCGTGACTACGAGGCTGCGTACCCCTTCGCGCATGGCCGTGGCGGCGAGCGCCAGCGGATCCGGCGCCATCATCGCCATCTCGTCCTCGTTCACCTGCATCACATCGAAGCAGCGGCACCATTCGGCCACGTTAGGCAGGACGCGCGGTGTGCGAATGCCGTTGGGCTGCACCGCCCACAACATCATGTGAAGGTCACAGTAGATCGGGCCGCGGAAATGCTGCCGGACGAGTGTCGTGGTCTCGAGGTCGAGCTCCCACCCGCTGAGAAAGTTTATGTATAAAGCATCCAGGTCGCCCAGCAGGGGCTTGAGGCCCAACCAGTTCCATCCCGGGACGCCGCCGGTCAGCTTCTCGCATCGGCGCTCGCTCGTCTCGTAGCGAAGCTCCACGCGATTGTTAGGGTAGGGAACCTCGATCAGCGCCGCGTCAGGCGCCATGCGCTCGAGGCCACGGAGGAATCCGCGCGCACGCTCGGCCAGATCATTCCCGACTTTGATGATCGGGACGATCTCCCATTCATTGCTGAGCGCGGCATCGAGCCCGCTTAGCGCGTAGGTGATCCCGCCCCATTCTTCGATCGGCTCCGCCATCGGTCCGCGTCCGTAGATGGTGTCCCACACGAACGTGCCGATGACGCCGAGGCGACGGCTTCGAGACTCGAGATTCGAGCTTCGAGATTCGCGCCGAGATTCAGGACCAGATCGAGGCGAACCGAGTCGCGTGTCTCCACTCGAGTCTCGACGGGAGCCGACCTCCGCATCTCGAATCTCGAATCTCGAATCTCGATCCCTCACACCCCTCCCAGCTTCTGCATCTTGAACGTCGCCACGGCGCCGACCACGCCGGCGTTACCGCCGAGCATTCCCGGCACGATACGGCAGACATCGACCGCGGGGCGGAACGCGCGACGTTTCACCTCCGCTCGCAACGGCTCGAAGAGCCGGTCGCCGGCTTGCGTCACACCGCCGGCCAGCACGACCACATCCGGATTCAAGACGTTGAGCAGGTTGGCAACGCCATGGCCCAGGAAGCGCGCGGTGTCGCGCACGATCTCGTGCGCCAACGCGTCACCCTGATTGGCTGCTTCGTACACGATCGCGGCCGTGAGCTGCGAAAGGTCGCCGTTCACCATCGTCTTGAGCATCGACGCTTCGTTGCGCTCCAATGCCTCACGCGCGCGGGCGGCGATCGCCGTGCCTGACGCGTATGCCTCGAGGCATCCGTAATTGCCGCAACGGCAGAAGCGGCCCGTCGGATCGATTGTGGTGTGTCCGATCTCGCCCGCGACGTCCGAGGAGCCGTGGTACAGCTTTCCATCGAGAATGATGCCGCCGCCGATGCCGGTGCCGATCGTCATTCCCACCACGTTGCGAGCACCCTGCGCCGCGCCGCGCCACCATTCGCCGACGGTCGCGCAATTCGCGTCGTTGTCGAGAGTCACCGGCAGCCGCACCCGCTTGGCGATCGCATCACGAAGCGGGAAGTTCTGCCAGCCGAGATTCGGAGCGACGACGACTACGCCGTTCTCGCGGTCGAGTGGACCAGGCGCGCCTACACCCACGCCCGCGAAATCGCGCGCCGTCCCACCGTGCTCGGCCATTACATCCGAGATGACCTGCGCGATCATGGCGACGATGTGATCGACCACCGATTCGGCACCGCGCTGCGCGTGCGTCGGCTCCGAGCGAACGGCGAGCGTCGCGTTGCCATCGTCTGGCATCGCGCCCACGACGATGTTCGTGCCGCCGAGGTCGACGCCGATGACGTATTCGACGCGTTTGTGCCGTGGCATCAGTCGACCTGAAGGACCGCGAGAAATGCTTCCTGTGGAATCTCGACGGCGCCCACCTGCTTCATCCGCTTTTTTCCTTCCTTCTGCTTCTCCAGAAGCTTGCGCTTTCGCGTGATGTCGCCGCCGTAGCACTTGGCCAGCACGTTTTTCCGGAGCGCTTTCACCGTCGTTCGAGCGATGACTTTGGTGCCGATGGCAGCCTGAATGATGACCTCGAACAGCTGCCGTGGGATCAGCTCCTTCAGCTTGTCGGCGATCTTTCGTCCCCATTCGTACGCTTTGTCGCGATGGATGATGACGGAGAACGCGTCGACTGGATCGCCATTGATGAGCATGTCGAGCTTGACGAGATCGCTCGCCCGATAGTCAGCCATTTCGTAGTCGAGGCTGGCATAGCCGCGGCTGATCGTCTTGAGCCTATCGTAAAAGTCCAGAATGATCTCGGCCAACGGAAACTCGAAATCGAATTCGACGCGCGTCGGATCGACGTACTTCATGGCGAGGTAGACGCCGCGCCGCTCGGTGCCGAGCGTCATGATGGGGCCGATGTACTCCGCCGGCGCGACGATGCGCGCTTTCACGTACGGCTCTTCGATGCGGTCGATGACCGAGCCGTGCGGCAGTTTCGATGGATTCTCGATGATCTCCATTCCCTGGTCGGTGCGATAGACGTGGTACTCCACGTTAGGCACCGTCGTCACCAGATCGAGATTGAATTCGCGCTCGAGCCGCTCCTGCACGATCTCCATGTGCAGAAGTCCGAGGAAGCCGCAGCGGAAGCCGAAGCCGAGTGCGGTGGAGGTCTCGGGCTCGTAGTGCAGAGAGGCGTCGTTCAGCTGGAGCTTGGCCAGCGCATCGCGGAGCGATTCATACTGGGTCGTGTCCGTCGGATAGATGCCGGCGAACACCATGGAGTGGACGTCCTTGTAGCCTGGCAGTGCCTGCGACGCGCGGTCGTCGGCATCGTAGATCGTGTCGCCGGCGCGCGTCTCCTGTACCGAGCGCACGCTGGCGACGACGTAGCCGACTTCGCCCGCCGCGAGCTCCTTGGTCTTCACCTGCCGCAGCTGTAGATAGCCGACCTCGCTCACCTCGTAGCGCGATTCGTTGGCGCCGAAGGTGATCGACATCCCCGGACGAAGGGAGCCGTCAACGACGCGGACCGTCGGGATCGCGCCGCGGTAGCGATCGTAGTAGGAATCAAAGATGAGCGCGCGAAGCGGGCCGTCCGGCTCGCCAGCCGGTGCCGGCACGCGTCGCACGATCGCCTCCAGGACGGCGTCGATCCCGATCCCCTCCTTGGCACTCACGAGAAGGATCTCGTCGGGATCAGCGCCAATCAGATCGTGGAGCTCTTGCTTGCGGCGCTCCGGCTCCGCGCCAGGCAAGTCGATCTTGTTGAGGACCGGGATGATCTCGAGTCCGGCGTCGAGTGCCAGAAAGAGGTTCGATAGCGTTTGCGCTTGAATCCCTTGTGAGGCATCGACGACGAGGATTGCACCTTCGCATGCGGCCAGCGAGCGTGATACTTCGTAGGTGAAGTCGACGTGGCCCGGCGTGTCGATGAGATTCAGCTCGTACGTCTTTCCATCGCGCGCGTCGTACGACATGCGCACCGCGTTGAGCTTGATGGTGATCCCGCGCTCGCGCTCGAGGTCGAGGGTGTCGAGCACCTGCTCCTTCATCTCGCGCTTCTCGAGCGCGCCGGTGGCCTCGATGAGGCGGTCGGCGAGCGTCGACTTGCCGTGATCGATGTGCGCGACGATGCAGAAGTTGCGGATGTGCTCGAGCTTCAACGGGGCTCTCTGCGAGAAAAATCGAGGTGTAACCTCGAAATATAAGCGCCCGCCGAAGTGCGCGGGCGCTGGTACTCATCAAATGATTGCGCGGTCAGCGTGGATCGGACCGCCTCGGATCGACACGGCGATCGCTCGGCACGTCACGACGAGGCGGCGGTGCTTCACGCGGTTGCGCCCGCGGTTGCTCACGCGGCTGCACTCGAGGCTGCTCGCGCGGTTGCTCCGGCGGTTGTTCGCGCGGCTCCACGCGCCTCGGCTCTACCCGATCCGGCTCGGTTCGCTGAGGCTCGCGCTCACGCGGCTCCACGCGGCGTGGCTCGATTCGATCGGGCTCGGTGCGCTGCGGCTCTCGCACGCGCGGCCCACGCGGCTCGACCCGACGTGGATCGACGCGCCGCGGCTCCGACCGTTCGGGCTCCGACCGTTCCGGCTCCGCACGACCAGGCGTCTGGACGACAGGAGGCGTTCGGCGCGGCCGGATCACGCGCGCGTCCTCGCCGCCCGGTATCCCGCTCCCAGGTCGATCGACGACGCTCGGGGGCAGTGCGCGGCGCGACAGATCCGATGTGATCGGCGTGCTTCTTATCGGCACGCCAGGCTCGGAGCGGCGCTTCTTCTCGACGTACGGTCCCTTCCCGCCGCGCCGACGCTCGAGCAGCTCGAAGCGTGGCCACCGCCGCTGATGACGCAGATACACGACGCGGGTGCCGTGGTAGTACCGATATGGATAGTAGAAGGGATCGTCATAGATCACGATCCGGAAGTTCGCGCAGCGATGCGCGTACGGATTCCAGATCGAGTATGCGCGGAAGGCGTGGCAATCGTAGCAGAGGAAGCGCGGATAGTCCTCGCGTCGATCCACGTGATACTCCGTGAAGTCGAGCGCGTACTCGTCTTGCCGATTCCCCGTCAGGCGCGCGGCGATGTCGTGCATGACGGCGAACGGATCGCGCGAGACGCGGTCGCCGATCATCTGGTAGTCCCACCGCCGCCCGTCGCCGATCGCCGTCAGGTCGAGCTTTCGCCACGACGCGACAGCGAACACGTACCCCATCCCCGGATAGTCGTCGACGTAGAACGACTCCCGCCCATAGCCAGGGACGCGATAGGTCGCACCTCCGCGCACGAAGTTGTCGTCGAGCGGCGACTCGGGGAACAACACGCGCGTGCGGCCGTCGGTGTCGATCCGCATGACGAGAACGAACGCATCATCATCGGTGCGGAAGTACACCCGGGCGCGCTCGCCCCGGTGATAGAAGTTGTTTCCGTTGACCCAGAGTTGGATGTCGGGCACGCGTTCGCGCGGAGCGCTCTGGACTCCGCCGCCTTGCTGAGGCGTGCCCTGCCAAGCGCTCGCGGTACTGCCGGCGAGCGCCAGCAGTGAGGCTGATATCGCAACGACTATTGGTCGGCGAGCCATTCGACGAGTGGCTGTGATGGCGAGGCGGAGCGCATTCAACGTGCCCAACGCCCTCTCCACGAAAGTGGTGTGGGGTGCACGAGTTACGCAATCATAAACTCCAGCGGGCCATTTGTTCGTGTCTCCCCCGAGAGACGACGCTGACTGCGCCAGGGGACACTTCCCGCTTGTTTGGAGCGGAGACCTCCGTCTAGCTTCCACCACTTCATGGAAATCACCCGCGCTCCCGCCACTCGAGCCGATCTGCTCGACCCAGCTACCGTTGCCGCGCTGGGCCGGATCGAGCTGGTCGCGCGTTGGATCGTGGACGGGTTCCTGACCGGGCTGCATCGCTCGCCGCGCAAAGGGTTTTCGGTGGAGTTCGCCGAGCATCGGCCCTATCTGCCCGGCGACGAGCTGCGCTACGTCGACTGGAAGATCGCAGGTCGCACCGATCGCTGGGTGGTGAAGCAGTTCGAGGAGGAGACGAACCTCCGGGCGACGATCGTACTCGACGTCAGCCGCTCGATGGCGTGGACTGGTGCGCCCGAGCGCCTGACGAAGCTCGCGTACGCCGAACGGCTGACCGCCGCGCTGTCCCTCCTCTTCCTGCGGCAACGTGACGCGGTTGGCCTCATCCGATTCGACGATCGCGTCCGCACAGCGATCCCCCCGCGCGCACGCACTGGTCATTGGAAGCGCTTGGTGGCATCGCTCGACGACCCGGGCGCGGGAAAAGCGTCGCACGCGCCCGAGGCACTCACCGCGGCGGGCAGGCTGGTGCCTCGCCGCGGGATGATCGTGCTCATCACCGATCTGCTGATGGATGCGCCGGACGTGCTGCGGCACGTTCGCACGCTGCGATTCGCGGGGCATCACGTCGCGGTGCTGCACATCATCGATCCGTCCGAGCAGGAGCTGCCCTTCGGGCACGACGCCGTCTTCGTCGATCCGGAGTCGGAAATGGAGGTCCCGGCAAGCATCGCCAACGTGCGCGCCGCCTATCGCGCGACCGTCGACGCCGCCATGCACGAGTGGCGTGAGTCCTTTGCCGCGGCCGGTGCTGCCTACGAGCCCGTGCCCACCGACGCGCCGTTCGGCGTTCCGCTACGTCGTGCGTTTGCCGTCAGGCAGCGAGTGCCATGATCGACTTCCTCTCCCCCGCGTGGTTGTTAGCCGGTCTCGCCGCTGCGGTACCGCTGTTCATCCACTTGATGCGGCGACGCATCGGGACGCGCATCGAGTTTCCGGCGGTCCGCTATCTCGCTCGCGCCGAGCGCGAGCACAGCAAGAAGCTGCGACTCAAGAATCTCCTGTTGATGCTGCTGCGAGTCGCGGCGGTACTTCTTCTCGCGCTGGCCGCGGCGCGGCCGGTCGCGCGCGTGCAGGGCGCGGGACACGCGCCGACGGCATTGGCGATCGTGCTCGACAACTCGCTCAGCACGAGCGCGGTGGTTGAAGGGCGCACGGTGCTCGACGAGCTCAAAGCACGGGGCCGCGTGACCGCCTCACGGGCCGCGGCAACCGATCGGCTCTGGCTGATTACCGCCGACGGCGTGGTGTTCGGCGGCGGTCGCGGCGCGATCCTCGAGGCCATTCAGCGGGTCGAGCCGCTGGCCGGAGCGGGCGACATGCCGGCCGCGGTCGCGCGCGCCGGCGCGCTGGTCCGCTCGGCGCCCATGCCAGAGCGTGAGATCGCGGTGCTCACCGACGGCCAGGCGACGACGTGGCGAGAGCCGGTCTCGTTAGGCGAAGCACGGGTGCTCATCTATCGTCCTTCCGACGCGCCGCTGCCGAATCGTGCGGTGGCCGACGCGTCCGCCGTGCCGCAACGGTGGACGCCGCGCGGAGCCGTGCGCGCGAGGATCCTCACCGTGGATTCGGCTACCTATCGTGTGTCGCTCGATGGCAGGACGCTGGCACGCGGAAGCGTCACGCGCGACGAAGAGGCGATGGTGCGCGCCGCGCCGGCCGAGCGTGGATGGGTTGCGGGGACTGTCGAGCTGGAGCCTGACGAGCTGCGCGGCGACGATGTGCGCCATTTCGCGGTATGGATCGGCCCCGCGCCCGGCGTGGCCGTGCATCCCTCGTCAGGCACCTTCGCGCAGAGCGCAGTCGACGCGCTGGTTCAGGCGGAGCGCGCAGCGCCCGGTGGTGACGTTGCCATCGTGGCGGCCGACGAAGCGACGCGTCTGCCGGCAATTCTCCTCGCACCGCAAGACCCGGTGAGGGCCGGCGCGGCAAACCGAGCATTGGAGCGCCTGGGCATACCCTGGCGCTTCGGGTCACAGGTGCGCGCTACCAGCATCGCGCGCGGCGAACGATTGGACGGCGTCAACGTGCATCGCCGACTCTCATTGCAAGCGCGGTCCCCGACCCGCGCCGATACGTTGGCGCGCACGGCGAGCGAGCCGTGGATCGTCGCTGGGCCGCGCTACGTGCTCATCGCATCACCGCTCGATCCGGCCGCGACGGACCTGCCAGTGCGCGCCGCCTTCGTACCTTGGCTTGGCGATGTCATTTCTCAGCGCCTGACGGGAGAAGGGGGCTCCGTCATCGCTGCATCCGCCGGGCGCCCCTTCGCTCGGCCGGCTGACGCTGACGCGCTCGAGCTGCCGGACGGTGAGACGCAGCCACTCACGTCCGACACGGTCAGCGCACCGGCTCGCGCCGGCGTCTACTTCTTCCGCCAAGGGGAGCGCCGCGTCGGCGCGGTCACCGTGAACGCCGAGCCTGACGAGTCCGCGCTGGCGCGCCTCGATATCGCGGCCCTCGGCGCTCGTGTTCGCTCGAAGGAGACGCGTGTGGTGAGCAGCGCGACCGAGTGGCGGGGGATGTCGTTCGCGTCCGCGCCACGGCGTCCGATTGTGGGGCCGATCTTGTTGGTGGCGATGATGACCTTGCTCGCCGAATCGGTAGTGGCCGGGATCGGCCGTCGGAGAACCAGCTAGTGCCGTTGCCGGCGCTGCTCGACGGCGTCGAGCAGCTTCCCGCTTTTCGCCGCCTGATCGCGCAGCTCCCGACGCCAGGCGAGCGCCTAACGATTGGCGGACTCGCCGGCTCCAGCGACGCGACCGTCACCGCCGCTTTGGCGCGGTCGCTCGGCGCCAGCCGGTTCATTGCCGTGGTTTCGGAAACACTGCCAGACGCCGAACGGTGGTTGGCCGACCTCGAGGCACTGTCCGACGAGGCCGCAGTCGCCCTCTATCCGCAGCGCGAGGGATTTGGCGAGATCGAGCCGCACCTCGAGGTGGCGGGGGAGCGCGTCGAGACGCTCGAGCGTGTGGGTCGAGGCGAAGTGCGCATTCTCGTGACGACAGCTCGCGCCGTGTTGGAGCGAACGCGACTTCCTCAGGCAATTCGCGCCGCGCGGCTCGAGCTGCGAGCCGGTCAGACCTGGCGTCCGGAAGATCTGGCGTCCCACCTGGAGAGCATCGGATTCGAGCGCGTCCCAGTGGTGGACGATGTCGCGCAATTCAGCGTGCGTGGCGGCATCGTCGACATCTATGGATTCGGGATGGCCAATCCCGTGCGCCTCGAGTTCTGGGGCGACGAAGTAACGTCGCTTCGCCATTTCGACCTGCTGACGCAGCGATCGACTCGCGGCGCCGACTACGCGCTGATCCTTCCCGTCAACGCGCCCGCTGACGACGACAGTCCAGTCGAATCGCGCGGTGTCATCACTGACCTCTTTCCGCCCGACACGATCGTGATCGTGCCCGCCGGCGCGCATCTCGAAGACGAGATGTCGCGCAGCTGGGAGGAAGCGCAGCATCACATCGAGTTGGCGCGCCGACGCGGCGAAGACGTGCTTTCGCGCGATGAGCTCTATCAGCCGCCGGCCACCGCGGCGGCATCGCTCGAGCGACGCGCACGGCTCGCCATCGTCGAGGCCGCGGGTAACGGCGATCGCGCCGAGATCGTGTTTCCGACTCGCGCGCCGGAGGCGATCGACCGGGACATAAGGCGCCTGCGCCGAATCGTCGATGATGGGATGCCGACGATCATTCTATGCGACAACGTCGGGCAATCGGAGCGACTGGACGAGCTACTCTCCGAGGGTGGCCGCCCATCGTCGGCGCAGCTCACGATCGGTGTGCTGGATGGCGGATTCCTCATCCCACCGGGCGCGTCGCGCGCTGACTCACCCGGCCTCCGCATTCTCACCGATCACGAGATTTTCCGCCGGGAGCGACGCATTCGGCGCGCCCGGCGCTATGGCAGCGGTGCACCGCTCGAGAGCATCACCGCGCTCAAACCCGGCGATTACGTCGTGCACCTCGAGCATGGAATCGGGATCTATCGTGGAATCGAGCGAATGTTCGTCCGCGAGAGCACGATCGAAGTCGCCGTCATCGAGTACGAGGGAGGCGATCGCCTCAACGTTCCGCTCTACCGCCTCGATCAGATCGAGCGCTACCGCTCGGCACGCGAGGACAGCGACGCGCTACCGCCGCGTCTGCACAAGTTAGGCGGCAGGCGCTGGGCGCAGCAGCGCGACAAGACGCGCGCCGCATTGCAGGAGATGACGGCCGAGCTCCTCGATCTTTACGCGCGCCGGAAGATCTCCGCGAAGCCCCCGTCGTCACCGGACGGGACGTGGCAGCGCCAGTTGGAATCGTCCTTCCTCTTCGAGGACACGCCCGATCAGCGGCGCGCGACCGACGAGGTGAAGCAGGACATGGAGTCGTCGCGCCCCATGGACCGGCTCCTCGTCGGTGACGTCGGCTATGGAAAGACGGAGATCGCGGTCCGCGCGGCGTTCAAGGCAGTGCAGTCCGGGCGCCAAGTCGCTGTCCTCGTGCCGACGACGATTCTGGCCGAGCAGCATGGACGCACGTTCACCGAACGCCTCGCCGATTTTCCGGTGCGCGTCGTCACCCTCAGCCGATTCCAGAGCGCCAAGGAGCAGAAAGACATCCTAGCCGACCTCCAGGCGAAGAAGGTCGACGTCGTGATCGGCACGCACCGCATACTCAGTCCCGATGTCGTCTTCGGCGATCTCGGCCTCATCGTCGTCGACGAAGAGCACCGCTTCGGGGTGAAGCACAAGGAGCGGCTCAAGCAGCTTCGACTCGAGACCGATGTGTTGACGCTCACCGCGACGCCGATTCCGCGCACGCTGCACCTCTCGCTCGCCGGATTGCGCGACATGACGTTGATACAGACGCCACCACGCGATCGGTCGCCCGTACTCACCTTCGTCGAGCCATGGGACGATGGCCTCATCGAAGAGGGGATTGCCAAGGAGCTCGATCGCGGTGGGCAGGTCTTCTTCGTCCACAACCGCATCGAGACGATCGTCGGCGTGGCCGACCACGTGCAGCGGCTCGCGCCACGCGCCACGATCGCCGTCGCCCATGGACAGATGCGCGAGCGCGATCTCGAGGAAGTGATGCGACGGTTCGTCGAGGGCGAAGTCGATGTGCTCGTCTCCACGCTCATTGTGGAGTCGGGTCTCGATGTGCCTAACGCGAACACCATGTTTGTCAACCGCGCCGACAATCTGGGGCTCGCCCAACTCTACCAGTTGCGCGGACGCGTCGGACGCTCGCATCGCCGCGCCAATTGCTATCTGCTGGTGCCTGACAACGTCGACCCGGAGGCCGAATCGCGGTTGCAGGTGCTCGAGCATCACACCGAGCTGGGATCGGGCTATCGCGTGGCGCTCAAGGATCTCGAGATGCGCGGGGCGGGGAACCTTCTCGGTCCGGAGCAGTCAGGCTTCGTGCAGGCGGTTGGGTTCGATCTCTATCTCCGCATGCTCGACGAGACCGTGCGGCGGATCGTGCAGGGCGATGGCGCGCCGCGGCTCATCCCCGCCGACGTCACGCTCGACATTCCGACCTATCTGCCGGACGACTACATCCCGGTGCAGGAGGTCAAGCTCGATGTCTATCGACGCCTGACCGCACTCACCGAGCCGGAGGACATCACCTCGCTCCGCGAAGAGCTGAGGGACCGGTTCGGGCCGCTCCCGTCCGAGGCCGAAGCATTCCTCGCCGCCACCCTTCTTCGGGTGATCGGAGGACGGTTGGGCGTCGAAGGGATCCTGGTGCGCGGCAACGAGGCGCGTGTTACCTTTCGTGCGGATGTGGTCCCCCGGATGAAGGGGTTGACCGCGGCATTCCACGAGGTCCAGTTCCAGGCCGAGGTGCGCCGGACGCACCCGCTTGCGTTGAAGCTGACGCGCCTCGGCGGCGCGGAAATGCTCGACGGCCTCGTGCGGGCGCTACGTAGCCTGATCGCGACGCGCGCGGAGTGAACCTCCTCGTCATGCTGCGGGTATCGCACACGGCGAAGCGGTGCCGCGCGCCGCATTGCATTTGTCACACACCATCACGGAGCTTCACTCCCCCATGAACGTGTTCAAGCTCGCGAGCCTGTCCGGGCTCCTGGTGCTCGCCGCCTGCGATGGCTTCCGGGAAGCGATGACAGCGCACGTCGACGTCGCCGCCCGCGCCGGCGGGCAGGAGCTGTCCGTCGACCGACTGGCGTCAATGCTCGAGCAAGCGAAGGTTCCGCCCACGCCGGAAGTCTCCCGCGGTGTGACGGACCTGTGGGTCAACTACCAGCTGCTGGCCAAGGCGGCCGCCGAGAACGACTCGCTCAAAGATTCGACGCGCATCGACGAGGCGCTCTGGCCGATCCTGGCGCAGATGCGCGCGAGCAAGTGGCACCAGCAGATTGCGGCCAAGCGAGGCGGTGGCGACACCACCATCTCCGAAGCGCGCTACAACCAGGGCGATGTATTCGCCGCGCAGCACATCCTCTTCATGGTGCCGCAGGGGCTGACGCCGGCTGGCGTGGACTCCATTCGCCGCAGGGCGCAGCAGGTTCGCGGACAGGTGACGCCGGCGAATTTCGCGCAGCTCGCGTCGCAGCACAGCCAGGATCCGCAGTCCGGCCCGCGCGGCGGTCAGCTCGGCATCTTTCCGCGTGGCGCGATGGTTCCCGAGTTCGAGCAGGCACTCGTTGCGCTGCAGCCCGGCCAGATCTCGCCGTTGGTGCAGACGCAGTTCGGCTTCCACATCATCCGCCGCCAGCCGCTGTCGGAAGTTCGCGACGAGTACGCGCAGGCCATGCGCGCGATGACATCGCGCACCGCCGACAGCGCGTACGTCGCCGACCTGCAGAAGGCGGGGGACATCAAGTTCCGCAGCAACGCGGTGCAAACCCTGCGCAACGTGTCGAAGGACTTTGCGGCGCATCGCGATGACAAGACGGTCATCGCCACCTCGAAGGCTGGCGATTTCACGGTTGCGCGGCTCGTCCGGTGGCTCGACGGGTTCCCCGATCAGAACAGCATTCGCCAGGGCTTTCAGACCGCTCCCGACTCGGCGGTGCTCAACTTCACCAAGCAACTGGTGACCAACGAGCTGGTCATCCGGCAGGCCGATAGCGCGAAGGTGCAGGTCGATGCGCAGGAGCTCACCGGTTTGCGCGACCGGTTCAAGCAGATGGTCGCCGGAACGTGGGAGACTCTCGGCATCACGCCCAAGTCGCTGGCCGACAGTGCGACCAACGAGAACGAGCGCCAGCGCGTGGCCGCGGGCCGCGTCGAGCGGTACATCGATCAGCTCTTCCTGAATCAGGTGCGCTTCGTCGACGTGCCGCAGCCGCTCCAGGAAGTGCTGCGCAACAAGTACGATTGGAAGATCTACTCGTCAGGCATCGAGCGGGCGATGCAGCGTGCGGCCAAGGAGCGCGCCAAGCAGGATTCGGTGCGTGCAGCCAATCAGCCGCCGTCGCAGGTGCCGCTGCAGTCGCCTGGGCAGCCGGCGACGCCCGCTCCGCAGGGGACGACGCCGGCGACGCCCGCTCCCGAGCAAAAGGCACCGACGACGCCCTGACGAACACAGCCTGATTCCACGGGTACGAGAACGGATGAAGCTCATTTTTCGCGCACTTCTGTTGATGGCGGCGTTGACCAGCAGCGTCGCCGCGCAGGATTCGACGATCGCGGTCGCGCCACCACCGGCGCCTAGCAACGGTGATGGCATTGTCGATCGCGTGGTGGCGGTCGTCGGAACGACCCCCATCCTGCTCAGCGACGTCATGGAGCAGGTGAACGCGCTTCGCGCCGCGAACCGCGAGATCCCAACGGACTCCGCAGGCCGCGCGGCGATGATGCGCGAGATCGTCGAGCGGCTGGTCGACGAGGAGCTCTTGTTGGCGCGAGCCAAAGTTGAAAGCGTGACCGTCGAGGACTCCGACGTCTCGGCGCCTGTCGATCAACAAGTCTCACGCGTCCGCGGCCAGTTCGTGAACGAGGCCGAGTTCCGTACCGCGCTGCGCCGTTCCGGATTCGGCACGCCTGACGAGTATCGACGCTGGCTGCTCGACCAACAGCGCCGTCAGGCGTTGCAGCAGAAGCTCTTCGAGAAGCTGCGCTCGGGCGGGAAGCTCCCGCCCGCGCCGGTGACCGAGAAGCAGGTGGAAGAGTACTTCGCACAGAACTCCAACCGCATTCCACAGCTTCCGCCGACGGTGACGTTCCGACAGATCATCGTGGCGCCGAAGCCGACGGAGGCGGCGAAGAGCGCGGCCTACGCCAAGGCCGAGTCGCTGTACGTCGAGATCACCAAGGGAGCTGACTTCGAGTCCGTCGCTCGCCGGGAGTCGATGGATCCAGCATCGAAGGAGATCGGAGGCGACCTCGGCTGGCAGCGGCGGGGACAGTTCGTCCGCAATTTCGAGCAGGTCGTGTTCAACATCCGCCCGAACGTGGTGACGCCGCCGTTCGAGACACCGTTCGGCTGGCACATCGCGCGCGTCGACCGAATTCAGCCGACCGGCGGCGAGCGAAAGGTTCGTCACATCCTGATCCGCCCGAAGATCGACTCGACCGACGTGGCGGCCGCGCAAAAGGAAGCGCAGGACGTGGCGGACGCGCTACGCGCCGGAGCCGACTTCGACTCGCTGGCCACCCGGCATCACGATCCAGGAGAGGAACGAAGCACCGGCGCTCCGTTCCCGGTGAGCCAGCTTCCCGAATCCTATCAGAAGGCGCTCGAGGGCAAGAAAGCCGGAGAGGTCACGGACGCGTTCCGCATCGAGGATCAGCGCCGCGGAATGCCGAAGTACGTCGTCGTGTCGATCACCGCGCGTTCCGAAGCTCGTCAGGCATCGGCCAACGATTTTCGGGAGCAGATCCGGCAGCAGCTGGCGCAGGAAGGCGGGATCCGCCGGCTGCTCGATCAGATGCGAAAGCAGACGTTCGTGAGCATTCGCCTCTGAGCGTGCGCGTCGACCTGGCGCTCAAGCGGCTTCTGCTGGTGAAAAGCCGCACCGAAGGGAAGGAGGCCTGCGACGTCGGCGCTGTGTTCATCAACGGAAAGCCGGTGAAGGCGTCGGCCGAGGTGAAAATAGGCGACCGCCTCCGCGTCGACTACGCGCACCGCACCCTCGAGGTCGAACTTCTGGGCGACGTCGGAAAGAACGTGAGCCGCGCGCAGGCGAAAACGCTTTATCGCGTCCTGCGCGACGAGCAGACCGACTGATGCGCCCTCGCCTGGCGGTGACGTTGGGAGATCCTCGCGGGATCGGCCCCGAGATCGTCGCCGCGGTGCTGAGCGATGCGCGAGTACAGGACGCTTGCGACCTAGTGGTTGTCGGACCCTCGGGCACGCTCGTTAGGCAGGTAGAGCCAGTCGGCGAGTGGACGACGACGGGGACTCCCGCGCTGGCAGGACGGCTGAGCGGTCGCGCGATAGAGCATGCCGTGGCCCTGGCGCTCCGCGGAGAGGTCGACGGCATCGTCACCGGGCCCATCGACAAGCGCGCCCTCCTCGACGGCGGGTACGACGATCCCGGCCACACCGAGATGCTGGCTCGCCTGACGAGCGCCGAGGTCGCCATGATGCTGGCGTCCGAGAGGCTGCGCGTGGTGCTGGCGACGACGCACGTAGCGCTTCGCGACGTCCCACGGGTGCTCGATGGCTCGACGATCGTGCGCGTCGCCCACGTGACTCGCGCCGGTCTCCGCGACTGGTACGGGATCGCCGAGCCGCGGATCGCACTGTGTGCGTTGAATCCACATGCAGGCGATGGTGGCCGATTCGGCTCGGAAGACGAGGAGCTGCTCGCGCCAGCCGCACGGTCGGCAGGGATCGCTGGTCCCTTTGCAGCCGATACCGTGTTTGTGCGCGCCATGCGCGGCGAGTTCGATGCGGTGATCGCGCCCTACCACGACGTCGGGATGACTGCGATCAAAGTGGCGTCATTCGGCAGCGCCGTGAACGTGACGCTCGGCCTTCCGTTCCCGCGGACATCACCCGATCACGGCACCGCACTCGACATCGCGGGGCGCGGACTGGCGGACCCGTCGAGCATGGTCCTCGCCATCCTCGAGTGCGCGCGGATCGCCGCCGGACGCACGACGCGCCCGACATACGCGCGCTAATGCTCGTCAAAGGTCGCATTGCGCTGACCGCGATCGCGCTGGTCGCGGCCTGCGCGCGGAGCGCGGCACCTCCGGCTTCTCGTCCGACTGCGACGCTCCCCGATACCGCCGCGCAGATCGACATCGGCATCCGCAACGACTCGGCTCGGGTGGCAGCGATCATCGCGGAGGGAATTGCGCGGTCACGCGCGCTTCAGGATCTCGCCCATCTCACCGACGTCATAGGTCCTCGCCTGAGTGGAAGCGAGGGGATGCGCCGCGCGGCTGCATGGGTAGCAGGTCGGCTGCGCGCGTACGGCGCCGACAGCGTATGGCTCGCGCCGGTCGAAATCGCGCCAACCTGGGAGCGAGGCTCGTTCGCTCTTCGTATGCTCGCGCCTAACGAGCGCGTGCTCCACGGCGCCAGCGCTGGCTGGGCACCGGGAACGCAGGGCGAGGCCGTTGGCGATGTCGCGTTCGTGAATGCTCTCACCACCGCTGACTTCCGGGCCCGCTTCAGCGGGAGACTGCGCGGCGCCTGGGTGATGACGCGTGGACCTATGCCGATGTTCGACGTCTTTCAGCCAAGCGCGGCCGACAGCGCGCGGGTGCGGGCAGCTCGCACCGCGCTGCTTGCCATGCCTAACGATTCGGCGGCTTCACGATTCGTAGCCGAGCGCGATTCGTTGCTGCACGCCGAAGGCATCCTCGGCACGATCGTATCGAGCGACAAGGATCGCGGGTTGCTCACCATGTTCGGCTCGCCGCGCTCGGTGCGCCGCTCTCCGACGGTGATCGTCTCGCACGACGCGTACGCGGACCTCCATCGATTGCTCGCACGAGGTGAGCGTGTACGTCTTTCGGCGCGAATCGACAACCGGCTCGGTGGGCCAACCGTGAGCCACAACGTCTTCGCCGAGCTACGCGGCCAAACAAAGCCTCAGGAGATCGTCCTCCTGGGCGCGCACCTCGATTCGTGGGACCTGGCGACCGGCGCGACCGACAACGGCGCCGGTTCGGTCGCCGTGATCGAAGCGCTTCGAATGATTGCGGCCACCGGCCCGCGCCCGGCGAGAACCATTCGTGTCGTGCTCTTCACTGGAGAAGAGCAGGGCCTGATTGGCTCGTCGACGTATGTGGAGGCTCGCGCGGCCGAGTTGGCGCGCCATCAGGCAGTGATCGTCGTCGACAACGGGAGCGGACGCATCTCCGGCATCGCCCTTCAAGGTCGCAATGACCTCCGAGCCATGTGGACACAGCTGCTGGGGCCGCTGTCGTCGCTCGGACCCTTCAACATCGAGCAGCGCGTGCGGACGGGCAGCGACCATCTTCCATTCCTCCGCGCGGGGGTGCCGGCGTATCTCGTCAATCAGGAATTCAAGAGCTACGACTGGACGTGGCACACGCAGGCCGATACCTACGATCACATTGTGCCGGGAGATCTGCCGCAGATCGGTAGCGTGCTGGCCGGCATCGCGTGGGGATTGGCGAACGCCGACCGATTGATCCCGCGCTGAAAGCCGTCCTCGTTAGGCGCCCGCTCGCGCGGCTGCATCATCCGACGATTCGACGCCGGTCTTCACCAGCTCGACGGCGAGCAGCGCGATCCGCCGCCCGTCCATCGCGCGCACGGTGAACGTTGCGCCACCGGCAGTCACCGAATCGCCAGCCATCGGAACACGGCCTAACGTGCCGAAGACGAACCCCCCGATCGTAGTGTAGTCCTCGGCCGGCACCGCCAGCCCGAACCGCTCGTTCAGCTCGGTGATGCTCATGTCACCTGGCACCAGCAGCTCACCGCTTCGGGCACGCTCGGGCGCGGCAGCCGGTTCGTCGTATTCATCGTGAATCTCGCCGACGATCTCCTCCAGGAGATCCTCCATCGTGACCACTCCGGCAGTTCCGCCGAACTCGTCGAGCACGACGGCCATGTGCAGCTTCAGTCGCTTGAAGTCGGCGAGCACGTCCTCCACTTCCTTCACCCACGGCACGAAATGCACGGGTCGAAGGCTCGCCCGCAGCGAGAAGTTCTCGCGTGGATGATGCAGTACCGGAATGAGATCTTTCGCCAGAAAAACACCCAGGATATTGTCAATCGTTCCCTCGTATACCGGATACCGTGAAAGCGCCTGCTCCTCGACGGTGGCGAGCGTTTCATCGCGCGACGCGGTGACTGGCAACGCGATGATCTCGGTGCGGGGCGTCATGACTTCGCGAACTGTTTTCTCGGAGAACTCGAACACGCCCTCGAGCAGCGCCGCGTTCTGCTGCTGCAGCGCGCCGCCTTCCTCGCTCCGTTCCACCAGGAGCCGTAGCTCGTCAGGAGAGTGCACGCGCTCCTCGAGTGGGACCGCGCGCGATCGCCGGGTCAGCAGCCGCGCCGACACTCCGAGCACCGCCGTGAACGGCCGCGTCAGCCACGCGAAAGCCAGGAGAAGGGGAGACAAGGCACGCAGAACGCGCTCGGGCTGCGCCAGCGCTACGGTGCGTGGCACGAGCTCGCCGAATACGAGGTGCAGGTACGCGACGATGATGAACGCCACCGCCACGCGAAGCACACTGCCGCCCAGCGCATCGCCCGCCATTGGTACCGCCTCGAACGTGCGCGCGAGCAGCACGCCGAGACCAAGGCTCGACAACGTGATTCCCAGCTGGCTGGTGGACAGCATGCGCGGCATGGACGCCATCGCGCGTAGCGCCCACGCGGCGAGCCGACTGCCAGCGCGCGCGTGCGCCTCCAGGCGCGGCCTCCGCGCGCGAACGAGCGCGAACTCCGCGGCCACGAAAAATGCGTTTGCCGCGACGAGTGACGCGATGGCAATCAGTCGGACGATCACGGCTCGAAGCTACCTCGGGCTGTACATCGGCCGCCACCAGTGCACGGAGTGCGCCGCGTGACGCCCCACGCACACGCGCACGACCACTCGCACCACCATGGTCACGCGCACGGAGCACACGACCATGCGCCCCCGTCTGGCGAGCGCACCGGCGATCACGTACGACGCCTGCGCATCGCGCTCGGCGTCACGCTGGTCATCATGGTCGCCGAGATTGTGGGCGGCGTCCTGTCGCGGTCGCTGGCGCTCATCGCCGACGCGGGGCATGTGTTCACCGACGCCGCTGCCCTTGGGCTCTCGCTCTTCGTCATCTGGTTCTCCAGGCGCCCGCATCCAGCACATCGCACGTATGGCTATCGCCGGCTCGAGATCCTTGCCGCGTTCGTCAACGGTGCGACGCTGCTCCTGCTCTGCGCGTGGATCATCTGGGAAGCGATTCGACGTCTGAGACAGCCCGAGCCGATCGCCGGAGGCCTGATGTTCGGCGTGGCCGTCGCCGGCATGGTGGCGAACATGTTCGCGGCCTGGATCCTCCATCCGGCGAGCCACGCCAGCCTCAACATTCGAGGCGCCTACCTGCACGTGCTCGGAGACTTGCTCGGATCCCTCGCAACGGTGTTGGCGGCGGTAATGGTGTGGCTCACTGGCTGGCTGGCGGCGGACCCCATCGCGTCCGTCCTGGTGACGCTGATCATCATCCGCAGTGCGTGGCAGCTCGTCCGCGAGTCGGTCGACGTGCTGCTGGAGACGAGTCCAGCCAACATCTCGTTAGGCGCCGTGCGCGAGCAGCTGGAGGCGA
>DATFBY010000059.1:0-17266 GCA_035253585.1 Gemmatimonadaceae bacterium | reverse complement strand
GATGCCGTCGGTCCAGATGATGCGACGACGCGCGCCTTTCGCCGCGCGAAGCTTCTCGCGCAGGTCGTCCATGTCGGAATGTTTGTAGACCGCGGTGGTGCACTTGGTGATCGCCTTGGCCAGGCGCATCGAGTCGATGATCGACGCGTGATTCAGCGCGTCGGAGATGACGGCGTCTCCCTCCTCGACGACGGTGGCAGTGAAGCCTTCGTTAGCGTTCCAGGCCGAGACGTAGCTGAGTGACGCTTCCGTCCCAACGAAGCGCGCCAGGGCTTGCTCGAGCTCGCGGTGGATCGTGAAGGTGCCGCAGATGAACCGCACGCTCGCGGTGCCGGCGCCGTAGCGGTCGAGGGCGCACTTCGCTGCTTCGACGACGGCCGGCTCGTTGGCGAGACCGAGGTAATTGTTGGACGACAGGATTATCACCTCTCCTCGGCCTTCCATCAGAACGCGAGAGGCTTGAGGGGAAGCGAGGTAATTCAGGCGCTTGTAGACGCCGTCCTTCCTCAGCGATTCGAGCGAGGACTCTAGCTCGTTAGTGAATCGAGTATTCATGGTTTGTTAATCGCACATTTGCGATGCAGTCACGCGACCTCGAAGATGACCTTTCCCGCTTCGCCCGATTTGATCGCGCGAATCGCGTCGTCAAAACACTCCAACGGAAATCGATGCGTGATGACCGGCGTCGGATCGAACAATCCGGATCTCAAGAATCGTGTCATCCGATGCCAGGTCTCGTACATCCGCCGTCCCGTCACTCCGTACACCGTGATGCCCTTGAATATGAGCTCGGTGGCGAAGTCGAATTCCATCGGTTTCGCTGGCACTCCCAGCATTTGAACGCGTCCCGCCGGCCGCACCAGCGCGAAGGCCTGGTGCATCGCGGCTGGAACCCCTGACATCTCCAGCACCACATCGACGCCCAGGCCATCGGTCCATCGCTTCACGACCGCGTCGGCATCCTTTGGATGAATCGCGTCGTCGGCGCCCATTCGACGGGCGAGGGCGAGGCGCTTGTCGTTGACATCGGTGGCAATGATCCGCGCCGCGCCCGCTGCCTTGCAGATTCCCACCGCCAGGATTCCGATCGGGCCGCACCCCGTCACCAGCACATGTGACCCGGGGATCTCCGCCGTGAGCGCAGTGTGAAACGCGTTGCCCATGGGATCGTGGATGCCGCCGACGTCGTATGAAACTCCATCATCCAGATGCCAGACGTTCGTCGCCGGCATCGCAATGAACTCAGCGAAGCACCCATCGCGATCGACGCCGATCACTTTCGTGTACGGGCAAGCGTGTGCGTTCCCGGTGCGACACAGAAGACACCGTCCGTCGACGATGTGTCCCTCGGCGGTTACGCGATCGCCCTCGCGCACATCGGTCACCAGCGACCCGACTCTCACCACGTCGCCGGCGAATTCGTGCCCTACCGTGAACGGCGGCTTGCACCGCCCGCTCGCCCACTCGTCCCATTCATAGATGTGCACGTCGGTGCCGCACACCCCCGCGCGGCGCACGCGAATCAGGACTTCGTCATCACGGATCGTCGGCTCCGGAACGGAAGTGAGCGTGAATCCCGGAGCGGGAGAGTCCTTGATTAGGGCGCGCATTCAGTGCTGGGAGAGAGTCATCGAGATTCGAGATTCGAGATTCGAGATTCGGAACGGCGAAATCGGAAGTCACCAGGCGACCGAATGTCCCCGAATCTCGAATCTCGAATCTCGAATCTCGATGTCAAAAGCTGCCATTCCGCGTTCGACGCGGGAAGACCTAGTCATCCCCCGCCGCGGCTACCTCTCGGCGCCCCGACGCAACCTCTTTTTCGCGGTAGGCTTGACGGATCGGCTCGACCTTCACCGCGCTCACCTTGTACTCGGGAATCCCCGCGTAAGGATCGAGCGCCGGGTTCGTGAGCAGGTTGGCGGCCGCCTCGCGATAGTGCATCGGAAGGAAGAGCTGGCGGCGGCCGACGCGCGGGGAGATACGCACCGAGATCTCCACCGTCCCGCGCCGTGAAGAGACGCGAACCGGATCGCCGTCCAACAGTCCGAGCCCGCGCGCATCATCGGGATGCATCTCGATCGTCGGCGTGGGCTCGCGCGCATCCAGCCCGGTGCTGCGACGCGTCATCGTTCCGGTATGCCAGTGATACAGCTGCCGGCCGGTGTTCATCCAGAACGGGAACTCTTCGTCCGGCAGCTCGGCCGGCGGCAGGAACTCGACTGGAACCAGCGTCGCCTTCCCGTCCGCGGTCGGGAAGCGATCATCGAACAGGAACGACGTCCCCGGATGCTCGTCGTGGGCCACCGGATACTGCAGACCGGCACCGGTCAGCCGAGCGTACGACACACCGCGCCACGACGGCGTGACGCGCGCGATCTCATCCATCACCTCCGACGCGCTGCCATACGGCGTGTGCAGACCGAGCCGCTTCGACAGCTCCAACAAGATATCGAGATCGCGGCGCGCATCGCCCGGCGGCTTGATCGCCTCACGAGCCAACTGAATCCGTCGTTCGGTATTGACGTACGTCCCCTCCTTCTCGGCGAACGACGAGCCCGGCAGCACGACGTCCGCATAACGGGCGGTCTCCGTGAGAAAGAGATCGTGCACCGCCAGAAACTCCAGCTCGCGGAACCAATCCTCGGCGTGCGAGACGTCGGGATCGGAGATGATAGGGTTCTCGCCCATGATGTACATGCCACGCACGGGACTTCCTTCCTGCACGATCTGCGTCACCTTCAGCCCGGGCTCGAGCGACATCTTCTCGTCAGGCACCCCCCACACGGCGGCATACTCGCTGCGGTTCGCGGGATCGGTCACGCTCCGGTAGTCGGTATAAAACATCGGGATCGCGCCGACATCGCTCGCGCCTTGTACGTTGTTCTGCCCGCGAATCGGCATCATCGCCGCACCCCACCGGCCAATGGCTCCGGTAGCCAACAGCAGATTCAAGAGCGACGCGACGATGTCCGTGCCGGTGCGATGCTGCGTCAGTCCCATCGCCCAGAGCGTCGCCGATCGCGGACCACGCGCGTACATCTCCGCTGCCTGACGAATCAGAGCCGCGGGCACGCCGCAGATCGACTCCGCCATCTCCGGCGTGTACGGCTCGACCGCGCGTACTGTCTCTTCGAAGCCGTGCGTGCGTGCGCGAATGAACTTCTCATCGTGCAGCCCCGACTTCACGATGTGGTGCAGCATCGCGTTGAGGAGCGCGACGTCGGTGCCCGGGAGCATCATGAGATGGATGTCCGCCCGCTCCGCCAGCTCGATGCGCCGCGGATCGGCGACGATCAGCTTTGCGCCGCGCCGCTGCGCACGCTTGATCGCCGCGCCGAACACCGGATGTGACTCCGTCGTGTTGGCGCCGAGTATGAAGATGACGTCGCTTTCATGCTCGACCTCGCGCATCGAGCCGGACGCCGCGCTGGTCGCCATCGACCGCTGCATCGCGCTCACCGAGCTGGAGTGGCAGAGGCGAGTGCAGTGGTCGACGTTGTTGGTGCCGATGGCGGCGCGGAAGATCTTCTGCAGGATGTAATTCTCTTCGTTCGAGCACTTGGCCGAGCTGAAGACAGCCAAGGAGTCGGGACCGCGGTCGTCGCGCAGGCGCGACAGCTCCTGCGTCACCAGCTCCATCGCCTCTTCCCACGTGGCCTCGCGGAATGGCGCATACCACGCGGGCGGCGTGGCGACGCGGTCGCGGGGATCACCGAGCGGCTGCTCGCCGACCGGTAGCTTTCGCAGCGGATTCGTGTTGGGCCGGCGCTTCTTGGTGCGCGCTTCACCTTCGATCGCCGCCCACGGTCCACCGCGGCGCCCCCACTTGGCGCGCGTCTCCTCGTCAGGCTCGAAGTGCCAGCGGCCATCGCGCTTCACCCAGCCGCGCCTGATCAGCGGCGTCGTCAGGCGGTCGCGGTGCATCGCGAAGTCGAATCCGAAGCGGCCCTTCACGCAGGTCGACCCCTCGTTAGGCGTCTCCTCCTCGGCCGGCGGACTCTTCACGCGCGCGATGTCGTTGCCACGCACCTCGAGGTCGATCTGGCAACCGACGCCGCAATACGGGCAGACGCTGCGCACCGTCCGCGCGGGCTTCTCCATCGCATCGGCCGCCATTTTCGCCAAGGGCAGCACATCGTAAATGGCGCCGGTGGGGCAGACGCGAACGCACTCGCCGCACCACGTACACGCCGCGTGCTCCGGATTGCCGTCCGCTCCCACGATGATCTCGGCGTGCTCTCCACGCTGGGCGACTTCGAGCACACCGACCACCTGAATGTCCGCGCAGGCGCGAACGCAGCGCGTACAGAGGATGCAGGTGGACATGTCGTGGCGAATGAGCGGATCGCCTTCACGCTCATCACCGGTGCGCAGCGACAGCGGGGATCGCCACTCGGTCGGAACATCGTACCGCCGAACGAGCTGCTCGAATTCGTTGCGGGCGCCGCCCGGTGGGATGTCGTCCACCGGATAGCGCTCGAGCAGCATGCGCAGCACGCCGCGGCGGCTTTCGACCGCCGCGACGGACTCGGTGGTTACGACCATGTCGTCGGCGGCCGCGGTAGCACATGCTGGAACGAGCTTCGGCTGGCCGGCGACCGACACCAAACAGATGCGGCAGTTTCCGACGATCGGGAGCGACGGGTACCAGCAGAGAGTCGGGATATCGACGCCGAGCTCGCGGGCAGCTTCGAGGATCGTCGCGCGCTCGGGGACGGTGACTTGCCGTCCGTCGATCGTCAGCGTCGGCATTGGGCTCGGTTTCGGGGGCTTGGGCGCATACTATCTATATTCGCTGCCTTGCAGGCTCACCGCGACCCCCTGCAGGCAGTTCCGGCGCGATCGGCGCAAGCCAATGGTACGCAATTATTTTCGCGCCAGCTTCCCGAGCAGCCGATCGGCTGCGTGCTCGCCGCTGAGCACGGCCCCTTCGATGAGCGGCGTCGTAAGATAATCCCCAGCCAGGGCGATCGGCCCAGCGATCGAGTCGGCCAGCTGCCGGCCGCGCTCCCGGCTCGCGGCGAAACCGGTGCGGGCCAGCGGAGTGCCTTCTTCCATACGGTACACGCGCGCTCGTCTGATCCGGCCGCGAACTCGCGGCACGAGCTGCTCGATCTCCGGCATCATCGCGCTCACTACCGCATCGGACGACGCCTCGGCGAGTCGCGCCGCTTCAGACGGTGCGGGCCAGGCCAGCACCACGTCGGAGCGCGCCGGTGCGTCGCTTCCCAGCTTGGCGCCGTACACTGCGCATGCGCTCACGACTCGCGTAGGGCTTGGATCGGTGAACGCGCCGAACGTATCGCGGTCGAGCGCGGTGTCGACCGCCAGGGCGAGCGTCACCGTGCGTCGCAGCTCGAGCGTGGCGAGCCACGTGAGCAGCTCGACTTGAGCTCCAGGAAGCTGGCGCACGAGCGTTTCCGCCATTCGAGGTCCGGTAGCGATGATTGCACCGTGCGCTTTCAAATCGCGCGCGTTGGCGTGTACGCTCACACCGCCGGCACTGACTCGAATCGAGTCGACGACCCTACCAGTTTCGTGCGCGATGCCAGACAACGCGCGCTCGAGAAGATGCGACCAGCCGCCGACCGGCGCCAACACATCGCTGTCGCTTCCGTAGTGGCCGAGTGTGAGGAAGAAGCCGAAGCTCGCTTCGTCACCGCGCGCGGCGTAGAAAGCGTTGAGCAGCGGCTCCACCAACACATCGGCGACGTGCGATCCGGCGTGCTGCGTCACGTACTCGCGCGCGCTTTGCCGATCGAGCGATGCCGGCAGGCGCGTGGCATCGGCATCCAGGTGCGCGCGATGTCGCGCCAGCAATGGGAGCAGTGTTCCGGCGAGCTTCAGCTTTTCGAGTGCGCCGATCCCAGGGAATGCCAGAAGGCTTCGAATCGAGCCGAACTGGATCGGAAGTCGCCGTTCGTCCCTGACATAAACGTCTCGTCCCGCAGTGACGCGCAGTGTTGGTCCATCACCGCGCTCGAGCAATCGGCGCGTGTGCGTGAACGAGCTGGCGATCAACTGCGCGCCGGTGTCGACGTGTACATCCTCGAGCAGATCGGTGCGCGCGCGTCCGCCGAGCTGCTCGCGTGCTTCGAGCAAGGTGACGCGCACGCCCGCGGCCGCGAGTCGCACCGCTGCTGCCACGCCCGCGAACCCACCACCGATCACGACGACGTGCGTGTCACTCATCGAGTCCAGTTGTCACATCATCACGTGTGCGTGGACTATTGCGTGCGATTTTTTCCATTTCTATATTCGCGCAATTCACAACTCGTTAGCACGAGGACTGCGTGGCGCACACTAGACGAGAGTTCCTCAAGCAAGCGTCCGCTGCCGCTGCTGCAACCGGACTCGCTGCCTGCAGTAGCACGACGCAAGCACCTCCTCCCGCCACAGCGCCCGCACCGGCGCCCGCCGCACAGTCGACCAGCGGCGATGCATCGTTCAAAGAGCTCGCCATGCGTGCGCTCGACGCGGCCAAATCAGCCGGTGCGAGCTACGCCGACGCACGCATCAGCCGCGTGCGCAACCAGAACATCTTCACGCGAGAGCGCCGCGTCCAGGCGTTGGCCGACACCGATACGTTCGGCTTCGGCGTTCGCGTGTTGGTCGATGGTGCGTGGGGATTCGCGGCCAGCCGCGATCTCACGCGCGACGAGGTCGCGCGCGTCGCCAGACAAGCCGTGGCGCAGGCGAAAGCGAATCGCGCGGTTCTCGTGAAGCCGGTGGAGCTCGCGCCGGTCACTCCGGTACCGAACGGCACGTGGAGCGCTCCGGCCGAGATCGACCCGTTCAATGTGCCGATCGAAGAGAAGGTCGCGCTTCTTCTGGGCGCGAATGAAGCAGCGATGAAGGTACAGGGTGCGCGCTTCGTCAATTCCGCGATGTTCTTCGTCAGGGAAGAGAAGACGTTCGCGTCGACCGATGGCAGCATGATCGTTCAGACGATCACTCGATCGTTCCCGCAGATCACGATCACCGCCGTCGCTCCCGACTTCTCGGACTTTCAGACTCGTCAGGCGAACGAGATCGCGCCGATGGGACGCGGCTACGAGCATGTGGTCCAGGCGAAGATCGTCGAGAACGCGCCGCGGTGGGCGGAGGAAGCGGTACAGAAGCTGTCGGCGAAACCAGTCGAAGTCGGACGCTACGATCTGGTGCTGCATCCGACGCACCTCTGGCTCACCATCCACGAATCGATCGGCCATCCCACCGAGCTCGATCGCGCGATGGGATTCGAGGCGAATTTCGCCGGCACCAGCTTCATCTTCCCGCCTGACAAGTTCCTGGGCTCCTTCAAGTACGGTCCGGAGTTCATGAACGTGCAGGGCGACCGATCGCAGGTCGGCTCGCTCTCCGCGTGCGGCTGGGACGATGAAGGCGTCAAGCCGGAAGATTTCCTGATCGTCAAGAACGGGATCTTCAACGACTATCAGACCACGCGCGAGCAGGCGCCGCTGCTGGCCGACTGGTATCGCAAGCAGAACATACCGGTGCGGTCGCATGGATGCTCCTATGCTCAGGCGTGGTCGGACATTCAGTTCCAGCGGATGCCGAACGTCTCGCTGCTCCCCGGCGAGCGCGATGTCTCGTGGGAAGACATCATCGCCGCGACCGATCGCGGCATCGCCATCATCGGCGACGGCTCCTTCTCGATCGACCAGCAGCGCTACAACGCGCAGTTCGGCGGCCAGCTGTTCTACGAGATCAGGAACGGAAAGCTGGCTGGCATGCTCAAGGACGTCGCGTATCAGATGCGGACGCCCGAGTTCTGGAACGCCATGGACATGATCGGCGGGAAGTCGAGCTACTTCATGGGTGGCTCGTTCTTCGATGGAAAGGGACAGCCGCAACAGGTGAACGCGGTGAGCCATGGCTGCGTCCCCTCGCGCTTCCGCAACATCAATGTGATCAACACCGGACGGCGCGCATGAGCAACCCCAAATCGTTGTTCGTGGAGGCGGCGCGCTATCTCTCGCGCAGCGACACCGAGGCGCTGGCCAAGCGCGTGCTGTCCTTTTCGACCGCCGAGGAGGCGCGGGTCCAGATCAATAGCGGCGTGCTGGGGAATACGCGCTTCGCGGTGAACCAGGTGTCGTCAGGCGGCGACAATCACGATACGACAGTCACCGTGCGCAGCGCGTTCGGGAAGAAGAGCGCCTTTGCGACCACCAACAAGCTCGATGACGCGTCGCTCAAGGCGACCGTCGAGATTTCGGAGAAGCTGGCGCGTCTGTCGCCTGACGATCCGGAGGCGATGCCCGAGCTCGAGCCGCAGCAGATCGCCGACCGAATCGATTGGAGCGATGCGACCGCGGCGCTCGATCCGACGGGGAGAGCCGGCACCATTCGCCCGATCACCGATTCGGCGCGACGCGAGAATCTGGTGTCGACCGGATATCTCGAGGCGGCCGCTGGATCGTTCGCGGTTGCGAACTCGAAGGGCCTCTTCGCCTACGGCAGGTCGACCTCGTCGATTTTGACAACGACCGTCCGTACGCCTGACGGCCTGGGCTCGGGTTGGGCCGGCGCGACCGACTGGGACGTCAGCAAGATCCAGCCTGCGGAGCTGTCGGCGCGCGCGGCGGAGAAAGCGAAGCGCTCGGCCAATGCGGTAGCGATCGAGCCGGGTCGGTACACGGTTGTGCTGGAGCCGACCGCGGTCGGAAATCTCGTGCAGCTCATCGCGTTCGCGCTCAACGCGCGCAATGCGGACGAAGGACGCAGCTTTTTCACCAAGGCCGGCGGTGGAAACAAGATCGGGATGAAGGTTGTCGACGAGCGGGTGACGCTGTATTCCGATCCGCTCGATCGCGAGTCGGCGGCGAATACGTTCTCCGGCGAAGGACTTCCGATCGGCCGCACGGTGTGGATCGAGAATGGGGTGGTGAAGAATCTGGCGTACGACAGATTCTGGGCGCAGAAGCAGGGGAAGACGCCGACGCCGTTTGTCGGATCGCTTCGCATGAACGGCGGCAACGCGACGATCGAAGACATGATCGCATCGACGCAGCGCGGTTTACTGGTCACCCGCTTCTGGTACATCCGTCCGGTGGATCCGCGCACGATCCTGTTCACTGGCCTCACGCGCGATGGCACGTTCCTGATCGAGAACGGGAAGATCACGCGCGCGGTAAAGAATTTGCGCTACAACGAGTCGCCGATCTTCATGCTCAACAATCTCGAGGCAATGGGTCGGCCGATTCGCGTTCCGTCTGGCGAATCGGGGAGCGCGGGCGCCGCGGTGGTGGTTCCTCCTCTCAAGGTGCGTGATTTCACGTTCACGAGTTTGAGCGACGCGGTCTGAGCAGTTTTTGAGCACGGTCTGAAGAGCCGTCTGTGATGTTTCGTGCGCGCGCGTCGCGCACGGCACGTCGGCGGTCCACCGGGGGATCGTCCGGCGGTCAACACTCCAGATCTGGAGATTCAGCCATGGCAGCACGGAAGAAAGGCGGGAGACGGAAGGGCGGCGCGCGTAAAGGCGCGCGGAAGGGCGGACGGAAGGGTGGCGCCCGCAAGACGTCGCGGCGGAAGGGAGGAGCGAGGAAGAAAGGGGGACGTAGGAGATAGACGATGAGAGAGAGGCCAGCGAGCGACTCGCTGGCCTCTCTCTTTTCGCGTCGATCTGTATCTCTACCGGGCATATCGAGCGGCGGCCAGCTCGACGATACGGGCGATGAGCTGCTCGTACGACAGCTCCATTTTCGCCGCGGCGCGCGCGAACTCGCTTTCCTTTTCGAGATAACAGTTCGGATTCGCCTCGATCACGTAAATCTCGTTTTCGGGCGTGACGCGGAGATCGACGCGGGCATAATCGCGGAGGCGCAGGGCATGGAAGGTGTCCACCGCCACCGCTTGCATGCGCGTCGCTAGCTCCTCGTCGAGCGACTCCGGAAAAATCGATTTCGTTCCCTCGAACTCGGCGCCCTCGCCCTCGCCTTCGTCGCCCCATTTCGCTTCCCAGCTGGCGATCTTCGGGCGGTCGGGGGGAAAGTTGGAGAAATCCAGCTCGATGATCGGCAGCGCTTCGGCGTTCGCGTTGCCGATCACGCCGACGTAGAACTCTCGCCCCTCCACGAACTGCTCGACGAGCGCCGGCTGCTGGAACTCTGCCTGAAGCGAATCGATGCGCTCCAGGAGCTGCTTGATGTCGTACACCACCGCCTTGGACGAGACGCCTAACGAGGCATCTTCCTGCGGAGGCTTCACGATGAGTGGGAAGGCGATGTCGCCGGCCCAGTCGAGCGCGCCGCGATAGACCGTGGCGAACTCGGGCGTCTTGATGCCGTGGAAGGAGAGAACCTTCTTGGTGAGCGTCTTGTCGCCGGCGAGCAGCAGACCCGCTGGGCTCGACCCCGTGTAGCGCAGATCGACAAGGTTGAGGAGCGCCGCGACGTTCGACTCGAGCGCGCTCTTTCCGCCGAAGGATTCGGCGAGGTTGAACACCAGCTCCGGTTTCGTCTCGCTCAGCGCGGCGACCAGCGGCTCGACCTGGTCGGCCACCGACAGTCGCGAAGGCTCGTGTCCGTTCGCGCGAAGCGCCTCTTCGAGTTGATCGAGCACGGGATCCACCGGTGGCTCGAGCGCGTCGGCAGCGTGCAGGATCGTGATTTTCACTCAGGGCTCTTTAGTCGTTCTCGTCCGCGGGAGTGCCGCCCAGGGTATTGGTGTACCGGTAGTTCATCATCACCGCGGTTCCGAATGCGGTGAGCTCGATGAGCGTGGACGCCTCGAGTCCACGAACGCGAAGTCCGAGCGCCGCCGCTCGCTTTGCCAACAGATCCACGAATGCGCGCGTGGTCATCGTGCTCTCGCCCGTCCAGTATCCAATGCGGCCCACGATCTCGCGGCGGTGCCGGCGCAGGAACTCGCTCGCATCCTCTCCTTCGGGTGATTCGGCGACGGTGGCGAAGATCGTCCGCAGATCGCCGTCGAAGTGCCCTTCGTCCTCGACCGGCAGCGGCTCGTTCGCGTCGAGATAATGCTCTTCGACGGTGTAGTCCATGGCCTCGACGGGGAGATCGTCCTCCGTCACGTCAGGCACTTCCGGCATCTCTCCGCCCACCTCGCTCATCAGCTGATCGACGTACTCCAGCTTGCCTAACGCGGGCCACCCCTGGTAGTCGGCTCGCCAATCCACACCCGGCGTCAACCACACCGCAAACGTCTCGGCGAAATCTTCATCGGGATGCTTCTGCGCGTACCAGCCGAGGATGTGTCTGACGTGTTGGCGCGAGAAGGGGTTCACGCGGTAGCGCTCGCGGTATGGACGCGAGTACGGCCCGAAGATGCGTCGCCATTCGGGGCGATCATAGAGGCGGTAGGCGTAATTGAACGCATGTCCCGCCTCGTGCCGAAGGTAGCGCATCACGTCGTTCTCGCTTTCGACGTCGACCGCATACTCTTCCTCGAGCTTCGTCAGACGCGGGTCGGCGAGATAGAACGGGACACCGATGAGTGGTGTCCCGTCCGGGCAGCCCCATTGGTCGCTCAGGTAAACGGGTGGTCGGAGGACGAGCGACTTGGCGGCGAGCTCGTCGTACAGCTGGTTGACCAGCCGTTCGAGGAGGGTCCCCTTGATGGACAGTCCGAGCTCCGAGATGCGGCGTCGGAGCAGGGAGCTCCGTTCGGATTCGATCTCTTCGAATCGGTCGCGCACGGAAGTGGGAGGGGCAAGCGGCGTACCGAAGTACCATCGAGATTGGAGATTCGAGATTAGAGATTCGGGGAGATTCGACCGATTCTCCCCGGTTCTCTCCGAATTTCCCCGAATCTCCAATCTCGAATCTCTAATCTCGATGCAGAAGCGCCGGCTCGCTTTCGCTCACCGGCGCTCGACGCAGCGAAGGTTTTGGCGGAGAACGGTTAGGCCGCCTTCGTCTCCGGTGCGTCTACCTCTGGAGCAGGACCCCAGACGTATGCCGATACCACCGGCGCCGGCTCGGCACGACTGCCGCGCGAGATCACGATGCCGATTGGCTCTTCTATGGTAGTGCTCGAGGCGCGATTGGCCGCCATAAGATCCTCACGGGAGCAACGCTCCGGTCCTTCCGGAGGTTGCCACACTCAAGGCATTACGGGTGCCATTCGGGCCAGAACTCCATGTCCTTATGTACCAACGGCTTAGAAACGAAAAGGCCGACCAACAAGGGTCAGCCGTTGCACTATGACACGTCGAACGCGTGTCCGATCGTTACGCGACGCTCTTCCTGGCGAGGAACGTCTCCGCGCAGTTGAACCCCGGTTCGACGAAAATTTGCCACCCTTGGTAGCTCGCCTCGAGCTCCTCACGGGTGACCAATCCCTCGTCGTCGGCGCTCGTCTCCAGCATATGGACGCCGCCGTCGGTCGTCGCCTCCTGCAGCAGGCTTATGGCGCGCTCTCGCTCCGGACGGGATAGCGACGCCAAGGCGCCAGTGGTGCAAACCACTGCCTTGAGCGGGACCTCCGGTGCGTAGCTGCCGAGGTCCGCGATCTTGCCGTGGACGAGTCCAGTGAGACCGACGGCGGTGGCGGCGTGGATGACGCGCTCGAGCATGTCCTCGGTGCTGTCGAGTGCCGTGACCTCGCATCCGTTCGCTGCGAGATAAAGCGCCGGTCCTTCCTCGACCGCGCCCGCCACCAGCACGTGTCCTTCCTTCGCGCTCTCGACAGTCTTGGCGAGCATTCCGTCCGGGAGCAATCCCCAGCGCTCCGGCCGGCTCAGCTCCTTGAGCGCTTTGAGCCGGCGGCGCCGCCATGTCGTATAGGAAGGGAGACGCAACCGCGCGCGAATGATCCGGTCCACCTCATCGCAGAGGAGGAGCTCGGTCAGTGACAGCTGCGTTTGATTGGTAATCGACGCGACCGCCTCATCTCCGATGGAGAGAAGGACGTGTCGTGGCACCGACTCCTTGTAGTCCTCGATTTCCCGCTCGACGTACAGCTCGTACTCGTGCTTGAGAGAGCGCGGTCGATGGGCCATGAGCTCGGCGGTACGGGAGACGTGCGTGGCGATCATCTAAGGTAGATAGTCCGGCATCCGGCGCAACCCCTCGGGCCAATTCAAGTTGGCTCGATGTGCACCATCACTTCGGACTCCCCAAGCGCGCGGGCGATACATGCCTCGACCTCATCGGCCACCTCGTGCGACCGCGCGACGCTGGTCTGACCGTCGACCGCGATCGTCAACTCGGCCAGCACGACGCCCGTGGCGCCGCGCCGCGTGCGGATGCTGCGAACTTCTTTCACGCCAGGGACAGTGCCCATGAGTCGGCGGATCTCGTCGGCGTCGACTGCTCGCTCGTCGACCAGCACCGGCACCGTGCCGCGCACGATCTGGTAGCCGTTCCAAGCGATGACGAGCGCAACGACAACCGCCAAGATCGGATCGACCTGGCCGAAGCCGATGCGCGACAGGATCAGCGACGCGAGCGCGGCTACGGTGACGTAGATGTCGCTGTGGGTATGCGCCGCGTCGGCGAGGAGGAAGGCGCTCTGGAGCGCTCGTCCACGTCGCCGCTCGTATCGGACGACGAAGAGATTCACCGCCATCGTGAGCGCAATGAGCGACATCTCGAGCACGGTGGGCGTCCGTGGCGCGACGCCGGCGATCGCGCGCGTCACTCCTTCACGGAGCAGCTCGAAGCAGGAGATGGAAAGGAAGCCGACGATTGCCAGCGCGCCCAACGTCTCGAATTTGGCGTGGCCGTACGGATGATTCTCGTCAGGCCCGATCGCCGCGACCTGGACGAGCAGGATGCCGACGATGTTGTTGACGAGGTCGAGCGTCGACTCGAGCGCCGCGCCGATGACCGAGAGCGCGCCGGTGCGCAATCCGACGACGACTTTGATGAGGACGACGACGAGATTGAGCGCGAGGATGACGATCAGCGTGCGTCGCACCGCCGGCACGCGCGCTGCTTTTTGCTCGAGGGTGAGAACGTGCGTGGGAGTTTCCACGGGTGGATTCTCGCTGACGCAACGAACGCATGTCAACGTGTTAGCACGCGCGAAAACTTGAGCGTGACGACACGAAGTCGTAGCGTTCGTGATGCCTGAATTACGGATGCCTGAGCTAGCGCATGCCTGAGCTGCCAGAGGTCGAGCGCGCCAAGCGACTGGTCGAGCGCGCTGCGGTCGGCAAGCTGATCGTCGACCTTTTGCTCCTGCATCCATCCCTCGTGCGACGTGTGCCGGCCGATCGCGTCGAGCGGGCAAAGGGGAGACGGATCGTCGCTGTCGAGCGACGCGGCAAGCACCAGCGGCTACACCTCGATGACGGCGCGGCGATCGAAGTGCACTTCATCATGACGGGCGATTGGGAGATTCTGGCCGCCGGTGCGGTCGAGCCCGCGCACGTGCGCGCGTCGATCGTGCTCGACGACGGAAGTCGGGTCGCACTGGTCGACCCTCGCGCGCTCGGCAAGTTGACTGTAGTGGAGCCAGGCGTGACGACGTTGCCGCTGCTCGGTCCCGAGCCGTTCGATGATGCGTTCGACGCGGCGTATCTGCGGAAGGCGCTCTCGAAGCGCCGCGGACCGATCAAGCCGGCGCTGCTCGACCAGCGGATCGTGGCCGGAGTGGGCAATATCTACGCGGCAGAAGCGCTGTGGGCGGCGAAGATCTCGCCCAAGGCGGTGGCGTCACGCCTGTCCGAAGCCAGACTAGGAACGTTGGTAAACGCGATTCGTTCCGTGCTCCGCCGATCGCCCGCCGCGCGGTACACGGACGACGCGCGATCAGCGCGCTGGCGAGTGTACGATCGCGAGGGGAAGAAGTGCGCGCGATGTAGAGGACGGATCAAGCGGATCGTGCAGGCGGGAAGATCGACGTACTACTGTCCGACGTGCCAGAAGAGGTAAAGCCGGGAAGCGGGAAGTGGAAAGGCGCAAGCGCCCGCGAGGAGGAGAGGTCTTTGCGGCAAATCGTGGCACTGGTGGCGATCGCAATCGCCGTGATTTTTTCGATCGCAGTGTATCCGCGACTGCCCGATCTGGTTGCGATTCACTGGGGATTCAGCGGTCAGGCGGACGGGTGGGCGCCAAAGGCGTGGGGCGCATTCCTGATGCCGGCGATCGCGTTAGGCGTCTTCCTCATTCTCTCGTTCGTGACGCGGCTGGCGCGCCGAGCGGCGGGTGAGGCGCCACAGGTCCGCGCCACGGAGAATGTGGCGGCGGTGGTGGTCTCGTTCCTCGCATTAGTTCACATCGCGATGCTCGGGAGCGCGCTCGGATGGCGCATCGAAGTCGTCCGCGTCATCGTGTTAGGCATCGGCGCGATGCTGATCTTCATCGGCTTCCAGATGACGGGCATTCCGCGCAATCCTTTCTTCGGAATCCGCACCCCGTGGACGCTCCGCAGCGACGCCGTGTGGGAGCGCACCCATCGCGTCGGCTCGCGCATCATGGTGATCTGCGGCGTGGTGCTTGGACTGGCCGCGCTCCTGCCACCGCGCTGGAGCGTGGGAGCGATCCTGCTGACGGTGTTCGTGATGTTGGTGAGTACGGTGGGGTATTCGTTTTGGATTAGGGATGTGCATCGAGATTAGAGATTCGAGATTGGAGATTCGGAACGGCGGATTCGGAACTCCTGAGGTGTTCCGCCCCGAATCTCGAATCTCGAATCTCGAATCTCCACTCCATCGCCTCCACCACCACCCCCTTTATGTATCCACTCTCCGGGATCGTCAGGACTTCCGGATGATCGAGTGGTTGGCCGCGGAGCTCGCGGAGGGCGAGGCGGCGGCCGCTGTCGGCGGCGGCGTCGTCGAGCATCTCGAGGAAGAGCGGCTTGGTCAGATGGAAGCTACAGCTCGCGGTGAAGAGCAGACCACCGGGCGCCAGCAGACGCATGGCGCGGAGATTGATCTCCTTGTAGCCGCGCAGCGCGCCGGGGAGTGACGCGCGTGTCTTGGCGAAGGCCGGTGGATCGAGCACGATCGTGTCGAAGCGTCGAGCGCGATCGGACGAGAGCTCGCGCAGCTTGTCGAAGGCGTTGGCTTCGACCATCTCGATGTTGGCGATGCCGTTCAGCGCGGCATTTTCCTTCGCTCGCGCCAGCGCCGCGCCTGACGAGTCGAGCGCGATCACGCTGTCGGCGCCGCGCGCCAGGTGAAGCGCGAACGAGCCGTGATAGCTGAAGCAGTCGAGTGCGCGTCCGCGCGCGATGCGTCCGACGAGCGCGCGGTTCTCGCGTTGATCGAGGAAGGCGCCGGTCTTCTGTCCGTCCCATGGTGCCGCGTAGTAGCGCACGCCGTGCTCGCGCACTTCGATCGTGCGCGGGACCTCACCGGCGAGAAGCTCCGAGTCGACGGGCAGTCCTTCTTTGGCGCGCACCGGCACGTCGTTGCGTGCGAGGACGCCGAGCGGCGAGGTGAGATCGTGGAGGGCGCCGACGATGTCGGCACGAAATCGCTCGAGTCCCGCGCTCAGCAGCTGGACGACGAGCCATTTGTCGTAGCGATCGACGATGAGCGATGGCAGACCGTCGGCTTCGCCGTGTACGAGTCGGTAGGCATTGACGTCATCGGTGTCGGCGAGGGAGCGGCGTCGCGCGATGGCGCGCGCGAGTTGTGTACGCCACCAGTCGGCGTCGATGCGTGCGTCGGTGTTGCGATCGAGGAGGCGCAGTGAGATCTCGGAGCGTGGGCTCCAGAGCGCCCAGCCGAGCTCGCGTCCGCGATGATCTTGGACGCGGACCGCGCCGGCGTCGCCGGTGGGCGCGATGGTGACGTCGCTCCGGTAGATCCATGGATGTCCGTCGTTCCATCGTCGCGCGCCTTTCGAGCTGACTTGGGCGAGCATGGGCGAACGGTAGAGTGGGAAGCGGGAAGCGGGAAGCGGGACAGGCCGACGGAGATGGTATTCGTCAGGTGTGTTCGCGCTTCCCGCTTCCCGTTTCCCGATTCCCGCGGCGTTGACTCGTGCTTCTAAACAAGCTATTATTCCAAGCTTGCCCGCGACGTTTTTGGTTTGCGTCAGCGGCCGCTATTTGACAACTGATGAATGGTAGATCGTGGGATGTGAATTCTCATTTGCTTCGGCGGCGTGGCATTCATTGCAAAGTGGATGTGCGTCGGTGAAGCGCGAGAGACTGATCACATATCAATTGCGCGTGTTGGCTTGGCTACACTGATCATGGTAGTCAAGCGAGAGAAGGCATGTGGGGGATGCCTGGGCACACGGAGGCGAGGAAGGCCGTGGTAAGCTGCGATAAGCCAGGGGGAGCCGCACACAGGCAGTGAGCCCTGGATGGCCGAATGGGGAAACCCGGCGGGTCG
>DATFBY010000058.1:0-4417 GCA_035253585.1 Gemmatimonadaceae bacterium | reverse complement strand
TGTTCGAACGCGAAGCCACGTCTCCAGCGAGAGCGCGGCGATGAGTGGCACGATGTGGCCGAGCGCTCCGCGCGCGGCGTCGAGAGCAGTGGCGCGAAGTGGAGCCGGCTCGATGCATCCGAGATCGGCGAGGATCGGATCATGGAGAAGCCAGTCTACCAGCGCTTTCTCGCGCGCGAGCGACCACACCATGCGGCCATCGACCGTGCCCTTGGCGCGTCGATGGCAGACGCGCTCCGGCAGGATTCCGCGCATCGCCTGGCGAAGAATCCACTTCTGCTGGCCGGGCCGTGCGCGCAGCGATATCGGAAGGCCGAGCGCCAGCTCGACGAGTGGGCGATACAGGAAGGGATGCCGCAGCTCGAACCGCTCGTGATACAGCGTGACATCGCTGTAGCGGCCGAAGTGCGCGGTCTCGTAGGCAAGCAGCGCGGCGAACTTTCGGCCGCGCGGACCAGCGAGCATTCGATTGTAACCGTGCCGTCTCGCGACCGTCATTTCGCGCGCGAAACGGGGCCTGATCCACGGCGGCGTTCGAAAGTGAGAGGCTGCCAGGCGGGTTCGTACCGGCGCCGGCAGCAGTGGCGCGAGACCGTACTTGGCAATCACGTTCCAGAAGGACACGCGACCATCGATCGCCCAGTCGAGCGCCAGCTTGGCCGCGCGCGCGTAATCGTGCCGCGCGATCCGGTCGGCGATGTGGAAGGGAGGACCGCTCAGGTACTGATCGCCGCCCTGCCCGGTGAGAAGGACGCGAGCGCCGCCCGCCGCGATGATGTCGCAGGCGCGCCGATCGCGCGCGTAGAACGGATAGGTCTCTACCGGCGCTTCGGTGCGCGGTGGAGCGAGTCCGTCGTCCTGCCACATCCAGAAGTCGGTCAGCTGATGATTCGGCACACCACACTTCTCGACTACGGCGCCGGAGAACGGCCGCTCGTCGTCAGCAACCGTGTCGACGAACGTGACCGTGCCGGCGATGGGGGCGACGCGCCCTTCGCGCGCGAGATGCGTCACCGCCGAGACGACGGACGACGAATCGAGTCCGCCGGAGAGCTGCGACCAGACGGGACACTGGTCGGTCGCGCGTGCCTCCACGCCCTCCAAGAAGACTGTGCGAAAGCGCGAGACGAGCTCGACGGGATCGTCAGGCTCCGGCTCGTACGCGGTAGCGTCGAACATCGACGGCGACCAATACGTCGTTAGGCAACGGCGACCGCGGCGCACCTCGAGCAACGCGCCTGACGGCACGCTCGACACGCCGGCGTATGGCGTCGGCTCGGACGGATCGCTCCCGGCCACCAGGAAGTCGGCCAGGTAGCCGAGATCGAACTTCCACTCGTCGGCCAGAAGCGATGCGCGCGAGGAGAGGACGAGGCCATCGTCGGCGGCTCGGTGGAAGAGCGTTCTGATTCCGAACGCATCGCGCGCGGCAACGAGTGAACGCGTCCGCGCGTTCCAGATAGCGAAGGCGAAGTCGCCGAGGAGTTTCGGGATCGAGGAGATTCCGGCTCTGGCGAACACGCGAGTGACGAGCTCGAGGTCGCTGTGCTCGTGCGCGGGCACTCCGGCCCAAGCGGCAACGCTTTGGCGATTGTCGAGGCGTACCTGACCGACGGTGACGAGAGCGCCGAGCCGGGCGATGCGGCTGCCGTCACCCGCGCAGGCGAACTCTTCGCCGTCGTAACGCTCCGAGACGGAGCCGGCCGGTACACGCGTCAGCCATTGCGAAAGCGTCGCCGACGCCGGATGCCCGAGCGTGCAGAGGAAGAACTTCACGCGGCGGTTTCCGGCAGCGGGACGAACCGTGCGATCTTCTCAGGATCCTCGAAAATCGGCTGATCTTCGTACTCGACCCATGCATGCGCCTCGAACGGATGAGGCCTCACGCCGAGGCGGAGTCGTGCCCGGATGCCGGCGCGGCGAAGGAAGGAGTAGATCACCAGCGACTGCTCCAGGCAGCGCGCGCGGCCCGGGAAAAACGCGGCTGCGGTCGCCACCTGACGAGCCAATCGCTCGAGCTCGTCGCGAGCGACGAACTCGTTAGGCAACGGCGTCGGCGCGCGTCGGTGGATTGCTCCGGCGATGCGGCGCATACTGCTGGAGAGCAGCGCGACCTTGGCCACGGTCAAGGCGAGAAAGCAGCGCGCGAGCGACGGATTCGGCACGCTGCTCACGACTCGCTCCGCTCGACCAACGTTGCGGCCAGCAGCTCGTCGATCAGCCGGCCGAGGTCCCCGGTCAGCGTTCCACGGCTGACATCGTACTCATGCTCGAGTGCAAGGAGCAGTTGATCGATGGTGCGTGGGCGCTCGACGAGCAGCTCCCACACTCGTCCGCCAACCTCGTTCAGCGTGAAATACCGATCACGCTCGGCGTCCAGCAGCACCGTGTCGCCGCCGCGGCGCGCGCTGATCACGTGCCGTCTGGGGCGCAACGTACCCGGTGTAACGGCAGCCGTGACTTCGCTCATGTGCGCTCCTGGAATGCGACGAGCGATCCATGAGCGATACCGTCTGGAGCGACAAGGCAATGAAGGGGAAGGAGCTGCCTTTCATGTGCACGCTTGACGCGTCGCTCTCCCGACTATACCATCGCGCGGTATAGCAACGGATGACATAGATGATCGGACCCATCACCACGCCGGTCTTCCAGATCCTCCTTTCGCTGGTGGACCGCGACCTCCACGGCTACGCGATCATCCAGGACATCGCCGCGCGCACCGACGGCGAAGTGCGGCTCACCGCCAGCACGCTGTACGCGGCGGTCAAGCGTATGCTCGATGCGGGGCTGATCGAGGAGCTGGCGCACCGGCCGCGGGGAGCGAAGGACGACCCCCGGCGCCGCTACTATAGAATCACGCGTCAGGGGCTGGACGCCGCCCGCACCGAGGCCCGACGGCTGGAGCGGCTGGCCGCGATGGCGCGGTCCAAGCGGCTGCTTCCCCGGCTTCCGCGCCTGCGGCCGACGTCGACGGAGACGGGATCGTGATGCCGTTCCCGGTGCGCGCGTATCGCGCGCTGCTTCGCCTCCTTTTGCCGCCGCGCTTCCGGACCGCGTTCGCGGAGGAGATGACGCTGGTCTTCGCCGACGTCTACGAGGAGGCCCTCCGCTCCGGCGGATGCACCCGCGGCGCCCGTGTCTTCCTCGCCGAGCTACCGGATCTGGTTCGACTCGCCAACCGCGAGCGCCGCGCCGAGCGCACGGAGCGCGCGCACATGGCCATCGCTCTCACCACTCCGCTTCAGGAACAATCGATGATGGACTCTCTGGTTCAGGACCTTCGTTTTACGGCGCGCTCGCTGGTGAAGAGTCCGGCGTTCACGATAGTGGCGGTGATGACGCTGGCGTTGGGCGTCGGCGCCAACACCGCGATCTTCAGTCTGGTGAACGGCGTGCTCCTCAAGCCGCTGGCGCTGCCGGAGCCGGAGCGCCTGGTTGCGCTGGGCGAGGTGCCGCGAGACGCCGCGCCTGGGCAGCTCAACTCGACGTCGCCGGGCAGCTACTACGACTGGGAGGCGCACGCTCAGGGCATTCAGCTGGCGGCCTATTCGGGCGCCAGCGGCACCATCACCGGGCGGGGCGAGCCCGAGCGCTTGTTAGGCGTCCGTACGGCCGGCGGTCTCTTCGAGATGCTCCGTTCGCGGCCACTCTTCGGCCGTACGATTCGAGAGACCGACGA
Source organism: Gemmatimonadaceae bacterium (assembly GCA_035253585.1). Lineage (GTDB taxonomy): Bacteria > Gemmatimonadota > Gemmatimonadetes > Gemmatimonadales > Gemmatimonadaceae > DATFBY01. The sequence goes on along the minus strand of DATFBY010000058.1, from coordinate 738 downwards.
GAACCCAGCCGCGGACCAGGTCATCGTTCTCGCCTACGGCACCTGGCACCGGCTGTTCGGCGAGGATCGCAACATCCTCGGCACATCGCTGACCGTGAACGGCACTCCGCGCACGATCGTGGGTGTAATGCCCGAGGACTTTCGATTCCCCGACGGATCGACGGAATTCTGGGTGCCGGCGCGCTTCGATGCCGAGTTTCGCGGCAATCGCGATCAGTACTTTCTCCAGGTGATCGGCCGCCTCGAGCCAGGGACGACGCTGGAGCAAGTGCGCACGCGAATGGCGACGATCGCGGACCGGCTGGAGCGCGATTGGCCGCTGTTCAACACCAACCTCCAGATCGGCGTGCGCCCGTTACGCGACACGGTTGTCGATGGCGTCGAGACGCGGCTGCTCATTCTGATGGGCGCGGTCGTGTTCGTGCTGCTGATCACGTGCGCGAACCTGGGCAATCTGCTCCTCGCGCGCGCGACGGCGCGTCGCCGCGAGATCGCCATTCGTCAGGCGTTGGGTGCTGGACGCGGTCGCGTCGCGCGACAGCTGCTCACGGAAAGTCTGGTGCTCGCCCTGCTCGGCGGCGCGGCGGGCGTGGCGGTTGGGAAGGGATTTCTCAAGCTGCTCCTGGCCGCGCAGGCGACGACCAATCTTCCCCGCGTAGAGGAGATCACGCTCGACGAACGAGTTCTTCTCTTCACGTTGGTCGTATCGATCCTGGCCGGTCTCTTCTTCGGAAGTCT
>DATFBY010000057.1:0-64973 GCA_035253585.1 Gemmatimonadaceae bacterium | reverse complement strand
AGGCCGTGAACTGGGCCAAGCCCTTCTTGGCCTGGATCGCCGTGATGGCCGCCGTCAACGTCGTCTTCCCATGATCGACGTGCCCAATCGTCCCCACGTTCACGTGCGGCTTCGTCCGCTCAAACTTTGCCTTGGCCATGGATCCTGAATCTCGATAGTGAGAGTTGTTCCGAGAGACTTACCTACGCTGCGCACAGCGGGGGCTCGCGCCGTCGGCTGTGCCGAAATCGCGAGCCCCGAGCTGACTCATCACCTCAGAGCTCGCGACCGGGATTGAACCGGTGACCTCACCCTTACCAAGGGTGTGCTCTACCAACTGAGCTACGCGAGCGAACTACATCGCGACTCGGCCCTCGGCATTCGGCGCGTGGCGCTCGAGGATTTACCTCCATGACGCCGACACCCGATGGCCGAGTCCCGAAGCAGAGCGGGAGACGGGGCTCGAACCCGCGACATCAAGCTTGGAAGGCTTGCGCTCTACCAGCTGAGCTACTCCCGCGAGAATCGCCGTCGAACTCCCCGAGTGGTGGGAGAAGGATTCGAACCTTCGAAGGCGTGAGCCGGCAGATTTACAGTCTGCTCCCTTTGGCCGCTTGGGTATCCCACCGCGCACCGCATTCCCCGCGCACCAGCCGCTCTCGTATGCACGCCGCCAGCTCCCCTGGAGAGCTGACGGCGAGAGTCGAACTCGCAACCGCCTGATTACAAATCAGGTGCTCTGCCAGTTGAGCTACGTCAGCACGGCTGTTTTTTGCGAGACATGTAGGATAGCCAGCAGGGAAGAGCTAGTCAAGTGAAGGGTTACGGCGATGGTACGGGATTTGTGACGCGCCGGCATCGCGCCGCCAGTTGGTCAAGGTGACGGCGCCATCCGCCATCCGCCATCCGCGGTCAGCCAGCGAGATCGCTGCGCCGAAGACCCGGATGGCGGATGGCGGATGGCGGATGGCGAATGGCTTCCCTGGAAGCGCCCCTGCGCCGTGCCTACGACCTCCGCCACTTCGTCCCCGTCGGCGTATCCTCTATCGCCACCCCCTTTGACTCGATCTCCTTCCGAATCGAGTCGGCGGTCGCAAAATCGCGCGTTGCGCGGGCGCGTTGGCGTTCGGCGAGCCGATCTTCGACCCAGCGTGCCAGCGTCGGATCCTCCGCCTCGCGTTCCGGAACCACATCCAGCAGTCCGGCGATTTGCGAGAACGCGGCGCGCGCGCGTTCGAGCGACGCGGCATCGCCACTCGCGCTCACGCTGTCGAGCTCTTTGTTCGCCGCCGTAATGAAAGTGTGAAGTGCGGCGAGTGCGCGCGGCGCGTTGAGGTCATCGAAGAGCGCTTCTGTCGCTTCGCGCTCCAATTCTTCCGCCGCGCTCACGAGCCCCGCGGTGCCGCCTCGCACTTCCCTCAAACGCTCGGCGAATGCTCCGATACGCCGTACGGCGGAGGTCGCTTGATCCAGTGCCTCCTCGGTGAGATTCAGCTGGCTCCGATAGTGGGCGGTGAACATGAAGTGGCGCACTGCGGCCGCGGAGATTCCTTCCTGTCGGAGGCCGTCCACGGTGAACACGTTTCCGACGCGCTTCGCCATCTTCGCGCCTTCGGTGAGCAGGAACTCGCCGTGGCACCAGAAGCGCGCGAGCGGAGCGCCGGTTGCCGCTTCGGATTGCGCGATCTCGTCTTCGTGGTGCGGGAAGATGTTGTCGACGCCGCCGCAATGGATGTCGAGTGTGTCGCCGAGGTGTTTGCGTGCCATGGCGGAGCACTCGAGGTGCCATCCGGGGCGGCCTCGACCCCACGGTGAATCCCATGCCGCACCGCTCTTTTCATCTTCCGGCTTGGCCGACTTCCACAGCGCGAAGTCGCGAACGTCTTCTTTGTTGTAGTCGTCGGCCGCGACGCGCGCACCCGGCTTGATGTCGCGGGTGTCGAGCCGAGAGAGCTTGCCGTAGCCGGGGAATCTCGTGATCGCGAAGTAGATCGAGCCGTCGTCCGCTTTGTAGGCGATCCCTTTTTTCATCAGCGCATCGACGATCTCGATCATCTCCGGAATGTGATCCGTCGCTCGCGGATAGACTTCGGCTGGTTCTATCCGGAGAAAGTCGCGGTCGGCAAAGAAGATCTTGCTGATCGGCTCGGTGATTTGACCGATCGTGATTCCCTGCTCGTACGCCCTCTTGATGATCTTGTCGTCGACGTCGGTCAGGTTCATGACCTGCTTCACCTGCCAGCCCGCGAGACGTAGCGTGCGACGCAGCAGATCTTCGAACACGAAGGTCCGAAAATTTCCCAGGTGTGCCGGGTTGTAGACGGTTGGGCCGCAGGTGTACATGCGGACCGTTCGGCCATCGGCGGGCGCGAATGGCTCGACACGTCTGGTGAGAGTGTTGTAGAGACGAAATTCGGGCATGTATGTGGCGCGAGGACGCCGATGCGATGCGGCGTTGCCGAGGGGAGCCGCGTGCGAGCGGATCGCGGAAGCTAGAGGAGGGCCGGAAGGGGGTCAACATCGGTCAGGACCGGTGAGCGGTGCACCTTTGCGGGAACGCGTGCGGGCTCCGGCCGTATCGCGAGATGTTTGAGGTCAGCGATGAGCCGTCCGTGCTCCAGGATCAGCGTCCGCGGAACCGCGCACCCATCGATGCCTAACGAGTTGGCGGCGGCGATGACGGCGCAGCCAAGCTGGCGTTCGAGCGCGTGGAGGTCGTTGGCGCGGAGGGCCAGCGGTTCGGCGTCCGCCGAGCCGTCGATGAGAAGGCAGCGGATCTCGCCGCATTCGATGTAGGCGCGCGTTACAGCTCGCGCGATTCTGAGCCGACTGCGGTCGCGCGGCGTGAGGTGTGTCAGCGAGGTGAGACGCGGGACATCGAGACCGGCGATTCGCATCGCTCGCGTAACGAGGGCGTCGATGTTCCAAACCGAGTGAGTCGAGCTGCCGATCGACTCTTCGATGCTCTCGCCGACTGTCGGTGCGGCATGGCCGAGATCCCGCGCGGTGGCGAGGGCGATCCACTTTGGCCGCTTGGACAAACCGCCCCAGCTCAAGCGCCCCGAGTCGGGCGTCATGATTCCTGCCGCGCAATGCAGCAGTGTGGTCTTCCCTGAGCCGCGGCGTCCGGTGAGCAAGACGATCTCGCCACGCCGCACCACCAATGACACGCGATCGAGCGCTCGCGCGTCGGCGATGCATCCCGCCAGTCCTGCGCGAAAGGACCGGCTGACGTTCTCGAGCACGAGCACGGGCAGTGCTTGGCTGACGGCGGCTTGCATGGCCGACAGGATACACGCCCGTCACGACCGTGCGTGATCTAAATCGTGCGCAACGGCGCATTCACGCGCTGTGACTACCGCCCCGGCTTCTTACGCTCCAGCCGCAGATCGTGAAAGTCGAAGCTGAAATCGGTAATGGGTGACACCGCCCGCATCGTCGCGTGATCGACGGTTCCATCGGGATTGAGCGCGAACGTCACGAACGCGTCGGCGCGCAGCTCGCGGTCGCGCCAGCGCGCGACGAACGTGTCGTGCTGCCAATGCACGAGGTCGCCGACCAGCGACGGCGTGTGCGCGAAGCGGATGACGAGCTTACCGTTCTCCACACCGATGGGAATGTCGCCGTACCAGGCGTCCTCGTACGCACCAGCGTATGTCTCCAAGGGCAGCGACGGACCCGATGTCGAATCACGCGCGCCCGCGGTCGCGCGATCCGCCTCGGCGAACTCGGCACGCTGCTTGTCGCGGAGCCGTTTGAAGATCGTCGCGTAATCCATCGGACGAGCGCCCAAGTAATGATCGACGATGCGATACGTGATGGCGCTGAACGCGAAACCCGATTCCTGGTTGGTGAGGACTGCGACGCCGAGCTTCTGCTCCGGAATCATCGTCACGAGCGACAGGTAACCCGGCAAACCGCCGCTGTGCTGCACACGCTGGTATCCACGATAGTCGGCGAGCCCGAAGCCCAAACCATAGCCGTTGAAGTTGGGTCGCAGATGCTCGAGTCCCGGCGGTGGCGCCGTGATCCGAATCGGCGTCACGATGCTCCACATTTCGCGTGTCGTCTGCGGCGAGAAGAGGCGACTGCCGTCAGCCAGCCGACCGGAGTCGAGCTGCACGATCATCCATTTTGCCATCTCCTCGGCGTTCGAGTTTATCCCACCGGCGGGATTGGTATTGTCACTCAAGAACGGACGAACTGGCCGCACGCGCCCCTCTACCTCGGCGTGCGGCGCGGCGATGTTGCCGCGTTGCTCTCCGGCCGCGGAGTGGTGGACGTTGCTTCGCGTCATCCCGACACGCCGCAGAATGCGCGTCGACACGAAATCCTCCCAGCTCTGTCCCGAGATCGTTTCGATCACGGCGCCAGCGACGAGGTACAGGACGTTGTCGTACGCGTACGCGGTACGGAACGAAGTCGCCGGCTTGATGAATCGCAGCCGGCGTAGGATCTCGTTTCGGTCGTAGTCCGACTCGGGCCACCACAATAGGTCGCCCGCGCCCAGGCCGAGTCCGCTGCGATGCACGAGAAGATCTCGCACGGTGATCTCGCGTGTGACCCACGGATCGTACATCGCAAAGCTCGGGAGATAGCGGATGACGGGGGCGTCCCACTCGATCTTCCCTTCCTCGACCAACATGCCGAGGGCCGTGGCGGTGAATCCTTTGGTGTTGGACGCGATGCCGAACAACGTTTGTGCATCGACCGGCGCGCTCTCACCGAGCTTTCGAACACCGTAGCCTTTAACGAGGACGACTTGTCCGTCCTTGACGATCGCCACGGAAACGCCGGGCACGTCGAAGTCGCGCTGGATTGTGGCGACGAACGCGTCGAGACCGGGTGGTGGTGCAGCTCGCGACGAGGCGGTCGTTGCTCGCTGCTGAGGTTCGGCTGTGGCTGCGCAGAGCAGCAGCAAGGCGAGGGCGATGCGCATTCGCATCGGACGTCGTGGGCTGAGGTTGTTAGGCGGCTCAGCGCATTGCGCGGCCGCGTGTCCTCTTCTTTCTGGAGGCGCGCGGCCGCGCGCGCGTGCGGCGGCGGTGGAAGCTGTCGATCGCGTCGACGATCGGCGCCGGATCGTAGCGCACCGGATCGGTGCACGGAAGACCGGTCTCGCGCGTGGCTCGCGCGATGGCGGCTCGGGCCGCGCGATCCGAGAGGTCGTAGGTATTGAGCGAAAGGGCGATCACGGGCGCCGTCCGGAGCGGTGCCATGAGCGTTTCGTGCAGCGCCACCAGATCGGCAAGCGGTGGAATCTTCACCCACGGGTTGCCGTGGACGTGCTTTCGCGAAGGCTGAGCACACAACACCATCGCGTGCGGCAGCGAGCCATGGATGAGTCCGAGCGTCACGCCGCTGTATCCGGGGTGGATGACGGATCCTTGCCCTTCCACCAACACGACGTCGGCGCCGCGCGCCGCATCGAGCACCAGCCGCTCGGCGGCGCCCCCTATGAAGTCGGCGATGACTGCGTCGACCGCCGTACCCCACCCCTCGATCAGGATGCCGGTCTGCCCAGTTCCGGCAAATCGCACGCGATGACCGCGCTCCGCCAATCCGTCTCTCACCTGAAGACAGGCGGTCATCTTCCCGATGTTGCAATCTGCCCCGACGGTGAGCACCACGGTGGCCGGGGTATGCCTGACGCGGCCCGCGCTCACTGGAAGTGAGGCCGGGGGACGCCGCAAATCGTGAATCGCCAGACCCCGGGCGCGGGCCAGTGCGCCGAGCTCGGGATCATCGCCGATGAACGTGTGTAATCCGCTCCAGATCTCCAACCCGCGATTGAGCGCGGCGCGCAGCATGGTGCGCCACTCGTCAGGCAGGCGTCCGCCGACCGGCGCGATTCCGACCAAAACCGCGGTTGGACCGAGATCGAACGTCTCCTCGATCGTGGCGACGATCGGAATGTCGCCGCCGAACCCGAGGACGTCGCGCACGCGCTTCCCGGCGCGCCGCGAATCGATGACCGCCAACACTCGCTCGGGCGTGTAGCGAATGCACGAGTTTGCGGTCTTCGAGGTCAGCGGGCCGAACTGTCCTTCGGCGAGAATGACGAAGCGAAGATCGCGCGCCGTCATTCGTTAGGCAACGCGCGAGCGCTGGAAATCCTCGGCCACCGCCAGAATGTCTGGTGGTTCTGACGCGGCCATGATGATTCCTCCTTCCGGCGCGGGCGCGCGCACGACGAACGCCGCGTCGCGCACCACGCGGCGGAAGCCGTGACCCTCGTAGATCCGGTTGATCAGGATACGCTGCACGATCACCATGACCAGCAGCAGCGTCGGCACTGCCACGACCAAGCCGACAGGGCCCAGAAGCTTACCCATGATCAGCACCGACATCAGCGTCAGCACGGGCGGCAGGTGCACTTGGCGCTGCATGATGTGGGGAAGGATGATGTTTGCTTCCACCACGTGGATGACCACGCCTAACAACGCAACGGCCAGGGCGTGCGTCAGCCCGCCGTCGCCGCCGAGTACGAAAAGCGCCGGGAGCACAGTCGACACGAGGGAGCCGAAGAACGGCACGATCGCCACCGCTCCGGTGAAGATCCCGAACGTCAGCCAGTACGGCACTTTCAACAGGTAGAGCCCGATGGCGGTGAGCACCGCGAGGATCAGCATCGCGATGAGCTGCCCCACGATCCACGAGCGTAGCTGCGTCTTCAGATCGCTCAAGACATCGCGCACCAGGTCGCGATGGACGGGCGGGAAGAGCGCGATCAGCCACTGCCGGTACAGGCCGGGCTGGAGCGTCAGGTAGATCCCCATGATCAACACCGAGAAGATGTTGATCGCCACATGGAAGAGGGAGAAAACCTTGGGGACGAGATCGTTGAAATAGCCGGACAGCTGCTCGTATACGGCGAGCAGCACGCGGTGTTGTCCCGGCTGCCACATGCTGGCGAGTCCCGGAACACTCGCCACGAAGCGCTCGATGCCGCGCTCCCAGTTCACGATGTATGACGGCAGCACCTGCACGAGCGCCTGCGTCTGCTGGATCGTGGGCGGAACGAGGAGCCAGAAAAGCCCAGCGATCGCGGCGAAGGTGCCGAGCAGACCGATGAGCATCGCGTAGCGACGCGGCATGCCGGTACGGCGATGCAGCAGGTCGGTGACCGAGCCCAAATAGAGCGAGAACAGAACGGCGATGAAGAGGAGCAGGAACACATCGGCCGTCTGCCAGAACAACAGCAGCAGCAGGATCGTGACGACCGTCGCCGCCAGCACCGATCCGAAACGAAAGCGCCCCGTGGGAAGGGCGCTTACCGCTGCACGAAACCTTCCCGTCGTCGCCGGGCTCATTGTGATTTCTTCTCCTCGGTATGCTCTTCGATCTCGGCGTGCACTTCCTCGGTATCACCGGCGCCGATCTGTCGCTGCGGGCCGCCCGCCGGCGCCGGTAGCATGCCCATCTTCTGCTTGAGGGCGAGCAGCTGCTGATCGGCGTTTGTCGCCACCGCGCCTTTCTCCAGACGCTTGAAGTCCTGCGCTAACCGATCGCCGCTGAACTCCTCGTCGATCTCCGCGCTGGCGAGCAGACGCCGCTCGTTGTCCTCGATCTTCGCCTCCATGCGCGTGAAGGCTTCGAACGCCGACTTCTCGTTCATCGAGGACATCGTTTCCTGAATGCGCTTCTGCGCCTCGGCGCGCTTCTGTCGCGCGACGAGCAGGTTCTTCTTGCGCTTGGCTTCCTCGATCTTCTCGTTCAGATCGCGGAGCGAGTTCTTGAGCTTCTCGGTCTCCAGCGCGTGCGATTGCCAGGTAGCCTGAAGCGCGCTCGCGTGCTCGACGTGCTCGTTGTGACGCAGCAGCGCCTGCTTGGCCAAATCGTCCCGCCCCTCCTGGATCGCCAGCATCGCGCGCTTTTCCCAATCCTGCGCCTGCTTCACCTCGGCGTCGACCTGATCCTTCAGACGCTTCTCGTCGGCGATGGCGGCAGCAACCTGCTGCTTCGCTTTCGCCAACTGCGAGCGCATGTCGATGATGATCTGATTGAGCATCTTCTCGGGATTTTCCGCCGAGGAGATGAGATCGTTGATGTTCGACTTGATGAGCGACGAGAGACGGTCGAAGATGCCCATGTGTCAGTGTGCCTCGCGGTACGGCGCGAGCTCGCGCAAGTGCGACGCGAGCGCGAGGGTCATTGATTCGAAGGCGGCGAGGAACTCCTCGTAGTCGAGGTGCGACAGCTCCATCGCCTCCGTGAGCACCACCGCATCTCCCTCGATGCCGTAGGAGCCATGAACCAGCTCACTGGCGTTCAGCTCGAGAAGCCGGCGCGACAGCTCGGCGCGCGCGCGGTCATCCTTCGGAAGATCCATGACTTTCATGCGCAAGAGCACGACGGGCGGCGAATGGTGCACGACGACGTCGGCGTCCAGCTCGCCACCGGGTTTCACCAGCCACATGCCCGGCTGAATCTCCCGATAGCTTGCTCCCTCGGTGGTGAGGCGGTCGAGAAAGGTTTCGAGTTCCTCTTTAATTACCATGGAACACCCGGGCGCGAGATGATTGCCGTTGTCAACACTACGCGCCCGGCGTGGCGCGTGTTTCCACCGCGTGCACGGTGCGTGGGGACAAGATAGCGCGAGCTGGGTGGCGCCAACAGAAGGGCGTGCGCTCGAACACGTTACGGCGCGGAGCGCTTGAGCTGCACCAATCGCTCGCGGGCGAGGCGACGCCCTGTCGGCGTCGCGGCGAGCCCGCCCCCCGCGGTCTCGCGGTAGCGCACGTCCATGCTGCGCCCGATCTCACCCATCACATCGATGACTTCGTCGACCGGAATCGGAAACGTGATTCCGGCCAGCGCCATTTCGATGCCTGCCAGTGCCATCGATGCGCCGGTCGCGTTGCGAAACACGCACGGAATCTCGACCAGTCCGCCGAGCGGATCGCAGATGAGCCCGAGCGTTCCTTGCATCGTGAGGGCAACTGCATGACCCGCCTGAGTGGGCGTGCCGCCGAGCATCTCCGTTGCGGCGCCCGCGGCCATGCCGGCTGCCGCACCCGTCTCCGCCTGACAGCCGCCCTCGGCACCCGACAACGACGCGCGCTCGGCTACAACCGCGCCAATGAGACCAGCAGTAGCGAGTGCATCGACCAGCTTCTCTTCGTCGATGCCGCGCGCCGATGCGAGGCCAGTGAGCACGGCCGGCAGCACGCCCGCACCTCCAGCAGTTGGTGCGGCGACGATCACACCCATTGCCGCGTTCACCTCTTGAACCGCGAGCGCGCGGGCAAGCACATCGCGAAACGGTGTTCCGGAAAGTGGTCCGGCGGGTCCGCTCCGGAGCTTCGCGGCATCACCGCCGACCAAGCCCGAAGCCGAGCGCAGCTCACCTGTCATTCCCTGTCCGACTGCCCCGACCATCACCGCGAGTGCGCGACGCAGCGCTTCACGAATGTCGTCGACTGCGCGCCCCTGGTCGGCGGCCTCCGCGTCAAGTGCGGTGCGCGCGAGGGTCGTCTTGGCACGCTCGGCGTCGCCAATTGCATCGGCGAGCGACTTGTACACGTCAGGCGCTCACTTTGTCCAGGCGAAACGCCCAGCGAACCCACGGGAGGGAGTCGATCTGATCGCGAGCGCCGTCGGTGGGAGGATCATCGAGCTCGATGACCATGAAGGCGTCCCCGCCACGCTGCTTTCTCGTTAGGCGCAGCGTGGCAATGTTGAGCCCGTGATCGGAAAGGATGGCCGCGATGCGCGCGATGGATCCCTTCACGTCCTCCGCCACCAGCACCATCGTGTGGTAGTTCCCGGTGACTTCCACCGGGTAGCCGTCGATCTCGGTCACCAACACGCGCCCGGCGCCTAACGAGGATCCGACCATGACGGCGGTGCGGTCGCCGCGCGTGACGGTGATGCGCGCGGTGTTGGGGTGCGCCTCATCGTCGATGGTGGTCTTTTCGAAGGTGTAATCCAGCCCTTCGCGCTCCATGATCTCGAGAGCGGTGCGAATCCGCTCGTCATCCGGACGGAAGCCGAGGAGACCACCGGCGATGGCCTTGTCGGTGCCATGCCCCTCGCCGGTGCGAGCGAAGGAGCCGTGCAGCTCGATGCGCGCGCGGTGCGGCGTCCCTCCCACCAACCCGCGAGCCAACAATCCGAGCCGGCAGGCCCCCGCGGTGTGCGACGACGAGGGACCGACCATGACCGGCCCGATGATGTCGAGAAGTGAGACCATCGCGCTCTAGCTCGCCTTTCGACGACGCCCGCTGTTCCCCGTCGGCCGCGCGCTTCCAACCAGAGGCCGGAGATACTGACCGGTGTACGATCCCGGATTGCCGGCGACATCCTCCGGCGTGCCTTGCGCCACGATCGTTCCGCCGCGCGCGCCTCCTTCAGGGCCGAGGTCGATGATCCAGTCCGCGGTCTTCACGACGTCGAGGTTGTGCTCGATCACGAGGACGGTGTTCCCCTTGTCGACCAGGCGGTGCAAGACCTTCAGCAGCAGCCTGACATCCTCGAAGTGGAGCCCGGTCGTCGGCTCATCGAGGATGTAGAGCGTCCGGCCCGTGTCCCTCTTCGAGAGCTCCGACGCCAGCTTCACGCGCTGCGCCTCCCCGCCTGACAGCGTGGTGGCGCTCTGCCCGAGATGGATGTAGCCGAGTCCGACGTCGGTCAGCGTCTCGAGCTTCTGACGAATGCGCGGCTGATTCTCGAAGAACGAGAGCGCGTCTTCCACCGTCATCTCGAGCACGTCGGCGATGTTCGCGCCGCGGAAGCGCACCTCGAGTGTCTCGCGATTGTAGCGCTTGCCCTTACACACCTCGCACGGCACGTACACGTCGGGTAGGAAGTGCATCTCGATCTTCACCAGGCCATCGCCCTGACACGCTTCGCATCGTCCGCCCTTCACGTTGAACGAGAATCGTCCTGGCCCGTAGCCGCGAATCTTCGCCTCGGGAAGCTCGGCGAAGAGCTCGCGTATTGGAGTGAAGAGACCCGTATAGGTTGCCGGATTCGAGCGCGGAGTGCGGCCGATCGGACTCTGGTCGATGTCGATCACCCGGTCGATGTGCTGGAGACCGCTGATGCGCCCATGCTCGCCGGGGATCACGCGCGCGCGATAGAAGTGCCGCGCCAGCGAGCGATGGAGGATGTCTTCGATGAGCGTCGACTTCCCCGAGCCGGAAACGCCGGTGACCGACACGAACACGCCGAGCGGAATCTCGACGTCGAGATCACGCAGGTTGTGCTCGCGCGCACCTTCGATGCGAATGACGCGGCCCGAGTCGACCGGACGCCGGCCAGGTGGAATCGGGATTGCCTTCTCACCGGCGAGGTATTGCCCGGTAAGCGACGCCGAGCTCCGCATCACTTCCTCGATCGTGCCTTTGGCGACGACCAGTCCCCCATGCTTTCCGGCGCCTGGTCCCAGATCGACGATGTGGTCGGCTTCGCGCATCGTCTCCTCGTCGTGCTCGACGACGATCACGGTGTTGCCGAGATCGCGGAGCTGTCGAAGTGTGGCAAGGAGCCGAGCGTTGTCGCGTTGGTGCAGTCCGATCGACGGCTCATCCAGTATGTAAAGCACACCGACGAGACGAGATCCGATCTGCGTCGCCAGTCGAATGCGTTGCGCCTCGCCGCCTGACAACGATTCCGCCGAGCGCGCCAACGTCAGATAGTCGAGCCCGACATCCACCAGGAACCGAAGTCGGTCGCGCACTTCCTTGAGGATCGGTCCGGCGATGTCGGGATCCAGTCCGGGCCGTCCATTCTCTCTGACCGGAACGCTCTCGAAGAAGCGCAGCGTCTCCGTGACCGGAAGCTCGACGACTTCGCCGATGTTCCGACCGTGCACCGTGACCGCGAGCGACTCGGCGCGCAGCCGACGTCCTCCGCAGCGCGGGCAGGGCGCGTCGATCATGTATTCGCTCAGCTCTTCGCGGACGCTGTCGGACGTCGTCTCGCTGTAGCGCCGCTCGAGATTCGTGAGCACGCCTTCCCAACTGCTCTGCACGTCGCCCTTGAACGATCCGGCTTCGACGTGGAAGGTCGTCTTCTTTCCACCGCTTCCATATAGGATGACGTCGCGCACGCGCGGCGAAAGCTGCCCCCATGGCGTGTTGAGCTCGAACTTGTACTGCTTGGCCAGCGCTGGAAGAATCGTCTTGCGCAGATGGCCGGTCGGCTCGCCCCACGGCAGGATCACACCTTCGAGAATCGAGATGCGAGGATCGCCGAGTATGAGCTCGGCGCTCGGCAGCCGTCTCGTGCCGAGACCGCCGCAATCGGCGCATGCACCGAATGGCGAGTTGAAGGAGAATTGGCGCGGCTCGAGCTCGGGGAGCGAGATGCCGCACGTGGGGCAACCGTAGCGCTCGGAGAAGATCTGCGACCGCCCGCCATCGCCTTCATGCCTAACGATCTCGACGATGCCGTCGGCGACCTTGAGCGCGGTCTCGACGGAATCCGTGAGACGGCCGCGATCTTCGGTGCGCACGACGAGACGGTCGACGACGACCGCGATGCTGTGATTCTGCTGGCGATTCAGCTTGGGCGGTGAAGAGAGCTCGACCATCTGCCCATCGACGACGGCGCGAATGAATCCCTGCTTTCGCACGGACTCGAACACGTCGCGAAACTCTCCCTTTCGACCGCGCACCAGGGGAGCGAGGACTTCAATCCGCGCTCCTTCGGGCCAGGTGAGGATCGTATCGGCGATCTGGGTAGCGCTCTGCCGCTGCACCGGCTGTCCGCACGACGGGCAGTGGGGGGTGCCGACTCGCGCGTACAGGAGGCGGAGGTAGTCGTAGATCTCGGTGACCGTGCCGACCGTCGACCGCGGGTTGTGGCCGGCGGTTTTTTGCTCGATCGAGATGGCCGGAGAGAGGCCCTCGATGGCATCGACGTCGGGCTTCTCCATGAGTCCGAGGAACTGCCGGGCGTAGGCCGACAGGGACTCGACGTAGCGGCGCTGCCCTTCGGCATAAATGGTGTCGAACGCCAGGGACGACTTCCCGGAGCCCGACAGCCCGGTGATCACTGTCAGTCGGTCGCGCGGGATCTCGACATCGATGTTCTTGAGATTGTGCTCCCGCGCGCCGCGGACTATCAGGGTTTCTTCGGGCATAGCCAGGGAAAGCTGGCCCGCAAGCACGCGAGATTCAAGTGTGGCAGTTAGTGCGTGTCAGCAGTGGAGTTGGACGGTCACACAACCCAACGGTGCCAACCGCCATCGGCCATCAGCCATCCGGGCCGCGGGGCAACGATCTCACCGCCTGCCCCCGATGGCGGATGGCGGATGGCGGATGGCGGATGGCGCCCTTGGGCTTGTTGAACCAATGCCGAATGCCCGGTTTGGTCGTCTAAATTCCGTCTTCCCTTCAACCTGACGGCTATCACATGGCTCAGACGGACGCCGTGGTGGTGTTGACCACGGTCTCGACCGCCGACGAGGCGGTGGAATTGGTGCAGGCGCTGCTGGAGCGCCGGTTGATCGCCTGCGGAACCCTCCTGCCGGGCGCGAGATCCCTCTATCGCTGGGAGGGGAAGACAGCGGACGAGCAGGAGACCGTCATTCTCCTCAAAACCAGGGCGGCTCGCCTCGAAGCACTCGGGGTCGCCTTCAGCGAGCTTCACCCGTACAAGGTGCCGGAGCTGCTCGCCCTCCCGGTGGCGGGCGGTTTAGGGAAGTATCTCCAATGGATCACGGGTGAAACCTCGCTCGCGCTCACCTAACGCAACTCCGTGATCCAGCTGCGCATCGACGACCTCGCCTTCGTACAGGCCGACGCCTTGGCGTGGCCGGTGACGGCGGAGCTTCGCCCCACCACCCCGCTCCTTCGGCGCGTCGAAGTCGCTGGCGGTCCAGCGCTGGCGGCGCAGCTCGTTGCGCGAGAGCCGCTGCCCGTCGGGTCCGCGGTGGTCACGGGCGCGGGTGAGCTCCCCGTCGAGCTGCTGGTGAGCGCGGTCGTCGCCAGCGACCTAGAGGCGGTCAGTCGATCGAGCGTCAGGCGCGCTCTGATCAGCGCACTGCAACGGGCGTCCGATTGGAGAATGGGTGCGCTGGCGGTCGCGCCATTCGGCCTCGGCGCCGGCAATCTCGAGATCGAGGACTGCGCCGAGATCATGGTCGATGTCATCAGCAGCCACATGGCGAGATCGAGCCATCCGGTCGCCGTCACGATCGTTCTGGAGTCGTCGACCGAGGAAGAGGTCTTCGCCGCCGCGTTAGGCAGAGTCGCGCAATGAGGCGCCGCACGTCGATCGCCTTGGCGATCCTGCTCGCCTGGATTGTCGGGTTGGCGGTGCTCGCCCGTAGGGAGCTCTTCCGGCCGGAGTCAGATCGACTGGCGGCCGCCGGCCTGAGAGTGACGCCTGGCGGCGAATACTACATCGTCAGGCAGAACGATCGGCAGGTGGGCTTCGCCTCCACCACGATCGACACGACCGTACTGGGCGTGCAGGTCGAGGACTACTTCGTCGTGGATCTGCTCGCCGACGCGAGAGTGCACCGCGCATCGGGTCGGCTGCGCGCCGAGCTCAATCGGCGGCTGCACCTCCAGCGATTCGCGCTCGAGCTGGGTGCGTCACTCGGACCGTATCGCGCGCATGGCGACGTGATCGGCGATACACTGCTGCGGCTGGTGGTGGTGACGGATGGGTCGCTGCCCGACACGCAGTTGGTTCGCCTGACGAAGCCGGTGCTCCTTCCGAGCGCGGTTCCGCTCGCGCTCGTGTTAGGCAGCGAGCCGAGCATCGGGGAGCGATATCAGTTCACGATGTTCGATCCGCTGGCGATGGCACCGACGGAGGCGAACATTCGCGTGCTGGCCGAATCCGTCTTCGTCATCGCCGACAGCGCGCGGGCGGACAGCTCCATCGGCAAGTGGGTGCCGGCCCGCAGCGACACCGTGCGCGCGTGGCGGATCGAGCAGGATGGCAGCCAGACGCTGAGCGGTTGGGTCGACGAGCAGGGGCGTATGATCGAGTCGCGTCAGCTCGGCAACCTCACGTTGCACCGGACCGCATTCGAGATCGCGTACCAGAACTGGATCGGCGACCCATCGAGACGCGCGCTGCGCCCCAGCGACGACATCCAGGAAACGACGGCGATCGCCGCCAACGTGCGGATTCGAAATCGTCAGGCGCTGTCGCGCCTGCGCGTTGCGTTGATGCAGCCTCAGCTCGAACGATGGGAGCTCGACGGCGGCCGACAGCGTTTGTCCGGACGCGTGCTCTCGATCTCGCGCGAGGACGAGTCGCGGCTTCGCGCGAGTTATCGCCTGCCGCTCCGCGACCCGCAGTTTCGCCAATACCTTGGTCCGGAACCGCTCATTCAGTCGGATGCCCCCGAGATGCGAATGCTCGCGGCCCGCATCGTGGACGGCGAGCGCGACCCGCGCATCGTCGCCCAGCGCCTAACGAGTTGGGTGCACGATTCGGTACGAAAGCACATCACGATGTCGATCCCGAACGCGATGCACGTGCTGCGCACGCGCCGTGGCGATTGCAACGAGCATACGCAGCTCTACGTCGCGCTGGCGCGCGCCGCCGGACTGCCCGCCCGCTCGGCCGCCGGTCTCGCCTACGTGGGCGGGAAGTTCTACTACCACGCCTGGCCCGAGGTCTGGCTCGGCGACTGGGTGGCAGTCGATCCGACGTTCGGACAGTTCCCCGCTGACGCGGCGCACCTGCGATTCGTCATAGGAGGGTACGCCCGTCAGGCGGAGCTCCTTCGGCTGATCGGCACTCTCGACATCGAGATTCTCGCCACGCAGTGACCGTCCGACTCACATGATCGAGCTGCGAAACCTCACGAAGCGCTACGGCAGCTTCACCGCCGTGGATTGCATCGACCTCGACGTGCCCACCGGCGAGCTGTTCGGCTTTCTGGGTCCGAATGGCGCCGGGAAGACGACGACGATGCGTATGATCGCCGGAATTCTCGGACCCACCGCGGGCTCGGTGAAGATCGGCGGCATCGACATCGTGAAAGACCCGCGCGCCGCGAAGTACAAGCTCGGCTTCATCCCCGACCGCCCTTTCATCTACGAGAAGCTCACCGGCGGCGAGTTCCTGCGCTTCGTCGCCGGACTCTACGGCCAGGAAGGCGAGGCGGTCGAGCGACGCATGGATGAGCTGCTCGAGCTATTCGATCTCGCCGACTGGAAAGACGAGCTGGTGGAGAGCTACAGCCACGGGATGCGGCAGAAGCTGATCATCTCCAGCGCATTTCTTCATCGACCGGAAGTGATCGTGGTGGACGAGCCCATGGTCGGACTCGATCCCAAGGCGGCGCGAATTCTCAAGGATCTGTTTCGCGAGTACACACGCCGCGGCAACACGATCATGATGTCGACGCACACCCTGGAAGTCGCCGAGACGTTGTGCGATCGCATTGCCATCATCGCCAACGGCCGGATCCGGGCGTGCGGAACGATGGATGAGCTGCACCAGCGCGAGATGTCGGGCGCGACGGGACTCGAGCAGCTCTTCCTCCGCCTCACCGGCGAGAACACCCGGCGCGAGCTGGCGGATGTCCTCGACGCCTAACGAGAAGACGGACGACTATCGCGTCCGGTTCGTCCCGAGAGTGCAGCCCGATCGGCCGCTCCTCCAGACGCCCGAGACCTCGCCGGCGCCGGCAGCGGCCGAAATACCTGACCCGTCGATGTGGACGCTGCTGCGACCGAAGTGGCTGACGGCTCGGGCGCGCAGCACCAAGGCGGAGCGGGGCTCAGGCAGCCGGCTGCTACTCCTGCTCGGAATCGGCTTCGCCTTCTGGACCTTCATTCTGATGGTGCTGACGCGGATCCTGACGTACTTCCGCGCGGTTCCCGACATCGGCCCGTTCCTCGCCGGGAAGATGCTGGGACTCATCTTCGTCAGCTTTCTCTCGATCCTGCTGCTCTCGAACATCATCACCGCGCTGTCGACGTTCTTTCTCGCCCGAGATCTGGACATTCTGGCGACGGCGCCTGTCGACTGGCTCAAGCTGTATGGCGCGAAGCTGCTCGAGACCACGCTGCACTCGAGCTGGATGGTGACGTTGATGGCGGTGCCGATCTTCGTCGCGTACGGCTGGGTCTACCGCGGCGGCGCGTCGTTCGTGCTGGTGGTGATCGGGACGTTCATTCCGTTTCTCGTGTTGCCGTCAGTGATTGGCAGTGCGATCACCCTCCTTCTCGTCAACATTTTTCCGGCGCGTCGCACGCGAGACATCCTCAGCGTGATCGCCGTTCTGGCCGCCGCGGGTCTGGTGCTGCTCTTCCGACTACTGCGTCCGGAGCAGTTGGCGCGTCCCGAGGGCTTTCGCTCGCTGGTCGATTTCATCGCGGTGCTGCGGACACCGACGTCCGCATTCCTTCCAAGCGAGTGGGTCCAGCACGGCGTGATGTCGGCACTTCTCGGGCAGACGGACCCCCTTCCCTTCTACTTGCTTTGGTCGACCGCCGCCGCGTTCGTGGTGTTAGGCGCCTTGCTGCATCGCGCGCTCTATCCAGCCGGCTTCACAAAGGCGCAGGAAGGCGCCGAGCGATGGACGCGAGGCCGCGCCATGCGTCAGATCGGCGCGCGTTTGCTTGCCCCGTTAGGCACACTCCGCCGCGAGCTCGTGCTCAAGGAAGTGCGGCTCTTTTTCCGCGACACCACGCAGTGGTCGCAGCTCATCTTGCTGGCGGTGCTGGTCCTAGTCTATGTCTTCAACATCAAGTTCCTCCCGCTGCGCGGGGAGGGAGTCACGTTTTTCCTGCGCCAGACGATTCCCTTTCTGAATCTGGTCCTCGCCGGCTTCGTCCTCGCCTCGATCGCGGCGCGCTTCATCTTTCCCGCCGTGAGCCTCGAGGGGCGCACGCTCTGGCTCCTCAAATCGAGTCCGATGCCGATGCGCGCGCTCTTATGGGCCAAGTTCTGGACGGGGACGCTGCCACTGCTGCTGCTCGCGGTCGGCATCGTCTTCGTCACCAATGTGCTGCTTCAGGTGTCGGCGTTCATGATGCTCGTCTCGGTGCTGACAATCACGCTCCTCACCTTTGCGATCGCCGGTCTGGCGCTGGCGCTCGGCGTACTCTTTCCGCAGTACGGCACCGAGAACGCGGCGCAGATCCCCACCTCCTTCGGCGGCCTCGTTTTCATGATGTTGTCGATCGGCGTCATCGGCGGCGTAGTCATTCTGGAGGCGCGTCCCGTGTACGCCTATCTCAGCGCGCGGCAGTTCGGCACGCCGATATCGCCTTCTGAGATGACGGTCGGCTTTGCTCTAGCAGCGCTGCTCTGCCTCACCGCGACGTTCGCGCCTCTATCCATGGCGCTCACGCGTTTGGAAAGGACGGAGCTTTAGTCCACCGGACTCCGAGTCCCGATGACTAGGCAGCGAGTGTGTGGCCGCAGGACTTGCAGAAGCGAGCGCCCGTCTCGTCGACCGCGGCACCGCACTTGGCGCAACTGCCGGCCAGATAGCGGCCGCACGACGAGCAGTAGAGGGCGTCCGGCTCGGGGCGCGGTCCGCAGCCATTACAGCTCAGCGGTCGTGCCCGATAGCGGAGGATGATGGCTTCGATAGCGTCATCGGTCGCACCACCCACAGACGGGCTACTCTCAGGACGCTGGCGAGACTCGGCGCGAATCGCGGCGATCGCCTCCTTCGTGTACTCGGCCTTCAGGGCGGCGTAATCCGTATCCGAGAGCTTGCCGGTAGCGCGGTCGAACTCCACTTCGCGCAGTGCATCCACGGCTCGACTGGCGTTGGAATCGGCGGTCGACTCGTCAGGCAGTACGTCGGGTGTGCGGACGGCTGAGGCGGGTGCATCAGCGAAGAGCGGCAGCAATACGAAGGCTAGCGCCGCGACGGCCACGATCGTCCCGACGATGAGCGCCGTCACCGATCAGCGCTCGCCCCGCCTGACGAGCTCGTCGAGCCGGGCCAGCTCGTCAGGCGTTGCATCCACCGCCACCGGCGCCGGCGGCGCATCGGCGTGACGCCACCGGCGAAGCAAGACGGCGATCAGCGTCGCGCCGCCGCCGACTGCCAGGAAGGGCGCGAGGTAGCCGGCCCAGTTAAAGCCGGATTTCGGCGGCGCCATCAGCACGCGCACGCCATAGACGCCGATGAACGCATCGATGATCTCGGGCTCGCCATATCCGCCCTCGACCAGCGAGATCACGTCGCGATGCATCGCCGGCGAGACCTGGCAACTGAAGTCGGTGGTGCGACATGTGTAGACGTCTAGGGTACAGCCGCACAGACAACGGATGCGGTGCTCGAGGTCATCGCGCTGTACATCGCTCAGCACGCGCTCGCCTTTCGGCGCCAGGCGCACGGGCCGATAGCTCCCTTGGTCCATCGGAACGTTGGCCGCGCCGGTGACTTGCGCTTCGAGGAAGCGCTGTGCGGCCAGCACGCCACCGATTGCCGCGGCCCCGCGGACGACGAACGCTCGACGAGTGAGCATTGTCAGGCGTCGGCGGTCGCGTGCTCCGGGCGAAGCGTCGCCCGATATCCGCTGGCCACGCGCCGCTGCTGCGCCTGCGGCCACATGACGATCAGCCCGCCCAGGGCCATGATGATCCCGCCGACCCACACCCACACCACCAGCGGATTGAAGGTGATGCGCACCTCGGCCGTCTCGCCGGCATCGTTGGTCACGCCCGCCAACACGACGTACACGTCTTGCCGCGCGCGCGTGAGGATCCCCACCTCGGTCGACGGCTCGAAGCTCGGCTGCCCCTGCGTGTCGAAGTGCTGCCGCTTCTCACTCTTGATCAGCCGCGGTGAATCGTCGTCGGGGCGGGCCTGGAGCGATACGCCCGTGACGTACCGATTCAGCACCTTGCTCGAGTACACACCGTCACTGGTGAACGTCCAACGCTTCCCGTACGGATCGACGGCCGAGAACGTCTCCCCAGCCTTGAGCGTGACATCGTACTCCTTCCGGAACGCGAGACCAGCAAACGCCGCAAAGAGCACGACGATACCGACGTGCACGATGTAGCCGCCATAGCGCCGGCGGTTTCGTCCAATGAGCCTAACGAGTGCGGTGGCCGAGCCTTCGCCGTACATCCTTCTGCGGGCGCCGACGCCCTTGGTGAACTCCTGCAGGATGGTGGTCATCACGAAGCCGGCCAGCGTGTAGGCGATGAGCGCGTACACATCGCGCATGCCTAACGCGACGAGCAGGGCGAGCGCGACGACTCCTCCAATCACCGGCCCAGTGAACTGCCGCTTGAGATTCTCGAGCGAGGCCCGACGCCAGGCGATGAGCGGTCCGATACCGGTGAGCGCGAGTAACAACAGGCCGAGCGGAATGTTGACCTGATTGAAGAACGGCGGGCCGACGGTGATCTTCTCGCCTCGAACCGCCTCGCTCAACATCGGGAAGAGCGTTCCCCAGAGGACCGAGAACGCGATGCCGACCAGCAGAAGGTTGTTGAACAGGAAGCTCGCTTCGCGGCTGGCCATGCTCTCGAGGGTCGCGCGCGCGCGCAAGTCATCGAGACGCGTCGTCACCAGATACGCGGTGATCGCGATGGCGACGAGCAGGAACCCGGCGAACCAGTAACCCACCTCGGACTGCGCGAACGAGTGCACGCTGGAGATCACGCCACTCCGCGTGATGAACGTGCCGAGGATCGACAGCAGGAATGTCGACACCACCAGCGTCACGTTCCACTTGCGCAGCATACCCCGCTTTTCCTGCACCATGATCGAATGGAGAAACGCGGTGCCGGTGAGCCACGGAAGGAACGACGCGTTCTCCACCGGATCCCACGCCCAGTAACCGCCCCAGCCGAGCTCGACGTACGCCCACCACATGCCGAGCACGATTCCGACCGTGAGGAAGAACCACGATAGAAGCGACCACCGCCTGACGGCGCCTAACCACTCCGCGTCCAGCCGGCGGGTGAGGAGCGCGGCGATCGCAAAGGCGAACGGAATCGTCGTCGCGATGTAGCCGAGGTAGAGGTTGGGCGGATGGGCCGCCATCCCTGGATTCTGGAGCTGCGGATTCATCCCCCGGCCGTCGGCGGGAATGAAGTCCATCCGCTCGTACGGATTCTGCCCGATGCAGAGCACGAGCAGGAAAAACACGGCGACCGCCGAGAGTGTGCCCGAGACGTAGGGCATCAGCGCGCGGTTGGTCTTTCGCCCAGTGAACACCGCGACCGCCGAGTACATCGTCAGGATCAGCGCCCAGAAGAGCAACGAGCCCGACTGCCCCGCCCATAGTGCCGTCACCTTGTACACCGTAGGCAGGTTGGCACTGGTGTACGACGCGACGTAGCGGAAGGAGAAGTCCGATGCGAGCAGTGCGCTCCACAAGCCTAACGAGGCGAGCAGCACGAAGGCGAAGGTGGCGTAGAGCGCGCGTCGACCACTTCGCACCAGCTCCTCGCGCTGGAGCATGCCACCGGCGAAGCTGACCGTCGCCCCCCAAGCCGCCATCAACAGCGCGACCCAGAGGGAAAGCTCACCGACGAGAATCACGGCGCGGTGGAGGAGAGAGTCGCCTTCGTGGGCGCGTTCTCATAGCGCGAAGCGCACTTGGCGAGCACCGTCGTCGCGCGAAAAGTGCCGTCGCGCTGAAGACGACCCTCGAGGACGACGTCCACGCCATCGGTGAACGTGTCGGGCGGCAGTCCTCGATAGGTTACAGGGAACGACCTCGTTCCATCGGTAACCGTGAAGCGCATGGAACGGCCACCGGGATCTCGAACGATCGTACCCGGCACGACGCGCGCGCCCACCTTCACGCCGGTCTCGTAGAACGACGGATCGCCGCTGATTCGCGTTGCGAGCTCGGATGGCGTGAGATAGTAGACGCCGGTCTCCTGGATCGACGTCGCCATCAGATAGCCGGCGGATCCGAGAATGAGGATTCCACCGATCAGGAACTTCGTGCGTGCCTTCATCCGCGCTTCTTCTTCGCGTTCCGGTTGGGAGCCTTGGTCATACCAGGCGCGGTCTTCGGCGGTGGCTCGGTCGCCTGCTGTCGCACGCGCTCCATGATTGCTGCCAGATCGTGCTCGGCGCTCTTCCGCTCGGCTGGCGTCATCGCTTCCGCATGGCGCTGCGCCTCGCGCACGCGCTCCAGCATGGCATCGATGAGCGAGCGGAGCACGGTGTTGGACCGTCGCTCGACAGTGACGTTCGGCACGTTGGGCGGAGACTTCGTGTCGCTCATTCGCACTGCTCCCAAGGTCCGAGTACTGGCCCTGATATTGGGTCTAATATACGGGTCGGAGCGCCCTAGCGCCTCGTGTGGTTGAGCAGGACGACCGACCCTCCGGCCCCGGCCGCGTCCCAAACGAGGTCCTTGGCACTGAATATCGAGCCATTCCGTCGATCGTAAAACTCCTTGCCTAAGGCGAAGCCCGCCGTCACGCAGGAAGCACCGATCAGCGCATCGCTGTGCTCGACGTCCGCGGCACGCAGCACTCCGTACGAAATGCTCTGGAGAAAGGCCGAGACGAAGAAATGCTTGATCTTGTCGACACCGAACCAGGGATCGCTGGCCGCGCTCTGGAGCACGAAAGCTCCGACGACGAGCAGCTTCATCAAGCGCTCCTCTTCGCGGTCCTTACGGACGACGTATCGGCGCGGTCCGGAATCCCGACTCTCTTGAACGCGCTGGCCAGTAGCTCGATGGCGCGATCGAGCAGCAGCCGGTTCGCCGGGAAGTTCACCCAACTGCTAGCACCGGAGGGATGCGGTAGTGGAATGGCCAGCGACCGGCCGCCCACGTGCTCGACGTCGATTTCGCGTCCGATGACGCGATCGAGCGGCTCGGGACCGAGAAACCGGTCGATCGCCAGTCGGCCGACGGGAATGATCACGCGCGGCCGCACGATCCGTAGCTCGGTGTCGAGCCAGCTGGAGCAGAGCTCTCGCTCGCGTGGAGATGGCACTCGATCGCCGCGTCCACTCGGACTCGGCCCGGGATAGCAGCGGGTGATGGCCGCGATGTAGACGTGTCGGCGAAACGTTTTCTCGTCGAGGCCTGTGCGCTCGAGCCACCGAAAGAGCGTCTTCCCCGCACGGCCGGCGAATGGCCGTCGGTCGGCAATCTCCGTTTTCCCCGGGGCTTGCCCGATCAGCATGATGCGCGGCGCGCGCGCCTCGGAGAGGATCGGTACCACTCCTGGATCCTCGAGCCCACATCTCCTGCAAGCGGCGAGCTCGGTTTGGTGACGCTCGAGCAACAGCGGAAGCGACGTCGCCGTTCGCGTACTCATTGCGTGTCTCTGGCCCATGCCAACGCGCTACGCACAGCGCGCGCCCAACCCTGCGTACCCTCGCGGGCTGCCTGACGACCGGCGCCAGGCTCGAACCGCGCGAAACGTCCTGTGGCGAAGAATTTCGAGAAATCGCTCCACACGCCGGCGGCGATGCCGGCGAGGCCCGCGGCGCCGAGCGCCGTGGTCTCGATCATTTCCGGACGCTCGACCGGAACACCGAGAACGTCGGCCTGGAACTGCATCAGCCAATCATTGGATGACGCGCCGCCGTCGACGCGCAGCAGCTCGAACGATGCACCGCTTCGCTCGCGCATGAGGCCTAGCACGTCCGCCGTTCCGTAGGCCATCGCCTCGAGTGCCGCGCGGGCCAGGTGCGCCCGGGTGGCGCCGCGGGTGAGTCCGACGATCGTGCCGCGCGCGTTAGGCTCCCAGTGCGGCGCGCCGAGACCGACCAAAGCCGGGACAAAGTACACGCCGTCGTTCGACGTCAGCGATGTAGCGAGCTCTTCGGTCTCCGCCGCCGACTTGATGATACCGAGTCCGTCTCGCAGCCACTGCACAGCCGCGCCCGCGATGAAGATCGCGCCTTCGAGAGCGTAACACGCCCGGCCTTCGGCATCGCAGGCGACCGTCGTCAGCAGACCACCGCCGGGCGTAGCGCAGACGTCGCCCGTGTTCAGCAGCAAGAACGCGCCAGTTCCATACGTGTTCTTACCCTCGCCGGGGCGGACGCATCCCTGGCCGTAAAGTGCCGCCTGCTGGTCGCCGGCGATTCCCGTGATCGGAATCTCCTGACCGAAGAGCTCGGCACGCGTGCGTCCAAAATCGCCACTCGATGGGCGGACCTGGGGAAGGAGCGCGCGAGGCACACCGAAGAGGCCGCACAGCTCCTCGCTCCATCGCTTCTCGCGGATGTCGTAGAGCATCGTGCGTGACGCATTCGTGGGCTCGGTCGCGTGAACGGCGCCACCCGTGAGCTGCCACACCAGCCACGCATCGACGGTTCCCGCCGCCAGCTCGCCCGACTCCGCGCGCCTAACGAGTGACTTCTCCCGCAGCATCCACTCGAGCTTTGTTGCGGAGAAGTACGGATCGACGACCAGACCAGTTCGCTCGGCGATTCGGCCCGCCTTGGGAGCGAGCTCGGCGCAGCGCTCGGCGGTGCGACGATCCTGCCAGACGATCGCTTTGTGGACCGGCCGGCCGGTCGCTCGCTCCCAGAGCACCACAGTCTCGCGCTGATTGGTGATGCCGATCGTATCGGGGCGGACCCTGGCCTGCGTCAGTGCTTCTCTCGCCGCGTCGAGAGTGCGATCGAGAATGTCCATCGGATCGTGCTCGACCCAACCGGGCCGCGGGAAGTATTGCTGGATCTCCCGGTAACCGCGGCCTACCACTCGACCGTCGGCGGAGAGCACGAGGCAGGTAGTCCCCGTCGTCCCTTGATCGATCGACAGGACATGCTTCACTTGCGGGTGAGCTCCCGCTCCGAGTCCGTATCGTCGCGTGCGGGTCGCGCGCCGTGCAGCGACGAGAAGTCGTACGGCGGGCGATGCAGACCGCGGTCGCTCACGATCGCCGTGATGAGCTCGGCCGGCGTGACGTCGAACGCCGGATTCAAGACCTGTGCCTCGTTAGGCACCGTCAAACGTCCGAAGGGCCGCGTGATTTCGTCGCGCGCGCGCTGCTCGATTTCGATGGCCGAGCCATTGGGCACCGTAGGATCGAAAGTCGAGCTCGGAGCGGCCACGTACATCGGGATGCCATGATGTCTCGCCGCCAGCGCCACGCCGTACGTACCGATCTTATTGGCGACGTCGCCGTTGGCCGCGATGCGATCCGCGCCGACGAGACACAGGTCGACGCGCTGCTCGCGCATCACGCTTGCCGCCATGTTGTCGGCGATCACCGTGCACGGGATACCGGCGCGGGTGAGCTCCCAGGCGGTGAGGCGCGCGCCCTGTAAGAGCGGCCGAGTTTCGTCAACCAACACTTCGATCCTGCGGCCTGCTTGCGCGGCGAGATAAACACCGGCGAGCGCGGTGCCCATGCCTGCGGTGGCCAACGCACCGGCGTTGCAATGCGTCAGCACGCGAGCGCCGTTCGGAATGAGCGACAAAGCGTTCTCCCCGATGCGCCGGCACATCGCGCGGTCCTCTTCGAGGATGGAATTCGCTTCAACATGAAGCGCTTCGAGCATCGTCCGCGTGTCGCCGGACGTACGCTCAGCGATCCCCCGCATGCGGTCGATCGCCCACGGCAGGTTCACCGCGGTCGGACGTGTCGCGCGAATGCGCGATGCATGCTCGGCGAATCGGGTCATGAATCGATCTCGCGGCTCGCTCGCAAACGGCAGGAGCGTAACGACGAGCCCCAGTGCGCCGGCTACTCCTATCGCCGGTGCGCCTCGCACGGCGAGACGCGCGATCGCATCGCACACTTCATCGAGTGTGCGAAGGTCGCGCTCCTCGAAGCGGTCAGGCAGGAGCGTTTGGTCGATGATCCGCACGGCGGTGCCGTCAGGCGACCAGCGGACTGCTTCGATGATGTTGGGCTGAGGCACGCGACAAACGTAGTCGGCGCGCACGCGGTGAGGAAGCGAGTACGCTACGCCTCAATGACTTCGTCTTCGCGCAGCGCGCGGCGGCGTTCCGGGAAGTGTGCGTCGAGAAATCGGATGAGGGCGCGCTCCTCCGGATAATGTGCGACGCTCGACCGACGCGCGCGCGCGCGGCGCGCCGCGGTGAGCGAAATAGTCTCACCGTCGTCGACGTAGCGCGCGAGGACGATTGGATGGACGTACGACTTGCGACAGATGGCCGGCGTGTTGCCGAGCTCCGCGGCAACCATGCGGATCGCCGAGAGCGCATTTTTCTTTCGCTCGCGCTCCGACGCGCCGTCGCCTAACTCGGCCAACACGGTGGCGACACGCAGCGTACCGCCCCAGGTGCGGAAGTCCTTGGCCGTATACCGCTTTCCGGTCACCTCTCGCACGTAATCGTTCACGTCGCGCGATGTGAGATCGCGCCAGCCTCGTCCATTTCGGTATCGGAAGAGTCGCGTCCCCGGTGTGCGCAGAAGGTCCCTCACGAAGCGCGCGAGATTCCGGTCGACGAGCACCTGTCGCTGGTCGATCGCCCGCTTCCCCTTGTACGAGAAGAACAGGCGATCCCCTTCCACGCTGACGTGCGACTTGCGCAGCGTCGTCAAGCCGAAGGTCTTGTTCTCCTTCGCGTAGCGCTCGCCGCCGACACGAAAGAACCCTTCGCTGATCATGTGCAACACCGCGGCGGCTATCTGCTCGCGCGACATGTCACCTTGACCAAAGTCGCGACGCAGCCGCTCGCGTATGCGCGGTAGCTCGAGAGCAAGCCGGCGGACGCGGTAGTGCTTTCGCGTCTCGGCGCGCTCCACCGCCCGCGGATGATAGCGGTACTGCTTGCGACCTTTGGCGTCGATACCCCACGCCTGGATCGCCGAGCGCGCGCTGGGCGCGATGTGCACATCGCTCCAGCCGGGCGGAACTCGAAGAGCGTCGATCCGCGCGAGCTCGCGCGCATTGGTGATTGGACGGCCGGCGGGACCGACGTAACGAAAGCCCCGCGCCTTCGATCCGTGCCGTGTGATCCAGCGATTCGCCATCGTCGCTGGAAAAGGCAAAGAGCAGGCCGTCTAGGCCGGGATGGCGGCAGGTTCCAGAATCGAGGCCGGCGGGTCTTCGGGGATGCTGAACTCGACTTCGCTGCGAATCGCGGCGATCAGGTAGTCAGCTTCGGACTCGGTCAGATCGCTGCCGAACCCGTAGCTCCGCCCATTCGTGTCGACGACGATTCGTCCGCGATGAATGCCATCGTCGACCTCGATCGCGCGAACGTTGCGCACGTGGCGCATCATGACGAGCGTCGTGCGACCCATGCCGAGCACGGTGCGGCGAATGGAAAGCGCTTCGCGTCCGATGACGATCGTCTCTTCGCCTGTCAGGCTCCAGAGCCACATGTACCAGGCGACGATGCCGCCCAGCGTCCAGAAGACGAGCCAAATGCTGAGGAAAACTGTGCCGCCCATGCCGGCATCGTTTGCGCGGCCCGTGAGCAGCGTCTTCAGGGCGAAGGACTCGCCCATCACCCAGCCGCAGAGCCAGAAGCCGAGGAAGAGGATGATCCCCCAATGCCGCCGCGCGGAGATCGTGATGCTGATACCGCCGATCTCCTTGGCGATGCGAATGCGGCTGCGGGACGGCCGTGCTGCGTGGGGGAGGACCATACTTTCCTGTGTAGACGGGGCGTGCGGCCCTGCATCTACGGAGTAAACGCCCGGACGCCGCAGGGGTCACGACTCGAGGCCGTCGGAAGATTAGATTTCTCTGGTTATTCGACTTCGCCGCTGCTTCCCCCCCTTTGACGCGTCCGCGAATGCCTTACGAGAGCCTGCTGTTCGACGTCCGCGAGCGTGTGGCCACGATCACCGTCAATCGGCCTGACAAGCTCAATGCGCTCAACGATGCGACGATTCGAGAGCTCGACCGGGCGATCGACGAGGCGGTATCACGCCCAGACGTTGCGGGGGTCATTCTCACCGGCTCGGGGAACAAGGCGTTCGTTGCTGGCGCGGACATAGCGGAGCTGGCCGAACAGGGGCCGGTTGACGGACGCCAGCGGGCGCTCGAAGGACAGCGCGTGTTCTCCAAGCTCGAGCGCTCACCCAAGCCCGTCATCGGGGCGGTCAATGGCTACGCGTTAGGCGGAGGGTGCGAGCTCGCCCTGGCCTGTCACATCCGGATCGCATCTGAGAGCGCGCGCTTCGGGCTACCCGAAGTCAAGCTCGGTATCTGCCCCGGTTACGGCGGTACACAACGCCTTCCGCGATTGGTCGGCAAGGGACGCGCATTGCAGCTCATACTCAGCGCCGAAATGATCGACGCCGCAGAAGCGTACCGCATCGGGCTGGTGAACAAAGTCGTGCCCGCCGCCGAGTTGTTAGGCGCGGCCGAGGCGATGCTGCGGCAGATGATCGCGCAGGGACCGATCGCCGTAATGCTGGCGATCGACGCCGTGAACCGCGGTACCGAGACGACGCTCGACGACGGCTTGCAGATCGAGGCGAGCCACTTCGGTTTGTTGGCGTCGACCGAGGACATGCGCGAAGGCATGCGCGCTTTTCTCGAGAAGCGTCAGGCCGCCTTTCAAGGACGATGAACGCGCTTCCCGCGCTCCTCCACTCCGCGCCGGCCACGGCGCTTCAGCGCCTGACGATTCGCGATTTTCGCAACCTAGCGAGCGTCGAGCTCGAGCCGCCGCGCGACGGGCTGGTGCTGATCGGAGAGAACGGTCAGGGAAAGACGAACCTGCTGGAGGCGATCTACTACCTTCAGCTCCTCCGGTCCTTTCGCGGCGCTCGTGACACCGAGCTCGTGCGCTTCGACACGCCCGGCTTCTTCGTCTCCTCGACGCTTGAGGGTGCCGCCGCATCGGAGATCTCCGTCGGCTTCGAGCCTCGAAGCGGAGGAAAGCGCAACGGGGCGCGCAAGCGCGTCCGCGTGAATGGCGCCGAGCCTCAGCGGCTCGCTGACGCGCTCGGTGTCTTTCCCGCGGTGATCTTCTCGCCACAGGATGCGAGCATCGTATCGGGCGCGCCCGCCGCGCGGCGGCACTTTCTCGACGTGACGCTTGCGCTGACGTCGCGCGCGTACCTGAGCGCGCTACAGCGCTACCGCGCGGCGCTGGTGCAACGAAACGCGGCAATGCGTGCGCCCGCTCCGCAGTCCGAGGTGGAAGCCCGCGTCGCGGTGTGGGAACCGGCGTTGGCCGAGCATGGTGCGGTGTTGTGGAGGGCGCGGAGCGAGTGGGTGGAGCGACATGCTTCACGATTCACGCAACTGTGCGCGGCGATCGGCGAGGACGGTGAGGCGCGTCTCCGTTTCGTGAGTGGCATGGAGGAGCCGGAGCGAGCCGTGGAGGAGCTTCGTCAGGCGCTCGAGCGAAAGCGCGGGCTCGACATTCGTCGCGGCGTGACGCATGCCGGCCCGCATCGAGACGATCTCGAGCTCTCGTTAGGCGGGCGCGATCTGCGCACCTACGGCTCGGCCGGCCAGCAGCGGACCGCGGCGATGGCCCTGAGACTCCTGGAGGGCGCGACGCTGCGGGAGCAGGCGCGCGCCGAGCCGGTCGTTTTGCTCGATGATCCATTCGCCGAGCTCGATGCCCGTCGGTCCGCGCGCATTCTCGAGCTGCTGGAGGGAGAAGGGAGAGGCCAAACCGTGTTGGCCGTGCCGCGGAGCACGGACATCCCCGAGGGTCTCACACGGCTCGAGCGATGGCGTATCGCGGGCGGAGTGCTGGGCAGGTGACGAAGAAGAAGCGTCCGGAGCGAATTGCGGACGCCGTGTCGAGCTATCTGGAGCAGTCGGGGTTGGCGGAGCGGGTGGAGCAGGCGTCGGTGATTCCGGAATGGCCGGCGTTGGTCGGCGCTCAGATCGCGGCGGTTACCGAGCCCATGTCTATCGCGCGCGACGGGACCCTCTTCGTGGCGGTGCGCACGAACGCGTGGATGACCGAGCTTTCGCTGATGGAGCCCCAGCTTTTGGCGGCGTTGAACGCGAAGGCGGGTCGTCAGAGAGTGGACCGGATTCACTGGCGACTGATGCGCTAAATACTTGATTTTTAAGAAATTGCACAGTAAATTGCACTGTTGGAACCGAGTGGCTTCTTCGGCTTCTGTTCGGTAGCTTTTCTGGGTATTGCGCTCACCCGATTTCACTCCCCTGCAGCACCCGTCGGACATCGATCTTTCAGGACGAACATGGCATCACGCACATCCTCCAAGGCGCCTTCGTACGACGCCGGGCACATCCAAGTGCTCAAGGGCCTCGAGGCGGTTCGCAAGCGCCCGGGCATGTACATCGGCTCCACCTCGGAGCGCGGACTGCACCATCTCGTCTACGAGGTGGTCGACAACTCGATCGACGAAGCGCTCGTGGGCTACGCGAGTCGCATTTCGGTCACCATCCACAATGACAACTCGATCACCGTCACCGATAACGGGCGCGGCATCCCGGTGGATGTACATCCCACCGAGAAGCTTCCGGGCATCGAAGTCGCGATGACGATGCTCCACGCCGGCGGCAAGTTCGACAAGAGCAGCTACAAGGTGTCGGGTGGTCTGCACGGCGTCGGCGTCTCGGTGGTGAACGCGCTCTCCGAGCAGCTCAAGGTGTGGGTGAAGCGCGATGGGAAGGAGCACTACATGGACTTCGCGCGCGGCACCACGACCACCAAGCTCAAGGTGATCGGGAAGGTTGCGGCGAAGGAATCTGGAACCACGGTCTGGTTCAAGCCCGATCCCAAGATCTTCACCGAACTCATCTACAAGTACGACATCCTCACCGGCCGCCTGCGCGAGCTCGCGTTCCTGAACAAGGGGCTCGAGATCGTACTCAAGGACGAGCGCAAGGGTCAGGAGAAGGAAGAGACCTTCCTGGCCAAGGGCGGGCTCAAGGAGTTCGTGCAGTTCCTCAACGACAAACGGAAGCCGCTGCACCCGGACGTCATCTACATCGAAACCGAGCGCGACGACATCGGCATCGAGCTCGCGCTCCAGTACAACTCGGATTACAACGAGAACGTGTTCTCCTTCGTGAACAACATCAACACGCACGAAGGCGGGACGCATCTCACGGGCTTCAAGAGCGCGCTCACTCGCGTGGTGAACAACTATGCGCAGAAGGGCGGCTTCCTGAAGAAGGCCGACTTCACGCTCACCGGTGACGACGTGCGCGAAGGCCTGGCCGCGGTGCTGTCGATCAAGATTCGCGAGCCGCAGTTCGAAGGGCAGACGAAGACCAAGCTCGGCAACTCAGAGGCGGAGGGTGCTGTCCGCAGCGTGGTCCTCGATCTTCTCGGCCAATACCTCGAGGAGCATCCCCGATCGGCCAACATCGTCGTCGAGAAAGCGGTGTCGGCGGCGCGTGCTCGTGAGGCTGCTCGCAAGGCGCGCGATCTCACGCGCAAGAAGTCGGCGCTCGACGTCGGCAATCTTCCGGGCAAGCTCGCCGACTGCTCGCTGTCCGACCCCGCCATGTGCGAGCTCTATCTGGTCGAGGGCGACTCGGCCGGCGGTTCGGCGAAGCAGGGCCGCGACCGCATGTTCCAGGCGATCCTTCCGCTTCGCGGGAAGATCATCAACGTCGAGAAGGCGCGCATCGACAAGGTGCTGTCGAACGAAGAGATCCGGACGATCATCACCGCCATCGGCACCGGCATCAAGGATGAATTCCAGCTCGAGAACGCGCGCTACAACAAGATCATCATCATGACCGATGCGGACGTGGACGGCGCGCACATTCGCACGCTGCTGCTCACGTTC
This sequence comes from Gemmatimonadaceae bacterium, assembly GCA_035253585.1. Lineage (GTDB taxonomy): Bacteria > Gemmatimonadota > Gemmatimonadetes > Gemmatimonadales > Gemmatimonadaceae > DATFBY01. Next base: position 33,437 of record DATFBY010000057.1, on the reverse strand, counting down.
TTCTTCCGGCAGATGTCGCAGCTGATCGACGCGGGCTACATGTACATCGCGCAGCCGCCGCTCTACCGCGTGGCGAAGGGAAAGGAGGAGTACTATGCCTTCGACGAGAAAGAGCGCGATCAGTACATCGCTCGCCTAGGGAACGGCGACGGGCGCGGCACCGTGAACGTGCAGCGCTACAAGGGGCTGGGCGAAATGAATCCGGACCAGCTGTGGGCGACCACGATGAATCCGGAAGCGCGGACGCTGCTGCAGGTGGAGATGGAGGACGCGGTTGTCGCCGATCAGATCTTCCAGACCCTCATGGGCGACGACGTCGAGCCCCGCCGCGTGTTCATCGAGAGCAACGCGAAGTTCGTACGGAATCTGGATATCTGAGCGCCGGCGACACGGCTCCTCTTGCTCCTGCGCGCGCCGAATCATACTTGAAGTACAGATTCCCGCGGAGATCGCCATGGATAACGATGATCGCCCAGTAGGACGCGTACTGTCCCGTCGAGAAGTGGTCGCGCTGATGGGGATGTCGGGTGTGGCACTCCTGGCGGGGTGCCGGCCCTCGCGCGAGGAGGGTGCGCAGATCGCGTCTAATGGCACTGTTTCCGCGCCGTCCTGCGTCGTTCTGCCAGAGCAAACGGAAGGACCCTACTTCACCGACGTGCGGCTGAATCGCACCGACATTCGGTCGGATCCGACGAATGGGCAGGTGAAAGCGGGAGTGCCGCTGCTGCTCACCTTTGTCGTCTCGCGGGTCAACGACGCGGGGTGCACACCGCTCGAAGGAGCAATGGTCGACGTCTGGCATTGCGACGCCGAGGGCATCTACTCCGACGTGCAGGATCCGAGCTTCAACACGCGCGGCCAGAAGTTTCTGCGCGGCCATCAGCTCACGGACTCGTCAGGCACGGCGAAGTTCAGCACGATCTATCCAGGCTGGTATCGCGGCCGGGCGACGCACATTCACTTCAAGGTGCGCACGAATCCCTCGGCGTCGAGCGGGCACGAGTTCACATCCCAGCTGTATTTCGACGAAGCCGTCAACGACCGCGTCTTCCAACGAGCACCGTACTCGCAGGGCGGATCACGCACCCGCAACGAGCAGGACGGAATCTTCCGCCGCAACGGGAAGGAACTGATTCTGCCGGTGAGTCAGAGTGGGGACGGGTATGCGGGGACGATGGCGTTTGGGATGAGGATAGCGTGACATCGAGATTCGAGATCGGAGATTCGAGATTCGCAACTGCACACCTAACGATCTCCGAATTCGCAGTCACGAATCTCGAATCTCCAATCTCGAATCTCGATGTCACGCCGCCGCCCCCGGCTCCTCCGGATGATATCCGTCACGGAGGTGCACCGGCTTCGACACCTTCTTGAGGCGGAGATTGAGCAGCTCCACGAACACCGAGAATCCCATCGCAAAGTAGATGTAGCCCTTCGAGATGTGCTGGCCGAGCCCTTCGGCGATGAGCGTCACGCCGATGAGCAGGAGAAAGGAGAGTGCCAGCATCTTCACCGTCGGGTGGCGCTCCACGAAGTTCCCGATCCCCTTCGCCGCGACCATCATGATCCCGACCGCGATCACCACCGCGATGATCATGATGCTGACGTGCTCGGCCATGCCGACGGCGGTGATCACCGAGTCGAGGGAGAACACGATGTCGAGCAGCATGATCTGAATGATCACGCTGCTGAACGTCGGTGCGATGCGGCGCACGGTGTCACCCTGTTCGCCTTCGAGCTTGTCGTGGATCTCGTGAGTTGCCTTCGCCAGAAGGAAGAGCCCGCCGCCGATCAGAATCAGGTCGCGTCCGCTGATCTCCTGGCCGAACACGGTGAAGAGCGGCGTCGTCAGGCGCATGATCCAGGTGATCGACAGCAGGAGCAGAATGCGGGTGATCATCGCCACGCCCAAACCAAGGCGACGGGCGCGGTCGCGCTGTGCTTCGGGTAGCTTCCCGGCCAGAATCGAGATGAAGACGATGTTGTCGATCCCGAGGACGATCTCGAGCGACGTCAGCGTCAGCAGGGCGACCCAGGCAGAGGGATCGGTAATCCAGTCCATGGCGATGTAGTCAGGGTTGTGGGTCTATCGGAATGGGTGCCGCTCGCGACGGATCGCGAACGGCGAGCATGAACGCGCGAAGCTTGTCCGGATCGAGAACGCCGTTGGTCCGCACACCGGTGCATACGTCGACCCCAAACGGGTCCACCGCGCGCAGACCATCAGCCACGTTGTCCGAGCGCAGTCCTCCGGCGAGGAAAATCGGCACCGAGACTGCATCTCGGATCCGGCGGCTCACACGCCAATCATGCGCGCGTCCCGTGCCACCAAGCTCCTTCACCGCGAGACGTTGGTTGCCGGAGTCGAGGAGAATGGCATGGACGTGCGGCGCCACCGAGCGCGCTTCGTCGATCGTCTCCTCGCCGTGCACGTGAATGACCTGCACGATGCGCACGCCCGGGAGCGCGCGGCGGATCTCGTCGTACGTGCCCCGCTCGAGATAGTCGACGATCTGCAACGTGTTGGCGCCGAGCCGGCGCTGCTGCGCGATGATCTCGTCCGCGTCTTGAAGGCTCGTGAGGAGGAACGTGGCGATCGGCGGCGGCACGGTGGCCGCGATCTCGGCGATCAGCTCGTCCGGAATCACTCCGGGACCGCTCGGCATGTGCGACACGAGTCCGAGCGCGGCCGCGCCGGCGCTTACTGCCAGACGCGCCTCCTCCACCGAGGAGATGCAGCAGATCTTCACGAACGGAATGGGAGCGACCATGGTCGGGTCGTTCAGCCGCGGTCGTACACTTCGACGCCGCGCGCCGTGACGCGATGCGAGATGAGTGGCAGCGGATGATCGGCTTCGTCGGCGACGCGAATTGCGTCGGCGAGCGCGTGTCGCCCCGAGGCGATCCCGGCTTCATCGGCGGCGAAGATCGTCGCCAATGGCTCTCCCTGCTCCACCCAGTCGCCTGGCTTGGCCGAGATGACGAATCCGACGGACGGATCGATCGAGTCCTCCATGCGAGTGCGCCCGCCGCGCATGGCGATGATCCCCCGCCCCACGGCGCGTGGCTCGATGTGGGCGACGAACCCGCGATGTGGCGCGGCGAACAGCTCGCAGGCGTTAGCCTGCGGAAGAATCGAGGGATCTTCGACGACCGATGGATTTCCGCCCTGCGCCTCGATGATCTCCTCGAACTTGCGCGCGGCGCTGCCTGACGAGACGGCGACCTCCATTGCGCGCCGCGCCTCGTCAGGCGTCTCGGCCGCGCCGCCCATCACCAACATCTCGGCACCGAGCGCGTACGTGACGGCCATGAGATCTGGCGGTCCCTCTCCGCGCAGCGCGTGGATGGCTTCCTCCGTCTCGAGCGCGACGCCGCACGCGCGCCCGAGCGGCCTATCCATCGCCGTGATGAGCGCGATGACCGGCACGTCGTGCTCGGCACCGAGCTCGATCATGACGCGCGAGAGCTCGAGGTCGCGGTCGAGGTCCGGCAGGAACGCGCCGGACCCGCGCTTCACGTCCACGACCAGGCCGGTGAGACCCTCCGCCAGCTTCTTGCTCATGATGCTGGCCGCGATGAGCGGGACGGACTCGACCGTCGCCGTCGCGTCGCGCAGCGCATACATCTTTCTGTCGGCCGGAGCGATCTCGGTGCTCTGACCCATCAACACGCAGCCGATGCGCTCCACCTGCGCGCTCGCGTCGGCGAGCGTGATCGCAGTTCGAAATCCGGGGATCGCCTCGAGCTTGTCGAGCGTTCCACCGGTATGACCGAGCCCGCGTCCGGACATCATCGGGACGGCAACACCCAGCGAGGCGACGAGCGGCGCGAGAACGATCGAGACCTTGTCACCGACGCCGCCGGTCGAATGTTTGTCGACGCGGCCCGTCTGGAGATGGGCCAAGTCGAATCGTTGTCCACTGCGGAGCATGGCGTCGGTGAGCGCGGATGTCTCACCGCGATCGAGCCCACGCAGATAGGCGGCCATCAGAAAGGCTGCCATCTGATAGTCGGGGACGTGACCGGCGGCGTACGCCAACACCAGCGCGCGCCATTCGCCTGGCTCGATGCGCCCTCCGTCTCGTTTGCGCTCGATCAGCCGATATGCGAGCATTGCGGCGAAGCCGGTGTATACAAGACGTCGATCGTTGAGTCGTGTGGTTCGATTCGCACCAATGTCGGAGATTCCATGGTCGTTCGCTACCTCGTGACGCTCGTCGTCACGATTGCATCCGCCACATCGATGCTCGCGCAATCGCCGCCACCGAGCGCGGCCGAACGGATCGCGCGCGGCGACAGTCTCTACCGCGAGATCGAAGTGCAGCTGTCGCTCGACGAATACTCGGCGGTGCTGGCCGTCGACTCGAACAATGCCGATGCACTCTGGCGCGCGTCGCGCAACATCGCCGATCTCGCCGAATACGAGTCGAGTGCGTCGGTACGCAAGGAGCGATACGCGCTCGCCGAGCGTCTGGCACGTCGCGCCATCGCGCTTCGGCCGAACGAGGCGCAGCCGCACTTCGACCTCGCGCGCGCGTTGGGTCGTGTCGCCCTCTCGGTCGGAAAGAGGGACCGCGTGAAGTACGCGAAGGAGATCCGCAACCATGCGCTGGAAGCGTTACGGATCGACCCGGATCATCCCGGTGCGCTCCACGTGATGGGTGTGTGGAACGCCGAGGTGATGCGTCTGAGCGGCGTGACTCGCTGGATGGCGAAGAACTTCCTAGGGGGGCGCGTCTTCGACCAAGCGAGCTGGCCGCGGGCGGTGGAGTACATGGAGCACGCCGTTCGCGTCGACCCCGACCGCATCGTTCACAAGCTCGACCTTGCGCAGATTTATCTCGACATCGGAGAAAAAGAGAAGGCGCGCGCGCAGCTGGATGCGGTGATCAAAGGGAGAAAGACGGAGTTGAACGATGGGAGGTATCAGGCGGAAGCGGCGGGGATGCTGAGGAGATTGGACGGGGGTAGGAAGTAGGTGGAAGAAGGAAGGAGCTCGAAGGCTGACGCCGGCGAGCTCCTCTTCTTTTAATTCACAATCCCGAGTCCGTGCTCCCTGATCCCTCCTCGCTCACCACCCCCTCCTCCGCCTCTGCCGCTCGATCGCGTCTTCCGCCCTCCACCGCCCCATCGTCACGCCGCGTCTCATCTTCTTCCGTCCACGTCTAGCGAGCCAGCGGAGCTCGTCGCGAAGGTCGTCCCAACTCGTGTCCGCGCGGCTACGTAGGCTCCGGGCGCGATGGGAGAGATACTCGCGCGTCTCCTCCCCGCTGGCGGGTGCGAGCAGGAGCGCAACGCCGGCGCCGATCGTCAGACCGGCAGCCAGGCCCGCGGCGAAGCTGCCGATGCGGCCCCAGTCCGTGGTCTCCTCATAGCTCGAGCCTTCGGCTTCTTCGTTCTCCAGCTCCTCCAAACGCGCCTCCTCGTCGTCGTGAGCGGCCGTCGAATCGCTCGCCGAACGAGAGACTCCCCCAGCGGCGCGGGGGCGAGAGAAGTGCGTTGTGCGCGTCATGATGCATTCACTCCTATTGCACTTGGTAAGAATCTTGCTTCCTTCGATACCTGGCAAGCGAGGTAACGAAGGCCGGCCGGAAAATGCCGGGATTCTGATCGGATCCCGCGCTATAGTGCGTGCACGCTTTGCGCCAACTTTTCGCGTCGTCCCCACGAACGCGCCTTTCGCGCTATCTTCTTCGCCGGGATCGTCACAAACGCCTGCCTGACCGGGTGAGGAGCCGCATGAGCAAGAATGGTAAGACTGTGCTTCTGGTCGAAGACAACGAAGACAATCGCATCGTGTACTCCACCATCCTCCAGCACTTTGGATACAAAGTGACTGAGGCACTGAATGGCGAGGAAGGCATCGCCAAGGCTCGCGCCGAGCGCCCGGATCTGATTCTGATGGACATCTCCATCCCGGTGATCGACGGATGGGAAGCCACACAGGTGCTCAAGCGCGATCCGGAGACGCGGAACATCCCGATCATTGCGCTGACAGCGCACGCACTCGCGTCCGACCGCGAGAAGGCCATGGAGGTCGGGTGCGACAGCTATCTCGCCAAGCCCTGCGAACCGAAAGCGGTCGTGAGCGAAGTCGAGAAGTTCATCGGTAAGGGTGATGGCAGGTGAGCAGGCGCTACCACGCCGCGTTCTGATCGTCGACGATCACCCCGACAACGTCGAGGTGATACGAGCCCGCTTGGAAGCAAGCGGCTATCAGACGACGTGCGCCTCCGACGGCGAGGAGGCGTTGCGTCTCGTTCACGAAGACCCGCCCGATCTCATCCTGCTCGACGTGATGATGCCGAAGGTCAGCGGGATGGAGGTCGCGCGTCAGGTGAAAGGCGCAGCCGACCTGCCCTTCATTCCCATCATCATGCAGACCGCGCTGGACTCGGTCGAAGCCAAAGTGGAAGGGCTCGGCGCCGGCGCCGACGACTACATCACGAAGCCGATCAATTTCGCCGAACTCGAGGCACGCGTGCGGTCGATGCTTCGCATCAAGGAGCTGCACGACGCGGTCGAAAAGCGCGAGCGTGAGCTGGCCCGCGCCAACCACGAGCTGCAGCGAATGGCGGTGACGGACGGCCTCACCGGTCTCTACAATCGCCGTCATCTGGAAGAGCGCCTCCACGAGATGTTCGAGCACTCGCAGCGGCTCCACGAGCCGCTGTCGGTCGCAATGTTCGACCTCGATCACTTCAAGTCGGTCAACGACTCGCATGGCCACCAGGCCGGCGACGAGGTGCTTCGCCAGCTGGCCCAACTCCTCAAGAACGCCGCACGCGACATCGACCGGGTCGGGCGCTATGGCGGCGAGGAGTTCATGATCATCCTTCCCGGCACCGTGCTGGACGCGGCGGTGACGTTCGCTGAACGGGCGCGTCAGGAAGTGGAGAGCTACGTCTTCAAGTTCGAGGGCGGCACAATTCGTCGCACCCTGAGTTGCGGTGTGGCGGGCTGGCCGCATCCGCGCTTGCGCCACCGCGACCAGCTGGTCAAGGCGGCCGACGACGCGCTCTACGTGGCCAAGGAGCGGGGCCGCAATCGGGTCGTCCGCTTCGACAGCGCCGAATTCAACGAACATCTCAAGGATGACAATGTTGAGGGCGAAGGGGTGGGCCGCGGCGACCGGGAGCTCGGAGACCGCGAACGGCAACTCGACCGAGGGCTCGCTCGAGAAGCTCACTGAGGAGGCCACCGAGCCGAGCGCGAGCGACGACCGTTCGCGTCTCGTGGCGCGCATTGCGGAGCTCGAGCGCGAACGCGATCACCTGGTGGCGGTGGTCGACATCCTCCAGGCCGTTTCCGCCTCACCGCAGTTCGCCGAGATCACGCAGACGGTCGCCCGAAAGCTCGGGGAGACCTTCGGTCTCGACCGCTGCTCCGTCTTCCTTGCCGGCGACTCCTCGGACGTTCGACTGGTCGCCACGTACGAAGATCCGTCGATCCGCAACCTGATCGTCGACCTGGCGCGCTACCCGGAGCTACAGCGCGCTTTCGAGTCGGGTGAGACGGTGTTCATTCCGGATGCGATGTCGGATCCCCTGCTCCGCAGCGCCCATCCCATGCTGGCGATGCGGAACGTGCTGTCGATCGTGGTTGTGCCGATTCGATGGAGAGGGAACACGATCGGTGCAATCTTCCTGCGGACGGAGCGGAACTCGACGCCGTTCTCCGATCGTGACGTGCGGTTCTGTCAGGTGGTGGCGACGCTCACCGCCAACGCCCTCGCTAATGCGCACCGCTTCGACACACTCGTCCGCGGACAGCAGGCGAAGCAGCGCGCGGTCGAGCTGCAGCGCGTGTCGCTCATCGCCTTCCTCCGCCGCTTCCTCGACCGCTACGCAAAGAGCGAAGAGCATCTCTGGTCGGAAGCGCTCCTGCCGAAGGCCGCCGATGATGAGCTGGAGCGGCTAGTTTCGGTTGCCATGGAAGTGATTCGAGAGGAAGGAGAGGGCTAGACTACTCCGCCTCCGTACGGAGTATATTCTTACCGGGACTCGGCCATCGAGACTCGGCACTCGGCTGAGCAAGCCGAGTCCCGATGACCGATGGCCGAGTCCCGTTCCAACCCCTCCGAAATGCTAATCTCCTCTCAAGTCAATTCCGCTCTCAACGAACAGATCGGCAACGAGTTCGGCGCATCGATCCAGTACGTGTCGATCGCCACGTACTTCGATGCCGAAGGGCTCCCGGCCCTCGCGCAACACTTCTACCGGCAAGCGAACGAAGAGCGCGAGCACGCCATGAAGTTCGTGAAGTACATCGCCGATGCCGGCGGCAAGGTCGAGATTCCCGCCATTCCGGCGCCAAGGAGCGGATTCAAATCGGCCGAGGAAGCGGTGCAGCTCTCGCTGGAGTGGGAGCTCACCGTCACCAACCAGATCAACGGTCTCGTCGACCTGGCCATCAAGTCGAACGATCACATCACGAAGTCGATGCTCGATTGGTTCGTCACCGAGCAGCTCGAAGAAGTCTCGAGCATGGACACGTTGCTGCGGATGATTCGTCGCGCCGGCGAGAAGGGATTGATCTTCGTCGAGCATCATCTGGCGCGCGGCGCGCATGGCGGCGCCTCGGACGCCGAGCCTGAGCACGAGTAGCAAGGGCGGCCGCGAGCTCGCCGAGCTCGCGGCCAGGGCGGACGAGCTTCGTCAGAAGCTCGAGCGCGCCAACTACCAGTACTACGTCCTCGACCAGCCGGAGATCTCCGACGCCGAGTACGATCGGCTCTACCGCGAGCTGGTCGAGATCGAGCGCGCGAATCCGGAGCTGAGGCAGCCGGACTCTCCCACCCAGCGCGTCGGTGCGCCCCCGCAGAGCCAGCTGGCCAAGCACGAGCACCTCGTGCCGATGCTCTCGTTAGGCAACGCGTTCAACGACGACGAGCTGCGCGACTGGGAAGGACGCATCGTGCGGCTGTCGGGGGATGACGTGCGCCACGCGGGGTACACGGCCGAGCTCAAGATCGATGGCGCGGCCGTGAGTCTCACCTACGAGAAGGGTGTCTTCGTCCGGGGCGCGACACGTGGCAACGGCACCATCGGTGAGGACGTGACGCCGAACCTTCGCACGATCCGCGACATCCCGCTGCGCTTGAGCGACGCGAATCCGCCAGCGCAGATCGAGATTCGCGGCGAGGTCTATCTCCCGTTCGACCGCTTCGAGAAGTTGAACGAGACCCGTCGCGCGGCCGAGGAGCCGGTGTTCGCCAATCCGCGGAATGCGGCGGCCGGATCGCTGCGGCAGCTCGATCCGTCGATCACGGCAAAGCGAAATCTCCGCTTCTACGGCTTCGCGGTTGCTACGCCGCCGCGCCTGGAGCTTCCGTTCGAGACGCAGTGGGAGCTATTGGAGACGCTCGCACGCTGGGGCGTCGCGGTCGAGCCGCATCGCGTCCACTGCCGTTCGCTCGAAGACGTTATCGAGTTCACGTCGAGCGTGGAGAGCGCGATGCGTGCGTCGCTGAACTTCGGCATCGATGGCGTCGTCGTGAAGGTGAATTCGCTCTCGCTTCAGGACGAGCTCGGCGTCATCGGCGGACGCGAGCCGCGGTGGGCAGTGGCGAGGAAGTTCGCCCCCGACATCGCCATCACCAAGCTGCTCGACATTCAGGTCAACGTCGGTCGCACGGGCGCGCTCAATCCGTTCGCCATGCTCGAGCCGGTGGAGATCGGCGGAGCAATGGTGAAGTTGGCGACGTTGCACAACGAAGACCTGGTAAAATCCAAGGACCTCCTCATCGGCGACTGGGTGCAGGTGAAGCGGGCCGGTGAGGTCATCCCGCAGATCATCGGTCCGGTCCCCGAGCGACGCGATGGCACCGAGCGGCGCTGGCGGATGCCCCGTTCCTGCCCTCGCTGCAAAACGCCGGTGGAGCGCGACGAGGAAGAGGTGGCGGTCTATTGTCCGAACGTCGCCTGCCCGGGCCGCCAGCTCGAGGGACTGGTGCACTTCGCTTCACGCGGCGCGATGGACATCCGCGGACTCTCCTACGCGCGGATCCAGCAGCTCATCGAAGCGGACCTCGTGCGCGACATGGCGGATATTTTCTCGCTCACTGTCGAGCAGCTGGTCACGCTCGAGCGCTTCGCCGAGAAGAGCGCCGAGAACCTGGTGGCGGCGATCGAGGAGGCGAAGAAGCGGCCGCTGTCGAGGCTGATCAATGGGCTCGGCATCCGGCACGTGGGAGAGGGCGCGGCGCAGCTCCTGGCGCGCCACTTCGGCACGCTCGACGCATTGAACGAGGCCACCGAGGAGGACATCCTCCAGGTGCGGGGCGTTGGGGACATCATCGCCCGGTCCGTTGTCGCCTACTTCAAGAACGCCACGACGCGCCGGCTGGTCGAGAAGCTTCGGGCCCGTGGCGTCAACATGGAGGAGCCAAAGGCCAAGCTAGCCGGACGTAGCCTGGCCGGGGCGACGGTCGTCATCACTGGTACGCTGCCGACGCTCTCCCGGACGCAGGCTACCCAGCTCGTCGAGTCCCATGGCGGGCACGTCGCCAGCTCGGTATCGAAGAATACCACGTTCGTCGTGGTGGGCGAGGAGGCCGGGAGCAAGTTGGAGAAGGCGCGTTCGCTCGGCATCGCGACGATCGATGAAGCCGAGCTGCTGCGCCGCGTCGGAAGCAAACCCTGAGGGAGCAGGTCCAGAGCCATGAGTCACCCGTCGATTCACATGAAGGACCATCGCATGCTGGCCATGAGTCGTCAGGCACTAGCCGCGCTGCGGACTGCCCTGCTCCGCGACGCTGGCGCGGATGGCGCCGCGGTGCTGCGCGACGCGGGCTTCGCCGGTGGCGAGAGCGTGTACACGTCCTTCGCCGACTGGCTGCGCGCGCGCGCCTCCGTCGCACCGGAGACGTTGAGCGTCGACGCTTTCCAAGAGCGCGCGGCCGAGTACTTCCGTGAGACCGGCTGGGGCTCGCTGTCGTTAGGCTCGCTGCACGACGTGGTGGCCACGGTCGACTCGCCGAACTGGGAAGAGGCCGACCCGAGCGCCCACCTCGATCACCCGGGCTGTCACTTCACGACCGGTCTTTTTGCCGACTTCTTCGGCCGCGTCTCAGACGATCCGCTGGCGGTGCTGGAGGTGGAATGCCGATCCGCGGGCGCGTCGCGCTGCCGCTTCTTGTTAGGCAGCGGCGAGGTCATGAACTACGTCTTCGACGCGCTGGAGCACGGCGGCGGCTATCAGGATGCCGTGGCGCGGGTGCGCGACGCGAGCGTCGGCGCCGCCTAACGAGTGAGGCCGGCCGGCGCGGCCGTCAGGTGGACTCGCGTCGCAGCATCTCGGCGTACTCGGGATTGAGAACCAGCTCTCCCTCCACGAGCACTTCGCGGTCCCAGGGCAGGATGATGGTGCTCTCCGTTTCCAGCGCCGCGAAATCCGGCTCGTAAGATCCCGTCCGGAATCCAACCGCCGTTCGCACATCTCTGGCGCCCGCGTGCACGACCGCGGCGATCGCCAGACGCATCGTCTCGCCGCTGTCGCACGTCTCGTCGACCAGGAGCACCCGGCGATTTCTGACGACTGGTGGAGCGCTTCCGAGAACGGCCGGTGTTTCACGTACGGTCGTCGCACCGACGCGTCTGCTCACCGTGATCGAATGGAACTCCCGACCCAGAATGGCGGCGATCACCGCGCCAGGAATGACGCCCGCGGTTGCGATGCCAATGACGATCTCGGGGTCGTACGCGCGCGCGACGCGTAGTGCCAACGCGCGCGACAGCTCTCCGAAGAGCGGCCAGTCGACCTCGAACACCCCGCGTGACACGTCGCCACGCTTGCGCGCTTTCGCCACCATGCCTCCGGGTATTCTGACCGCTCGGCGCCCACCATGTGCCAGGAGTTGGGAAAGCTAGCCCCGTAGCCTCATGCGCGACAGCGTGTTGCCCGTGCACAGCCTTGTTGGTACTTTGGCAGCGACGGGGCGGCGCAGTGTTGCTCGGCGCGCATTCTGCACCCGCGGGTGCCCCATTCCCCCCTCATTCTCCACCTCCTCGAGCTGATTCGACCGAATGTCCTGGTGGAGCCGCCTGACGGGCGGCAAGTCCGAGAGCAGCCCCAAGGGAAAGCGCCTCGACTATTTGAGCGAAGCGCTCGCCTTGGAACGTCAGGGCGACTTTGACGCGGCGCTGACGTCGTATCGTCTCGCGCTGCGCGATCAGCCGAACGACGCCCGGATCCTGCAGAACATGGCAATCGCCTACTCGAAGGTGGGCCGACTCGACGAGGCGATCAGGGCGTATCGGCGCGCGCTGGAAGTCGAGCCGGGGCTCGCCGGAGCACACTACGGTTTGGCCTTTCTCCTTCTCAAGCGAGGAGAGCCGGATGCCGCCGAGAAGCACCTCGGGGCATTTCTGGCTCACCCGCCCACGAGCCCGGAGGCGGAGCGGTGGGTTCGTCACGCGCAGCAGACGCTCGACCGGCTGCGCTCGGGGAGCGCGAGTGACGCGACGCCGGAGCCCGGGTAGCGCGTGGGTCAGGTAGTCGCAATCGTCAGCCAAAAAGGAGGCGTCGGCAAGACCACCACCGCGGTGAACCTGGCCGCGGCCTTTGCCAATCAGGGCCTGAAGACGCTTCTGGTCGACGTCGATCCGCAGGGTGCCACTCGGTTCGGGCTCGGGATCCGCGGGTCTTCGACTCCGCCAGGATTCTCCGATTTCATCGCCGGTGAGACCGATCTCCGCGATGTGATCCTACCCACTGCGCTGCCCTGGTTGCGCGTCATCCTTGCCGGATCGGTGAGCGGTGCGGCGGGGCATGAGGAGTATCACCGGCTGGTGAGCGACACGCCGCTGCTGAATGAGCTGCTCTCCGGCGCCGCATCGCGATGTCACGTGGTCGTGGTCGACACCCCACCAGGACTCGGCGCAGTGGTTCGGCGCGTGCTCGAGGCCAGTCAGCACGTGGTGGTACCGCTGCAGTGCGAGCCACTCGCGCTTCAGACGACGCCGCAGATTCTTCGCGGCCTCCAGGAGATCGTCAGGCGCAATGAGGCGCTCACGCTGGATGGGTTGCTGCTCACAATGTACGATGAAGAGAGTGCGGCATCGACGCAGGTGAGGGAGTACGTGCGCCGGCATCTTCCAGCGGATCTGTTGTTCGACGTGATCATTCCGCGCAGCAATGCGGTGACGGCCGCGTTCGCAGCCGGGCAGCCGTTGGTTTTGCGAGCGCCTGACGATCCCGCGGCGCGCGCGTACGAGGAGCTCGCGCTCGAGCTCGCCGAGCGGTTCGAAGCATGAAGCGCGAGCATCTGCGCTCGCTTGCGCTCTTCGGGGCGGCAGTACTGGCGGTCGCCTGTACCGACATCATCACCGATCCCGACGTCCCGGTGGCGATCGAGATCCTACCGGCGCAGCTCCCGTTCATCGTCGAAGGGGATTCGTTGCGCGACACGTTAGGCGTCGCCACGCCGCTGGACGTGCGCGTGCTCAATTCCGACAACGAGGTCATCCCGAACTTCGACGTGTCGTTTCTCGTGATCGATGCCGCGACTCGGGTGACGATCGATCCGCAGAGCGGCCTCATTCGTGGGATCGATACGGGCACGGTGCGGGTAGTAGCCAACGCCGGTGATCTTCAGTCGACCCCGGTGACGCTGGTGGTGACTCTTCGCCCCGACACCTTCACCGCCAATAGTCCGCTGCGCGACAGCATGGAGTTTCTGGTCGGGCGCGAGACCCGGCTCGAGCTGCGCACCTTCGTCGGGCACGACACGACACCCGGCAGCCCGTTAGGCGCCCCCGTCCCGGTGCGAAGCTATGTGGTTCGATTCACCATCGTCGACCCGCCCGGCCACCCGACCAATGACTCGACAGTCGTGCAGCTCGTGAACGACAACAACCGGGCGTCCACGGTGGACACCACGGATGCATCGGGAGAGGCCAAACGAGTGGTTCGAATCGCTCCAGCAGTGCGAACCTCGCCGCCGGACTCCATCATTGTGGAAGCAACCGCGCTCCGTCCCGACCGGACGCCGGTGCCAGGTAGTCCCCTGCGGTTCATCGTGAAGATCGGAGGCTAGTGCTGATGAGCGTCTCGACCCGGCCGGCCGAATCGTCGAAAATCAGCGCGCCCGTCGCGCCAGGCGCGCCCGCTACGGCGATCATGTACGCCACGGGCGGTCCGCGCCTGCCAGCGGGCACGCTCAGTCAGATCTTCCTCGAGTCCATCCTCCCATCGACGAAGCCGGATGCGGTGCAATCCAAGGTTGCAGGATCGTACAGACCGATCTCGCATCCAATCGTGGTCGAGCGCGTCCGCCGTATGGCCCTGGGGCTCGAGTCGCTAGGCGTGAAGCAAGGCGACCGGGTAGCGATCCTCTCTGAGAATCGCCCTGAGTGGCTGATGGCCGACTGGGCCTGCCTAACGAGTGGCATCGCCGACGTTCCGATCTATCCGACACTGCCGTCCGAGCAGGCCGCTTACATCCTGCGCGACTCGGGTGCCGTGGCGATTTTCGTCTCCAACGAGGAGCTTGCCGCCAAAGTAGCAAAGGAGCGGGCATCGATCCCCTCGTTGAGGCACGTCATCGGGTTTGGCGGCAGCTGGCCGGGGGTCGACATGACGCTGGAGGCGCTCGAGGAGCGCGGCCGTGCCGCCGACGACGACTCCGCTCGCGCGCGCTATCTCGAGCGCATCCGCTCGGTGAAGCCTGACGACATAGCGACCATCATCTACACGTCAGGCACCACCGGCGAGCCGAAAGGCGCGATGCTCACGCACGACAACATCTACTCGAACGTCGCGGCCTCGCGTGAGATTTTGCCGGTGTCGGAAGGCGATGTCACGCTGAGCTTTCTCCCGCTGTCGCACATCTTCCAGCGTATGGTCGACTATCTGCTGCAAGCGGTGGGAGTGTCGATCGCGTACGCCCAGTCGATGGATACCGTACTGGCGAACTTCGGCGAAGTGCGGCCGACATTCGTGGTGTCGGTGCCGCGTGTGTACGAAAAGATCTACGCGCGCGTGCTGGAGAACGCACTGGCCGGCGGCGCGATCAAGAAGCGGATCTTTTTCTGGGCGCGCGCGGTGGGCGATCGCTGGGCTACCGAGCAGCTCGCGGGGCGCGAGCCCGGCGGATGGCTTTCGCTGCAGTACGGGATCGCCCAGCGTTTGGTGTTCAGTAAGCTCAAGGCGCGGGTGGGCGGACGGCTCCGCTACTTCGTATCCGGAGGCGCACCGCTCGCGCCCGAGATCAACAAGTTCTTTTACTCGGCCGGCCTCGTCATCCTGGAAGGGTACGGCCTCACCGAGACATCGCCGGTCATCGCGGTGAACACGCCGGCGCATCTGCGCATCGGCACCGTCGGGCGGGCCATTCGCGGCGTCGAGGTGGCGATCGCGCCCGACGGCGAGATTCTCACCCGCGGCCCGCACGTAATGAAGGGCTACTTCAACAAGCCCGACGCGACACGCGACGCGATCGACGCCGACGGATGGTTCCACACGGGCGACATCGGCGTTCTCGAGGATGACTATCTACGGATCACGGACCGAAAGAAGGACATCATCGTCACCGCGGGCGGAAAGAACATCGCGCCCCAACCGATCGAGAACAAAATCAAGACGAACAAGTACGTCAGTCAGGCAGTGATGATCGGCGACAAGCGGAAATTCGTGATCGTGCTGGTGGTGCCTAACTTCGATCAGCTCGAGAAGTGGGCCAAAGTGAAGAACCTGCTGTGGACCGACCACAAGCAGCTGCTGGCGCTGCCGCTGGTGCGCGCCAAGATGGACAAGGAAGTCCTTTCGAAGCTCGAGGGGCTCGGGAGCTTCGAGATGCCGAAAAAGGTCGTGCTGCTGGAACAGGACTTTACGGTGGAAGGAGGGGAGTTGACGCCGACCCTCAAGGTGAAGCGCCGGGTCATCGATCAACGGTACAAGTCGTTGATCGACACGGCCTACGCAGAGGGTGAAGCCGCCTGACAGCGGTCGGCATGCGACGTGCACTCGCGAGGCTTGATCGCATCCGGAGTCTGACCATGCGCGGAATTCAGGTTCTACTTCCGGCCGTGCTGCTGGCATCGGCCGCCTGTCAGCCTAGGCAGAAAGTCCAGCTGCAGGAGCTTCCCGAGTACCCTCGGGAGGCCAAGACCGTCAGCGTGCTGGGCGACTGGGTGCTCGCAACGCGCCCCGAGTCGACGGTGTTCGTCGGAGCGCGCCAGGTGGAGCTTCACATCGGGATGCGCGAGTTCACGATCCAGGCACGGTATCCGACGCGTTCTGACGTGGTCATTACCGGCGACGTGAGCACCGACGGGACCGCCGGGCCGATCCAGCTCATTCCCAGGTCGATTGCCGGCGGCGCTGGCGGCAGTGCGCCTCCAATAGCAATTGCAACGGGCCAGCCGATCTCGCTCATCGCCAGCGCGGCGGGACAGACGCTGGTGTTCGGCTCGCTCGATCCAGGCGCGCCACCGAATCCGAGCTCGGTCTGGCATCGGCGCGAGGCGGCACGCGCCGCGGGCACCTACGAGGCGGCCGGCAAGATCGAGCCTGAGAAAAAGCCGTAGCGTCAAGCACGCGCGCGGCGAGCATCAACGCTTGGCGCGTCCGAGCGGCACCGGCGCGGAAACACCCGCGGTGCGCTCGGCAACCAGATAGCGCTCGTCTCGCGCGAGGAGCGTGAGCTCCTCCGGCAGCGGAATGGTTGCGGGCGCCACCATCCTGCCGGCCGGCTGGAGCGCGGCGATCGCATCGGCCAGGTGCGCCGGCGAAGCGTGAGACGCATCGAGCGCAATGCCGCGAGCGGCGCCGGCTCGCACCGGTATGCCGTCGCTGGCCAGCAAAGATGAAACGCCCGAAACGCCACCCAGGTGGGTCGCGGCGTTCACCGTAAGTGCGTGTACGCCGTCAATGAGTCTTGCCAGCGCCGGTGCGACGTCGCTCCACTCGCCCGCCAGCACGACGAAGCCACCCGGCTCCACGAGATCGAGGAACGCCGCCAATCGAAGCGCCTCTTCCTCGGAGACCGCGGCGACTTCACGCGGTGGACTCGTTTCTGCCTGACGAGTCTCCGGGGTCCGAAGATCCGCCACGCCACCGTGAACAGGATACCGCGTCGCACAGGCCGGGCAGCCCAGCGTGCCCTCCAGTATGTCGCGGTCGTGCGCGCGGTCGATCGAAGCCACCAGCCACGCCGGCTCGTGCGAGCGCGCACAACGCAGTTGATCCACGAGCTCGATGAACACGTCAGCCTGCCGACAATCGAATCTCGTCGATGTTCACGGCCGGCTCGCGGGTCACGGCAAACAACACGGCTTCCGCTATCGCCTCCGGGCGCAGCATCGATGCCCGCGGCGTGAAGCCTGGACGGGTGTCGGGATCGATGGGATCCCACAACGGTGTGTCGGTCGGACCGGGAGATACCAGCGTAGCGTGCACACCCGTGCCGCGCAGCTCCGCGCGCAGAACTTCGTGCAGCCCCCGAAGCCCGAATTTGCTCGCGGCATAGGCAGCGTTCTCGGGGAACGCACTGTGATCGGCGATCGAGCCGATCGATACGATGTGCCCGGTTCCACGCGCACGCATCGCGGCCAGGAACGCGCGCACGAGGACAAACGGTGCGACGAGGTTCACGTCGATCGAAGACCGGAAGTCGTCCGGCGACAACTCGTGCGCCGGCGCAAGTACGAATCGCCCCGCGTTGTTCACGAGAATCGCCGGCGGACCGCCGAAGCGTTCTTCGATCTCCGTCGCGGCGCGCGCGACGTCGCGTTCCTCGGCGACATCACAGACGATCGTCACCGCCTCGGCGCCTAACTCGGCGGCGCGGCCTTGCAATGACCCTTTGCTTCGCCCGAGGAGCGCGACACGCGCCCCGGCGCCCGCCAGCGTGCGCGCGATGGCGGCGCCGATTCCTCTCGAGGCCCCGCTGACGACCGCCGTGCGACCGTCCAGCGCGCCACTCACCGACCGGGTCCGGTCCGATGCGCCAGCGACAGGAACTCTTCGCGCGTGCGCGCGTCGTCGCGGAAGATCCCGCGAACCGCCGAGGTGACCGTCTGCGAGTTCTGCTTCTGCACGCCGCGCATCATCATGCAGAGGTGGTACGCCTCGATCACGACCCCGACGCCGCGCGGCTGCAGCACATCCTGAATCGCCTGCGCGATCTGCTCGGTCATCCGCTCCTGCACCTGTAGTCGCCGCGCGAACACCTCGACGATTCGTGGAAGCTTGGAGAGACCGACGATCTTTCCGTTCGGGATGTAGGCGATGTGCGCCTTGCCGAAGAAGGGCAGCATGTGATGCTCGCACAGCGAGTACAGCTCGATGTCGCGCACCATCACCATGCTGGAGTGCGATTCCTCGAACACCGCGTCGCCAATCACTTCTTCGACGTTCATGTCGTAGCCGCGCGTCAACCAGGCCAGCGAGTTGGCGACGCGCTGTGGTGTCTTGAGCAACCCTTCGCGCGTCGGCTCCTCGCCGAGGAGAGCGAGCAGCCGCTTGACGATGTCCTCCAGCTCGCGATTCACCGCCGGGCTATCATCGAGATCGACTTCCCAGTCGGCGCGCGACGTCGTCATCGCCGCGTTGCGGCTGCCCGGTGCGTTGCTGCGCGCGCGACCTCGGCGGCCGCGGCCGTCACTCCCCTTCGTACTCGACATAGTTGTTGTCCGTTTCCCAAAGACGGAGTCGCGTGAGGCGACCAGGCTTCACCGCCGGCTCCAGCACTTTCCAGCACGCCACCACAATGTTCTCGGCCGTAGGATTGATGCCGCGCATGAACTCCACGTCGACGTTGAGATTCTTGTGATCCATGTGATCCACAACGTGCATCTCGACCAGATCGCGCAGCTTCTTGAGATCGATGACGTACCCGGTGCGCGGATCCACTGGGCCGGTCACCGACACATCGAGGCGATAGTTGTGCCCGTGCCAATTCGGATTATTGCAGAGCCCGAAGATGGCGCGGTTCTCGCTTTCAGAGAGCTCTGGATTATGAAGACGGTGCGCGGCGTTGAACGTGAGGCGGCGCGTGACCGTGACGTTTGGCATGTGGACGTGAGTGCAGCTGCGTGGCTCTCGGACGCGAACGCGGCGCGTCGGAGGGCGGTTCCCATCTCCCGCCTTGAGCCGGCCGCGCCGTGTCTCTAACTTCCCGCGACTTTCCGGTCCCGCTATGGGGCCATCCTTTTAATTGGACGTGCTCCCGGTGAAAGTCAAGCTGTTTTTGACTGCGGTGACGAGCAGCGCCGCCTCGGCGTGGTCCGCTTTATGGACCTTCCCGAGCATGTTGATCAGCGCGTTTCTCATCGCGTGGGGTGCCGAGGCAGCACAGTTCCTGATCTCGCAGGGCCTCGCGCTAGCGATTCTGGCATGGCTGCAGACGATGCCCGAATTCGCGGTGGAAGCGGTGATCGCATGGAATGCGGGGAAGGATCCGGCTCACTGCTTCGTCGCCGAGCCACCGGCGGGTTGTCATTCACATCTCGCAATTGCGAACTACACGGGCGCGATCCGTCTTCTCATCGGACTCGGGTGGCCGATGATCTACTTCGTCGCGGCGTGGTTTCACCGGCGCCGCACTGGAACGGCGCTCCAGGCGATCGAGCTCGATCCGGAGCACAGCGTGGAGATCCTGGGCACCGTTCCACCCGTTCTGTATTTCGTGTGGATCTGGTTTCGCGGATCGATCGATCTGGTGGATGCGGCGGTGCTGGTGGTGATGTACGTCGGCTATCTGGCGGTTTTGTGGCGCTTCCCGCCTCAGCTCGAGGAAACGCTGGCCGACGCTCCGGCTGTGTCGCGCTGGGCATATACGCGACCGGGCGCGTGGCGCTATGCGGCGATCCTCGCGCTCTTCGCCGTCGGAGGGCTGGCAATCTATTTCACGGCGCATCCCTTCTTGAACTCGATGCTCGCCGTCGCCACCACATTCGGCATTGGCACTTTCGTGTTCGTGCAGTGGGTCGCGCCCTTTCTCAGCGAGTTTCCGGAGAAGGTCTCGGCCTTTCACTGGGCGAGTCGCGGTGGGAAGGCGCCGATGGGGTTGGCGAACATGTTGTCGAGCAACGTCAATCAGTGGACGGTGCTCGCGGCGATGATTCCGATCGTGTTCTCGATGGCGCGAGGGGAGCCGGCGGCGCTTCCGTTCGATGGCGTACAGCGACACGAGATCCTGATCACGATACTTCAGAGCGGCGTCGCAGTGCTGCTGCTGATCAATCTCAAGTTCGAGTGGTGGAATGCCGCATTGTTGTTCGTGCTGTGGCTGGTGCAGTTCCTGGTGGCGGATTGGCGCAGCGAGGTGAGCGTGGCCTACGGCATCTGGATCGCGGTGCTTCTCGCGTCGTGGATCTGGTATCCGCCGGAAGTTCCGCGCACGTTCATGCGTCTCATGCGGCGCCATGGCAGAAAGGGCGGGCGCATCAGCCCATGAATGCAACGGGCCCCGCCAGAGGCGGGGCCCGCGAGGTGGGAGCGAAGAGGATTTTTGAAGCCCCGTCGAATGTATGAGGTCCTCACCACACCTTCCGCCTTCCCCGCACTGGGGCGTGACGTCAGCATAGATTGTCGAACCCACTCGAGAGACTTGTTGGCTCAAAAATTAGAGCTCTTCGTCCCGTATTTCTTGCCGGTCGAAAAATAAATCTCGTCTAGAACCCAGTCAATCACATGGACGTCGGCATCGTCGCGGCAATCATCATGCTCATTCTGTGGGCGCTCGGTACCTTTGCATTCTCCGCGCCAGGATGGATTCACCTGCTGCTGACGGTCGGACTTTCGGTGTTGATCTGGCGCATCGTCGTTCGAGGGACGAGCGGACCACGTCCGCGTCACTAATGCGCGCGCGTCGCGTCGGGAGAGCGTGATGGGCGGTGTGCTCGAGCCGTACGACGACTTTCTCGATTCGGCGCCGGAGGCCTTGGTCGCCGAGCAGCCATCGCCGGAGATGGTGGACCGCACGCGGCACGTCGTCGTGACGGGCGCGGCGGGTCTCGTCGGCACGCACGTCTGCCGCGAGCTGAGCGGGCGAGGTTGGCGCGTGCGCGCGCTGGTGCGCGACAGCGAAAAGGCGACGCGGCGAATTGGCCACATGCCGGTGGAGATCATGGGCGCCGACATTCGCGACGCCTCGGCGATGTCGATTGCGCTCCGCGGTGCCGGCGCGATCGTCCACCTGGCCGCCATCGCCATTGAACGTCCCGGCCAGAGCTATGACGACGTGAACTCGCGCGCCACGTCGCTGCTGGTCGAGATGGCGAAGCATCAGCGGGTCGAGCGTTTCATTTACATGTCGCAGAACGGCGCCTCGAGCGCATCGCCGTTCGCGTTCCTCCGGAGCAAGGGGGTCGCCGAGGATCTCGTGACGGGCAGCGATCGGCGTTGGACTGTGCTTCGCCCGTCGGTGATCTTCGGCCCGCAGGACGCTTTCGTGAACGTCCTGGCCCGACTCGTCAGGCTGTCGCCGCTGATCTATCCACTGCCCGGAGGCGGCAAAGCGCGCTTTCAACCGATCGCGGCCGGCGACGTCGCCAAAGTCGTGGCGCGCACGCTGGAGATGCCGGAGACCATCGGGCAGGCGTACTCGTTAGGCGGGCCAGCGGCGCTCACGCTCAGGCAGATGGCGGAGCGAATTTTTTTGGCGATGGACGCGGATCGCACGATCGTACCGGTTCCTGTCTCCGTGATGCGGCCGTTGATCGCCGTATTGCAGCGGGTACTCCCGAATCCGCCGGTGACGACCAGCTTGCTCGATCTTCTCGCACTCGACAATACGGTGAGCGACAACGCGCTCTTCGATGTATTCGGTATCGAGCCGACCCCGTTCGCGCCCGAGGAGATCTCCTATCTGAAAGGGATCGGCTTCATGGATGCGGTCCGGTCGATCTTCCAAGGCTGAGCGGCAGGTTCGCGCGTCTCTGCCTCGTGGCTTGAGATCGTCGTGGCGCAGCGATACGCTTGGTGGGTCGCCCTTTTCAGAGGCCCCAGATGCGTCGAATCAGCTCCCTCCTGCTGGTCGGCGCCGTCGCCGCATGTAGCTCTGACGCGCGCGCGCCGACGGCTCCCGGCCCACAACATGTGCTCGCCGCAACCCAAGTCACCCGAACCGAGATACGCGAGCCGATCAACACTGCGACGTTCAGCGTTTTCAACCCGTGCACCAACGAGAACATCGTCCAGGCGGTCGGCACTGGTGTGCTCACCCGGATCGAGAAGGTGAACAACGATGGGACCACGGACATCAAGGGCAGGATCGAGTTCGAGAACGTCGTCGGCGTCGGCGAGATTAGCGGGATGCAGTACCAGTTGAAGAACCAGGTGAAGTTCACGCAGGAGATCGACCTGGTGAATGGCGGCTTTTTCAGCCAGGAGGTGAAGTTCGTCGCCACGACCGACGGACCGAAGATGGTGCTGAACAGCGTGCTCGAGATCGCGTTCCCACCGGGGCTGGCGCCTGTCGTCACGCTGCGCGAAGTCAGCACGGAGTGTAAGAGTTAGCTCGCTCAGACCGTTCTCGCGCGCGCGATGACGTCACCTGACGGACGCTGGATTGGAGCGCCAGCGCACGTGTCGGAAGGGGTCTCGCGCGCGAGACACCAGAGCGGCTCAAGTGAGGACACTACCGCGAGTTAAACGCCCCTACAGACGTTTCCCAAGGGCACGCCATCTGCCTTGACGGTACTGGCATCGGGCCACTCTTGAGCACGGTGCCACGTCTCTGCGATGGAGTTGCTGATGCGTGGGTTGGGGCTCATTCTGCTCGCACCTGCGAGCGCGATTTTGATTGCGTGCGGCGCCCGACCGAACACCACGGGGAGCGAGGCGCCGCTCAACGATGATCTGGTGCTCGCCACCGACTTGCCGACGGATCTCGATTCCGCCGTGTATCGTCGCGTGCTGTCCAGCATTCGCTCGTGCAACGTCGAACTCGATGTCGACCGTGTGTCGCGCGAGGACGCCGCGCGCGCCGTGCAGCTCACGCAGCAGGCGAACGAGGCGGAGCTCTTCGGCGACCAGGCGCGTGCGCACGCGCTGTTGGAAGAAGCGGCCACACTCGATCCGGCGAGCGGCACTACGCTCTATCGCCTCGCACGGTCGAATGAGGCACGCCAGGACACGGCGAGCGCCGTTCAGGCGTACTGCCGCTACCTGCAGCTCGAGCCAAGCGAGCGCGATGCAACCGAAGCGCGCAGCAGACTGCTGGCGCTGTGGAAGCCGTCGGCTGCCCAGTCGGCGCCCGCGGTAACCCAGCGGCTGGCGGTGAGCGCGCCGCGTGCCGGTGGTGCGCCCATCACTCGCCGCGCAACGACTCGTTACGCCGACGTTAGGCGCGTCGCCTCGCGGCAGCGTTCGCTTCCGATGAACATCGATAGCGCAGAAAACGGTAGCGTTGCCGTCGAGAGCTCGGCGTCGAACGGCGCCGTGGTCGACAATGGCGAAGGGAACAGTAACGTCGACACGACAGGCAACAGCGACGTGACCGCCAAGGGCGATGGGATCGCCAGCGGCGAACGCTCCGACAGCGTCACGGCTGCCGCGCCTCCGCCGGTGGTCGCCTCGACCCCGCCGATGGGCGGGTCGCCTAACGAGTCGCCTCGCCCGTCTCGTCGCTCGACGTCCGCTGGGACGACGCGCGGCGCGATCGCCGGAGCGGCGGCGGGTGCAATCGCCGGCGCGGTAATGGGCGGCAAGTTGAAGAATGTTCTGATCGGTACGGCGGCCGGCGCCGTGATCGGCGCGGTCGCGGGACAGTCGATCGGCCAAGGGTCCAACTAACGGCTCGGGCGCGGCCTGGTGCTCAGATCTCCCAGTTGGAGAGCACCATGCCGCCGCCCTCCGCTCTGCGCTCGCCGTAGCCGGCGACAGTCATCCGGAGATCGGTCCAACGCACGCGTCCGCCGAACGCGACCAAGCGCTGGAACGCATCGGCGTACTCGGTCTGCACGCGGAAAGCGACTCGCCGCGTCCCGCTCCGTCGCGCGAAATCCGAGAGCGCGCGCACGATCGTCGTCACGTCGGACTCACGCTCGGCCACCAGCTTGAGGACGCGAAGCTCTTCCCTGGCCCGCCCCTCCACCAGCGGAATCGCGTGGCACAACGCAAACCCGGTGACCCGCGAGCCCGAGCGCACGAGCAAGGTGTCTCCAAGGCCCAAGCGCTCGGTGAGCTCCAGCTCGCGCGTGAAATCGTAGCCGGGCATGACACGAGCGAGGAGGGCGGCGCATTCGGCCAGCGCCTCCTCACGCTCGCCACTCGTTAGGCGACTGAGGAGCAGCGGCGGACGCTCTCCGGGCGTGGCGTCGAGCGTCAGTGTTATCGTGAGCCGCCCCGGAAGAAAACCCAGCGAGGCGTAAAAGCCGATGTTGTCCATCGTGCGCGGCATCGTCTCGAGGCCGATGATCGCGGCCCGCTGCCCCTTGAGCCAATCGACGCCCGCGCGCACGACCTCTTTGCCAAGTCCGAGACTCTGGCGATCGGGACGGACGGCCAGCGGACCCATCCATCCCTCGACGCCCGAACGGTGCACGATGTTGAACGCCACGATCTCGTCGCGCTCGTCGCGCCAGAGCAGCGCCCCGCCGTCGGCATCCTCGATGGCATAGCGCCAGATCGCGGGATTGAGGAACGGCACGCGCACACCAACCATCCCGTCACGGCGATAGCGCTCGGTAAACGCATCGCTGAAGACCTGGTTGAGCGCGGCGATGTCATCGAGCCGGGCCGGATACGGTCCATCGGCCTGGTGCCCGGCCCGCCATGTGCGCATGGTGGCCATCAGTCGGCCGCTCCCGCGCTCTCGAACAGCTCGCCGGCCGAATCGTCGTGGGCCGCGTCCGGCAACTCGAGCTGCGCGTCTTGCTGATCGACCACCGAGGCACCGCGCTGCTCGTCGTAGCGCACCGAGATCACGTTGTCGAGTCCATCGCGCACCGACTCGATGTGCGTGATCAGAATGACCTGCTCGAATCGGTCCTGAAGGTGCCGCAGCAGGTCGAGCACGCTGGCTCGACGGAGCTCATCGAGCGAGCCGAAGATCTCGTCGAGGATGAGCAACGAGAACGGCTGCCCTGCCCGCTCGGCGATCATCTGCGAGATCGCCAGCCGCAGCACCAGATTCGACAAGTCCTCCTCACCGCCCGAAATCACCGGCTTCGGAACGCCGTCTTCCAGCACGATGATGTTGTACTGATCGTCCAGCTCGAGCTCGGCGTAGCGCCCGTCGGTAATCTCGCTGAGAAAAGCGCTGGCCAACTCCGACAGCTCCGGACGGAGCTGGAAGTTCAAATCGGTTCGCAAATCCGTATACGCGCGGTCGAGCTCGTCGTGCAGACGCTTGTGCGTGTTCAGCTCGGCCAGCGCCCGTTGGCGCTGCGCCAGCTCCTGGGCGGCCGCCTGAGCGACGGTGAGCGCATGCTCGGCGCTTCGCACCTCGCCTTCCGCCGACACCAGCGCCAACTCCGCGCCCCTGAACTCCTCGGCGGCGCGATCGTACGTGTTCCGCAGCTCGAGGAATTCCGCTTCGGGCATCTGCCCTTCCTCGCGCCGCGACTGGAGCTCCGCCAGTTGCCTAACGAGTTGCCCGAGCGCCTCGAGCACGTTCTCGCGCTCTCGGAGGAGCAGCGGCTCGCGCTCGATCTGTGCGCTGAGTCGGGCCGCGCGCGCGTCGAGCGGACTCAGCCGCTCCAGCTCCCGACGCACCGTCTCATGGCGCGTGGCGTCATAGCCGGGGGGAATCGCTTCCAGATCGCGCGAGACGGTGGCGTGGCGCGCTTCCTTCGCGCCGAGATCGGACGTGAGCTGCGCCAGCTCTCCTACGGCAAGCTGTACCTTCATGAGACGCCGCTCGAGTCCGCCAACTTCCTGTACGACGGCCCGCCGCTGCTCATCGAGGCGCTGAAGATCCTCCGGCATCTCCATGAGCTGCTCGACCCGCGCCTTGAAGTAGTTGCCGTCGACGCGGACTGTCTCGATCTGTGAATCGAGCAGCTCGAGCACGGATCGCAGACTCTGCCCCAACGGCCGCGTGCAAGTCGGACAGACGCCATCCTCCCCGGCCGCCGCCAGCTGGTCGCGCTGCTGCTTCAGCTCCGTCCATTGATCTCGCAGCGCCTGACGCTTGGTCTCCGCTTCTTGTCTGTCGCGCACCCATTCGGTACGGCGCGCCTCGAGCTGACCATCGACATCCTCCAGCTCCGTGCGCTTCTGCGCCAGCGCGCGTTCTACCTCCTCCTCAAGCTTCGGCGCCGTCTCGATCTTGGACCGGCGCTCGGCGAGCTTGCGAAGGTCATCGACGAGGGCGCGCTGTGTCTCCTGAAGTGCCAACCGCCGTCCTTCTTCGCGGGCGAGCACTTCGAGGCGCTGCGATTCGGCAAAGAGCTCGGCGTACGTCGACAGCTCGCGCTCGAGCCGCTGCCGCTCGGCGCGTGCGTTGGCGACCTCGGCAAGCTCGCGCTCGACACGCTGACGATCGCGGTCGAGCGACGCCTGATGTCCTTCGGCGACACGCAGCTCCGCCATCAGTTCTTGCTGTCGCTCGCGCTCGCGCTGCGCTCGCTCCCATCGCGGCCGCACCGCGCCTAACGCGGCTTCGGCTCGCTCGCGACGGCTCCTGGAAGACGTGGCGCGCTCCTTCGCCTGCGCCACACGCGTCTCCGTCTGCGACAATGCGCGGGTTACGCCGTCGGGATCCGGCATCCCCTGACGAAGGCCAGCCATCTGAGATACGATCGCGCTGCGACGCTCCCGAAGGAGCCGCTGCGCATCGCGCAACCGCTCGTAGCCGAGCACGTGCGAAAGGAATTGCGCGCGCTCTGACGGCCCCATGGCCGCCATTACACTGAGCTCTTTCTGGCCCGTGAAGTACGTATTGAAGAATTCCTCGCGCGTCATGCCGAGCCGACGCACGAGCAGCTCAGTCACCCCCGTGATCGAGTTGGCGATCGGTACCGTAGCGCCGTCGAGATAGAGCTCGGCGCTGGTGAGACCACGCACCACGCGATAGCGATGACCGCCAAGGTCGAAGTCGAGCTCCACGCGAACGCCGGAGCGTGCGGGCGCGCGATTGAAGCGAATCGAATCTCTCGTCCCGCGCGCCGCCGCGTTGCCGTAGATCGCCCACGCGATCGCTTCGAGGACTGTGGTCTTGCCGGAGCCGTTAGGACCGATGATCCCCGTCAGCCCGGTATCGAATGTGATCCGGGTGTCCGCGTGTTGGCGGAAGTTGGTGAGCTCGATCCGATTGAGCCGCACTAGCTGCTCTGCGTGCTCGCCGCCGCGGCGATCGTCGGTGCCGCGGCCACTTCATCCAGATAGTGCAGGCCGAGCTGAACGAGCGCGCCACGGTCGATGTCCGACTCGAGCGGACGCTTGCTCAGATAGCCCTCGACCATCTCCTTGAGCGTGGGACGCCGGCCGGGTGCGCCGCTCTCGGAGCGGCGAATGATCTCGGGGCGGCGAGTGTCGAGATGAAAGTGGAGTGCGCGGCGCTTGTACTCGCGCAGCTGTTTGTGATCGAGATCGCGCGCGATGTGACGCGGGACATCGCGCACCACGAGCCTGACGATGCGATCGTCGATGCCGTCTTCGCACGCTTCGACTCGCTCGGCGATGGCGGCGTCGAGCTCGCTCGCCGACAATCCGCGCGCGAACACCGGTGGAAGGTCGATCAGCCGGCGGCTCGGCTCGAGCGGATGGAAGGTGTGCGTACCGCTTTCGAGGTCGAACTCGATGAAGCCCTTGCCGGCCTGTCCGCTCTCGCGCTCCTCGATGAGCTCGCCCCATGGATTCGCGCTCGTGTAATCGAGAGAGCCCGAGTAGTAGATGCGGGGAGCCATCTCGCGGTGCACGTGATAGTGGCCGAGCGCCACGTAGCTCCACGACGGCGATGCGAGCGCCGCGATCGGGATCTCGACGTGCGCACGCTCCAAGTTCTGTACGTGCTGCGGGAGCATCCCTTCGACCTCGCCGTGCAGCACCAGCAGGTTGTGCTCGATGGCGGCGTCGGGCGTGAGCTCCGGCACCGCTCCCTCCAGATCGGGAACGGCGAGAATCGAGAGGTTGCGGTCGGCGAAGCTCAAACGCTGCGGCTCGTCGGCCACGACGTGCACGCCGACCGACGTGAAGAGCTTGAGAATGCACCCGGTCTCGCTCGAGCGCGGGCGATCGTGATTGCCGGCGACAATGACGACGATTGCGTCGGCAAGCTCTTGCGTCAGCCGGCGGAACTGTTGGAACGCACCGATGATCGCCGGATTCATCGGGCGGACGGAATGGAACACGTCGCCCGCGATCAGCACGATGTCGGGACGCAGCGCGATGACCTGATCGATCGCCCGTTTGAACGAATGGGCGACGTCGGCTTCGCGCTGATTGATCCCGGTCGGCGTCAACCGATGGTATTGCCGGAAGCCGAGATGGAGGTCAGCGAGGTGTACGAGGCGCACGCTTTAATTTAGCCGACGAACCGTAACTCCGCTACCGGCTTGAGGATAGACTCTCTCTAAGTCTAGCGGTTACTGGTCGTTCGCATGTGCTGGGTGATGCGGGTCAGCACGCGCGTCGAGGGGCCGCGGCCAGTCACCGGAGTGTAGAGCGAGTTCACGGTGATCGTCGCTCGTGTATCGGTCCACCATCCGCGACGCCGGTCGACGAGCATCATCCCTTGAATGTTTCCCGAGGATGTCAGGCGAACGCCACGCGCGCGGTCGACCTTCGGTCCATCCTGCGAGAGCGTTCCTTTCATCGAGATGAATGCGACGGAGCCGTTCGGCGAGAGCGAATCGAGCTTGTACGTCGCGTGAAGTATGGCCCCGCTGGTTGCCGACCGCGTCGCTCCGCCTAACGGGATCACCATCGATTGCTGCCACGTCTCGCCCACCGCGATCGCCCGATCCGGGAGGGTGGCTGGAATTTGCGAGATCACGGCCTGCAGATCCGGATTGAGTCCGGCCTCGCTGGCGACCAGCGACGCTGAGCCCTGTGGCGTGATGCGCATCTTCACGCGCTGGCCCTGAAGCTGTCGGCGATACGAGTCCGGCGGGACGCTGGCACGAGAGCCGGTAGCGGAGATCGCCACCGAATCTGTGACCGCGGTGACTGTCGTGCCTTCGTCGTCGCTCCCCTGCACCAGTATGCGTGATAGAAGCAGCATCGTCGTGCGAACCTGCATCGACGTATCGGACGCGCCGAGCTTGGTCGACGCGGTCATTTCCACGAGCTGGTCGAGTCTCGTGTAGAGCGTGTCACCTACTCGTGGGCGAATGCGGAGCACCACCGACGACTGCGCCGGCAGCGTCGATGCAGCGATCGTGAGCGCGCCGGTAAGCGCGCCCACGAAGTGAGAGATTCTACGACCGCGGTTGGAGCGACGAGCCATCAAAAAGCGTACGGGTCATCGTCGGGAAGTGATCTGATCGGGATCTTTTCTGGTGTAGTCACTGGCCTCGACGGAATGATCGACTTGAACTGCCGAGCAAAAAACGCCTTCACATCGGGTGGACGCGCCTGGACAGTTGCGTTTCGCGCACGGACCGCTTCGTCGCCCGAGTGGAGCGCAATGGTGTCCTGCACCCACGACAGCGTGATCGCGGGATCGAGCCGACGAAGCGACCGCAGGATCGCCTGATCCAGCGGTACGTCCGCGGACTGCGGGAAGCGTTCCACTCCATCGCGCCCGCGCATGACGGGCGGACGTGGGAAGGTGACGAACACCGGCTGCGTAAAATGCGGATGCCGCACCATGAGCTGCCCCTTGGCCAACGTCGCAAGCTTCGTCTTGACCGCCGGGCTCAGAACGGCGTAGCCCGGTGTGGCGAGCTCATCGGCATCCATGCGACCGAAGAGCGCTGTCCCCGAGTTTCCTACCACCCGCCGGTGCACTTGCGAGCGGAACTGCTCCGCGCCGAAGAGCACCAGGCCGAGGTAGCGACCGCGCTCGGAGATGTCGAGCAACATCTTGCGGACATACGTGTCCGGTCCGTCGGCCGAGGCGTACTTGTTTAGCTCATCGACGAACACCACCACGTGCCGAACTCCCAGGTCGCGGCGCTCGAGATGCTCGCGGAGCTTGGAGACGATGCGCGCGAAGATGAGGTCCTGCGCGTCCTCTTCGAGGAGCGCGACGTCGACTACATACACCGCGCGGTCCTGGAAAGTGCCCCACGGGAGATCGCTGGAGGTTCCGTCGTCGGTGACCAGACCCGCGCAGCGGGTGGAGATGTTCACCAGTCGATTGCGAACCTTCCGGATGGTGGCCACGTGGTGCGTGCGCCACGCTTCGTTGTTCTTCGTCTCCATTCCGCGCAGGAGATCGCGGAAGAATCCCTCGAGATCGGCAAAGGTGCGAACGCGGTGCTTGCGCGAGAGGATGTCGTCGCTGAAATCGCGGTCGATGATACGCTCGACCAGGAAGTCGATGAACGCGTCGGCCTTGGCGTCGACGTCGTCCTTGTTCAGCAGCACCTCCGCGAACTGCATGACCTCACGCAGCCCCCAAGTGAGCGGCTGCAAATTGTCGCTCAGCTCCTCGTTCGAGCGCAGGGTGTTGAGCGAGACGCCGTCGGCTTTGTACGGCGCGAAGTAGCGCACGTTTTCGAACGGCGTGGGCGGCACGCCGATTCGATCGTAGATGGCACGATCGGCATCGGTGAGATCGCCGGGCTGATCGAGGAAACAGAGATCCGGTCCCTTCACGTTGAAGCAGACGGCGGCTACCGACCCTTTGCTCTCGGGGAAATGCGTGAAGAGCGACGCCAGCAGCCACTCGATGGCGCTCGTTTTGGTGGCGAGTCCGGAGACGCCGGCAATGTTGAGATGCGCCGCCTCTGGTCCCACGAGAAAATCGGCGTCGAGATAGATCGGCGAATCCATTTTGCCGGCGTGGTACACGCCGACTGGGATTCCAGTCCGCGTTTCGCCGCTGACGTACGAGTCCATTCGGAGCGCGGTGGCGACGTCGGCGTCTTCGGCCAGGAAGACACGACCCATCGGGACAGGCTGCAGCGGTTCCTCCGGCACTTGTCGCAGCACCGCGGCGGAGTAGAGCCGAACCTCGGTTCGATCCGTCGGTGCGAACGAGGCGCCACCTGGCAGACCATCGTGTCCCATGACGTCGAAGAGCGGGGATTGCACGTCGGTGTAGCTGAACCCTTCGACGACGACGCCGTAGATCTGCGGGATTTGCCCTTCGACGGGATGCGCCCCTTCGACCCTCACGATCGTTCCGATTCCGACCGGCGACTCGATGGCGGTCCAGAAGTGGAATTGGTGAGGAGTGTTCGGAGCGCGCTCGGTAGCGACCACCAACCCCAACAAAGACATATCACCCTCGGTTAATGCCGATGTGCGAAAGCCATCGCATCACATATGCGCGATGGCTTTCGCACATCTGCCTTACATAATGGCGCGAAGGAATTCTTCGGTGTTCCTCACGCCGTAGGCCATCTTGTCCCATCTCGCGTCAGGCGCCGAGAGCGGTTTCGCCTCGGCCATGACCCACCGCGAAACCCTGTCGGCGCGCGCAGTCACGTCCGACTGCTCGGCCACCTCGACGCGCACCAGGCCCCACAGCCCATCGTGACCGGCGGTGTCGCGTAGACGGAGATACCAACTCAGAACCGGTATCTTGCGCGGAGCGATTCGCATCACGCTCGAGCGCTGGCCGGCGCGAAGGGAAAGCACCGTATCGAGCGCGGCGTTCTCGACGTAGAGGGTGCGATGGCTCTTGATCACGCCGATCGCGCATGTCGCTCGGGCGACGACCTCGGTCGTCCCGATGCCGCCGTCGATGTACAGCGGAGCCGATTCGGAGCTGCACCAGGTCTCGGCCAGACGCCGCTCGAGACCATCCCGGTCGTGCGAGATCGCTCGCTTCGCGCACTCCAGGAGCGTCATCGGGTGCGGCTTCGGTAGGTCACCGTCGGCGTCCGGAATCGCGGTGTCGACCAGCGATGCGCCGAAGTAGCCGACGAGGACGTCGCGCGGAATGTAGGGGAACGGCGCATACAGCCGCTCCTGCTTGAGTGGCAGGCCCCACACACACAGCTGCCGGCCCCGACGCACGCGAATCGCTGCCGCGGTTCGTCCCTCGATCAGGGGAGCCGGACCGACGACGGCGAGGATGCGGGTCTCCTGCGTCCCATCGAGAAAGGCGGCGACGCCTGCTTCCGGGTCGCCAGGCACCTGACGAGCCCGAAGAGTTGCATCCTCAACGACTTCTGCGTCTTGAAAGAGCGGTTGCTCGCTGTCGATGGGCAGCCGCTCGAGGGGTGTACCGGGGGATGTCGTCAGCCGTATTTGCGGCGCGTGCTGCATCGCGCGGCGCAACGCGTCACGTATGCTGGCGCCCGGTCCCGCGGTCTGCTGCGTAGCGCCTCCTCTCAGCCGACAGTGGCGGCGTCCGGCCGAGAGCCGCGCCGCGCATGAAACGAGTGCCACTCACCAGGACCAGTCAGCCCGTGATGAAACGACTCGCGATGCTCGCGACCATCCTAATGGTCGCCACATCCTGTGACAAGGCGAAGGCGTTTCTCGAGAGCGGGCAAGCAGCGGGTCCACCGCAAGTCGACCCCGGTGAGGCGCTCGACCTCGCATCGAATCCCACGATTCTCTTCCAGGTATTCGGCGAGTCCACCGACCCGCGAATGATTCCGGTCGCCGCCGTACAGAGCGGGCGGTTGCGTCACATCAATCTCTCGCACGAAGGGTGGCAACACTTCGACGCGATGTTCCTCCGGCGCGGGAAGACGTATACGCTGTATCGCGACGGACTCCCGATTGGAGCGGCGACGGTGAAGCAAGGGATGTGGGAACGTGAAGAGCCGCTCTATTCCCTTCCCGGCTGTCAAACGCTGACGCCACTCGCGGCGGTATCGCTCGACAAGAATCTCAAGACCGATTTCACCGTCGAGTTCCTCGCCACCGCCGATACGCTCAGCAAAGGCCGTCCGACACGCGCGGTCTCCAAGGCAGACCTCACTCGTCAGGCACGAGCGGTCGCGTACGCGGCGGGCGAGCCCGCCGGCATCACCAAGGCGATGCTCGACTCGCTCGACTTTCGCGCGATGGCGGTGCCGACCGGCGCCAGCGGCGCGCCCACGCTCGTCGCATCCTTCATCGACCCCACGGCCGAAGATCCATCGACGCACTCGGGACAGATGGTCCACCTCTTCATGGTGGCCGAGCAGGATTCCACGGGGCAGTACCAAGCGTCGTACGTGCATCGCATCAACGGTCCGCTGGCGACGGCCGCGTTCCGGCGCTACTCAGACCACGCCGATCTGACGGGCGATGGAATCGATGAGATCGTGCTCGAAGGCTGGCAGTACCGCGGCGACACTTTCCTTCTCGTCGTTGGCTTCGTGAACGGCGAGTGGCGCGAGGTGTTCAGGTCGCGGACGAATTGGTGTTTGGACGAGAGGTGAGTGGGAGCGGCTAGCGGGAAGAGGGAAGCGGGAAGAGGGAAGCGCAGG
>DATFBY010000056.1:0-46448 GCA_035253585.1 Gemmatimonadaceae bacterium | reverse complement strand
TCTCGGTGCTCGGAAGGTCCCATCAGGAACGGTCGTTCACTGACCCCACCATCCGACAGGCGGCTCGCGAATATGGACTGGCCGCGCGATCGATCGGCCTTCCACCCGAGCGCCTCGTCATCTCGCTAAAAGAGCTCATGCGCTCTCCGGATCTGGCGCAACTCGGCGACTGGTTTCGCCGAGTGGTCACCGACCGCGTCATCGTCTGGTCCATCGACTCGTACTACGGCCTCGAGAGCGACTGAGCTGCCCAGGGGGTCGGCGCGGCGCCGTGACGACCTAACGCCGGGACGTGACGGTGCTTCGAGCGGAGTCACTGCATCTATTCAACTGTCCGTGACGATGGATTGACGCGGACTCCTCCCCCGAGGTGAAGATGCGTGACGTTCCGTGCGACGAGGAGCGTTTTCCGTCAGTCGACCGACTGCTGGACGCGCTCGTGCGCGGCGAGACGGCGGCGACGTTTCTGGGCGACGCGGTGCTCGCACATCCATCGTGGTTCGCTGAGGACAGCGTCTCCGCCGTTCTAGATACGCGCCGGCGGCTGCGGAATTTCGGATTGACGCTGTTGATCACGACCGAGGTCGAAGCCGAGTCGGTCGTGTTGCTACGGAGCCGGACCTTCTATCGCGCTCCACACCGCGCTGATTAGCCAGGGTCGCTATCACGCCGCGGTCGAAAACCCTCACTCCGTAATGGAGTAGGACGCCGGGGTGTGACGGCTCGGGCGGGAGTGCTGTGATCTTTGACCAATGCATCGCCCGTCCACACGCTCCATCACTCCTGAGAGCTTCCGAGCCATCGCCGACCCGTACGCGCCGGAGGTGACAGCCGCGCGCTGGCGTGGCACGCGGAAGCGCTTGCTGCGCGTTCTTTTCTACGCGCTGCTGCTCATCGGCGGGCTACAGCTCTGCGTGCTCTACCGATCCTAGCACGCGCTATTTCGGGCTAGTCTCCCGCTCGATCTCGCCGACGATCACCCAGTCCGGCCAGGTCGATTGATCGATCCAATTGTGCGGGAGAACTATCTCTACCTCCCGCGCTCCGCCCTGGAACGTCACGCGCACCTGCTCTGCCTCGCCGGCCTCTCTTTCGCCGCCCGCGGGCTGTAGCTCCTCCTGCCTTACCGACTGCCAGATCGTCCCGTCACTTCCCGTCACCGAACGACGTCTCAACATCCTGCTTTAGCCCCCGCTGAATGAAGGTCAACAGGGGAATGGTGAAGCAAGCACCATGCGACGGCGAACAGGCCAACAGGCATTAGAGCCTTTGAACAGCGGCATGCGGCATCCGGCATGGGGCATCAGGGTCTCGGCGACTGAGACTCTCCGCCGAAGACCCGGATGCCTCATGCCGGATGCCATGCCGCTGTTGTTCTGTTACTTCGTTCTCTCCAAGAGTCGATCCAACGCCTCATAACTCTCGTTCAGTCCCTGCTCCATTCCGGACTGGAGCATTCCGTCGCGCTCCTCGCTCGTGAAGAAGAGCGAGACGTTCACGACCTTCGTGCGACCGTCGCCCAGGTCGTGGAACTCAATCGTTTCGAGCACCACGTACGCGGGCATGCCATCCCATTCGAAGGTCTGCACGATCTTCGACTGGGGCGTCACTTCGCGATAGCGCCCTTCGAACCCGTGCACGCCCTCGTCGCTGTGCTCGACGAATCGCCAGTGACCGCCCCGCTCGACCTCCAGCCGCTCGATCACCAGTTTATTGCCTCGCCCCCACCACTGCGCCACCAACTCCCGCTCGGTAAACGCGCGCCACACCCGGTCGCGCGGGGCTTCGAAAACGCGCTCGATGCGAATCTCCCGATCGGACGGAGTGGTGACTATCGCCGCTCGGGAGGATTTGGCTGCCGCGGTCATGTTGCGTCTCCTTTGGTTCGCTCGAGGAACCCCTCGAGTCGGTTGAAGCGGGCGATCACCATGTCTCGGTAGCTCTCCATCCACGCCGTCTCAGCATCGAGCCGGTGCGGGCCCAGCGCGCATGTACGCACTCGGCCGACCTTCTGGGTGGTGACCAGGCCTGCCTCCTCGAGCACGTGCACGTGCTTCTTCATGCCCGTCAGGGTCATGTCGAAGAGCCCGGCGAGGTCGGTAATACTCGCGTCCCCACGGCCTAGCCGGTCGAGGATGCCGCGCCGCGTGGGATCCGAGATGGCTGCGAACGCCCTGTTCATGCGCGGTGAATACTGAACCATATGGTTCAGTATAGCGCGCGGCCGTCCCGCGCGCAAGTACGATCTCTCTAGTCGCCGAAACCGCGACTGGCGGCGGCGAGATCGCGTCTGTCGTCCCGCCGGAGCGCCATCCTGGGGGCGATCACCAGCGCCAGCGCGGTTACCGGTATGATCTGGAGCGCCTGTATCAGCAGCGCCACCGCCACGCTCACGTCTCGCCCTACCCCAAAGGCCGCCATCGTCATCGCGTAGATCACCTGAAAGATTCCCACGTTCCCGGGCGTGAGCTGCACCAGAAAGGCGACGTTCACCGCCACCATCGCCGCGACGCTCGCCAGGACGGGTACCGCGACCCCGGCCGCACGCGCCGTCAGGTGATAGACGGCTAGCTGCCCAATCCAGGAAAGCATGGAAATACCGAACGCCATCGTTAGGCGTCCCGGCGTGGGCAGCTCGGTGAGGCTCGACGTGAAGCGCGAGATGGCCGCCCGAATGCGCGACTGCCCGAGCTCGACAACCGGCGCACCCCGTCGGCGGCGCTGCACCGCGATCCATGCCAGAACGACGACCAGCGCCAGCAACGACACCAGAACCATCTTCGCGCTCGCACCCCATCGCATGATCGGTCCCGGGAGCACGGTCACGAGCGGTACAGCGACGAGCAACGAGACGTACGAGGCAATTTCGACCAAACGATCGAGAGCGACCGTCGCCACCACGCGCGAGCGCGATACGCCGGATCGCTGCGCGACCAGCATCGCGCGGGCCGCTTCGCCGGCGCTCATCGGGATCAGGTTGTTCAGCCCCGAGCCGGCGATGGCGCCGCGCAGCGCGCTCCAGTAGGAGCGCACCCCGATGGGCCGCAAGAAGACCCACCATCGCGCGGCGCGCGTGCCTAACGAGAGGAGGTTGACGACGGCCGCCGCGAGCAGAAGCGTCATCGACGCGCGACGGATCGCCTGCCACGTCTCGGCCCACTCCACCATTCGCGCGAAGACGATTAGCAGCGCCACCGTTCCAACGAACACGGCGGCGCGGACGATTCTCGCGCGGCGCGACATCCCCCTCAGGCCGCCAGTGACGCCGCGCCCGTCAGACGGGCGTACACGTCGAGCACCTGCTCGGCCACGCGCGGCCAAGCAAAGCTGGCCGCGTGACGTACGCCCGCGCTGCCGAGACGCCGGCGCAACGCCTCGTCGTCTAGTAGCCGCGCCAGAGCGCGGGCCAGCGCGTCGATGTCGTCAGGCGGAGTGAGCAGCGCCTGTTGCTCGTGCCGCACCAGTGTTCGGAATCCCGGCGTGTCGTAGCACACGACTGGCGTGCCGCACGCCATGGCCTCGAGCAGCGTGATGCCGAACGATCCCCTGGTCGCTGGACACGCGTAGATTGTCGCCGCGTTGTAATACGCGGGAAGCCCGTCCGGAACCGCGCCCGCGAAGTGCACCAACGGATCTCCGGCGGCCAGGCGTCGATACCGTTCGCGACGCGGGCCATCACCCACAATGAAGAGCCGCGCCTGACGACCCGTCGATCGCAATTTCTTGAATGCCTCGATCAGTGCGCCAAGCCCATTTCGCGGATCGAAGCGACCAACGAAGAGGATCACCGGCAAGTCGTCAGGCACCGCGGGTGACGGAGGAACTGTCGGCGTGAAGAAATCGGTGTCGACGCCATTCGGAATGATCGTCCACTCCCCGCGAAAGTACTTCGCCACCGCATCCCGCGCGGCCGCCGATACCGCGATCGCGGCATCGATGCGGTCGAACAGCTGCTGGAAGTAGCGACGCCCCAGGATGTAGCTGATCGCCCAGTCGTGATAAGCGTGGAAGGTGCCGACCACCGGGCACCTCGCCTCCTGGATTGCAATCATTGGCAGCGACGGGGCGAGCGGCGCGTGCGCATGCAGCACGTCGTAATTCTGCTGCCGGAAGAGAGAGCGAAGCGTGCTCCTCAAGCCGCGCCCCCCGGTGAACCGGCACATCGACCCGTTCGCCATCACGGGGATGCTCTCGCCAACAGGGATGACGTCCGGCATCGGCTCCGCACCGGGAATGCGGCCGGTGATGATGTCGACGTGGTGCCCGCGGAGCCGCGCTTCACGTGCGAAATAGTGCACGTGCTCGCAAATACCCCCGACGTGAGGGTAGTAGTACTCCGTCACGATGCCTATACGTAGACCGTGCATTGCGAATGCTCACAGGCGCACGTGAAGTGCCAGGGCGCCGCTTGGCCCTTCAATCCAGGCGCGCGGCTTGCTCGAATGAGGCCTGAACATGAACGGCCAAACGCAGCGCCTCACCTACGGGCGTCGTCTCCGGAACGCCGCCTACTGGTTCATTACGGCGATCGACGACGTTTTGGTCGAGCGCTTCTGGCATCCGCTTCGTGCGGGCGACGCACGGAGCGCGTTTCGCGCCCTGGCGGAGACGCTCCTCGGCTGGTGGCCTTGCTCGGTGGCTGCTGTCGTCATGATCGCGTTGCTCGTGCTGCTTCTCACGTTGTGAGCTCACGTGGGCGATTCGGACCGGCGCCAGACGACATTGTCCAATGATCGCCGCTCCTGGGGCCGATCTTGAATCCCGCCGCCTGGTTTTGCGTAGTGATTAATGGGTCATCTACGCCACGAGCGGAGAGTAAAGATGAGAGCGATCTGGACGTTGCTAAAAGTTTTGCTCGCGCTGCTGGTCGCGGTTCCGGTCTCGATCATTGTGTTGGCGACCGCGCTCGGGGTTCTCGGTGCGTTGGTTGGCGTCGCCGTGTTCGCGCTCAAGCTCGCCGTGTTTGCTCTCGTCGGTTGGACAGCCTTCCGGCTCATCTCGCGTCTTTTCAGCGGAGCTTCGAAGTCTGACAGAAAGAGCGAGATGGGTGCGCTGCCGTCATCCCCGATCGATCCGCACTACGAGGCTGCCATGCGGGAGCTGGATCGCGAGCTCGGCCCGGCGTCGCGCTAGGAGCTACCGGGGGGGAGCGGGAGGCGAATTTCGCGTCGCCCGCCCACTCACTCATATACCCGTCGACAAAACGCCCCGCGCTACCGAAGTGACGCGGGGCCTCATGGCCTGCCGTATTGCCCCTCCTGGGCTCGAACCAGGACTCTCCTGATCCAGAGTCAGGCGTGTTGCCAGTTACACCAAGGGGCAGGCTGAATTTTACCCCGCCCTAAAGCTCATTCGAGCGGAGACCTATAAAGTTAGCCCGCTCGGTTTTGTTGTTCAACCCTGCTCGCGTCCCGCAGCGTACGATCCAACATCCGCGGCCCGTTCGGCAGCTGAAACATGGGCACGCCGAAGCGATCCGAGATCCGCTGTAGCTCCTGCGAGCTGCGCGCACCGCTGAAGAACACTACCGGTACATCGCGCCGATCGGCGGCCGCGATCAAGTCCTCATCGCACTCGAAGTGATCGCAGTCGAGCAGCAGAAGATCCGGCTGCACGCGGCGTATCGCCTGCGGCACCGATTCGTCGCTGCGAATGACATGCGCGGTGTGTCCGGCAACGCGCACCAAGTCCATCATCAACGCCCCGATGGTAAGATCGGTCGGAACGATGAGAACACTCATTGAATTCGACAAACATCCATCCTGCGAAGAGACCGCGGCGCCAACAGGGATCGCTCGGCAGAAAGCGCGCCATCCTCACGTGTTTCGTTAGTGTACCCGTGACACCCGTCGAGTGTTGCGATACGTTCAGTTGACGTAGGCGCGACGGATAATCTCGCGTCCGCGCACCCGGCGGTCCGCCGGATGCGCGCTGGCGCCGCCCCATACATCGAGAGATTGGTCAATGAGCAAGGCCACTGCCGCCCCGGAAACAAAAGCAGCGCCCGCGAGCGCCGATGAGAAGCACACCGGCGACCAGTTGCAGGTCACTGACTCACGCACCGGGAAGGACTACTCGCTGCCGATCGAGCTCGGCACCATCCGGGCGACCGACCTCCGTCAGGCGCGCACCGACCCGGACGACTTCGGGTTGATGAGCTACGACCCGGCATTCCTCAATACTGCCGCCTGCAAGAGTGCCATCACCGAGATCGATGGCGACAAGGGAATCCTCCGGTACCGCGGATATCCGATCGAGCAGTTGGCCGAGCGGTCGACCTTCCTGGAGGTGGCGTGGCTGCTCCGCACCGGCGAGCTGCCGAGCAAGGCCGAATACGACAAGTGGGTGCACGACATCACGTACCACACGTACGTCCACGAGAACATAAAGAACTTCCTCACCGGGTTCCGCTACGACGCGCACCCGATGTCGATGCTCTGCTCCACCGTGGCCGCGCTCTCGTCGTTTTATCCGACGGCGAAGAACATCTTCGATCCCGATGAGCGCTACATCTCGACAATCCGCCTATTGGCGAAGGTGCCGACGCTGGCCGCGTTCATCTTCCGTCACATGAAGGGCATGCCCTTCGTCTATCCCGACAACGATCTCTCGTACACGGAAAACTTCCTCTCCATGGTCGCTCGCATGAGCGAGCCCAAGTACGAATCGCGTCCGATCTTCACCAAGGCGACGGAAATTCTCTTCATTCTGCACGCCGACCACGAGCAGAACTGCTCTACGACGGCAGTGCGTACCGTTGGCTCTTCACACGTGGACCCGTACTCGGCGCTCGCCGCCGGGATCGCCGCGCTCTACGGCCCGCTGCACGGCGGCGCGAACGAGCAGGTACTGCGGATGATCGAGCAGATCAATCATCCCAAGAACATTCCCGGGTTCATCGATGAGGTGAAGAGCGGAAAGGGCCAGCGCCTGATGGGGTTCGGCCATCGCGTCTACAAGAGCTACGACCCGCGCGCGAAGATCGTGAAGAAGCTGGCCGACGATGTCTTCGCCGAAGTGGGGATGGACAAGGACCTCGAGATCGCGCTCGAGCTGGAGCGCATCGCACTCTCCGATGACTACTTCATTTCACGGAAGCTCTACCCGAACGTGGATTTCTACACGGGTCTGATCTACCGCTCGATGAAGTTCCCCACCGATTTCTTCACGGTGCTCTTCGCCATCGCCCGCACCGCGGGGTGGCTAGCGCAGTGGGAGGAGATGCTCCTCGACAAGGAGCAAAAGATCGCGCGGCCGAGGCAGATCTACGTCGGGCCCGGAGAGAGGAAATATCCAGGACCGATCTCGGTGAGAGAGAGGAAGAAATAAGGCAGATCGACATCGCTGATGAGCGATCTGCTTTCCTCCTCCCCCGTCACCTTCATCCAGGAAAACAAAAAAGCCGCCGCTCTTTGGCGACGACTTCTGTTCTGCGCGGTGCCACGACCGCCGTCATTGGAACTCTCCGTCCTACCGAACAGCGGCGGGCAATTCTCTGCGCAGTGTCGGTTGCGTCCCCCGCCATTGGAACTCTGCGTCCTACCGCGCGGAGGGGCAACCTCTAAATTGTCGCGACCCGAAGGCCGATCTACAGTGGAGCTGAGGGGAGTCGAACCCCTGACCTCTGCAGTGCGATTGCAGCGCTCTCCCAGCTGAGCTACAGCCCCATGTCCGCACGAGTGCTCGGTCGTCCAATGGAGCCGCCGCCCGTTCGCACTCGGGTCAAAACGAAGCCCCGCCAAGAGCGCGGGGCCGCGTCAAGCTGATGTACCATAATCACTTGACCGCTCCCCGTCAAGGAATAAACGACCGAACACTTTGACCGGTAACAAGTTGCTGCCCGAGGGAGGGACCCAAACCAGCACTTCTTCCCTCTACCTTACCTGCCGGCCTTCCGAACTCGATGCTCGCCTCGCTCGAGTTGGCGAGAGCTCGCGCTGAACCTCACCGACCCTTTCGCTCGCTACGATGCGCTCTGGAACGCTGCCCAGCGCGAGCTGCGTTCTACCGGCACGATACACAACGCCCTCAGACAGCTGTGGGGGAAATCCGCCGTTCTCTGGTCGGACAGCTATTCTTCGACACTCAAGCGCCTGCTGTACCTCAACGATCGTTGGGCGCTCGACGGACGATACCCGAACGGCTACGCCAACATTCAGTGGTGCCTCGGGATGTTCGACCGGACGTTCCTCGAGCGCGCGGTCTGGGGGAAGATCAGACCCATGACTCTCGATCGCGCGCGATCCGAATTCGACGCCGACACCTACATCGCCCGCTGGTGCGCATGAATCCCACCACCTTGTCCGACACTCGAGCGCAGCGCGACACGTCCCGCCCCGCCCCTCTGGAGCTCTCGCCTGACGAGTTTCGAGCCCTCGGCCACGGCTTGATCGACCGCATTGCCGACTTTCTGGCGTCGCTCCCATCGCGCCGGGTCACGCCGGGCGAGCGCCCACGCCAGCTGCGCGCCGCGCTGGAGGCTGAGCGGCCGTTGCCTAACAATGGCATGGATGCGGCGGCTCTGCTGGACCGTGCCACTGAGCTCGTGCTCTCGCACTCCACCTTCAACGGCCATCCTCGCTTCTTCGGATACATCACCTCCTCCGCCTCCCCACTCGGCTCGTTAGGCGACCTGTTGGCGTCGGCGGTCAACCCGAACGTCGGTGCGTGGGTGCTGTCGCCGATGGCGAGCGAGATGGAGCTGCAGTCGATGCGATGGATCGCCGAGCTGTTAGGCTACCCGAGCAGCTGCGGCGGCGTCATGCTGAGCGGCGGGAACATGGCGAACATCGTGTGCGCCATGGCCGCGACACGCGCCGCGGCAACGTGGGACGTCCGCGCCGACGGCATCGGCGCAAAGCCGCTGGCCGTCTACGGCACCGGCGAAACGCACACGTGGCTGGAAAAATTTGCCGACATGAGCGGGCTTGGAACACGCTCGATCCGCAGAATTCCCATCGACGACGATGCGCGGCTTCGCGTCGATGCGCTCCGTGATGCGATCGTGGCCGACAAGAAGGCAGGCGTCATTCCGGGGCTCGTCGTCGGCACGGCGGGCACGGTGATGACTGGTGCGATCGATCCGCTGGCCGACATCGCTGCCGTCTGTCGCGAGCAGCACGTGTGGTTTCACGCCGACGGTGCGTATGGTGCCCCCGCGGCCGCGCTCCCCGCTGCGCCTGACGATCTCAAGGCGCTCGCCCTCGCCGACTCGATCGCCGTCGACCCTCACAAGTGGATGTATGCGCCGATCGAAGCCGGATGCGCACTCGTACGCGATCCCGAAGCACTGCGGAAGACGTTCAGCTATCGCCCGCCGTACTATCGCTTCGAGGGGGTGGAGGAGGATCCGCCGCACAATTTCTTCGAGTGGGGACCGCAAAACACACGTGGGTTCCGCGCGCTCAAGGTGTGGTTAGGCATTCAGCAGGCGGGCCGCACTGGACTCGTTCGCTCAATCGAAGCCGACATTGCGCTCGCCGAGCGGCTGCATCGGAACGTGCAGTCCCAACCGGAGCTCGAAGCGATGTCGCTCGGGTTGAGCATCGCGTGCTTCCGTTACGTACCGCCGGCGTTGCGGGGCGACACGAGCGAGCGCGCTCAGGAGACGCTCAATGACCTGAACGAGAAGGTTCTGGCGCGCCTCACCGAGGAAGGAGAGGTGTTCCTGTCGAATGCGGTGATCGGAGGGCGGTTCGCGTTGCGGGCGTGCATCGTGAACTTCCGAACGACGGCGGCCGACGTGGACGCGATCCCCGAGATCGTCGTGCGCGCCGGCCGCGCGGTGTCGGAAGAGCTCCAGTGAGCCACTAGCTCATGGAATGCGCTCGACCCGAAGGTACATGACGTAGTCTGCCGAGTACGGGAGGTCGCCGCCATCTTTGTCAACGAGCGGAATGGCAAGAATTCCTTTCGCACCAGTCGCGTACGGCGAATCGAGAACGGCGTCGATCTTCTCCTTGGTGATCACGACCATTCGATCCTGCCACTTCATTATGAGGCCGCCTTGCATGCCGACCGGCCGGTCCGTTCCAGGCTTGATGTCCCTGTTAAACTGGAGGTCCGTGACACTGGCGGCTCCGTTCAACATCAAACCTCCCAGTATTACCGGAATGCTCGCTTCACCGAGCGCCGATTCTATCGCGGCGAAGGTTCCACTCGGCGCCGTGTTCTTGAAATGCGCGGACCACAAGTCGAAGGCACTCCGATTCCCATCGGATTCCCAAAGGACCGGACGCACAACAACGACTTCCTTGCCCAGCGTGAGCGGTCCTTGAAACACCACGAGAGGAAACGTGGCGGATGACGGCTGACCGGTCGGAGCGTTGGCAGGATCGGTGTTGTCAGGCACGCGATTCCCGGATCCGATACCACCGTACGCAGTCAACGAGCCGGCGCGAACGCGGTCCGACCATTTGCTCACGTCCCCATGGACGCGCGACTCGACGAACGTCGCCGGGGTGAGCAGCGATTTGGTATTCCGATCGAATATCTGCACGAACGCGACGCCGTAAATCTCATCGCTGACTCCGTCCCAATTTGCCGGATCCTCCGATGTCGCGTGATTGACCGCGAATCCGTTGATCGTCACCCGGTAGTTGGCGGTGGACGACCTGATCGTCGCGGATGTCCTCGTGAACTGCGTCGCCGGGGTACTGACGGGCCCCGGCTCGAAGTAGGCGCCGACCATGTACGTGTGCGTGCCGGCGGGCACTCCACTCACCACATGCGTCGTCGAGGCTGCTCGCGTCGCATCCTGAAGTCCCGGTCCCCACAGCAGGTAATACGACGCGTTGGGAACCGCCGGCCAGCTCAGCTCGACCGTGCCCTCCCCCTTCTGCGTGGCGGTTAGCGACGTCGGATTGGTGGCTGCGGGAGGTGTCCATTCGACCTGCGCCGAGCCGACCGAACCGTCCTGGTATGTGACCGACAGCGCGTAGACGTAGACGTTCGGCGCTTCGAGCATCCCGCCGTTGTCGGTCCAGCTGGTCGCCGTCAGGTTGCTCACCGAGTTCCGGCAGCAGGTCGTATTGGTCTTGAGCCAGCGCGTGACGCTGTAGCTCACGGCGTTCGCCGCCGGCTGCCAGGTGAGCGTCGCCGACGCGGGCGTGCCCCGGACCGTCAGTCCGGTTGGTGCCGGTCCCGGCGCCGCCAAGGTCAGCGTGCCGGCCGTGACGCCGGTGGTAGTCGTCGTGCCCGTGGGGAGGGGCGTCGTTGAGCTCGGGGGACGCGACAGCCGCGTGCCCGTCTGCCCATGAATCGACACCGGGAGAGTCAAAGCCACTGCCATCGGTAGTACTGCGCGGGTGAGGTACCTCATGACGACTCCACTCGTGAACTGTGAGGGCCGT
Organism: Gemmatimonadaceae bacterium; assembly: GCA_035253585.1. Lineage (GTDB taxonomy): Bacteria > Gemmatimonadota > Gemmatimonadetes > Gemmatimonadales > Gemmatimonadaceae > DATFBY01. Next base: position 35,097 of record DATFBY010000056.1, on the reverse strand, counting down.
AAATCTCGGTTTGCTGGATTCGACGGCGGCGAATATCGACCGCCGGTATCATCTGCCGTTCACTTCGCCGTCATTCAACTCAACTCCTTGCGCGGCAGCGGGTAGCGCTGCGGCCGGCACCGGCTGCATCCTCCCTGGATGGCCCGCGACGCTACGACCTTCGCCGAGCTTCAAGCCGCTGACGTGCTCGCGGCCGCGCATCGTCTGCGTGGCGTGGTGACACGCACCACACTGCGGCGCTCCGACAAGCTGAGCGCGCACGTCCGCGCCGATGTCTACCTCAAGCTGGAGACCGAGCAGCTCACCGGCTCCTACAAGGTCCGCGGCGCCTTCAACTCGATCGCGTCGCTCGACGAGCGCGCCCGTGCCAAGGGTGTCGTCGCCTCCTCGGCCGGCAACCACGGGCTTGGCGTGGCCTGGGCCGCGCACCACTTCGGTATCCCCGCGCTGATCTTCATCCCCGACAACGCGCCGGAGGTGAAGCGTCGCGGGATCGAGGCGATGGGCGCGCGTGTGGATCGCTCCGCGCCGCACTACGACGCCGCGATGGCGGCTGCGAAGGCGCACGGCGAGCAGCATGGCCTCAAGTTCATCAACCCGTGCCTCGACAACGCGGTGATTGCCGGTCAGGGAACGGTCGCGCTCGAGATTCTCGAGGACTTGCCTGACGCGAAAACGCTCGTGCTGAGCGTCGGTGGTGCCGGGCTGCTGGCCGGAACAGCCAGTCTGATTCGGCGTATCGCGCCCGAGGTCACGATCCTTGGTGCGCAAAGCGTCGCCACCGCCGCGATGTCGAAGTCGCTCGCCGCCGGACGAGTGGTGCACATCGAGAGCGAGAAGACATTGGCCGACGGTCTGGCCGGCGACATCGATGAATTCGCACTGGACGTCGGCCGCAACGGTCTCGATCAGATCGTGACTGTCGAAGAATCCGACCTCGCCGATGCGATCGCGTGGCTGTACCACGAAGAGAATCTCACCGTCGAAGGCGCCGGCGCCGCGGGCGTCGCCGCACTGCTCACTCGAAAGCTGAAACCCGACGGGCCGGTCGCGGTGGTGGTGACGGGAGGGAACATCGATAGGGAGAGGCTGGAGGAAGTCTTGACTACTCGCGCGAAGCGAGCAGCGGGAAGCGGACAGCGACAGCGAGCGTCATAAGCGCCGGGTCTGTTTGCGTTTCCGTTTCCCGCTTCCCGCTTCCCTATATTGTCCCCATGTCCCTCACCCTCCGCTTCCTCGGCACGTCCGCGTCGCGCCCGACGGTGGAGCGCAACGTCAGCTCGCTCGCGCTGGTACGCGAGGGGGAGACGATGCTGTTCGATTGCGGCGAGGGAACGCAGCGGCAGATGATGCGCTACGGCATCTCGTTCACGTTCGGGGACGTCTTCTTCTCGCACTTCCATGCCGATCACCTGCTCGGGATCATCGGGCTGGTGCGGACGATGGCGCTCCAGGGACGCACCGAGCTACTTCGCATGTGGGGGCCCAAGGGTGCGCAGCGCGTGCTGCGCCGCGCCACCGAGCTGGGGATCGATCGAGTCGGATTTCCGGTGGAGGTCCGCGAGCTCAAGCCCGGCGAAGTCATCGCGCGCAACGGCTTCGCGATCGTGCCGTTCGCCGCCGACCATCGCGGCGAGCCGACGCTGAGCTATGCTCTGGTCGAGGAGCAGCGTCGCGGCCGGTTCAATCCCGATCTTGCCCGCGAGCTCGGCATCCCCGAAGGACCGCTCTGGGGACAGCTGCATCGCGGCCGCGCGATCACCCTCGATGACGGCCGGACGATCGAGCCCACCACACTCGTCGGCCCGACCCGGCCCGGACGGAAGATCGTCATCTCCGGCGACACACGCCCCTGCGATGCGACAGTCGAAGCCTCGTTAGGCGCCGACATTTTGGTGCACGAAGCGACGTTCGCCGAGGAGGAGGCGGTGCGAGCGCACGAGACCGGACACTCCACTGCGCGCGGTGCCGCGACCGTCGCCAAGCGCGCCGGCGCGAAGCAGCTCATCCTCACCCACTTCTCGGCCCGCTATTCGCGCGATCCCTCGGTGCTGCTGCGCGAAGCGCAGGAGGAGTTCGACCGCGTGATACTCGCGCGGGATGGAATGGAAGTGGAGGTGGGCTACTCGGCGGCGCCTAACGAGACGGCGGTGAGCGAGGCGCGGACGAGCTAGGCATCGAGATTCGAGATTCGAGATTCGAGATTCGGAACGGCACACCTAACGAGCTCCGAATCGCAGTCCCGAATCTCGAATCTCGAATCTCGAATCTCGATGTGTCAGTTCCTCAGTCCCCGTAGCGGATCATTATCCGACGACACGGGCATGGACCGCCGAAACAGAAGCGCGACCGTCTCCTCGTCGAGCCGGTCGAGCACCGACTTCGGCTCGAGCCGCGACTCGACGTCGCGTGCCTGCGGCACGTCGGCCTGATACCAATTGTACCGGTCCTTTCGCGCCGTTCGGCCGTCGGGGTGGACGAAGAGCACCATCGCGCTGCTGTGACTGGGCAGTCTGACGTCGACCACCCAACTCGTACCGTCCGGCGACGTGAATTGACGATCGGCGTTTTTCTTTTTCTTGCTCATCCGACCATTTGGGGAGTGAGCGGTTGGCGCCCGGCGAACCCGGCGTCGATCTCGTGCCAGTGCTGCACCGACGGCTCGCCCAGCCGCCAGCAGAGGTAGACGCGCCGGCCCGCGAGCATCCCGGGGAAATCCACCAGGCCGAGCTCGGCGCCCTTGAATTCGACGCCCAGCTCCTCGAGCTCCTGAATGTAGCGATCGATCTCCGTCGCCAGCGCGTGCACTTCGCGCTCGAGGAGCTCCGCGCGCGGATCGGGACTTTCGACGCGCTCGGTGATTTTCAGGATCTCGTATTCGCGCACGCGGTCTTGCCAACGAGCGTACTGCGTGACGATGTCCTGGACGATCCGGCTGACGAGTGGCAGTGTTCGGTTAGCGTCGTCTACCGTGAAGAGTCTCATGGACGACAAGATTAATGTGTGGCGCCGTCGTGCGTCAGGCGCCCGCGCGATTCGCTCCTGTAGGCGGCATGAAGCATGAAGGGGACCATGGCCTTCACCAGACCCTCGAATCGAGAGACACGGAGACCTGCACTGTGACGACGAGTCGCCAGACCGATTGGATGGACCACCCGCTCCTCCGGAAGCTGGTCGAGCAAGCGAATTCGCTGACGCTCGCCGAACGGATCACCTTGGTGAAGGGGCTGATACCTGGCATCGCCGATCAACTCTCTCCCCGCGAATACGAAGGCTTCGTCGAAGACGTTCGACTGAAGGGCGAGCGCTTCCACGAAGCGAAGATGCACCCGGGCGAAGGCAGAGCTGCGAGACAGGTGCCGGGAGAGAGGGAGTTGGAAGGACGGGAGTAGCGGGAAGTGGGAAGCGGGAAGCGGGAAGCGACTGCCAGGCACACCTGACGAGTACCGTCTCCGCCGGGCGCTTCCCGCTTCCCGCTTCCCGCTTCCCTCATCGCTTCTCCGCCAGCGCCGCCTCCCTCCTCTTCCTCGCCAGCTCCGCCAACGCCTTATCCTCGTCCGTCTTCAACTCCAACGCCGGCACCGGCGCCGGTTTGCCGTCCGCATCCAGGTGTACGAACGTCAGCCAGCACTCGTTCGTGTGGCGGCGCTGGTTTGCGATCAGATTCGTGGCAAAGACGTTCGCCAGAATCGACATCGACGTGCGGCCGACGAACACCACCCGCGACTCGACCTCGACCAGCTCTCCGACCCGGATTGGCTCCTTGAACAGGATGCGATCGATGGAGAGCGTCGTCACCGGACCACCGCAGTGCTTCATCGCGCTCAACGCACCGCACCGGTCCACCATGCTCATGATCACTCCGCCGAAGACGGAGGGCGGCCGTAGTCCATTCGCGTGATGCGGCAGCATGAGATCGGCGACCACTGCGCGTGAATCGCTCGGCGCCTTGGCAGGGAGAGTGCTGGTCATCGATTGGATGCGAGTGTCATTCGTGGGCGGCGCACCGGCGACGCGTAGGCAGTTCGAGCTTCGGCATCATAGAGTGCGGCCTCGTCGAAGGCACGGTTGAGGGCAGTCCGCGCCACGCTGTCGAGCGCCGATTCCAACCGATAGACACGCCACGCGGGCGACGGCACTCGCCCAACGTGCCACTCCTGCCCGAGCGTGTCGATCAACGCGACGCGCGCGCGATCCGGGCCTTCGTAGCGCGCGACGACCGTATAGTCGGTGCCGATCCACCGGTCTTCGTCTTCGGACACGTGCTTGCCGATCGGGAGCGCATCGGCGACCTGACTCCACCACGGTGGCGACGTCACCTGAATCGGCGGAAGCGGCAGCGTCAGTCCCTCGGCGTCGCCCCGGCGCCCCGGCACGACGAACTCGATGGCCGGCGCGCGATCTACGTTCACCAGCGCAAAGCTGCTGCTGTCGAACACGAAGTCTCCGATCGCTCGTATCGCGGGACGCGCCCGCTCGTCGCGCGATGCGAGCACCGAATCGACCGCCGCCACGAAGTAGCTCTGCCCAAGGCCGAGCACTCGCACGGCGGCGGTGTCACCGACCAGCGAGCGCAAGGTGGCGGGCTTTCCGGTACGCAGGTCGATCACGCCGCGCCGGGCGATGTGCCAGCTCTCGCTCCCGATGATCTCGCCGTCGGCGCGATACTCGTACGACAGGAACGGCCCGTGATGCGAGAGTATGCGGAGATCGCTGGTGGCCGACGCATGCGGCTCATCAGCCGGATCATCGTTTGGCGCAAGACGCCGATCGTCCGGATGCTCACGCGCGTACCAGTTCTCGAACGACGCGATCGTCGAGTCCTCGAAGACGGCGACCGAATCGCCCGAGACGAGATCACGCCGAAACACTTTCTGCCCGACGATCACCGCGTCGTAGAACGACCGATCGTCGTCACCGACATACAGCTCGTAGAACTTCCCGCCGTACCTCGCCAGCTGTATCGGCGACCCTCGCGTCTTGATACCGTCGCGCGACGCCTTCACCCAAAAGGTGGAATCGCCAGCCAGCATGAGGAATTCGGCCCTGACGGGCGGACCCTTGTCGGGACCACACGCCGTGAGTCCGAGGAGGGCGAGGAATGCCGCGTGGCGGGCGGGCATGGGCGAACAATATAGGGGAAGCGGGAAGCGGGAAGCGGGAAGCGCCGGCGGAGACGGTACTCGTTAGGTGTGCCGGGCAGTCGCTTCCCGCTTCCCGCTTCCCGCTTCCCGCTTACAGCTCGTACCGATACCTCGCCGTGCGTATATCCACTCGCCGATTCACCGCTGCCGGCTTCCCCTTCTCGGTGGCGTTCACGACGACGCGCTTCACGCGCGTGATGCTGTGCGGACGTAGCGAACGCGGCTCCGCGATCAGCACGATCTCGTTCTCCACGCTCATGTTCTGGAGCGCCGAGGCGGCGTCCTTCATTTGCGGACCGAGCTTGGCCATGAACTCGGCGACGAACTTGCGCAGCTGCGCCGTGTCCGGCGTGCTGTACATCTCGAGCTTGACGCACGTAGCGCCCTTCCCGCCTTTCGTGCACGGCAAGCGCTCGCTGGCCGAGAATTCGTAGTCCATCGGCATGTTGAATCCGGGGAACATTGGGATCGGTTCCTCGACGCTCGCTCCGTACGATTCGCCCAACTCCCAGTCGGCGCCGATCCACGTCCCCGCCACCGCGTTCCACTGTTCCGCCGCCGATGCGGTCAGCGCTTCCTTCGACGTCGCGCGCTCCATGAGCGAACGGAATTCGGGCGGCATCGATGCCATGTCCTTGGCGACGACCGACAGCATCGTGTCAATGACCGCTTTCATCTTCTCGACCTGCGACAGCTCCACGAACTCGCCGTCGGTGCTGACCACGAAGCTCGGCTGGAGATTGCTGAGCAGCGAGAAGACCCGCTGCGCATCGGCTGCACCGGCGCCGTTCGTCGGAACGCCGGATATCGTTCCCATCCGGAAGGAGTCGGCGACGACGAGCCGGCCGCGCGCGTGCTGCAACACCCGCATGCGATAGCTCGAGGCAACGGTGACGCTGTCGTTCTTCCCGGGCGACTGCTGCACCCGTGTGAATTCCTGCTCGACGATTGCCGTCATACCGACCGGCCAGTTGAAGCGCAACGAAACCGTATCCGGCTTCTGCGCGCCGAGAGGGAACGCGATCAGCGCCGCCAGCGCGACCGTGATGCGAAGCGAACTGGTGATCATGGGATTGTCGTTTCCAGGGAGAGGAACGGGATCTACTTGCTGAGCTCACGAGCGAGACGATCGAGCACCTTCTCGAAGTCGAGCTTTTCCTCGAGGACCGGCGCCACTGGATCACTCGTCAGGCGCTCCATGCGTTCGACGGCATTCTTGATGGTGAAGTTCTTCGGATCCAACGACTCGTCGACTTCGTCCCAGTGCAACGGCATGGAAACCGTCGCGCCGGGGAGCGGCCGAACGCTGAACGGCGCGACGATCGTCTGACCATGACGATTTTGCAGGTAATCGAGGTACACCTTGTCGCCCCGTTTCGTCACGTGGCGGGTAATGGTGGCAATATCTGAGCACTCTCGAAGGACCATTCGCGCCAAGAGCTCGCCGATCGTGCGCGATTGCGCGTAGGTGCACTGTCGGGCGAGCGGCAGGAGGACGTGCAGCCCGGTCTTTCCGGTCGTCTTCACGTAGCTCGGAATGCCCACCGATTCGCACAACCGACGAAGCACCTGCGCCGTGCGAATCACGTCGGAGAACGGCGCTTCTTTCGGGTCCAAGTCGATCACGCACCAGTCACACAGCTCGAGCGAGCCCACGCGGCTCGCCCACATGTGCAGCGGGATCGAGCCGAGGTTGGCGATGTAGAGGAGCGTCTCCTCATCGTCGCAGACGAAGTAGCGGATCTCGCGCTGCGTGTCCTCGCTCCAGATCTTCACCGTGCGAATCCACTCCGGCGCGAACTCGGGCGCATCCTTCTGGTAGAACATCTTCCCATCGATGCCGTCAGGATAGCGGGTCATGACCACCGGTCGATTTCGCAAGTAGGGGAGGATCCAAGGCGAGATGTTCCGGTAGTAGTCGATGAGATCTCCTTTGGTGTACCTCTCCGCCGGCCAGTAGACCTTGTTGAGATTGGAGAAGTTGAACGTCTTCGACACCGGCGCTTTCGGTGGCGGCGCCGGCGCTACCGACGATTTGCTTTCGGCAATCGGCAGCTCGCCCGAAGCGTTTGGCTCTCCCCACCCTTGACGCGTGCAATCGGACGGCGGCTTGTCCGTTCGCAGCCGTAGAAAAGCGGCGTGCCGGAGCAGACCGTCCGGCGTCCACTCCCGGAACTGGACTTCGCAGACGTTGACGGGCTCCACCCAGGTGGTGGTCTTGGTGTCGGGAATGGCCGTACTCGTTAGGCGCGCCGCGCCAGGCGACGCGCCAGGCGACGCGCCAGGCGCCGCGATCGGGCCGGCGCACGGCGGGCTCTGCCGAACGATCGGTGCCAAGAGAGCGCCTAACTCGGCGAGCAGCTTGTCATCGAAGCCGGTGCCGACTCGCCCCGCGTATACCAAGGTGTCACCAACGTAGTCAGCCAGCTGAAGCGCGCCGAAGTGGCTGCGCGAGCCTTTGGGTGACGTGTACCCCACGATCACGAAGTCATCCGTCCGCTCCGCCTTGATCTTGAGCCAGTTACCAAAGCGTCCGCCGCGATACGGCGCCTCCGCCCGCTTGGCGATCACGCCCTCCAATCCGATCTTGGTCACCTGCTCGAGAAAGGCCTCTCCGTCACGCTCGATGTGATCGAGCAGGCGCACCGGACCGAGCTTCGGCACGGCGTCGGCCAGCAGCTCCTTCCGCCTAACGAGCGGCAGCGGGCGGAGATCGTGGCCCTCGAAGGCGATGAAGTCGAACGCGTAAAACGTGGCGGGCAGCTCGACCGCGGCGCGCTTGATGTCCAGCGATGACTGGAGGCGGCCGCGCTGCTGGAGTCGCGCGAAGCTGGGCACGCCTTGCGCGTCGAGCACCACCACCTCGCCGTCGATGATGCCGTCGTCGAGCGGGAGCGCCTTGATCGCGCGCGCGATCTCCGGAAAGACGCCCGTGTAGTCGTTGCCGTTGCGCGTCAGCAGGAGCGCCTCACCATGCGATTTGGCGGCGAGCAGACGGTAGCCGTCGAGCTTCAGCTCGAAGATCCATCCGTCCCTGGTGAACGCTTCGTCGGCGGGCTCGGCGAGCATCGGTTGCACCGTCTTCACATCGACCACGGCGCGCGGTGCACCTGACTCCTTCACTGCTGTGCGCAGGCGCGCCAGCGGTGACTCTCCCGCCTTCATCTCCTCCACAGTCAATCCAGACAACACCGACTCCTCGGGGAACTGATCGCCTGGACTCTTGACCCAGGAGTCGCGCTCCTTGATGAGCAACCAGTCCTTTTCGCTCTTCTTGATCTTCACCAGCGTCCACTTGCCGTGGAGCTTGTAGCCCTTCAGCTCGAAGAGGAGCTTTCCCTTTTCGAGCCCCTGACGCCAATCCTCGAGCGGCACCCACTCGCCGCGATCCCACACGATCACCGCGCCGGCACCGTAATTCCCTTTCGGGATCATCCCTTCGAAGTCGCCGTACTCGAGTGGATGGTCCTCTACCTTCACCGCCAGTCGCTTGTCGTTCATGTCGTACGATGGACCTTTCGGAACCGCCCAAGATCGCAGCACGCCGTCCATCTCGAGACGCAAATCGAAGTGCAGTTGACGCGCCGCGTGCTTGTGCACGACGAACAGATGTCCCGGAACGGGCGAGACCGTCCCCATCGGCTCGGTGGTGGTATCCGCCGACCGCTTCGCGCGATACTTGGCGAGGCTGTCTTCAGCCGCGCTCGGCGCGTCCTTTAGGGGGTCTGGCGTATCACCACTTGCGGCCATGCGCGTCCTGAGTGAGTAGTGTTGTCCCGCCCTTGCTGCTCGCGGTTGCTGTTGGTTTCTCGCAGTTGCCGGTCACGCAGTCCGCTCGCTCCCGCTTCCCCTTTCCCTGCTTCCCGCCTATGGCTCCTCGCTCCATCGCTACCGCTACGATCTCGTTCGGACTGGTCTCGGTGCCGGTGAATCTCTATTCGGCATCGGAATCGAAGTCGAGCGTCTCGTTCAACATGCTTCACAAGAAGTGCAACACGCGCCTGAAGCAGCAGTACACTTGCCCGAAAGACAACGAGATCGTCGGGCGCGACGATACGGTGAAGGGTTACGAGTTCTCCAAGGATCAGTATGTGGTGTTCACCACGGAGGAGCTGAAGGCACTCGACGAGAAGGCGACACAGATGATCGACGTCGTCGAGTTCGTTCCGCTGGCGACGGTCGACCGCGAGTACCTGGACAAAGTGTACTATTTGGGGCCCGACAAGGGAGGTGACCGCGCGTATCGACTTCTCTGCGAGGCGCTCAAGGAGACCGGGCTGGCCGCGCTCGGCCAATATTCGGCCCGTGGATCGCAGTCGCTCGTCCTGCTGCGCGCGCACAAAGGTGCGATCGTCATGGAGCAACTGAAATACGCGGACGAAGTGCGCAGCGTTACCGAAGTTCCGGTTCCGCAGGGCGAAGTCAAAGCCGCCGAGCTCGCGCTCGCCAAGCAGCTCATCGCGCAGACGGCCACCGAGGTCTTCGATCCCAGCAAGTACAAGGACACGGTGCGCGAGCGCGTGCTCGAGGCGATTCAGCGAAAGGTCGACGGGCAAGACATCACGACCGATGTGCAGCCTGACGCGAGCGGCAAGATTCTCGACCTCATGGAAGCACTCAAGCAGAGTCTCGCTCGAGGAAAGGAGCCGAGCCCCGTCACCAAGGTCTCATGAAGCTGTTGGCCGGTACGAGCGGCTACGCCTTCAAGGAGTGGAAGGGCTCGTTCTACCCGCAGGACATGAAGGACGAAGGCTGGCTCGGCTATTACGCGAGCAAGTTTCCGACGGTGGAGATCAACAACACGTTCTACCGGCTGCCGAAGGAGAGCGTGTTGCGCGATTGGGCGTCGCAGGTACCCGAGCAGTTCACGTTCGCCATCAAGGCCAGCCAGCGCATCACCCATCACGCCCGTCTCAAGCAGGAGGCTGCCGACCTGGTCGACTACCTCCTGCGTACCACATCCTCGTTAGGCAGCCGGCTCGGTCCCATTCTCTTTCAGCTGCCGCCGAACCTGAAGAAAGACGCCGACCGTCTGCGCGGCTTTCTCGGTATGCTCCCAGCCGATCGGCGGTTCGTCATCGAGTTCCGTCACGAGAGCTGGTTCGACGACGAGGTCGCCGCGATCCTGCGCCAGCGTGACGTGGCGATGTGCATTGCCGAGCAAGAGGACTTCAAGTGTCCGGTGCTCTGCACCGCGTCGTGGGGCTACCTGCGTCTCCACCGTCTGGACTACGATGATGCCGCGTTAGGCGACTGGGCCAAGACGGTGAGCGCGCAGGGATGGACCGACGCCTACGTCTTCTTCAAGCACGATGAGGGGGGCGGCTCCGGTCCACCGGCGGTCGATGCATTCGTTCGCGCGTGCGCCGGAGCGGCGCAGCCCGCCTAACGAGCGTTCAGCTCCGTCAGCCACCGCTCGGTCGTATCGCCGATCTCTTTCAAGACGTCGGCGTCCGTGCGCCCCGAGCGCTTGAGCACGTGGAAGCTGTGGTCGGCGCCCTCGATCCAGTGCATTTCCCACGGCGCCGGCACGTCCCGAAGCGCCTTCTCCATCAGCTCTCGGGTGCAAAGCGCGTCTCGCGTGCCGCTCAGTGCGAGCACCGGCATGGTGATCTGCGATAGGTGAGCGGCACGAAGCTGCTCGGGGCGTCCGGCCGGATGAAGAGGGTACGCGAGCAGAATCAGTCCGTCCGCGGCGAATCCCTCGGCGGCCAGCATCGACGCCGCTCGGCCGCCCATGGATCGGCCACCAATGAAGAGCTTGGAGGGACGCAGCTGCTGGCGGGTGTGCGCGACGACCGCGGAGACGCTGTCCTGAAGCAGCGGCATGCGATCTGGGCGATGGCTTTTCTTCTCCGTGTAGGGAAAGTTGAAGCGCACGACGTCGAGCCCGCGCCGCCGGAGTGTCGATGCGGCTGAAAGCATGCCGCGGTCCGATTTGTTGCCGCCGGCGCCGTGGGCGCACACGAAGACGCCTCTCGATTCGCCGTCCATCGCCTCATCGAGTGTGGCCGAGACCTCGTCGTCACCGACCTGCACGCGCCACTCGGTCACGAGATCATCCGAGGCGTCAATCCCATCTCGGTGAGAAATTTGTGGCCGCCGGTAGCGTGACCGTTCCGAGCCGTCGCGCACGACATGACGAGTCGGTCCTTTGCGCGCGTCATGCCGACGTAAAGCAGACGACGTGCTTCTGCCACTTCTTCAGCCGTGATTTCCCGATCCAATGTCTGGCCGGGAAGCTCGGCGTCTTCGACGCCCAGAATGTAGACACGCGAGAACTCGAGACCTTTCGTCGAATGCAGCGTGAGCAAGCTGACTCGGCCCGCCTCGGGCTCGTGGCCTTCCCATTTCGAGAGCACCGCGCGTTGCAGAAAGACAGCGAGTTGAACTTCCAGCGGGCCGGGCGGGATTTGCTCGATCAATCTTCTCAGCCTGACGATCGCACTCGGATAACGATCCTCGGCGCTCTTGTCGGCGCGGATCCTGGCCATGACCTTCGCGCCGCCTAACCACTCGATGACTTCATCGACGGCCGGCACGGACTCGTCGTTGGCCGCTTCACGTTCGTAGTGCTCCAAGGCGCCACTGTAACGCCCGAGCGCGAACACTCTCGTGATCTCGCACATGAGCCGCGCCTCCGGGCAAAGTGACGCCCGGTCACTGAGCGCCAAGGCGACGCCAAGATGGCCAAGTACTTCGCCGAGCGCGGTCTTGCGTGCCTTCATCGCCTTTCTCTCATCCAGCTTCAGCATGACGCGCGCGAGCGTGCGTGCATCGTCGAGTGCCTGGTGCGGCAGCCCGGGATCGATCGAAAACAAATTCGACAGCTGCTCCAGCTTGCAGCCGGTCCGACAGAGGTCCCGCGCCAGCGGCAGCGTGTCGTAGATGCAGAACTCGAAGCGATCGCCAAGCGCCTTGACCATTCGCTTCAGAATGGGAAAGTCGAAATCGTAGCCGTTGTGGGCGATGATGACATCCGCACCGCAGAACCGGCGAAATTCCGGCCACACGTGCTCGAAGTACGCGGCGTTCACGACATCGACATCCTTGAGCCGATGCTGCTGCGTAGCTCCCGAAGAGATCGGCACACGTGGGCGCACGAGCCGATGAAATTCCTCGACGAGTTGGCCATCACGCACGCGAACCGCGCCCAGCTGCACGATCTCGGCGGATGTGGGGTCGTCTCCGGTCGTCTCGATGTCGATGGCGGTGAAATCCAAAAGGCCCGAGGGGAATGAGCTGCTCGCCAGGAGCTGCGCCGCCTTGAAGGCACCGAGTGCAAGACCAAGCGTCGGGAAGTCGGCGGCGGTGATCGGCTCGCCATCGAGCGCAACCGGCCCCCCGACGAGATGCACTTCCAGATCGGCCGCGGCTAAAATTGCCTTCAGCGGAATTCCGATTCCGTTGGTTGCGGGCACCAAAGCTGGGCGGCCCGTGGCTTGTGCGACGCGTAGTCGCGCCGCTGCTCGGGCGACTTCGTCGTGATCGATTGGATCGGAAAGCTCGTCATGCCGCTCTTCGAGCTTCGATGGGCCGACACCAACGCGCTGCGACAACAGCTCGTGAACGACAGCGTCCAAGCTGCTCCCCGACATGCCGATCGCCCGCAGGTTTCGCCACAACGCGATCGCTCGCCGCACGATGCGCGCATCGTGATTGCCCTTCGGCAACGCGGCAAACGTCCGTAATCCTCGCGCCAGGTCGTGACCTTTGCTCTGAGCCAGCACGCGCATGCGATCGCAAAGCGGACCCGGGAGTACCGACTCGAAGAAGCGGTCGCGATACACGCGATCGTTGGGTCGAGCGATCACCTGCAGTGCTGCCAGTACGTAGGCGATCACCGGATCTTCAGCGAAGGCCCGACCTCGGGCCAATCGACAGGGGATGCCGGCGTTCAATAGTGCAGCTTCGGCACGCTCGCCGATGTCGTGTTTCCGATATAGGAGGGCGGCGTCGCCGTAGTCGAAACGATTGTTCGCTCGGTCGCGGAGCAGATCCTCGATGATCCAAGAAACCTCATTGTCGTCAGTCGCCGCGATGACAGCCTCGACTGGAAACTCCGCCGATCGATGAGCCTCGGGAGCTCGCAGGCCGTCGAAGATCGGCGCGTTGTGACTCACCAGTCGCCGTGCCAGATCGAAGAGCTCGCGCGGACAGCGGCGATTCTCGAGCAGACTGATCGGCGCCACCACTCCAAAGTCGGTCATGAAGCACGCGAAGATCCGCGGGTCCGCGCCAGTCCACGAATAGATGGACTGCTCGTAGTCGCCGACGGCGAAGACGTTCTGATGCAGTCGCGAAAGAGCCCGGATGATTCGGTACTGCACCTGGTTGACGTCTTGGAACTCGTCGACCAGAACGGCATCCCACATCACTGTGGCCGCGGCGCCATCGGTGCACTCGAGCAGCTCCGCGGCTTTGATGAGCAGTAGGTCGAAATCGAGAAGGTTTCGCTCGGCTAAATACCGCTCGTAGGCGGCGAGGAGCGGAACGTCGCGGTGAGAGAGCGCGTCTCCGCGTAGCCGGGAGACGGAGAACCGGCCTAGCGCATAGCGGTGCGTTTTTCGGAAGCCGGCCACACGGTGAAGAATCTCTTCACCGTACGCTTCGTCGACGATTCCGAACCCGGCGCGAACGCCGACGATGCTGCCGGAGTGCCGCAGCAGCTCCGCGCAAAACGCATGAATGGTTCCGGCCCTGACGTGTGATGCTCGTCCGCCTAACGAATGATCGAGGCGATGGCGAATCTCGCCCGCTGCTTTGTTGGTGAACGTGAAGGCGCAGATGCGAGCCGGGTCGACGCCGAGTTGATCCACGAGAAATCGGATTCGCTCGATGAGGCAGAACGTCTTGCCAGACCCAGGTCCCGCGACCACGAGGCACGGACCAGATGGCGCTTCGATGGCGCGGCGCTGCGACTCCGACGCAAAGTCCGTCGCCGAGTAGCGAGGAGGCGCGACATCGAGCACGAGTGTCGTCATGGCGGACAACAAAGTGCTGCGTCCACCGAGATTGAGCAATCGAATCGTTCGGAAGTGGGACCTTCAATCGCATTATCGAACAGCGCCACCGGTCACCGCGACGCGCAGTCCTCTGTAAAACAAGGAGTTAGCATCGACATCACTCGGCATGGTTCTTCCTTTTGGCGCGGGCACTTCGCCCACAGGTCGACTCATGGATTCGCTCCGTCAGGATGTCGTTTACGCCGCGCGCTCCCTTCGCCGCGATCCTGGCTTCACGACGATCGTCGTGCTCACGCTTACCGTTGGCATCGGCGCGCTCACGGCAATCTTCAGCGTCGTCAACGGCGTCCTCCTCCAGCCGCTCCCGTTCGACTCCCCCGACCGGATCGTGCAGGTGTGGTCCGGTCCGCAGCGCACGGCGCACGGCCCGACGTCACCCGCCAACTTCGTCGACTGGCGCACCGCCAGCCGGAGCTTCGACGCGGTGGCCGCCGAAGACTTCGCCTGGTACGACCTGACCAGCGACTCGGCTGGGATCACTCCCGAGCGGCGCTTCGCAGCGCTCGTCTCCCCGGCGTTCTTCCGCGTCGTGGGTGTCCAACCAGCCATCGGACGCGGCTTCACGCCTGACGAGGAGCGCGCCGACGCGCGGGTTGCGGTGCTCGGTCACAGTCTCTGGCAGCAGCGGTTCAGCGGCAATCCTGCGGTCGTCGGTCGCTCGATGATGATGAACGGAGAGCGATACGAAGTCATCGGCGTGATGCCCGAAGGCTTCGACTTCCCTTCCGCGCTCATTGGGACCACCGTCGACCTGTGGGTCCCACTCGCCTGGACGCCCGACAACCTCAACCGCGGACTGCGCGAAGTCGGCATCACGGCGCGTCTCGCTCCGGGCGTCACCGTCGCGCGCGCGCAATCCGAGACCGACGCGATCGCTCGGCAGCTTGCCAGTGCCTTCCCGGCCGAGAACGAGGGAGTCGCCATGCGGCTCGTCCCGCTACACGACGAGATGGTCGGCGGTGTACGACGCGTCCTGCTCGTCTTGTTAGGCGCGGTGGGTCTGGTCCTTCTCATTGCCTGCGCCAACGTCGCCAATCTCCTCCTGACGCGCGCTCAGTCTCGGCAGAAGGAAATCACGCTCCGCGCCGCACTCGGTGCCGGCCGCGCCAGAATCGTCAGGCAGCTACTCACCGAAGCCCTGCTCCTGGCGTTCATCGGTGGACTCTTCGGGACGATCGCCGCGGCCTGGCTCACCGATGCGCTGGTAGCGCTCGGTCCGGAAGGCCTGCCGAGGCTCCGCGAGATCGACGTCGATGCGACGGTCCTCTTCTTCGCGTTAGGCACGACGGCGCTGTCGGGGATCGTCTTCGGGCTGGTCCCAGCGCTTCACGCCTCCAGCCACCAGCTCGGCGACGCACTGCGCAGCGCGGGGCGCGCGCTCACGGGCAGCCACGATCGACGCCGCCTTCGTCATGGAATAATCGTGCTCGAGGTAGCCATGGCGCTGGTCCTGCTCGTGGGAGCGGGGCTGTTACTGCGCAGCCTCGATCGGTTGTTGAGCGTCCACCCCGGCTTCGAGGCGAGCTCGGTGCTTACCGCACGCGTCGTCCTGCCGCCCTCTCGGTACATCGATGACTCGGCGCGCACACGCTTCCTTTCCCGCGCGCTCGACGACTTGCGCGCGATCCCACTGATTCGTAGCGCCGCCGCGGTCGACTACGTCCCGTTCGGCCAGGGCGACGCGAACTTCGACATCACCGTCGAAGGGCTGTCCGCCACGGCGTCAGCCGGTCAGCCTTCCGCGCACTATCGCGCGGTGACGGGCGATTATTTCGCGGCAATGCGCATTCCGGTGAAGGCCGGCCGCGCGCTTACCGACGCCGATCGCGCCGGCGCGTCACTGGTCGCCGTGGTCAACGAGGAGATGGCACGACGCTACTGGCCCGGGAAGCATCCGGCCGAGGTCATCGGTCGGCGGATCCGCATAGGGAACGACGACGCCACCAGCGAGTGGCACACCATCGTCGGCATTGTCGGCGACGTCAAGCACTGGAGCCTCGCTGAATCGTCGTCGCCTCAGCTGTACTTCTCGCTTCGTCAGGCGCCGGCAGCGCAGTTCACGTTCGTCCTGGAAACGGCGGGCGACGCGGCCGGCGCCGGCGAAGCGGCGCGTCAGGCGTTGTTAGGCATCGACCCTGACCAGCCGGCTACGATTCGTCCGATGAGTGAGCTGGTGAGCGCGACGATGGTGCAGCCCCGCTTCCGCAGCATCCTGCTCGGCACCTTCGCCTTGCTCGCGCTGCTGCTGGCCGTGATCGGGATCTATGGCGTGATCTCGCACGGTGTCGCGCAGCGAACGCGCGAGATCGGTGTTCGTTTGGCGCTTGGCGCCCAGCGGGGAGACATCGTCAATCTGGTGCTGCGCGAAGGCATGTTGTTGACGGTTGGCGGTCTCACCGTGGGCGTGGTCGGAGCGCTGGCGCTCACGCGGCTGATCCGCGGAATGCTCTTCGACGTGACGACCTACGACGCGGCAACGTTCATCGGAGTGTCAGTGCTGCTGGCCGCGACGGCCGCGCTGGCCAACTACCTTCCTGCTCGACGAGCGGCGCGCGTCGACCCGATGGTCACCATGCAGGTGGAATGACGGCGCGTCCCCGAAAGACAGTCGCTACACAGGTCAGGCCGCCGCGCCTCCGGATCTCCGCCGGACGAAGGCCGGTGTAGCGCCGGAACATATTCCGCAGCGCGGTCCCCGACCCGAATCCCAGGGCCAGCGCGACTTGCTCCACCGTGCGTCTTCCGTCCTCGAGCAGACGGGCAGCGATGAAGAGCCGGCACCAGGAGATGAGCGCACTTGGCGGCGGCAGCGCGCCAGCCGCCAGGCGATTGAGCAGCGTCTTCCGATGCACGCCGAGCGCGTCGGCCAACGCGCCGACAGTGAGTGAGTCCTGTGCATGCTCGAGGCAGTACGCGAGAATCGACGTTGCGGGTGACGGCACAGCCCCGCTCAAGACTCGATAAGCCTCGGTCGCCGCGCGTGCACTCCCGGCACGCGACAGCAGTGCTCGCAGACTGACGCCCAGATCGTCGTGCCCGCGCAGAATCACCTCATCGATTCCGGCACGCGCGAGAGCGACGACCTCGACCGCTGCTTCCGGAGTCAGCGGCGCATAGACGGCGATCGGAATGGCCGATTGGCCGCGACGCAGTCTTCGAATCAAAGGCAGGACAGGGGTGCCTGACTCGTCGGTCGGGGTGACGAACACCGCATGCGCGGCGCCCCGGGCGAGCTCACGTTCCGCGTCGCGCAGTCTCCCGAAGCAGCGCAGCTCGGCATGCCCGCGCATCGCGTCGGCGATGCGGGCGCGCGCTTCGTGATCGTCGAGGAGGGCGACGAGGAGCACGCCCACGCTAGTGCCGCACCCGCGTCGACTTGCTGGAACGCCGCGTGCGCCTCGCGGTAGTCTTTCTCCCTCCTTTCTTCTTGCGTGCCCGGCCTTTCGGTGCTTTCGCCTTTTTCTTTCCCTTGTTCGCGCGCTTCCGGCGCGCTGCCTTTTTCACGGTACGCGGCTCCGGTGCAGGGAGCGCTTCGACATCGAAGGAGAACATCTCGTCGACGGCTCGGACACCGAGCGTGGCGGTGCGTGAGCATTGCGGCACGGACGCCTCGCTCACCTCGGCACGCACTTCGAACGCGGCCACGGTAGCGCCCACGCATCTCACGAAGCGCGCCTGGTGAGAGATCGTAGTCCCCGCCGCGCCCACACGCTGCCTCCGCTGATCGCGCTTCGTACCGTTGGCGAAACACACGCCGGCGCTCGAAGGCACAATCGTGTATACGACGTCGGCGTCGGTCGTAACCGGATTGGCGACCGCATCGAACGACAACGTCGCGCCACCCGGCAGCGAGATGGACAACGGATCGGCGCGCATTGGCGAATTGCACATGATCGGCATCAGCGTTCTCCAGGATCACTACTTCGGAAACAGCGCGTTGGCGACGCCGCTGATGATCTCGCGCAACTCGGCATCGATCGATACTGCCACGGCGTGAAACGCAGCGACGTGTCGGTCACGATCGTCCTCCGGACCCGAGTATGTGTAGACCAGCGGCGCCAGATACGATACGCGGAAGAAGTCGGCGACACGGACGCCCGCGCCCATCACCAACGCCTTGCCCGATATCACCCCCGCGTACTCATCTTCTTCCTTGAGATTCTGCGTCGTGACGCCGAGCGTGACCGACAGGCGCCGTGACGGCGACAGACCGCGAAGTGGCGCTCGCTTGTTCACGGGACGCAGATAGAAGTTCAGCCCAAAGTAGGGGCTCATCTCTCTCGCATTCGCTCGCGTGGCGTACAGCACGCCCAGGTCCTGGCTCACGTGCCACCGGGCGCGCGTTTCATAGGTCGCTGCCGTGGTCATCGGAAACCCGACGTGAATGAGGTCACGCGCCACGACAGTTCGCACCGTCACGACGATGGCAGTGTCCATTCCGGCGACGCCTTCGATCAACTGTCGAAGCGACGACCGCTGCGTCGCGACCGCGATGCGAACGCGATCCACGAGCGAATGGAGACGCTCCAGATCCTCCCGCTGGATGCCGGCTCTGGTCGCGGGGGCCGGCTCGGCGCGCAGCGCCACTAGCAGCTCGGTCAGATCCCGGAGCCGATCGAGCGTGAGATCCATGTTCTCCGCCCACGGAATCACCTCGCTCGGTGACCATCGTCGCGTGACGTTGGCATTCCCTTCCGTCGGAGGACGAGGGTGTGTAATGGGAGTTTGACCGACGGCGATCGTCGCCGCGTTGTTCGGCGAGACTCTGAACAGCGTCCGTCCGAGCTGTGCGGCCGCCGCCAGCCGCGCCCGGTCTGGACCGGTGGCAAGGCCATCCACCGACACGACCGGTACCCGCCAGATCGCCGAGTCGGCTCCGAGCCTAACAATGAGATTTGCTAATGCATTTTGTAAGTCCGGGTCGCGCTGGCGGTCGATCTCGCGGGCCGCATCCAGTCGCGCGTTGTCGTACGCGGCGAACCCCACAAATGCATCCCGTACGATGTCGAGGGATGCGCTGCTGTCGAAGATCGTTCCTGGTTTGATCTCGACGCGCTCTGCCTTGGGAAGCGAAGCGATCAGAGCACGACGAAAAGCTGCCAGCCCTGCTTCGGTGACTGGTGTCTCCTCACGCTCCGCCATCGGTCCGCGCAACGCGAACCGCAGCGCGGCGATGGCGCGCTGCTGGAACGCCGCGCTATCCACGGCCGAGAGCGCTTCGACCGACGTGAAGCAGAAGGTGTAGTCGACGTTCGCTTCGAGCGCCTCGACTTCGAGCCAGAAGCTGTCGGCGGCGGCGGCGATCCGCTGCCACGTGGATCGACGCAGCGAATCGTTAGGCGCGGACGCGACCGTGCCAAGGGAATCGCACCGCGATCTCGGGAGCTGCGCCGAGCGTGCATACGTAAGGTCGATCCGCAGGAGGCCGTCGGTCGCGCGCCCGACGAAAATGAACGGCTCATCGAAGGGAAGTGCCGTACCGAATGCGCCGCTGTGGCGATCGACCTTCACGCGCGGCGTGCGCGCCGGATCCTGCGAGCACAGGGGCGAGAGCGGCACGAGCATCAGCGCGCCGCTGCAAAGCATCTTTCCGACTCCCATCGAGCGTTCACCCGTGTCGGGGGCCCTAGAGAATCAGACTCAATTGTTAGGCTGTAAAGTTACCGTAGGGGGAAGGTAGGTGACATCCTGGGACAGTCCGGCTCAACAGGTCAGTCGCGCAACACTCGGAGGTACGCCGGCCAAGGGCCGGTCGCTTCCTTATATTGCCTCGCCATCGTCCGCGCGATCTGCACGACGTGGTCGAGATCGTGAGCTACCCAGGTCGCCAAAAGCTGGCTCAGCGTCACCGCACCGAGCTCCGGATGGTCACCCGGGAGTGCCAGCTCCTTCTCCGTGAGCTTCCACCCTCTGAGAATCTCGAGATTCTCCGCTCGCAGCCGCGCCAGGTCGTCGAGCAGCTCGGTCAGACTCTTCGACCGACTCTCCGTGAAATGCCCCGAGCGGTCGAACGGCACGAACCGCACGCTCGGCCCGCGAGCCAGAATGATTCGCGCCCGAGGAATCCAATCCGTTCGCTCGCCGAAGATCAGGTGAGCCACCACCTCCTTCGGCGTCCACGTGTTCGGCCCCTCCGTCGCCGACGTCCACTCGTCAGGCAGTCCAGCGAGCATCGCGCGAAGCGTCGCCGGTGTTCGTTCGAGCACCGCGACGGCTTGCGTGAGGTCGAACTGCATGGTCAGTGACTGAGGAGCGCCGCCGTGCGACGCGCGTCGGCGGCGGCGCCTAGGCGCTCGAAGCTCATCGTCGCGGCGTGTAGCTCGAGCGCCGCGTCTTCCTCGTTGCCAAGTGCCTGGTACGCCTGGCCGAGCAGCGCGCGGGCGCGCGCAGCTTCGTACGGAAGGTCGAGCTCCTTCCACAATCGCCATGCACGACGGATGTGAGATGCACCTTCCGTGGGCCGCCCTTCAGCCAAATCCACGGCGCCACGCGCCATTGCGGCCGATGCGGCGAGCGCCGAAGTGCCAAACCCCTCCGCGATCGACTCCAGCTCGGCCGCCGCCTGACGAGCCTTGTCGACATGGCCGGTAAGTATCGAAGCCTCGACCAGACCAGGAAGTAGCCGGGCCCTGTCGAGACGGCGAATCGACGGCTCCGCCAGCGCCCGCTCGAGCAACGCTCGAGCGCTGTCGGCGCGGCCTTGCTCGATGCGCAGAAGCGCCAAGCCCGGTAGCGGATCGCGCCCGAGCTCGTGTGCCTGACGAAACAGATCCTCCGCTCCCTCGTGATCACCCATGCGAAGCCGGACTTCGCCCACCTCGTAGTTCGCCTCGGCCGCGACCTCGTCGAGGAATCCGCGCATGTCCGCTGACGCCTTCCGGGCCTCGGCCTCCGCCTCGGTCCACGCGCCCCGCAGCCGCAACAGCTCGGCGCGATGCACGCGGCAAACGCCCGGATATCCCGACTGCGAGTGCGGCTCGCACCATTGCGTGGCGACTTCGTTCCACTCACGCGCACGGCGATAGTCCCCGAGCTTCTCGCAGGTGCTCATCATGTTGCAGTACGCGCGCCCCGTCGTGCGCGCGTCGAGCTGCCCGCTCGTGGCCGCGGCCATCGCTTCGTCGATCAGCGCCATCCCCTCGGAGACGCGACCTTCCGCAACGAGAATGCGGCCCATGTCCTGGAGGCCGAGCGCCGACAGATCTCGGTCACCGAGGCGGCGCGCGATGTCGATGGTCTGCTGTGCCATCTCCCGCGCGTGCTCGATGCTGTAATCGTCCATTGCGAGGTTGAGCCGCGTGCGGATAAGCCAGCCGTGCTCGATGCACTCCGGCTGCCCGGCAAGGTGACGCTCCGCTCGCTGCATCCATCCCTGGCTTACCGACCGCGCCAACCTGTAGGCGTAGTCCTCGGCCAGGTGAATCGCGGCCGCCGCCGCCCGACGCCGGTCGTCGCGCTCCACGAAGCCGGCATACGCGCGCTCGCGTGCGCGTACGGATTCGTTGTGGCGGCCCGTCCACCAGGCCGCATCGGCCAGACTGTCGAGCTGCTCGGGCGACAGCTCCTTTATGGTGTCGGCCGCCGACAGCGCGTCGAAGGCGCCGCTCCAATCGCCAGCCGCCAGCGCGCTGAGTCCGACGCGCACGCTGTCAGCTTCACCCCCACCGCGGCGCACGCGTGCCGTACGTGCGTTTCGCGCTTCGACAAGGAGCAGGTCATCCAGAAGCCGCAGTACTTCGTCGGCCGAGGAATAACGATCCGCCGGCTCACGTTCGAGGCAGCGCATGACGAGGTCGGCCAGGTCCGTCGGCGTCGAGGGACTCGCCTCACGGATGTGTCTGGGATTCTCCGTGAGTTGCACCATGAAGAGCTTTCCCGCGGCCAGCCCGGCGAATGGCGGATCGCCGGAGAGCATTTCGTAGGCAACGACGCCCAGCGCGTAGATGTCGGCGCGTGCATCGATGTCCGATTCGCCGACCAGCTGCTCGGGCGCCATGTAGCCGGGTGTGCCTATACCGAGGCCCGTCGTCGTCAGGCGCTCGCTTGGAGACGGGCTCGCTTGCTGAAGCGCACGCGCGATGCCGAAGTCGGCCAGCACCACGTGATCGTGTTGAAGGAGGATGTTTCCGGGCTTCAGGTCGCGGTGAATGACTCCGTGCTTGTGGGCGAAAGAGAGCGCATCGGTGACTTCACGCAGCAGGCGCACCGTCTCGTCAGGCGGCAGGACTCCGTCGCGAGCCAGCCGGTGCCGAAGCGATTCCCCGGCCACGTAAGGCGTGACGTAAAAGAGCAGTCCGTCACGCGCCCCAGCGGAGAGAATCGGGAGGATGTGAGGATGCTGGAGTCGCGCGGTCACCAGCATTTCACGCTGGAAGCGCTGCGCGTTCAGCTCACTCGCAAACTCGGGTGGCAGGAGCTTGACGACGACCTTCCGATCGAGCGCGCGCTCGGTAGCCAGGAAGAGGCGGCTCATCCCACCGGGCGGGAGCTCGCTCTCGATGGCGTAACCGTCTCCCAGCGTGTGCTGAAGACGGTCCTGCAGCGCGATGGCCATCGAGCCGCTCACACGACTTCCGGTGAAGGGGGGAAGGAGAAAGGCCGGGTTGCCATGCTCTGTCGGTACTTAGGCCCCCTCAACCCCATCGTCAAGTATGGGAAAAACCGTCCCCGCGATGTTCGCGGGCGAAGGTCGGGAGTCCCTGCAAACCCTTTGACCGTTAGTACTGTCGGATTACATATAGGCAGACTGCCTATAACGCCCTACGGCGAGGCCCAGGTGATGGATCCGACTTCGCTTCTTCCGCTCAAGCCGATCGACTTTCTCGTACTCCTCATGCTCGCCCGCAACGAGCGACACGGTTACGGGATCATGCAAGACGTAGCCGACTTCACCAGCGGCGAGATCGAGCTCGAGGCAGGATCGCTCTACCGAACGATCCGTCGGCTTCAGGATGACCATTTACTGGAAGAGTCGGCCCGACGCCCCGCCGCCGATCTCGACGACGAGCGCCGTCGCTACTACCGCCTCACTCCATTTGGCCGACGGGTGGTCGCCGCCGAAGCTGCGCGGCTGCGGCGTTTGGTTCGCCTTGCCGAGCTGTCTCGCGTGCTGGCGCCGGAGCCGGCCTGATGACCGAGTATCTCCGTACGAAGCCACGCGACGTCAGCGAGCGACTCTATTCGCTGCTCCTCCGCGCATATCCCCGCGATCTGCGTGATGAAGTTGGCGACGCGATGACGGAGTTCTTTCGCGACCGTCTCCGCGTCGCGCGCACACGCGGCACCCGCGCGGCGCTGCTCGCCGTCTGGTGGCGGGCCATCGAAGACGTTGCTCGGAATGCAGTCCCGGCAAGACTCGACTCGTTTTTTCGTCGTCTTCGCCGTGCCCAGCTCGGACGCGATGCCGCGCGTCACTCCCCCACCATCCGCCATTTACGCCGGAAGGACTGGATGCTCCCATCGATTCTTCAGGACGTTCGCTACGCGTTCCGCGCGATGCTGGCCGCGCGTGGATTCACCGCCGTCGTTCTGCTGACGCTCATGCTCGGCATTGGAGCCAACGCCGCGATCTTCTCCGTGCTGAACGGCGTACTCCTTCGCCCACTCCCGTACGAGGATCCCGATCGAATCTTCAAGCTCGAGCACGCCGAGGACTACTTGTCGGTCTCCGAGCCGGAGTTCGATGACTATCGACGCGAAGCGAAAACCGTCGAGTCAATGGCCGCCTTCGCCGGCGCCAATGGCACACTCACCGGCGACGGGCAAGACCCGGAGACGGTGCAGGCGGCGCGCGTCTCCGATGGTTTCTTCAGGATTCTGGGCGTCGCACCGCACCTGGGCCGGGCGTTCGTACCCGAGGAAGACAAGCGTGATGCGCCCGCTGTGGTCGTCCTGAGCTACGGTCTCTGGCAGCGCCGCTTCGGAAGCGACTCGTCGATCATCGGGAAGGACATCGTAATGAACGAGCGGCCACGGACAGTGGTCGGTGTCATGCCACGCCGCTTCGCCTATCCCAGCCCGGACATCGGCGTGTGGGTCCCGCTTCGCCTCAACTATGACTCGCTCTGGACGCGCAACAATCATTACCTCCGTGTGGTTGGCCGGCTGGCGCCTGGCGTGACGCTGGAGCGAGCCAAGACCGAGCTCACATCGCTCGCGCGTCGGATGACGAACGACTACCCCGACGTCTATTTCCCGGGGAAGCCGCTGGTGCCCATCATCGAGCGCGTGGAGGACGCGCTTCTCGGCAAGACGCGTCCCTACCTCTTCGCATTGTTAGGCGCCGTCGGATTCGTTCTGCTCATCGCCTGCGTCAACGTGGCCAACCTGCTGCTGGCGCGCGGACAGGCGCGGCGCAAGGAGGTAGCGATCCGGTCCGCGTTGGGCGCATCGCGTACTCGGATCATTCGTCAGGCACTGACGGAGAGTGCGCTCCACTCCATCCTGGGCGGCGTGCTCGGGCTCGTTCTAGCGTGGGTCGGAGTCCGGACTCTCCTGCGCCTGGCTCCGGAAGGCATTCCGCGCATCGAGGAGATCCGCGTCGACGGTACCGTGCTGGCGTTCACCTTCGCGCTTTCCGTCATCACCGGAATCGTGTTCGGAATCGCTCCGGCGTTACGGAGTGCGCAGAGCGATGCGGCGGAGACGCTGAAGGAAGGTGGCCGCACGGCCGGTCAGGGGCGTGGTCTCGCTCGCGCCCGCTCGGTGCTGGTAGTGACCGAGATCGCGCTCGCCGTGGTCTTGCTCGCCGGCGCGGGCCTCATGATTCGCTCGTTGGCCAAGGTTCAATCGATAGACCTCGGCTTCAATCCCGAGCGTGTCCTCGCCGTGCGCGTGACCGTTCCACCCTCGTACGACGCCGAGCGCACGACGCTTTTCTATCGTACGTTGCTCGAGCGCGTGAGACCGATGCCCAGCATACGCGCTGCCGCCGCGGTCGGCGATCTCCCCGTCGCCGATGACAACAGCTTCTTCTCGATCCTGATCGACGGCGCGCCGATGACGACCGTGGCCAACGCGCCCGGCGCGATGCCGCAGCAGGTCACGCCTCAGTACTTCGAGGCAATGCGCATCCCGGTGCTGCGTGGTCGCGCCTTCACCGAACGTGATCGCGCCGACGCACCGTTGGTCGCGATCGTGAACGAGACCATGGCGCGCAAGATGTGGCCGGGCAAGGACCCGTTAGGCGGAACGATCAAGATGCTCAACGAAGAATCACCGTGGGCGACGGTCGTCGGGGTGGTGAAAGATGTGCGCAACCTCGGTTTTCTCGAGGAGATTCCGCCGACGATGTATTTCCCACTGGAGCAAGCGAGCCTGAGCGCCTACTTCGCGCCGCGCACGATGAACCTGGTGATTCGAACCGATGGCGACCCGACGACGCTCGTGCCATCGCTGAGGAACGAGGTCCGTGCGTTGGAGAGCGCGGCACCGATCTCTCGCGTGCAGACGATGGAGCGCGTGGTCGCCACGTCGGTAGCTGGCCGCCGCTTTACGACGCAGCTCCTCACCGGCTTTGCCGTGATTGCGCTCTTGCTGGCCGGGATCGGAACCTATGGCGTGATCTCGTATGGCGTCACGCAGCGCACGTTCGAGCTCGGGTTGCGCATGGCGCTGGGCGCCGAGCGTCGTCAGGTCATGGGACTGGTGCTGGGCGAAGGGCTGCGTCTGGCCGCGGTGGGTCTCGTGTTAGGCATCGCCGGGTCGCTGGCGGTGAGCCGCGTCATGCGCTCGATGCTGGTGGAGGTGACGGGAAGCGACCCGATCACTCTGACCGCAGTGATGCTGACGCTGTGCGCCGTGGCGGTGGTGGCCAGTCTTCTGCCCGCGCGACGTGCGATGCGGGTTGAGCCGATGGGGGTGCTGAGAGGAGAGTAGCGGGAAACGGGAAGCGGGAAGCGGGAAGCGACTGCGCGGCACAGCTGATGAGTACGGTCTCCGCCGGCGCTTCCCGCTTCCCGCGTCCCTCTTCCCGCGCTACTTCACGGCCAAACCGCTCCTCCCGTCTGCGGATGGCACGCGTAATCCGCCGCGAGGAAGTCGCCGGGTGGTGACGTCGGGCGATAGACCTGGATCGGCGCGCCTGATTGCACCTGTGACGGCTGGAAGTGGAAGACCACTTTCATCTCGGTGTTCGACGTATTGTATCCCATGCCGCCCGGTGTCTGCACGCGCTGAATCGTCAGCGGTTGTCCACCCTGCGCGGATGGCACGCAGATTCCGAACGCGCGGGCCAGATTCTGTCCTTGAACGACAATGGTGTCGCCCGTCGCTACCGGAGTGCGCGGTGGCGTGATCGAGGTGACCGTCGTCGGCCCGCTCACGATGAAGAATCCGGGATGCGGGAGCCCGTTGCTGCCGTTGAACTGCCCGCTCATCGTGACCGTTCCCCCTTCGTTCGTAAGCGCGACAGGACCCGCCGTCGCATTCGCCGGCACCCGGAACTCAACGTTCAACGGATCCGCCGTCAGCACCTGCGCGGGAATTCCACCGACGGTCACCGTCGGCATCGCCGAGTTCTTCAGATAGTGCCCCGAGATGCGCACCTTCATTCCCGGCTCCGCCCAGGCCGGACCGATCCAGTTCCAGGTCGCGGGCGTCAACATCCGCACGGAGCCGATCACCGTGCCATTCACGACTGGATCCGTGAGAACGTTCTCGAGCGTGAGGCCGAGCGCGCCACCGGGCGTGAAGTTCGACCCCACCTTGAACCGCACCCACTCCGTGAAGCCGGACGTCCCCGTGCCGACTGACGAATACGTGACCGGGTACTTGCGCCCCATCTGATCGACGACGGCGGTGACCGCCTTGAGATTCGTCCCGCGGATGCTGACGTCGGTGGTCCCGTTGGAGATGTAGACGACCCCGTTCACGTCGCCGTCGATCTTCCCTTCCGGCGTGCCTGAATAGCACGCAACGCGAATCACCGTATCGGGTGTGATGAGCGTGGGCGATGAGCCTGCCATGCCCGGCTCGTGTAGCATGAGGATGCCTTCCTGCTTGCAGTCGGGCGTCGTCACGAGCTCGACGTAGGTGTCGGTTCGGTTCATCGCGCTCAGCATTGGGTTCGTGGTGGAGCCGTACACACCCGGACCGAAGTAGCCACCAATCACGTCCCTAAGGCCGATACCGGTGATCCTCACTCGACTCCCCGACCGAATCGCCGTCTGCGCGACACTGAGGATTTTCTTAGGCGTCGGACGGTGGCCGATGTGCACCGCTCCATTCCCCGTGTCGACGCCCGCGCTCTTGCTCACGACGATCACGAACGGATACTTCTGATTCCCGTAACTGGGTATTGGTGCGCTGGCAACGAAGGAGAATCCGGTCGCGGAAGCGTTGAACGGTGTGACGGGGGTCGGCGGCGACACCGGGTTGGCATACCATGGGGAGTAGCTCGACACGCGAGTCGCGCTGATGAGTGCCACGCTCGTCAGGCCGTCGAGTCCTGTGCCCGTCACACGCACCGTATCACCGAGGTAGACCATGATGTCAGGCGCGGCCACGCCGCTGAAGTCGGCGATGACCGGCACCGCAGCGCTCGTCTGACTGAGCGTGGAGATCCCTCCTGAGGAGATGGTTCCAATTGGACGCGTCGCGAGCGTGCCCGTCGTTACCCCAGTCACCATCGTTGCGGGCGGCGTGTAGGGGACGATCGCGCTGGCGCCTTGCCGGCCCATCGCGTCGATGGCCACGATCTGATAACCGGCGGCCGAGTTGAAGCCCGCGTCCAAGTATGCGAGGACGTCGGGCCTCAGGCGGGCAATCTGACTGCCCGGTGTCGTAGCATCCGGTCCGCGCAACACGTGGTACTCGACGGCAATCGAAACCGGCTGCCAAGCAAGTTGGACTCCATTCGCAGACCAAGAAGCGGTGACTCCAGTCGGCGCAGGCATGGCCGTCAGCGTGGTGCGCAGGCGTGTTTGCGCTTCTATCGCGGCCGGAACCAGCGCCAGGGAAACGAAGACGAGAGCGAGGAGAGCGCGAACGGGGGTGACGACTGCCGCAAACATGGCGACCTCAGGCTGAGTGTGGCCGCCATTCTACGATCTTCCTTCACCGCCGAATCATCCGGTATCATCCCTCGAAATGAGAGTTCGACCCCGTCCATCCGCGGTCAAGTCGGAGATCTCGATGCCCCAGCAATCTGGAATTCGCATAGCGCTCGTCGCTCTCGCGGTGGTCGCCTGCGCCAAGTCGGCCAACGAAGCGCCCGGCGATGAACCGTCCGTGCCGCCAACGACCGCCGCGCCCGCCGGCTCGTCGGCGACGTTCGAGAACACGCATTGGCGATTGATCGAGCTCAACGGGAAGCCGGCCACCACGGTGGAGAGTCAACGCGAGCCGCACCTTCGCTTCCAGGCCGACAGCGGCCGCGTCGCCGGCGCGACGGGGTGCAACATCCTCAGCGGCCCTTTCACCCGGCGCGGCGACACCCTGACCTTCGGCGCACTCATCACCACGAAGATGGCCTGCCTGGAGCAGAGCCGAATGGATCAGGAGCGCGACTTCGTGACTGCCCTGGAAAACACGGCCAGCCACGAAATTCGCGGGGATACTCTCGTGCTAAAGAATCGAGAGGCGCGGGCTATTGCGAGGCTAATAGCGGTGGTGCGGTGAGGCATCGGGACTCGGGACTCGGGACTCGGGACTCGGCCTTGGAGGAGAGATCTTCTCGCCGCGAGCCGAGTCCCGAGTCCCGAGTCCCGAGTCCCGAGTCCCGATGTACAAATTCCACCGCCTGCCTAACGACACCCTCATCCCGCAGAATTCGGTTGTGGCCGAGCCCGGACGTGGTGACGAGTCGGGCCTCCGGCCACGCATTGGTGATCGCCGCGCTCTCGCGCCAGGAGACTTCCCGATCGTCGAGGTCGTGGACGGCGAGCAGCGGGGTCGCCATGTAGCGCGCGTAGGATGGAACCGCGATCTCCTGCCAGTCGAACTGGTGCTTGTTTTCGAAGTAGCTCTCGTACCGCTCGCGCTGCGACTCCGGGATGCCGAGCAGCTCCATGAACGCGCGGAAGTAGACCAGGGGGTTCGCCGCGGCCGCGATGAGCACCAGGCGTCCGACGCTGAAACCGCGGCTGGCGGCGTACGCCACGGCCGTGCCGCCTAACGAGTGGGCGATCGTGGCGCGAGGCGCGCCGATTTGGGCGATGATTGCCTCGACGGTCGCGGCGAACTCGAGGAGCGTCGAGGTCGAGCCGGGCGAGTCGCCGTGGGCCGGCGCGTCGAAGGTCACCGCCGAGTAGCCGCGCGCGCAGAGTGGGTGGATGAACGAGCTGAGCTGCGCGCCGCCCCCGCCCCATCCGTGAACGAGGAGCACCGGCGGTCCGGAGCCCCACCGCCAGTACTTTACCTGGCGCCCTTCGATCGTGAGCGATCCGCGGACAGCGGTCGGCAGGGTTCCGACGTCTTCCGCGCGCGGGCGATGCCGCCCCATCGGTGTGCAGAAGAGGCGGGCGGTTGCGGCGCGGGCCAAAGGCGGCGCAACTCGGCTCAAGGCGTACATGCCGAGCCGCAGAGAAGTCAGTGAGGCGCTCGTTCTCGCCCGAACGTTCGTGCTAATTCTTTGCTGCGCGACGGCGTCCATCATCACCTCCATCGATCGTTGCCTAACGACGAGCCGCGGCGACCAACGCCTCGAACGCGCGCCACGCACGCTCGTTGGCTTTGGGATCGCGCAGCAGCCGCGTGAACTGATGGGTCACCAACATGATGCCGTACATGTCGTGCGCGAACTGCTCGGGATCCACGTCGCTCCGGAACTGCTGCTCGGTGATCGCGGTGCGCGCAATGTTGGCCAGCATCTCCAACCAGTCACGCTGCAGCTCGGCCACGCGATCACGGAGCGCCCCGGGGTGATCGTCCAGCTCCGCCGCTGCCGCGACGAAGAAACATCCCCCGAGATCTTCCTTCGTCGGCCACTTGAGCCAGTTCTCGAACGCGGCGCGGATGCGCGCCTCGCCACGCGGCGCCTGAAGCGTCGGACGTATGACACGCTCGACGAATCGCTGGGCGGCATAGTCGAGGATCTGTAGCTGAAGCGCTTCCTTCGACTGGAAGTGCGCGAACAGCCCGCTCTTGGAGAGCTCGAGCGCGCTCGCCAGCTGCCCGATGCTGAGCCCACCCAGGCCGACGCGGCTGGCCTGCGTGTAGGCGTGCTCGAGGATCGTTTGGCGGGTGAGCTCTCCCTTGCTCATACGGCCATGAATAGCACGATCGTGCTATTCTGTCAAGAGCACCCGGCGTTTGGGGCTGTTCTCAACCGCCAGCCATGCTCCGAACGAGCTGCGCCAGGAACCGAATCCCCTCCTCGTAGGCCGCTATCGACAGGCGTTCGTTCGTGCCGTGCACACGCCGAAGGTCCTCCGACACGATGCGCGCACCCGAGAACCGATAGACGTTCGGCGTGAGGTCGCGGAAATGTCGCGCGTCCGTTCCGCCGACGACCAGATAGGGCGCGACCACGACGTCCGGATATGCCTGACGAATGACGGCGGTCAATCGCGCCCACGTCGAGTCGTTGATCGGCGAAAGCGGCGACGGCTCGGAGGCGACGCCACTGACGTCTGCCTCGACCCGGGAATCATCGATGGTGCTTCGCACGTGCTCGAGCACGCTTGCAATGCTCTCTCCCGGCAAGATCCGGAAGTTCACTATCGCGCGCGCGCGATGAGGCAGGACATTGGCCTTGGGACTTCCTTCGAGCATCGTCACCGCGGTCGTCGTGCGAATCGTCGCGTTCGTCGCCGGCCTCGCCGCCAGACGACGCTCGATCACGGGATCGAAGAGCCAGCGATTGGCAAAGACCGCTCGCATCCCGAACGACATCTCGCGTCCTACTGCGTCGAAGAGCGCCGCCGTGCCGCCGCGGATCGTCGCCGGAAGCGGATTGTTTTCCACCCGGGTGATCGCGCGCGCGAGTATGCCGGCCGCTGTGTTGTTAGGCGGCATCGACGAATGCCCGCCTTCCGCGCGTACGCTGAGCTCGACGTTGAGATATCCTTTCTCCGCGATCCCGACGAGCGCGACGGGCTCCGCCACTCCGGGGATCGCGCCGGTGATGACCGTGCCTCCCTCATCGAGAACCATCATGGGCTTGACGCCGCGACGTTGAAGCAACGTCGCAATCCGCTTGGCGCCCTGCTCCCCGCCGCGCTCTTCGTCGGCGCCGAACGCCAGCAGCACCGTTCGCTTTGGCTGGAACCCGCGCGCGAGGAGCATCTCGCTCGCTTCGAGAACGCCCAGGACCGTGCCTTTGTCGTCGAGCGACCCGCGACCCCACACGAACCCCTCGGCGATCGCGCCGGAGAACGGCGGATGTGTCCACGCCGTATCCGTACCGGGCGCTACCGGCACGACGTCCATGTGTCCCATCAGGACCAGCGGCGCGAGCGTCGTGTCGCTTCCCATCCATGTGTAGAGCAACGCGTCGAGGCCGATCGTCTCTCGTCGCATCGTCGCGTGCACCCGCGGGAAAGACTGCTCCAGATACGTGTGGAATGTCCGGAAGGCGGTCGAGTCGCGATCGCTGCTGTCTTCGGGAGAAACGGTCGGAATTCTGATCGCGCCAGCCAGACGCTCGGCCGCTCCTGGAACAAGCTCGAGCGGGGCGAGCGGCGCGGTCTCGTTAGGCAACGGGCTGAACCGCACGGCGCGCACGACCACGACGGCTCCGAGGGCCAGCACTACGACCAGCAGCGCGATGCCGAGACGCTTCATTTCGCCGCGGCGGCCCGCGTGCTGCGCTCGAGCATCGTGATCTTTTGCCAGATCTTGCTCGAGAACCCGCTGGCCAACGTCTCGATTTCGTCGACCGCCGCCAGCACCACCGAGTCGTTGAAATGCTGGACGAAGAGTGCAGCGACCTTGCTGGCGAGTGAGAGCAGCTCGCTGCAGTAGTCGAGATAGCGGCCGAGCTCGGCGGCGCCCATCGGCCGCTCGGGAGACGACGTCGTGTCCGGCTCGGTGGAGAGGAGGCGGTCGGGGTCCTTGGTGAGCTGGTGCATGTCGACGATGTGCACCAGGCTCCGCAGCTCGTGCAGCGCGGCGAGCGCGCGGCGGCGCTTGATCCGCGCCTCGATGCCGAGAAGGAAGAAGATTGCGAGTCCGAGAAAGATGAGATCGTTGATCCCCGACTCGACGAGCTGTATGAGCTCCGGAAATCCGTCGACGCGCGCCGGCGCCTCGATGCGGATCGTCATCACCACCGCGACGATCACGACGATGATCAGCGCGATGGTGATACCGATGGCGATTCGAACTCCCCAGTGGGGCCGCCTGAGATAGGCGACATCGGCCGTCGCTTCATGCGCCAGCGTCAGCAGCTCGGACGCGACCTGTCCCAGTCCGGAGCCCGGGAACCGCTCGTTGATGCGGTCGCGGAGACGAGACAAGGTCTCGATGATCAGCCGCTCGTCGAGCTCCCGGAACGTGACGCCTGCCCTGCTCGTTAGGCGCTCCACGTCGTCAGATCAGTTCCTTGAGTCGGCGTCCTTCGCCGTCCTTGAGCTCGCCGAAGAGGATGAGGACGAAGTCGACCATGGCCCAGACGCCGAGTCCTCCTAGCGTGAGGAGCTGGAGGATGGCCGACTTGGGACGGCCCAGATAGAAGCGGTGCACCCCGAAGACGCCGAAGAAGAAGGCGAGAATGGCCGCCGCCCCCGTGCGCTTCTCGCTGAGTCCAGCAAGTGCTTTGCTACTGCCCTCGTACTGCCTGACGCCGCACGCTGGACACAGCTCCGCCAACACCGAGATCTCGGCGTCGCAATTCCGGCAGAGGACAGTGGCGGTGATGGGGGAATTGCCGGGGCCTGTCATGGCGGGAACATATCCGGGAAGCGGGAAGCGGGAAGAGGAGTCCACTGCCCGCACACCTGATGAGTACCGCGTCCGCCCGCGCTTCCCGCTTCCCACTTCCCGCTTCCCGCTTCCCGCTACCGCCGCTCGAACCTCAACTGCTGCCCATTCTCGTTTCCGACGAGCCCGTTCGATTCGCGCGCCAGCTCCAACTCGCAGCCTATAAGGAAGCCGACGAGAGCGAGAATAGCGAGCGAGGAGGTTCGATGCGGGGTGGGCGCGGGCATTAGCTGGCTCCGGTTGGAGGTGTCTGGCGATGAGTTGTCTACCTCACCATGCGCAGAACGCCCGCGAAAACCTTCAGCGGATAGCGGATGATAGGTGATGATAGGGGGCTGATGGGGTCGGCGTAGCATCGCGGCCAACACTCAGCCCGAGGACGTCATGTCGGTCGCCCCGCAGTTTCGGATGTCGATTGCCGCGTTGGCGTTAGGCGCCTCGATCGTGGCGACGACGAACGGCTTCGCGCAACTCGTGCGGACGAGGACAGGCACAACCGCAACGCCGGTGGTCGCGGACCCAAGCACCACGACCGTCCTCACGACGGCCATTCCCGCTGCCCCGGGGCCGACAGGCCTCGCCGCCACCGGCCTCGGCATCACCGCACAGGTCAGCTGGCAGCCGCTCGCTGGCGTGGCGAGCTACGTCGTCGAGCGATGGATGGAGTCGAACCCGGCGTGCTGCCGCGTGACATCGCCTACCCTGACCGCGACCAGCTGGAGTGACGTGGGCCTCGAGTGGCCGGGCACGTACGTCTACCGCGTGCTCGCAAACTATGCGGACGGACGTCAAGGCAGTGCGATGCTCAACTTCGTTCGACCGACCCCGCAGGATCCGCCGGCGGCCAGCTTCAGAGCCGAGCCGTCGCTTGGCAGCGTTCGACTCTCGTGGAGCGCCGTTCCTGGCGTGACGAAATACTTCGTCGGCGGCCCGGGCGCTGGGGCAAACGGAATGGAAGTGACGGGTACCAGCACTTTCCTTCAGGGAGTTCCTGGCGGCCGGCAGCAGTGGACAGTTGCCAGCATGTATACGCCAGGCGGCCTCATCACGCATTGGAGGGACTGGCCGACGGTGAGTGCCGACATGCCGTACTTCGGGCCGATCAATCTGCGGCTCTGGTATGAAAATGCAGCCCTGGTCGACTTCGATTTCTTGCTGGTGCGAGAAGCGACCAATCTCGCTCTCTTCCGCGGTGAGGCCTTGAATCAGCCAAGCGTAGTTCCGTGGCCACAACCGTTTTCGCGGACGCAGTTCGGGGCGCTCGATCGCGTGTCCGTGCGCTTTGTCTTCCCGGACCTCAAGCCTGGCACGCTGTATCAGTTCTACGTCATCGGGACGATGCCGAATGGCGAGATCAAGAAAAGCGAGGTCGTCACCGCCTCGATGCCGCTGATGAACGTGCGCGCCACCATTCCACTGTCCGCCGATCGCGTGATCGTCGAATGGAATTCGTTCGGCAGTGCGCCGTACACGTTGGAAAAGGGCACGGTAGTGCAACAGGGCGGAGGCGGCTACCTCGCCTACGATGCGGTACGCGATGCAAACGGAAATGCCATGACCTTCACCAACCTGCTTCGATACGACGATATCACCGTGCAGAAGGGAAAGACCTACTACTACAAGGTGTGCGCGAAGATTCCGAACGGCAGCGCCTGCCCCGCGACGTCCATCAAAGTGCAGTAGCGACGCCTAACAACAATGCCTGGCTCGAGGAGCTCATGTTCTTCACATCGATCACTCGTTTGTCGGCGGTCGAACCTTCAGAGTGGGCGCGCCTGTCCGGTCGTCATCGTGACCGTGCCGTAGATGCCTAACGAGTCCAACACTCAACGAGAGGTCTTCATGTCTGCCGCGGTCGCCCATGCTGGGCGCGTTGTCTCGAGGAGGGCGCTGGCTTTGATCGCCCTTGGCGGTTTGCAGGTCATTGTTGCCGCGTCCGCCTCGGCGCAGCTGGTGCGCACGAGGACGGGCACGACGAGTACGACAGCAACGCCGGTCCTCACGACCGAGAAAGTCGGGCTCACGCCCGTTCCGATCGCAGAGGGTCCGCCACCCACGGGCCTAAC
>DATFBY010000055.1:0-94400 GCA_035253585.1 Gemmatimonadaceae bacterium | reverse complement strand
GTGATGCAAACCGATCACTGCGTTCCGACGTACACGATCTTCCAGATGCGGCCGCCCTTGTCGTCCGTCAGGTAGAGTCCACCATCGGGCGATTGCGCCACGCCGGTGGGCCGATGCACGGCCCTATCGGGCTGCACCGTCGCTCCAGGAAATCCGCGCGCGAACACTTCGTGGTTCGAGAACGCGCCGTTCACCATAGGAACGAACGTGAGGTTGTAGCCATCCTGCGGCTCCGGTGCGCGGTTCCAGGAGCCGTGCATCGCGATGAACGCACCACCACGATAGCGCGGCGGGAATTGATTTCCCGTGTAGAACACGAGCGACATCGGCGCCCAATGCGCAGGGAAAACCGCCGCCGGCGCTTTCTTGCTCGCGCACTGCCCGACCTCGGTTCCGTTTCCACCATATTCGGGCGCCAGCACGCGACGGCGCAGATCGATCGAGTAGAAGCAGTAGGGCCATCCGAAGTCGTCGCCCTGATTCAGCTGCTGTAGCTCCTCGGCCGGATTGGCTGCGTTCTGCTGGGCGGTGAACAGCTTCGGCCAATTCTGGAAGAGCTGGTCGCGGCCGTGCTGCGTTGCGTAGAGCTTTCCGTCGGCCGGATTGATCGCCAGGCCCATCCCATTCCGAATGCCCGTGGCGAAGCGCGACGCGACCGACGGACGCTGACCCAGCTGCTCCGCCTGGAAGCGCCAGATCCCAGCGCGCGTCTCGAGCTCGACGCACGGATTGATGCCCGGCGACTCGTTCGCACGATCCTGCTGCTGGCAGTTGTTGGTGCGCGAGCCGATGTTGAGGTACAACGTGCCCGCGCTATCGATCACGAAGTTGTGCGCGTCATGTCCGCGCATTGGGATGTCGCGGATCACCGTCTCGGGATTCCCACTCGGCGTCAGACTCCCCGCGCTATGCGTGAAACGCACGATTCGACTTCCGTCGTCCGCGTAGATCCAGCCCCTGTACAGACCGATACCCGTACCATTGGTCTGGCCGAATCGCGCCGTCGTGTCCGCTCGACCATCAGCATTTGCATCCCGAAAGGCCATGATTCCGCCTTTCGCGGTGCTGTCGCCGGTGCGGCGACCGAGCACGCGCTGCACGAAGACGTCGCCGTTGCTCGCCACCGCGATGTGACGACTCCCAATCACTGAATCGGCGAACACGACCGCGCAAAAACCGGCGGGCAAGGTGATCGCGGTGTCGGTTCCTGCTGGACATGGCTTGGCCGCATTTCCGTCCGTCGCCGCCGCGCCGGTTGCCGCGACGGTGTCCGCCGAGCCGGAGTCCTTGGGAGTGCAGGAGATCGCCGCCAGAAATACGGCGAGACAAATCACGGGAGAACGCGCGTTAGGCATGGTGCCAGTGCTCCGAGAAGTTGGTTCCTTGCCGCTACTGCCGAACGATGCGATACACCGACCCATTCCCCGACAACACGTAGAGCTCGCCGGCGGCGTCTTCGCCGAACGAGAGCGTCGCTCCCACTGCGCCGAGAACGCCCCAGTCACGGTGCTCGGTGGCCGCTCCGCCGGTGAAGCGGAAGGTCCTGAGCCAGCCGCGACAAAGGTCCGAGTAGAAGTAATGCCCCACGAGCTCGGGGAGCTGCGTGCCGCGATAGACGAAACCGCCGGCGATCGAGCACCCCTGACTGTGATCGTACTCGAGCACTGGCAGCGTGAGCCCGGACTGATTGCAATTCGTAGTTCCGATCGGAAAACAGTGCAGCCCTTCCATGATGTTCCAACCGTAGTTCACCCCGGCGGTGGTGCGATTCACCACGTTCACTTCCTCGAAGTCGTTCTGCCCCACGTCCGCGATGTAGAGCTCGTTCGCGCCGCGATCGAAGGCGAAACGCCAGGGGTTGCGGAGCCCGTACGCCCAAATCTCACCGCGTCGATTTGGCTGTCCAGCGAAGGGATTGCCGGCTGGAATCGTGTACGGCAGCGACGTCACATCGATGCGCAGCAGCTTGCCTAACAACGATGAGAGGTTCTGGCCGTTGCCGAGCGGGTCGCCTCCGCCACCCCCGTCGCCGGTGCCCATGTACAGCATCCCATCGGGCCCGAACAAGAGCAGACCGCCGTTGTGGTTCGAGAAGTCGCGGTGCGCGATACGAAGCACCAGCGTTCCGGCCGGCTCCGAAACGTTGGGATCGGTCGAGACGTGGTACCGCTCGACCAGGATGTCGCCAGTGCCGCTCTCAGTGAAGTAGACGAAGAAAAAGCCGTTGGTCGAGTATTGCGGATGGAACGCCATGCTCAGGAGTCCACGCTCGCCGCTGGCATCGGTGCGAGAGGAGAGATTCAGGAAATCGGTAGGCCGGATGGTACCGTTCTGGACGATGCGAATTCGTCCATCCTGCTGCACGATGAAGAGACGGGTGTCACCGGCCGGCGCCGTGAGATACACGGGATTGCTGAGACCGGACACGACCTCGGCGAATCGCAGCGTGAGAGCAGCCGCGGCGGTGTAGTTCACAGTCGCCGACGCCTGCGCGTCCTCGAGCACCTCCACTTCTTGTGAGGCGGGCGTCACGAGGAATGTCGTGCCGTTGAAGATCAGCGAGCTCGCTTCGATTGTGTACGTGCCCGGCTGTAGCTCCTCGATCGTCGTCGTCGCGGTGACGGCTTGCGAGAAATTTCCCGGTCCCGTCACCTGAATCGCCGCGTTCGCGCCGGCGGGCAGGCCCAACACATTCACGACGAGAGAGCTCGAGCCCGGATCGGTCGTGTAATCATTGCAGCCGAGCGTGGCGACCAGCGCCACCGCCGCCAGAAATGTCCTCCGCACCCGCATTACCGAGCGCCGAGTACGGAGACGCCTTGCTCGAACACGATGTCGACGGGGATGTTGCGCGCCGCCAAGCGATCGAGATCGCGCTGCAGCGCGGGACCGATAGCGCCCTGCGCATCGGCCAATGCCTTCACCGCGGCGTAGTCGCCATCTCCCTGCAGCCGTAGAATCTTCTCCGAGAGCGAGCTCATCGCCGCGCGCATCTTGTCGAAGTGCACGCGATACGCCCCGGTGGCGTCGTCACGTGTGAACGCTCCCGCATCGCGGAAATAATTGAATCGAACCATGTTCGCGCGGCCATGCGCGCTCGCGGCACCGAACCGCACCGAGCGGAAGATGCTGGCCATGAACGTCACGTAGTAGTCGCGCATGTCGACGTTGCCCAGCTCTCCCTGCTCCTGAAGCTTGCTCACCATGTAGAGGCCGAGGATGTCCGCCTTCCCTTCCTCGAGCCAGCTCGCCTGCTCCTTCAGCGCCTCGCGCACCGCCTGCTTGCCGTCGATGGTGCGCTTGATGCCGAGTCCGTGCGCCACCTCGTGGAACATCACGTTGGCGAAGAACGCGTCGAAGGTGACGTGCTTGCGCTGGTCGTCGACGATCAGGGTACCAGCGATGGGCACCAAGATCTCGTCGAACTTGGCGCGCATCGCATTCTTCAGCTGGAGACGGCGCGTGCCCTTCTTGAGCTGCACCTCTTCGTCGTTAGGCAGGTTGATGGCGATCGACTTCGAGCCGGCGTTGGCATCTCCCGCGTAGTAGAGCGCGTCGTACGCGTTGAGATCGGAGTCGGTGCCAGGCACTTCCCGCTTGTACGTTTCGGCGACTGGCAGATCGCGCTGCAATGCGGGAAGGAGCGAGGCGTAGCGGGAGAGACGCTTGCTCCACTCACGGTCTTTCACCAACACGAACGCCTCGTGCGCCGTCTTGCGGCCGAGCAGCTGGTCTTCGTAGTTCTCGATGGGGCCGATCACGACCTCGAGCGTGTTGTTCTTCATGTCCATCCACGCCAGGTCGCTCGGCTGATATTGATCGGTGAGCAGGGCTCCCGCACGCAGCTCGAGATAGCGCTTGAGCCCGGCGTCGTCGGCCAACGCGGCCGCTTCGCGCAGTCGAGCCGCCGCGCGCTGCACCTGCGGCCCGAACGCGACGTGGTACGGCACCGCCGTCAGGCGGGCGCCGTCGCGCTTCACGATCGTGTACTGACTGCCAAGCGAGTCACCGCGGGCGCCACCAGCGGCGATCTCACGCTCGATCTCGGCCTTGGTGATGTCCTTGGGATAAAAGTTGGCGCCGGCGGGCTTTGGCTCGACGCCGGGCACGAACGGCGCGTTGTCATCGAGTCGATCCCATGGCCCGTAATTGATCTCCGCGTAGCGCCGGGTGTCGGCGTCGCTCAGCGAGCGCAGGAGTGCCTGACGATCGCCATACGCCTCCATCCAAAAGATCTCGTCCATCGCCTGCGCCGCGTCGATCAGGAGCGGAATCATCCGCCGTTCCTTATCGCTGAGTCCGGCTAGATCACTCGTCAGGCGCACGGTCGTATACTGGCCCAACTTGTCGCGTATCGACGCCATGGCTGGTGCGCTATCGGTGGCGGTGGCCGGCGCCGGCGACGCCGCGGTGGACGTCGGGCTGGACGTCGACGTCGAGCTCGAAGTCGACCGCGCGGAACACGCGGCCAAGAGGATGAGCGGCGCCACGACGGCGGCGCACTGGGTTGAGAACATTGCGGAGTCTCCAGGGTTCGCGAACAGCCAGATGCCGAAGCAAGATGCCTTGGTGGTCTGGGGCGACGCAAACTCTGGACGAGAAAAGAGCGCCATCCGCCATCGGCCATCCGCCATCCGCC
Source organism: Gemmatimonadaceae bacterium (assembly GCA_035253585.1). Lineage (GTDB taxonomy): Bacteria > Gemmatimonadota > Gemmatimonadetes > Gemmatimonadales > Gemmatimonadaceae > DATFBY01. Next base: position 89,761 of record DATFBY010000055.1, on the reverse strand, counting down.
ATCCGGGAACGGCGGATTCGGAAATAATTAGGTGTGCCGGTCCCGGATGGCGGATGGCCGATGGCGGATGGCGCTTCTCTTCGTTACTCCGACCTCAACGCGACCACCGGATCAACCCTCGCCGCCCTCCACGCCGGCAGACAGCTCGCCAGCGCGCCGACCGCGATCACTATCAAGGCGGCGGTGATGAACGTCGCGGGATCGGTGTCGCTCACGCCGTAGAGGAGCGTGCGGAGGAGGCGCGTGACGACGAGCGCGCCGAAGGCGCCGAAGATGATCCCGATCACGACCGGAGTCATGGATTCGCGGAGCACCAAGCTCACGACCGACCCGCGACGGGCGCCCAACGCGACTCGAACGCCGATTTCTTGCGTGCGGCGCGCCACCCAGTAGGAGAGCACGCCGTACACCCCGATCGCCGCAAGCATCAGCGCGACGCCGCCGAACGCCGTAAGCACGAGCGTAATGAAGCGGCGGTCGGCGACCGATCGTCCGACGATATCACTCATTGTTGCGATCTCCACCGGTACGTCCCGGTCCACATTCGTCAGGCGATCGCGCATTGCCGCCGCCAGTTGCGCGCCGGGCGCCGCACGAACGATCAGCGTCGCCGCGCCCGCACGCTCTGGACGCTGCCGGTAGTACACGTAGTGCTGCGGGCCCGTCGTTCTATCGAGCGATCCGCTCCTCACGTCGCCCACCACTCCGATCACCGTCATCCACAGTTGCGTGTGCCGGTCCATCCCGAGCGTTCGAATCCGCTTTCCGACGGGATCCTGGCCCGGCCAGAGGCGATCAGCCATCGTGCGGTTCACGAGCGTCACGTGGACCCCCGCCGAGTCGTCGCGCTCGTCGAACATGCGGCCTCGCAGCAGCGGGATGCGCAGTGCACGGAAGTATTCCGGACTCACCACGCGGTAGTCGGCATACTCCTCCACACCGCCGGGTCCGTCGATCTCGAGCAGACCACCGAACCCCGATCGCGTCAGTGGCACAATGTTCATCATTGCGACTGTCTCGACGCCGGGAATCGTGCGCAGCGACTCGATGGCACGATCGTAGTATGTGCCGACGCTGCCGCCGGTCCGATACTTCGTGCTCGGAAGCGAGACGTCCGCCACCAGTACGCCCCGGCCGTCGAAGCCGGTGTTTTCCTGGAGCAACGCGCGGAGGCTCCTGATGAGCAGACCGGCGCCGACGAGGAGCACCAACGCCAGCGCCACTTCGGCCGCCACCAATCCATGTCGCACCCACCCGCGCGTGGCGCCAACAGTGCCCCGCCCACCCTCGGCCATCGCCGCGCGGATCCCGTCGCGTGAGATCTGGAGCGCGGGCAGGACGCCGATCACGACTCCGGTGACCAACGATAGTGCCGCGGCAAAGGCGATCACGCGCGGATCGATGGCGATGGCGTCGGCGCGCGGAAGCTCGCCCGGCTGAAGTGCTAGTAGCGCACGTACAAGCCACTGCGCCAATACCACGCCGGCAACGCCACCGGCAAGCGAGAGTATCACGTTCTCGGTGAGCAGCTGCCTGACGAGTCGCCAGCGGTCCGCGCCGAGTGCACTGCGTACGGCCATCTCACGCATGCGCGCCGCGCCGCGCGCGAGGTTGGCACTTGCCAGGTTGACGCATGCGACCAGAAGAACGAACGACACGGCACCCAGCAAGAGCAGCAACCACACTCGAACGCTGCCGACAATCTCATCCTGCAAGCCAACCACGACCGCGCCCACGGCATCGTTGTCGTCCGCGTATTCGCGCGCGAGATCGGCGGCGATCGCGTCGAGCTCACGTCTCGCCTGATCGATCGACACGCCAGGACGAAGCCGAGCGAGTGTCAGGTCGTTGTGACTGCTTCGCCCCATCTCCTGGTTGTAGGGCGTCAGCGGAAACCAGACGTGCGTGCCTTCAGGAAAGTCGAACGATGGCGGCATGACGCCGATGACGCTGTATACCGTGGACCATACCTGAAGCCGCGCGTCACTCAGGTCGGCATGCCCCCCCAGATACCGCTGCCAGTACGCGTGACTCACCACCGCCACCGGCTCGGCGCCTAACAAGTCGTCGTCAGGGCGTAGCGTACGACCAATCGCCGCCCTGGCGCGCAACAGCCCGAAGAAGTCGCCGGAGACGCCCATCGCGTCAGCGCGAACGGTCTCCGTTCCGCCGATGATCGTGCTCGCGCCACCACGGAAGGAGGTGATCGCCTCGAAGCTGCGGCTCCGCGCCTCCCAGTCGCGAAGGTTCGGATAGGAGACGAGTGACTGGCCGCGCGCCGTTCGCTCGCGCAGCATCACGAGCCGCTCCGGCTCCGGGAAGGCCAATGGACGGAGAAGAATCGCGTCGACCACCGTGAAGATCGCCGTCGTGGCACCTATGCCTAAGGCGAGCGTGAGCACCGCGACCAGCGTGAAGGCCCGGCTTCGGCCAAGTACTCGGATGGCGAAGCGCGCGTCCCACGCCAGGCCGTCGAAGAGCGGAGCAGTTGCCAGTGCCCGTACGTCGTCCTTGTGGCGATCGACGCGGCCGAACTGGCGCTCGGCGAGCTCCCGCGCCGCGGCGGGATGCATGCCACTGGCGATGTTCCTGTCGGTCTGCATCTCGATGTGGAAACGGAGCTCGTCGTCGAGCTCGCGGTCCACTCGCTGTCGGAAGACCGCGCGGCCGAGCTGTCGGATGAGTCGTCGCACCGAGGAAAATCCCATGACTGCCTCCGTCGCCTAACGAGTCTGCAGGATGAGGTCGACCGCGCGGCTGAACGCGCGCCAATCGGCGGCTTCCTTCTGGAGCTGCCGCCGTCCGGCCGCCGACAGGCGGTAGAACCGCGCTCGCCGGTTGTTCTCCGAGATCCCCCACTCCGAATCGATGAGCCCCTGGACCTCTAGGCGGTGCAGCGCCGGATAGAGCGAGCCTTGGTTGACGCGCAGCGCATCACGGGAGATCTGCTGAATGCGCTGCGACACGCCCCACCCGTGCTCGGGCCCGAGCGCGAGGGTTTTCAGGATCAGGAGGTCGAGCATTCCCTGGAGAAGGTCGGCCATACGCTCTCCTAGACAGTCGACAGGAGAAGATAGTTTGAATGCGGGCGGCGGGAGGAGGGAGGAAGACAACACGCCCGGCGGATGAGATCGCCGGGCGTGCTCCTATCTTGTCTTCTCCACCTCCCTCCTGTCACCTCCCTGCTCCCTCGCCCGCTACCGCCGCACCGCCGTCAGCTCCAAAATCACCTTTCGAATCGCTTCCGCCTTTCCTGCTCGTTCAAGCGCCGACCACAGTCGGGCGACGGTTTCCTCATCCACCAGACCTCGCGGTGAGCCGATGGCGGGAGTGGAAAGTCGTTCGGCCATGCGGAACGCGTCGACCGCCGCGGCGGCTTCGGGCGTATAGAGCTGCGCGTCGTCGCCCCGCACCAGCTCTTTCTCGCCAGGCCGGTAATGTCCGAGGGCGTGTAGCATCAGCTTGAGCTGCCACACGTCGTTCCCTTCGAAGAGCTGCAGCGTGCGCGCACCGAGTCGCTGAGAGATCGCGTCGTAGATGCGGCGCATCTCGGCCACCGGTTGCGGATGCTCGCACACGTTGATGTTGACGGTCACACCATCGGGGCGGCGAGATCGGCCGGGCCGACGATCGGCAACGATCACCGCCGCGGACTGCAGCCGACCGCGACGCGCATCGCCACCGGCAGCGTAACCTGCCTCCATCGCTTCGATCAGTCGATCACCGAGGTGGCGCGCTACCCCCTCCGACCGCTGGAAAGCCGTTGCCACGGCGTCGATGACCTGTTGTCCCACGAGCAGATTCCCCTGCGTGACATAGGTCCGCCCGGCACGATGCCCGGACCACTGCCCCGTTCGGTTACCGGTGTGCTGGGCGGTTCGGCCGCGCAGCGAGATCGCTCCGACCTGACGCAGCTCCGCCGCGGTGTCTGCTGCCAGCAACCGTCGTAGCGCCTGATCGGGCTCTGCACCTCGTGTCATTGCCTCGAGCAGCTCCGGCCCGTACTCCACACGCGTCGACGCCTGAGTCGCTACGGCGCCGACGCCAGCCCGCACCCAGGGAACTCCGTTGCCGACGCACGGCACGCGGGTGGTCACCGCCACACCCACCTCGCCGGTCGCGGTATCGATGGCGGCGATCGAGAAGGTGTGGAATACCGGATCTCGGTCCGCGCCCCAGGTTACGGGCTCCTGCGCGCCTAACGAAGTCGTTAGGAAAAGCGCGCCGGCGAGCATGGCCGCTGCCGGTCGGCCGTTCATCGGAGTGTCAGGACCTTGGCCTCGACGGCGGCATCGAGCAGCGACACCACGTCACCGAGCGACACGGTACCGTAATACCACGACCCCGCGACCAGCGCCTCGGCGCGAACTGCCTTGTAGATGTCGTAGTAGCTGCGCCGGCCATCGACGAAATTCCATACCTCGGCGCGCATGAGCCCGTGAAGGGCAGGGCTTGGCGGCACGCCGTCGCGCCGAGTGAAATACTCGTCCAACGTCCCCGCGTTCACGGGCACCTTGCGCTTGGCCGCGGCGATCTCGGCGCTTCGCTCGAGCGTCGTCAGGCTCGGGGCCGCAACGCCAGGTAGTGACGCGCGAAGGACAGCCATGAGCTCGGCTTCTCGCGCCCGTGTGCGAGTGACAAGCTCATCCACCGGTCGCGATGTGCCCGAGCGCGCAAACACGCGGACCGAATTGAGCGCACGGACTTCACGCTGAATCCCTTGCTCGATGAGCATCGCCGCGTCGGCCCAGCGCGAGCCGAGCGGGCGCGTCGTGTCGGCCAGCGCCGTCATCGCTACCTGAAGATCGGTCGCCAGTCTTCTCGATCCCTGCGCGTACGTTTCGCGCGCGAAGAGCGGAATGTCATCGGCGTCCGCGTAGGCGAGGACCAACGCCGTGGCGCCGGTGAGGAATGCGTTACGCGCGATCTGCGTCTGATCGATCTGGAAGAGATCGTCGTCCGAGGAATGGATCCAATAATCATCCCAGTTGATCGTCGCCACCGCGTGGAGCCCAATGGGCCCATCCTGAAAGACCGCGTGATCGGACGCCGCAAACCAGGGCACCGTCCGCGCGTTGTAGCCTTGACGCGTTCCGCGTGTGGAGTAGATCGGCTTCGTGTACGGACGCGGATAACCGCCCTGTCGGCTCGCCGAAAGAAAGCCGTTGTTCGTAAGCACGAGGTAATTCGCGATGCTCTCGTACACCGCGTCGAGGTACGACGTACGCGAGTGCGGCGCCAGGATGATGTGCTGCACGCGACTGCCCATCGCCTGATTCGCTCCGACCATGTCCTGGTGGACGTTTGCCAGGATGCGCTTCGTCTCATCCGGATGATCGCGGAACCAGCGGTACTCGGAGTAGATCTCGTCCGTCCACCAGAACCGGATGTCACGCTTTGGCGGCGGCAGACTGCCTGACGAGATGAGCTTGGCCAGTGTCCGTCCGATCTCCAGGATGCTGGCGACACCGGACCCATCGTCGTTGGCCGAGCCTTGCTCTTCTTGCAGGTGCGCCGTGAGGACGATCTGCTGATTCGGATAGGTCGTTCCGCGAATCCACGCCTCGACGAAGCCGGTGCGCCCGGGTGCATCACTGATGTCGGTCTCGACCTTCGCCTGCACGACCCCCCGCCCGCCGGGCGTGCGTCGGCCGGTCGCGAAGATGTCCTGCATTCCATTCGTCGCCAGCAATTGCCGCAGCATCTCGCCGCGTCGCGGTGGCAGCACGAACGCGAACGAGCCTTTCTTTCCCTCGGGCGGCGCCACAGCGATCCGTGTCCACGCAACCTGATCGGGGAAGTCGAGCGGATTGCGCCCTTCCGACGTGGTATACGTGATCACGCCCAGTGCTCCCTTGGCGTATACGGCGTTGTTGAGCGCGATACCGGGCTGCGCAGTCGTGAGCACGATCTTGCCCGCCACGTCGAGATTGGCGAGTGACGTCGCCGACGCGTCGCCGACGAAGATGACCTCGGCGGTCACGTCCGCATCGTGGCTTCCGTCCGCCAGATGCACCGCGTGCACGCCGATGTCCGCCAGCTTCACGCGCACGGGCTCGGTCAACCACAGCTCGCCGACGCGGGCGGTGTAGTTAGGCGCTTCGGCCCGCTGCTCGATGAACTTCACGTCGACCAGCCCGGCGTCCTTGGCAGCCTGCACCACGTATTCAGCGGCTTTGAAGTAGCCCTCCATTCCGCTGTCGCGATGCCAGTGCGACAGCCGGCGGACGTGCTCGAAGGCCCGATCGCCCGAGAGCTCGGTGGACAACATTTCGATCTCTCGATCGCTGAGAAACGGAGTGCTTTGCGCGAGCGCGGCGGAAGGCGCGGCGAGCAGGATCGACGCCGCGAGGAGGCGGCGTCCGACGGAACGTCCATGCATTCGGGATGTGCTCGTTGAGGGGAGGCGGAGAAGATGCGTCCGCTCGTCGGTCGCGTCCAATGCGTCGGGGACCATCGCCTGGCCGGCGGGACGAGCTACCGCACGAGAGCCATCAGTCGAGATCCTTCACGTACCACGCGTCGCAGCGATGATGGCCGGTGTCGCCCATCGGCGCATCGAGCTTTCGGAAGCCGACACTTTCATACAGCGCGCGGGCGGTCGCCATCCGCTCCAGCGTTTCGAGATAGCAGCGGCGATAGCCGATCCGCTTCGCTTCGATCAAGCAGCGATCCAGCATCTCTCGACCCATGCCCAGCCCGCGGAGCTGCGGGAGGAAGTACATCTTGCGCAGTTCGCAGGTGTCAGGCGGCCCTCCACGCAGCGGCCCGATGCCGCCACCACCGAGCACTTGGCCGTCTCGTACGATCACGAAGTAGGCGCTGCGCGGTCCGCGGTAGGCGGCGCTCATCCGCGAGACCTCCGGATCGACGATCGCGTAGCCCGATCCGACTGCACCGAACTCCGTCATGACCTGTCGAATGATGCGGCCCATCGCCGCATCATCGACGGAACGGATGCGACGAACGACGAGCCCTTCTCGCTGCCGTGCGCGTGCCAGTGCTGCGGCGTACGCGTGCATGCCGCTCAGCACAGCCTTGCGTTCGGGCGGCGACAACAAGGCCAGTGCACGACTGACCTGCGCGTTGGCAGCGGCGTCGACTCGCGCCAGCTGGCGACGCCCGCGTGCCGTGAGTACGAGCGGCTTGCGGCGGCGATCGCTCGACTGCGAGGTCGGCCGGGCCCAGCCGCGCGCGAGCAGTTGCGCTATCGTGCGGCTGGCCGTCGAAGGGTCCTGACGCAGGCGCTCAGCGAGCTCCGCTCCCGTGAGTGCGCCTTCTCGATCGAGCTCGACGAGTGCGTGCGCCTGCGAATGGGTGCAGCCGGTCGAGCCATACGTCGGGCGCAGAAATCCGAGCTCGCGAACGACGTGACGGGAATGCTCGCGGAGGGCGGCGACGTCGCGTAGATCCTGCATGGCGCGCTCTGTTGCAGTTACCAAGAAAATACGTGCGGTACGCAACGATGCCAGAGGTGCCGTGGTCCGGTGCGCCGGCGGCAGCAGGTGCTCCACCTGGCGCTCGGCGCGCGGAGATGCGACGATTGCGGGCCTGCGGGGTATTAAGTTGCGATGCCGGCCCACCACCGGAACGCAGTGTCTCGTCAATTCACCCAGCCGCGCGCGGAAGAGGCGCCGGAGGTTCCATGCGAGTCCTTTTGGCTCTCGCGCTCGCGTCGACGCTCGCGGCATGCGCGAGCAAGTCGACCACTTCGAGCTCGAATCAACGCTCGTCGGCGGCAGCCGTAGAGCCGACGTACGTGAAGGTCGAAAATCGGTCCTTCACGGACATGAACATTTACGTGATCCGCAGCGCGGGGCAGCGCATCCGTTTGGGTATGGTGAGTGGCGCTTCCAACGCCACATTCCAGATTCCGCAGAGCTTACTCTTCGGGACTACGGCGCTCCGCTTTCTCGCTGATCCGATCGGCAGCAGCCGCACGCCGGTGAGCGACGAGATCGGAATCCGTCCGGGCGACACCGTCACGCTGACGATTCCGCCGCAGTAGCGAGCGGCAGCCGGCGCTCGCCGCCTGAGCGGTCAGGGCGTGTACATGATGTGCGCCCAAGGCGTGCCGGCATTCATCAGCCAGGGACCTTTGATCGGCTGCACCGACAGCCCGGTGGACTTCGCCGTGGCGTAAGGGATGTACATGACGTGGAGAGCACGGGCACCGCGTGCGGTGCCCGTCGTCATATCCATGCTGTCGGCGGGCGCGCTCAGCTGGTACAGCGCGGTCGGGCGCGTCGGCATGGAGAGTTTGCGCGTGCGGATTTCCTTGAGTCGCACTGTATCCGCCTCGTCGGCCGTCAGACCACGCGCACGGAGGGCGCGGCCGCGCGCCATGAACGGCTCCAGCGATCGGTGGTAGCAGGCGGCATGGAAGCCGGGACGCACCGGATCGTCAGCCAAGCAGATGAGATCGTTCGTGCCCGCGCGTATCCGCATCAGCTTTCGGTCTTGCGAGTAGCCAAGCACTGTGGCTCCGGCGCGCATTGCCTCCGGCGCGGGACTGACCGCTCCCGCGATCTGTAGCTCGTTAGGCAGAATACGGACTGCCGCCGAGTCGGTGGGTGCAGCCGTAGACACGGTCTGCGCGGCGGCGGTGAGCGGGAGAGCGAGTGCGAAGGCAAGAGCGTGGCCGAGTGCACGGGATGACATGCCGGCTCCGTGTGCGGAGGTAAGTGGCGCCTGAACTGGGGATAAGGTAGCCTCGCCGGCCATGCTCATGCGAGAGCATGCCTGCCGCGCCACGCCACGCGCGCTATTATCTCGATTCTCACGCGACATCATCCTTGCCCGAGCTCCCTGACGTACTCCTTTACATCGAGACGCTGGCGCCACGCATCGTCGGCCAGCCGCTCGAGCACATCCGCGTGCTTCGTCCGTTCGTGCTTCGCTCGGTGGAGCCGTCGCCCGCGGAGCTGAAAGGCAAGCGTGTGCGCGGCCTGCGTCGACTGGGGAAGCGAATCGTGATCGAGCTGGAGGGCGACCTCTTCATCGTCATCCACCTCATGATCGCCGGACGCTTTCGTTGGCGGCCGCGAGATGCCAAAGCGCCAGGAAAGATCGCGTTGGCCGCGTTCGACTTTCCCAATGGCACGCTGTTTTTCACCGAGGCCGGAACGACGCGTCGCGCATCGCTACATCTGGTACGCGGCGAAGACGGACTGAGCGAGTTCGACCGGGGCGGTCTGGAGGTGCTCGACGCGACGCTGGAGGAATTCACCGCGCGACTGCGAGCCGAGAATCACACGGTCAAGCGATCGCTCACCGACCCGCGCTTGTTCAGCGGCATTGGCAACGCCTATTCAGATGAGATTCTGCATCGCGCGCGCCTGTCGCCGTTGGCGCTGACCTCTCGGCTGAGCGACGAGGAGATCGCCCGCTTGTTCGACGCTACGCGCACCACGCTCGTGGAGTGGATTCAACGGCTTCGCGAACAGACCGGCAGCGATTTCCCCGAAGGAGTCACGGCCTTTCGCCCGGAGATGGCAGTGCACGGACGGTTCGCGCTCCCCTGCCCTGTATGCGGAACTCCCGTACAACGCATTCGTTATGCGACCAACGAGACGAACTACTGCGCGCGCTGTCAGACGAACGGCCGCTTGCTGGCCGATCGTGCGATGTCGCGACTGCTGAAGCAGGATTGGCCGCGGTCGATCGACGAGCTCGACTAACTCTCCCTCATCGCGATCGATGGCTCGATCCGCGCCGCGCGTCGAGCCGGTAGCCAGCTCGCAAGCAGTGTGGAGCCCAGCACCAGCACCGAAACCACCACGTACGTGCCAGGATCGCTTACGCTCACCTCGAAGATGAGCGCCGAGAGCGCCTGGGTTGCCATCCACGCGACCAACAGGCCGGCGACGACACCCGCAATGCCGACGGCCACGCCACGCTTGATGACGAACCCGACCACGTCGGCGCGACGGGCGCCTAACGCGATGCGGATGCCGATCTCACGCGTGCGCTCCGTCACTCCGTGAGCGATGACGCCATAGATCCCGACGACGGCCAAGAGAGCGGCCAGTACCGCGAACCCGGAGAGCAGTAGCATCCGTGCGCGTGGAAGCCCGAGCGACGCGGCTACCAGGCCGCTCATCGTGTGCAGCGCGCTGATCGGTTGACTCGGATCGATCTCCCGTACCAACGCTCGTACGCTCGCGGCGACTGCCAGCGGATCGCCGGTGGTGCGCATCACGACGCTGAAATCGAGCACCGGGCGCTGGGCGAGTGGCACGTATACTTCAGGCAGCGGGCGATCATCGAGCGCGCCTCGCTTCACATCGGCGACGACGCCGACGACCTCGCGCATCGCACTCTCATAATCCAGGCGCGGCGGACCAGCACGGTCGAAGCGCAGCGCTTCGGTGCTCAGCGCGAACCGCTTCCCGAGCGGATCCTGGTTGGGCCAGTAGCGTTTGGCCATCTCTTCGCTGATGACCGCGACACGTGCAGCGTGCGCTCCATCGCGCGCATCGAGCATCCGGCCACGGCGAAGTCCGATGCCAAGGGCCGCAAAGTAGTTGGGTGAGACCGAACCGTATGCGGCGCTCGGTTGTCGAGCTGGATCCACGTCCAGCTCGCCGGCGATCCGAAAATCCGAACGTTGCACGGGACCGGTGAAGGGCAACTGCTCACCGATGCCGACAGCGCGTACGCCCGGCAGCGCCGCCGCGCGCTCCACCAGCTGATCGGCGAACGCGCGTGCGCGCGCCGATTCGTATGCCGCCGGCGACAATGAGAGCTCGAGCGCGAGGACGTTCTCGGCCTGAAATCCCGTTCCCTGCGACGACAACCGCTCGAAGCTCCGCACGAGAAGCCCCGCGCCAACGAGCAGGGTGAGTGCTACAGCGATCTGAACCGTAGCGAGAACGTCGGCAACTCGGCGGGCGCCAGCACCGCTGACTGAGATCGCGCCGCCGATCATTCGCTCCCTCAGATCGGCTCGCGACGCGCGGAAGGCAGGCACCAGGCCAAACAGCACCCCGGTGCCTAACGAGAGAACGATCGTGAAGAGCAACACCGGCGTGTCGACGGTCACATCGGCGGGTTGAACGCTCACCGGCGTGAACAGATTCGGCGGTGCCAGTGCGACCGCGGCCGGGATGGCGGAGCCCCACACGGCCAACAACAGTCCGAGACCCCCGCCGGCAAGGGCCAAGACGGCGCTTTCGGTGAGCATCTGCCTGACGAGTCGGCGCCGGCTGGCGCCGAGTGCCGCGCGCAGCGCCATCTCCCGGTCACGCGCGGCTGCACGCGCCAACATCAAGTTGGCCACGTTGGCGCACCCGATGAGGAGCACCAACCCGACCGAGCCCAGAAGTACGAGCATTCCGGTGCGCACGTCGCCGATTGCCTGCTCGCGAAGCGGGACGACGGTGAGCGACCACCCGGCGTGAAAGCGCGGGTGCTCCTGCTCCAGCTGAGCCGCGATCCCACGGAGCTCGCGGGCCGCCGCCTCGTCAGGCACCGATGGTGTGAGGCGGCCGACGATACCGAGTGCGCGAACGCCTCGGGCATAGACTCGTTCGTCGAACGGGTCGAGGCCGAGGGGAAGCCAGACGTCCGGCTCGCGTGGAAAGCTCACGAAGCGGAAGTCGGGCGGCAGTACGCCGATCACGTCGCGCGATACGCCGTCGAGGATGATCGTCTTTCCCGCCACGTTGCGCGACGAGCCGAAGAGTCGCGCCCACAGCGCGTGGCTGACAATCACCCCGCGCGCCCGGCCAGGGGTATCGTCCGATGGCTCGAAGCTTCGCCCCAGCGTCGGACTGACGCCTAACACGGAGAACAGATTTGCCGTCACCACCGCGTACTGCACCTTGAGCGGCTCATCGAGGCCAGTCAGCGTGAACTTGCTGTCGCCCAGCGACGTCCACGCCCCGAGGCTCTCGAAGGAACGTGCGCGCTGGCGAATGTCCAGAAAAGTCGGCAGCGAGTGCGGTCCTTGCTCCATCCCGGCCGCAGCGTTGCTTCCCCAGATCAGCACGAGCCGCTCGGGCTCGTGGAAGGGCAGCGGTCGAAAGAGTGCCGCGTTCACCACGCTGAAGATCGCGGCGTTTGCGCCTATGCCGAGGCCGAGCGTCAAGACGACGATGGCGGTGAACGCGCGATGCTTGGTGAGGCTGCGCAGCGCGTAGCGGAGATCGTGGATGAGTGAGTCCATGCGCCGGGCGCAAAGGAAGAATCGTACCGACCTGCGCTCCGGCTAAATCGCTACCCGATCATCACTTGCGTTCGTCCGACCGCCGCCGCCGCGTTCGCGCGCGGGACGCGTTGTCCGAATGCGGACAGGTCGGACGCCGGGCTAGTGGCCGTGCGGCGCGGCCGCCATTCCGCCCGGACCATAGGTCGCGAACGACACCGTGAGATGGTGCCGCAGCATGCGAAGCCAGAGAAGCGAGGCGATGGCGAAGACCGCAATGACGGCGAGCAGAATCGACGATGTAGTCGTGAAGTACGCCAACGCTCCAGCGATGGCGAGCAGTGTCGTCAGGCGCGCGAGCTCGAGCACGTATGCCCAGCGAGATCGCTCGAACATGCCGCCGATGTTGGTGAGTGAGATCGCAATGTAGAATGCCGCGGCCGCCGTCTGGTGCATCGGTAGCGTCGCCGCGGCGTCGAGCAGCTTGACCGATGCCAGTAGCACGACGACGAACTGCGCCAGCGCGTACGCCGCGACGGTCCTTGGGATCTCCGGATCGAACTTGAGGAAGGTTGAGGGTGATACTTCCTTTGGCGTCACCGACTGAGCGACGTCGGCCGGTTTCCATCCGGGATGACCGAAAATGACGCGGAGCTTGTCGCGCCAGCGCTCGGTGCGCCACGCACCGCGCGCGATGTCGACGAAAACGTGGACGTTCGCCCAGATCGGATTCCAGCTCGCCAGCGGCGTCGTAATGCCGTAGACCGGCTCTTCGGCTTCAGGCTCGAAGGTGCCGAACATGCGATCCCAGATGATGAAGACGCCAGCGAAGTTTCTGTCCTGATAACGCGGATTCACGCCGTGGTGCACGCGGTGGTGCGACGGCGTATTGAGCACTGCTTCGGCCAGGCGGCCCATGCGGCCGACGGCGCGCGTGTGAATCCAGAACTGATAGACGAGATTGAGCGCGTAGCAGGCGACGTACATTTGCCACGGCACGCCGGCGAATGCCAGCGGGATGTAGAAGACCCAGGTGAAAAGCCCGTGCAAGCTGCTCTGCCGCAGCGCGACGGTGAGGTTGTACTCCTCGCTGGAGTGATGGACGACGTGTCCCGCCCAAAGGATGTGCACGACGTGCGACAGCCGGTGCGACCAGTAATACGCGAGGTCGACCAGCATGAAGACAACGAACCAGCTGAGCAACGCCGTCGGGTGCACCGTGACGCCGCTCGCGAACGTGACTGGTGCCGCGTCTTCCCAAGCCGGGAGCCCGCTCCACCGCTGCACCCCCCACCTCGACTCCACCACGATGTAGATGCCGATGGTGAGCAGCTTGATGAAGACGCCGGTGAGCTGGCTGAGGATCCCCAGGCTCAGGTCGCTGACGGAGTCATTCAGGCGCAGCAACGATTTTCGCCGAAGCAAGGCATAGCCGAGCTCGGCGAAAATCAGCAGGAAGAAAAAGGGGATCGACGCTTGGATTATGGCCATGAGACCGGCATCGGGTCACATCGCAGATGTGCGAAAGCCATCGCATTACTGATACTGAATGTACACGGGTTTCGGTTCCAGCTCTAAGATCTCCGCAGGTGTCATGAGTCTGGATCCTTTTTTCGTGTCGTTCTTGTAGAAAATCTTGAACCCCGCGTACTGCACTGGCTCACGATAGATGTAATTCAGATACGAATCCTTCTTCCGCGTCGGTGTCCCCCAGCCGTCCATGTGGATGACTACCTGCACGCGTGGATCGAGCTCGATCTTTCGAGTGTTGGTCAGCATCGGCTTCGTGTATCGGTGCACCACCAGCACCTTCGGTGGGAGCTTCAGCGAATCCACGAGTGCCGCCAACGTCTTGATGGCGTAGTTCACGTCTTTCGCGTCCATCGTTCCCACCCGCGTGCCCGGTGCGTGGCCGGTCTTCATCGAGAACTCGGGATCGAGACCGAGATGAACGTTTGGCCGCGCCAGGAACTTCAGAAAACGCGGGAGCTCCGCCTGCACGGTGCTCTTGGCGACCTGAAGATCCAGAAAGACCAGTGCGTTCCGTTTCGCGGCCCAGGACGATACCAGCTCCACCAGTGAGTCCGACATCCGCGCACGGTACTTCTTGTCGGAACCGGGGTGCGCTTGCGCGACGATCGCCACGAGATGCAGCGCGGGCTGCACCGGCGTGCCCGGGTCCGCCTTCTGCCACGCTGCAACCTCGCGATCAAGGCGCGCCAACATCGAATCGGGCCGTATCTCGCCAAGGATGCCCATACGCTTCGAGCGCGGATTCCCGTAATAGGCGACGATCCGCTTCGCCGGCAGAACGGCTCCGGGGAGCGGTGCGGGACCCTTCACGGGCCATTCGGGCGCCGGAAGAGGCTCTTTCGGGCGCCGCACGGGCCGCGGCGGTCGTGGCGAACCGCTAACCCTTCGCGCGGTTGTGCGGGTCGTCGAATCTGTCGGCGCGGAACCTGCCTCTCTCGGTACCGTACTCGCGCTATCGCCCGCGCTCGCCGACACCGAGTCACTCCCCACTGGTGGCTGCGGCTCCTGCGCGTACGCCATCGGCCCGAAGAGCGACAGCGCGAGCGCAGCGGTCGCTACAATCGGAGCAAGACGAATCGGATGAACGTTCTCTGCATTCATTATGGTATCACCATCGGGTCGCCATCGTCGGACGACGACATTCGTGGCGAAAGATAACGGGATGTGGCTCGACGCGGCGCGCGAGGGCTCACGCGCTGTCCGGTCGATGAGCCTCTAGCCGTAGCCGCAGCCGATGCCGCTCGATCATCTCCCGTCCGGCGAACTGCCGCCGGGCTTCCACACGCTCGAGGAGGACTTCGAGCTCCTCCGAGAGTTGGGTCGCGGTGCGTTCACCGCCGTCTACCTCGCGCGCGAGCGTGCGACCGCGCGTCTGGTTGCCATCAAGACGATTCGCCGTCGCTACTTGGACGATGAAGAGGCTGTCCACCGCTTCGCGCGCGAAGCACGCGTCGTTGCCGATCTAAATCATCCCAACATCGTGCGCACCTACGGCGTCCGTGAGATGGAGGAACGCACGGTCGCGATCGTGCTTCAACATATCCAGGGTCCAACGCTTCGCGACGCGTTGCATGACGATCAGCCGTTCCCCATCCCGCTGGCCGAGCGGGTCCTGAACGATGTGGCCGCCGCGCTGGTGTATGCGCACGGCCGGGGCGTCGTGCACCGCGATGTGAAGCCCGAGAACATCTTCCTCGACGAGGAGACGGGCCGGGTCCTCCTTGCCGATTTCGGCATTGCCCGCACCATGGACGGCGACCCGCACCTCACGCGCGTCGGCATGGTCGTCGGAACGCCGGCGTACATGTCCCCCAAACAGATCGATGGTCGGGCAGTCGATGGACGCAGCGACGTCTACTCGTTAGGCGTCGTCGGTTGGGAGATGCTCACCGGCCAGCGCCCCTGGGCCGGCCAGAGCATCTACAACGTGATGTACAAGCACAAGCACGAGCCACTGACATCGATCGCTTCCCTGCGCCCAGAGGCGCCGCGCGTCCTGCGATTCGCGGTCGAGGCCGCGATGCGCAAGGACCGCGACCGTCGCGGTGATGCGTCCGACCTCATTGCCCGGATGGCCGCACGCGAGCGCGAAGCGATGCGCATTGCGGCGATCGACGCACAGATCGCGTCGACCACCGCGCAACTCCGGCATCTGGCTGAGCGGGAAGTTTGGGCTTCGGCGCCATCGCCATGGAGGGCCCGCGTCCCTCTGGCATTGATTGCCCTGTTCGTCCTCGCGGGGACTCTCTTCGCCGCCGATTTTCGCCGCGTTAGGCGCGAAGGCACGCTCCACCCGTTCGCCACACTGTCGCGCACCGACAGTCTGCGCCTGTGCGACACGCCGAGCGCGCCATACCAACGTGCGTGTCTGGCTGCCAAGCTCTCCGACAGCGACGTCGAGGTCGAGCGCGCCTATCAGGCGCTGTTCGTCGAGCTGCGTCGTCAGGCACCAGCGAGCACGCGTGCCGGGCTCTCCCCCACGCGCCAGCTGAGCAGCGAGCACCAAGCGTGGCTCGCCGCGCGACACCGCGACTGTCGTGTGGACAGCGCCGAGCTGGCGGGCGGTCGCTGGGCGCTCGGTGTGTCACGCTGCCTTGCCGACCGCGCTGCGCTGCGCTCGGCGAAGCTCCGCGAGCGACTTTCGATCCTGCAGTCCGCCCGGTAATTCGGCAGCGGTCGCTGCGGCGGCCGCTGGCGCCCCCCAACGGCCGCTTTCGAAACTCCAACCGTCGAAAGACCGTCATCATCTCCGGCAGTCCGCGGTAATGCAGCCCTCAGCCCCCGCAGTTCTACCAGCGGTAGCGAGCACAGGAGGACGCCTTGGAGTGGCACATCATCGCGCTGAACTTCATCTACGCGGCGCTCGGCGTGGTGTTGATGTACGTCAGCTATCGGGTGATCGATCTGATCACACCGCAGGTGGATTTTCCAGCCGAGCTCAAGAACGGCAACGTGGCGGTGGCGATCTTCATTGCCTCGCTCTTCATCGCGATCGCCATCATCGTCGGCGGCGCGCTCAACTAGTGGCGCGTCATGCACCGCGCGTCTTGTTAGGCGCGCTCCACCTCGCTCTCACGCTCGTCATTGCCGCCCCGGCCTCCGCCGCGGCACAGCGTCGCGCGGCCAGCGACCGCTACGACGACGTCTTCCGTAAGTACTCGAAGCGATTCTTCGGGCCGACATTCGACTGGCATTACTTCAAGGCGCAGGGGATCGCCGAGAGCGGCCTCGATCCAAACGCCACCAGCTTCGTCGGTGCGCGTGGCATCATGCAGCTCATGCCGTCGACGTACGCGGCAATCTCGAGCAAGCAGTCAGGCTTTGGCGCGATCAACGATCCCGAATGGAACATCGCCGCCGGCATAAAGCACGATCGGCACTTGTGGAACGTCTGGAAGGACAAGGAGTCGCACGACCAGCGCTGCTACTTCATGTTCGGGAGCTACAACGCCGGTGAGGGCACGATCAAGCGTGCGCACCGCATGGCCATCGCCGAGCAGCTCGACGGACACTCCTGGACGAGCATCGAGACTGTGGCGCCGCGCATGCGGCGTTGGCGTTACAGAGAGACGCTAGGCTACGTGCGGAAGATCAGAGCCACTCATGCGACGATGAAGCGGAGTGGGAGAGAGCGATTCAAATCTCGGGACTCGGCCCTCGGCACTCGGCACTCGGCGCCCGCAGACAGCGCACTTACCGCCAAGATGCCGAGACCCGATGGCCGAGGGCTGAGTCCCGATGATTAGTCCGCCAACCCCTCGCGTTCTCGAACACTCATCATCGTCGCCTGCATCACGGCGACGGTCACCGACTCGCCACCGCGCTGAGCGGTGACTTCGCCGCGGCAGACCGTCAGCGTGCGGCCGGCTTTCACCACGGTGCCGGTAGCGGTCAGACGCTCCCCCGCGGCCGGTGCGACCAAGTTTACCTTGAACTCCACGCTCAAGACGGCCGCGTCGGAGTCCATGAGCGAGAGCGCCGCGTAGCCGCAGGCGCTGTCCGCCAGCGCCGCGACCACTCCCGCGTGCACGAAGCCGTGCTGCTGCGTCAGCTCCGGACGCACGGGCATTTCGATCACGATCTCGCCTTCGCCGACACGCGTCAATCGCGCTCCCAGCGTGGTCATGAAACGCTGCCGGGAAAAGCTGTCACGCACGCGCCGATCGACGTGAGCCGGCGTGGACACGCCTACGCCTTTTTACGTGATACGACGAGCAGACCGAGGCCGGCGACGATAGCAACCACGCTCACCACCGGCGGAATTGAGACCGTTTCCTTCTCCTCCGCCGTGATGCCCACAGGACCCACTTGAACCGTGTCCCTGCGCTTGGTGTAAGTGAATCCCTCGTAGATCAGCCCGAGAATACCCAATACCAGCAGCACGAGCCCGACGATACGCATGTGTCGCTCCTCGTTAGGCGAACCGGTCCTTCAGCACTGCACCTTCGTGCTCACGAAGGCCAGCTGAAGGAGCATGAACCGACGAAACGCGCCCCACTTGGCGCTTGCTTGATCCAAACCCGACACGGCTGACGGTTCGAAGATGCTCGCTATCGGAGATTGCGCGAGAGGATGGGCGCGCTGGGCAGCCAACATCTCGGGCGACCGGCTCAACCCGGTCCAGCTCGGCCACGGGCCATGTCGCGCTTTCACCTGCCCAGTGGCGGCAGCTCGGACCGCCCTCGCCAACACCAGGGGCAGATAGAGCGCGGCGTTTGCCGGGAGCCCGAAGTACGGGAAGTAGTGGCTGCCGTGCGGCAGATGCCAGGTACGCCTCAGCAGCGGTCGCGTCGCGGCGACAAACAGCTTGCGCGACCTCTTCCATTCGACCGGCGTGTGCGCCCCAACGTTCAGTACGCCGGTCGAGTGATAGACCTCGTGCGTCCGAAAGAGGCGGCGATTTCCGTCGACGTTGGCACCGTGCTTTCGCATCGAGAACGGCCAGAGTCTGGTCCACTCGTCCGCCGTCTTTGGGCGCATTCGTGCCAGCTCGTCGCGAAAAGCAGCGCGGCGATCCGCCACCTCGCGTCTCAAATCCTTCCGAATGGCTTGGATCTCGGAAGGCGCGGCGTCCGCAGCATGCGAGGATTTCAGCAGCGAATCGGACGAGAGACCCCCGAGGACGACCGGCATCTCACGCAGCCCCTGCGACTCGTGGATGCCGAAGCCATGCACATCCACGAAGACGTGCGCGCTGCCGACAACCGAAGCAACCGACTCGAAGCCGGCGATGTAGTGGTCGGAACGTCGGCGCGCCACGACGAGCTCGGCACCATGCGCGGCCGCTACGCGCCGCGTGATACGAACTTCGCGGCTCTCCCAGTCGGCGAAGGTAAAGGCGCGGACACGCTTCTCAGGCGGGATCGCGCCCAGCACCGCCCGAGAGTCCTCGCCAGCGCTCAGCAGCAGGCCCACCTGCTTGGTGTTGGCGCACGCCGCCTGCACGTCGCCGCAGATTGCGTTCCTTGCGGCATCGGCCGCCTGACGAGCCGACGCGAAGGCGTCTCCCTCGTTAGGCTCCCAGTAGGTCACGCCCGCACCCCTCCACTCTCCGGCCGAGAAGGAGCGCACGACACCTGGCTGCGCCTGACGCACACCGCGGTACAGCGTCCACGGAAACGTACACGTGATATTCGACACCAGGTCGGCGGCTGACGCCAGATCGATGTCGGCACTGCGATTCGCGGCGCGCGCGACGACGTCGGGGTGGGTTCCAATCACCAGGCCCCTGCCTGAGGCGTGCATGGCGTGGAAGACACCGACGAAGCTGAATCGATCGGTGATGAGCGCGCCATTGCCGCCAGTAGCGTCGACCGCCAGCGCCGCGAAGTGTCCATCCAGACACTCGGCAACCTCGACTAGTCCGCTGCCTGACAACTGGTGATGGAGCGCGTCACGCGTCGACTCATCGATGAGCGCGCTCGATCCGCGACGATGATAAACCGGATCGCCGACTAGGACGGTGATGTAGCCGCCAGCCTCGACGACGGCGAGTACGTCGAAATGCGAGCGGGCGAGAGCGAGCGAGCCCCACGAGCCGTGCCACTCGATCGTCTCTTTCATCACTGGATGCAGGAAGTGCGCGAGGTGCGCGGCCAGCGCGCCGTCCGGCATGCGCTCGGTCGAGAAAAGGAAGTCGCTCATGGCGTCTCCCTTATTTCCTTGGACTCGATGATGCGATGGCCCGCGGCATCCTCGAGCGCCGCCCGAACCAGCACCGCGGCGACCGCGTCTCCGCTCACCGGCTTGTAGGTGCTCGGCATGAGAAACGCGAGTCGTTTTCCGATCTCTTCTCCGAGTCGCGGCTCGCTTCGTTCCCCTATGAGCAGCGAAGGCCGTGCAATGGTCACGCTCCGGTATGGAAGCGCGAGGATCGCTTCTTCCAGCTCACCTTTTACGCGGCTGTAGAACACACGCGATCTGGAGTTGGCGCCTACCGCGCTCACCAGAAGAAAGTGCCGGGCACCCTGCGAGAGCGCGATCCGCGCGATCGTGAGCGGATACTCGAGGTCGATTCTGCGAAAGCGCTCCTGACTTCCTGCCTGACGAATCGTCGTGCCGAGTGCGCAGAAGATGTGGTCGGCACGGAGCCATTCCGGATTGTCGCCAAGTCGATCGAATTCGGTGACCTGAACCTCGAGCTTTCCCGAAGTGGGAGCGACCTGTGCAGGGGGGAGCGGACGCCGCGCGATGACCCGGACGCGCTGGACGCGAGGCTCGTGCAGGAGACGCCGCAGAATCTGTCGGCCGACGACACCCGTCGCGCCGACGAGTAGTGCGTTCACCGCCCGCGCGTGTAGACGATGATGAGGACGACGGCGACCAGCGCGACGCCGATGCCGAGCGCGGTCAGGAAGGTCCGCAACGGCCGGCGCAGGGATGGTTCCACGTCAAGCGCCGGATGAGCCCGCGGTGCGGCGGAGGAGCACGGACATGCGAGCAGCATATCGCGCGCTCGGAGAAGATGCTAGGAGCCCGACGTCGTCTCGGGCTCGCGGATGCGCAGAGAAAAGTACGGATCGTGCGCGAAGCGTCGCGCGCGGTCGTTCACGCGAAAGCGGCGACGTGTTGTCGAGAGGTCGAGATCGCTGTCGATCAATCCGAGCCGCATGGCCACTTCGTCGCTGTAGCCGGGGAGCATCGTCTTGAGTCCACCGGGAACGGGACGTGATGCCACGCTGTTCACGTGGTCGATCACGTTCGAGGTGCAATTGTTGGTGATCGTGTTGTAGAACTCGGGCTGCTCGCGCAACGCGTTGGCGCGTTGCAGCATGTCGACGAACATGGCGCGCATTTTTTCCCGTGGCGCGCGTATCGGATAGAGGTAGACGGGATAGTCCCCGAGGATGGCGCGCTGGCCGATGACGTCACGCTCGTCACCGATGACGTAAATGAGCTCGTAACGATTGAAGACTCCCTTCACTGGGCCGTATTCCTCGCCCCGCTCCCTTCGCGCTTCCACCGAGATCGACACGAATTGCGAGTCGGCAAAGCCGAACGTGACGAAGCTGTGCGCGGGTCCGCGCCACGTGTCGTAAAAAGGAGTCAGCACGAACCACACGCCGTTCAGCTTGTCCAGATCGTAGGTGCGATCCTCGTACGACACGGTGAATCGCTCAGGCGCCGTGAATTTGAAGTTTCGCACGCGCGACACGTCGACGTGCCGGCCGTAGAAGCGCGCGACTGGCAGCACGGCCTGTTGCGGAATCCAATCACGGTTCGCGCGCGGCTCGAGCGAGCCAACGAGGGCGGCGGCGAGGACGACGGCTACCACCAGTGCGGCAAGGAGATACCGTGGCGCGACGGCGCGCCTGAATGGGGTCTGCTTCGGGTGATTCACCAGTTTTCGGGCAGTTGAGTGTCCGTTACTAGGACGAACGAGACTCTTACAAAACACCTCTAGTCGCGGCTGCCACCGGGCGACATACTAGCCGCCCCACTTTTGGCGCTCGGTACGAGCAGGAGGCACAATGCCCAATAACGCAATACTCGGCCAGTTCGTTTGGTACGAGCTCAATAGCACGGATCCCAGCGCGGCAAAGCGCTTTTATACGGAGGTCATGGGCTGGGATACGGAGGAAATGCAGGGTGGGCCCATGCCCTACACCATCTGGAAGAAGGACGGACGTCAGATCGGCGGTCTGATGGAGCTGCCGAAAGAAGCGCGTGATCGAGGTGCGCCGCCGCATTGGATGCCGTACATCGGAACGCCAGATACGGATGCCACGGCCAAGCAGGCAACGAAGCTCGGCGGTCAGACCGTCGTTCCTCCGATGGATATTCCCAACATCGGCCGCTTCGCAATGCTCAAGGATCCGCAGGGAGCGGCGTTCAGCATCTTCACGCCTAGCCAGGGGCCCGAACGGCCGCAGGGCAACCCCCTGGTCGGTGACTTCTCCTGGCACGAGCTGCTCACCACTGACTACGAGGGCGCGTTCAAGTTCTACTCGACGCTGTTCGGGTGGGTGAAGACCTCGGAGTTCGAAATGGGAGAGGCCGGCACGTATCTGATGTTCGGTCCGAACAAAGACACGATGATCGGCGGCATGTTCAACAAGACGCCCGACATGCCCTTCCCCCCGAACTGGACCCTCTACGTTCGCGTGCCGAGCTTGAAGAAAGCGGTGGAGACGGCGAGGAAGCTCGGTGGAAACGTGATGATCGAGGAGATGGAAGTTCCGGGCGGCGATCTGATCGGGCAGACGATGGATCCGCAGGGCGCCGTCATCGCACTGCACGAATCGCGGCAGCCGGCGGCGGTGACGAGGTAGAGCATCGAGATTCGAGATTCGAGATTCGAGATTCGGAAACGGCGAAAGCCTTATACGTGTGCCGTTACGAATCTCGAATCTCGAATCTCGAATCTCGCTGACCTCGGGTCAGCCATGCCATGAAGATGACATAGGTCATCATCCCCGCCGTCATCAGCTCCACGAACGCCCGCCATCTCTCCGCTTCCATCGGCACGCTGACAGTCCGCAGGTAGTACAGCGATTCGGCCAGCGGCTCCACGATCTGCGCGCCGAACGCGGCTAGGCCGAGGTTCCAGGCTGAGGCCGACCAAAGACGGTCAGGCCACCAATGCCTAACGAGCCAGGCTATCCCTGCAAACACCGGAATCGCCAGCAACCAATGCTCGTCGAGCGCCAGACTCAGGCGATGATCGAGCGGTCGCGCGACATGGTAGTCGGCGTGCAGGACCACCACGAGCGCCAACACTAGCAGTCCCGAGACGGGGATCCGGCGTGTCGAGAGACTCACGATTCCTCGGAGTTGGTGCGAATCGTCGGCATTACGCGGGTTGGGAGAATCAGTCTCTCGAAGATGCGTATGGCATGCGGAGCGGCAACCCGCCACATTCAGGGTGCTGGAGACATTCTCCACGCATTGCCACGATATCGAGGGCAGGTCGGTCATGAGCACTTCGCGTCGAATTGCGGCACTCATTGCGCTACTGGCGCTCGCCATCGTCGCTTCGGATCTCCGCGCGCAGCGTCCTACGCGCACACAGAAGCCGCCGCTGCACGCCAGACATTGGATGGCGATCACCGGCAAGCCACTCGCGGCGACGGCCGGTGCGATGATGTTTCACAAAGGGGGCAATGCGGTCGATGCCGCGTGTGCGATGCTCGCCGCGACCAGCACGATGTGGGATGTGCTTTCTTGGGGCGGTGAGACGCAGGCGCTGATCTATCACCCCAAGCTCAAGAAGGTGATCGGGATCAACGCGCTCGGCGTCGCGCCCGCCGGTGCCACCGCGGAGTTCTACCGGTCCAAGGGACATCGATATCCGCCAGAGCACGGTCCGCTGGCCGCGGTGACGCCTGGTACGCCTGGCGGACTCATGACGATGCTCGCCGAGTACGGGACGATGTCGTTGGCCGAGGTGCTCGCGCCGGCGATTCAGATGGCTGACGGGTATCCGATCGACGCGCAGACGGCAAACAGCATCGAGCGCGAGAAGGAGCAGATCAAAAAGTGGAAGTACTCGCGTCCCCTGTTCCTGACGCATGACGGAGAAGCACGCGAAGCGCCGGCGGCCGGCGAGATCTTCGTGCAGAAGGACTTGGCGGCAACGCTTCGGAAGCTGGTTGCTGCAGAGCGTGCGGCGCGCGCGGCGGGAAAGTCACGGAAGCAAGCCATCTACGCCGCGTACGATCGGTTCTACAAAGGCGACATCGCGCGCGAGCTCGTGCGTGGCGTGCAAGAAGAGGGCGGCTTGATCACGATGCGCGACCTTGCCAACTGGCGGGTGCGCATCGAGGAGCCGGTGCGGACGAGCTACAAGGGGATCGAGGTCTACAAGCTCCAGTTCTGGCAGCAAGGTCCAGCAATGCTCCAGGCGCTCAACATTCTGGAGAACGCGGATCTGAAGGCGATGGGATACAACACGCCGCGCTACATGCACACGGTGTATCAGGCGATGAACCTGGCGTTCGCCGACCGCGACTTCTACTACGGCGATCCGTATTTCCCGCCTGACGAGCCGACACGCGGCCTGCTGTCGAAGGAGTATGCGAAGGCGCGTTATGCCCAGATCGATACGAGCAAGAACGATCCGAACGTGAAGCCGGGCGATCCGTTCGTGTTCCAGGGCACGCCGAATCCGTTCAAAGACCTTCTCGCTACGTGGACCACCGTGCCGGCGCCCGACTCGCAGCCGAAGAGCGGCCAGCAGGATCGCGCGCCGGCGACGCAGGATGGCGCACAAGATGGCGCATCGGCGTTTCACCGTGCGTTCTACGCCGGAACGACGAGCATCGAAGCCGCGGATTCGGCCGGCTGGGTTGTGTCGGTGACTCCGAGTGGCGGATGGATTCCGGCGGTGATCGCGGGGCGCACCGGCGTCGGGCTCAGTCAGCGGGCGCAGGCGTTCGTCACTGACGCGCGCGATGGACCGTACAACGTGATCGAGCCTGGAAAGCGGCCTCGTGTGACACTGACACCGACGATCGCGTTGAAGGACGGTCTTCCCTTCCTCGCCTTTGCCGTGCAAGGCGGCGACTCGCAGGATCAGAATCTCCTGCAGTTCTTCCTGAACATCGTCGAGTTCGGAATGACGGTGCAGCAAGCGGCGGAGGCGCCGAACATCAACAGCTTTCAGATGCGGTCGAGCTTCGGCCAACACGAATCCCGTCCCGGCCGCATGCTCGTCGCCTCATCGACGCCTAACGACGTGAGGAAGGCGTTGGAGGCGATGGGCTACACATTGGAATTCCAAGAGCGGACCTCCGGGCCGATCAACGCGATCCTGTTCGACCGCGAGCATGGCAGCATGTGGGGCGGGTCGAGCAATCATGGGGAGGATTATGGGATAGGATGGTGAGCATCGAGATGCGAGATTCGAGATTCGAGATTCGCCTCCGCACACCGAATCTCGAATCTCGAATCTCGCATCTCGATGCTCACCTACCTCCTCAGCAACCTCTCCTCCGCTTCCCATCTTTTTCCCCGGGCCGCCTTTACCAGCCGCGCGGCGTGTGAATGCTCGTAGGCGTACGTGAGCGCCAGTCCGCAGTAGCCGCGGACTAACGGCTCGATCGCTTCGCGGCGAAGCGGCGCATCGGCGGCGATCAGCAGAAGGGTGCCGGAACTATTCACGGGCTGACGCGGAAAGACTGGCGCGTCTAGCGCGCATCCGGTGACATCGACGACCGGGTCGGCCGCTTGGAGCGCGGTGGTCGTCACCGGATGTGCGATCTCGCACACTCCCACCAGATTGCCAGGAGGGATCGTGTCGGTGCGCCGCGGTTCGCGAGCGCACCGTGTCGTCAACTCGTGCGTTCCCGCCGGCAACTCCCGCTCGTCGTCAGGCACCGCCGGATAAATGAGGTGCCACTGGTCATGCGGCGTCAACTCGATGATGGCGACATGGGCCGGCCGCGCGAGCGAGATCGTCACCGTATCGCGAGCCTCCGTCAGCGACGATGGCGCTATGATCCGTGGACGGAAACGGGCCTTGCCATTGGGCGACATCGGCCAACGATAGAACTTCTCGTTAGGCGTCCCTGTTCTAAGCGGCTCGACGAAACCCTCCTCGAAACGGCGACGCATCTCGTCGCGCGGAGGCACCTCGCCGTGCGTGCGAGCGCTCAGCATTCGAAGTGCGCTTCCGCCATCGACGTCCCGAACCTCGATCTCGATCGAAGGCCTCCAACCCCCTGCTGCCTGCGCCGAATCGGTCGGCGGGACGATGATGTCAATGCTATCGGGACCCTCGGGACTCGGCTTTGGTGGCCGTCCGACGTCGAGATACGACAGACGCAGATCGTAGATCCGCTGGAGCAGCTCGACGCGCGACTGTGGAAAGGTGTAGGACGTATCCGGCACCGGGATGAGCCTCGGCGCACGCGAGGTCGCGCCGAACGCGACAACGCACAGTGCGGCCGACGCCGGCGCCAGCCACCGAGGGCGTCGCTCGTTAGGCATTGGCCGATGGAAGTATACGAACGGAAGCACGACCAGCGCGAGCAGATCGGTATAGTCGACGGTGCGCCCGATCGTTAAGGGCGCAATCGAGTTCCAGAGCTCGATGACCGGCTGCGATAGCGATGACTTCCACCAGATAAACAGCACACCCGTGCCGATGACGATCTCAAGTCGTCGGCGGGGAGCCAATGCGCTCCAGAAAAGTGGGAAAACGATAAGCCCCGCGATGTCGGACAGCTTCCCGGTCACGGCGTTGTGAAACGCCGTCTTGAGCACCAGATCGTTGAGAAGGAGTAGCGCGAGTGATGCGATGAACGGCGGGCTCGTCAGACCACTCACTTCACGAGTCTCGCCTTGCGCGCTACCGACCATGCATCGCCACGGGGCGTGAGGTCGTAGCGCTGCTCGATGCGGAGCGGGGGCTGGAAACCGGCCGTATCTCGCGCAGCGCGATACCGCTCGGCGGTCACGTAGAGTTGCACGGTGTCGCCGCTCGCCTGAAAGATGTCGGAGACCCGGATGATGTACCCCGCTGCCGACGCCTCACAGATGGGCGCACTGCGCCGATCGGTGCCCCGCCGTGGCGCGCACGTCCCTTGGATCGTTCGGGTCTCGCGTAGGGCTTGGATCAGATCCGACGTCGCGCTGTCCTCCGGCTCAGCCGTGCGCGAGCGCGGCAGCAGCGCGGGATCGAGCAGAAGTACCAGCCCGGGGCCGACGTCGAACATCCCGCGCATGCCAGTCGCATAGGCGGAGGCGCGCCGCCCGATCGGCAAATCGGCCGCGGGTAATCCCGCGCCACGCGCATTCTTGTCTTCCGGTTCGCCGCTGCACGCGCCTAACGAGAGCGCGATGACGAGTGCACCTCGACCGCGCACGTGACGCCGAATTGTCGACATTGGTCTCGAGGCCGGGATTGGAGAAATAGTCGCGACGGAATCTAACTCGCGGCCAACGCGTGACGCCTCGATCTCGAATCTCGAATCTCGATGGTTCTAGAACGACCCTGGAAGGAGCTTGGGGGGAAGTCCACGCTCGCGAACGATGATGCGCACGCGATGCGAGAACGCGGCATAGGGTCGATCCTGCTCGCGTGACAAAGACCAGAGCTCGAGGGCACGCCACGTCCCGCTTGCATCCCGCTCGAAGAGCGCGGCGAACTCACGGCCTGTCGGGCGCAGCTCTCCGTCAGTGCGGACCAGCGCTTCGGACCGCATGAACGCGAAGGTACCCGACACCGCGATGTGATCTACACGGAAGAGAGCTCGCTCACCGGTGGCGCGGCGCATCGCGGCGAGCAGTGCGCTCCGCGTCGCCGTCCCTGGCCGCGGCCTCACTACCGGCTTGTTCGCCGATGCGGTAGGCACGCGCACCGGCTCGGCAATGGCATCGCGGACAACACTCAGCGGCGACGCGGGCGCCGTCCCTGTCGCGACTCGCGGTGCGGCATCCTTATCGAGCTCCGATCGAGATTGTCGCGACACGGAGGACGGCAGCATCATCACGGCGAGGAGGAGCACCAGCGCGAACGCGGCAGCGCGCACGATGCGCGACTCGATATCGCGCAGCACGCTGCTGCCGCGTGGCGTGTACATCGCCGCCCTCGATGAGCGAGGAGCGAACACCGGCCCGCCTCCGTGGGGGGATCGGTAGTGTGCGACTGTCAGGCAAGACGCGCCAGACGGTCGGACAAAATTTCTGACGCGGTCACCGACGGTTTCGGCCTTTCTTTGGCCCCTGGCTGCCGGTCAACCGCTCGTGTCGACCGTCCAAACGAGTATCGCGCCGCACGTGCTCAGCGCGCGGCGATACTTCGCCGGGACGTCATCGACGCGCAGGTACACCTCGATCGCGTGAATCTCATCGGCGGTCAAGCCGAAGAGTGCTTCGGAGCGAACCAGCTTCCCATCGATCCACACATCCGCCACGCATCGCTTTCCGGCAGCACCAGGCATGAAGAGACGAAGTCCGCTGCTACTCGCGTTGTCGTGCCACTCCTTTCCGGGCTGATGACTGAGCAGCGTCTCCCTCGGCGAGGATGGCGTCTGCGCTTCGTGCTGACTTCCCTTGTCACGCGGGCGCGGAAGTGGCCGAGGGTTGATCCGTGGCTGACGCGCGGGACGGTCTGGATCGTTCGTCTCGGGCGTGTTCATCACGATCAGATACGGAATCTGATCGAACAGCATGTAGATCGGAGCCTGCCCCCGTTTCTCCAGGTCGTCAGGCGAGATGAAGAAGCCGCCCAGCAGCTTGGCGCGTTCCTCGATCGGACGTCGAATCTCGGCGCGCGGCGCGCGGCGCCCACGAACTTCGACGGTTGCCAACGTCACGACTCGATCGAGGCGCACCGACACCGCGTTGTCGCCAGTCGGCAGCAAGTGGAGGACTTGTCGCACCGGAGCGAAGCCGGTCGCGCGAACGTCGAGCGTCTGTGTTCCGGCGGGGAGCTTCTCCAGAACGAAGCGACCGTTTTCGTCGCTGACCGTTTGCGCGGCCGCGCCGTCGACTCTCACCTGCGCGCCAGAAAAAGAAGCGCCAGTGCTGTCGAACACCGCGCCGAGAATGCGCGCAGTCGGCGCCGTGCTGCGTGGCTCGATCGGCAGTGCGTTGTCGTCGGCGCCGGTAGCGATCGCGGTCGAGTCGAGACTTATCACGAAATCTCTTCCCGCCACCGCGTGCTCGTCGAGCATCATCTGAACAATACCGGTGGCGAAGCCGCCGGCGTGGCCCTGCGCCGAGATCATCTGGCCCGTGGGAATACCACAGGCGCGGAAGGTTCCCGCCTCGTCGGTGATGGCGCGCAGCTCACGCGGCCCGACACGCGGACGTCCGCCGCTCGTATCGACCTCGACCCACCAGAATACCGCGGCGGCATTCGCCAGCGACCGAGACTGCTCGGCGTCGCGGATGCTCCCGACGATGATTCCGCGGTGCGCCATCGACGTATCGCGACAGGACGCGCGGAACTGCCTGTATGACGGCACGGCCAGCGCGAGGCGCGTCGTTTCACCAGCCGCGATTTGAATACGCTCGCCGAGCCGCATGCCTAACGATTCGAGACGGGGATGGGTGACGATGAGCCCATCGGTTCCAGCTTCGAGGCTGTCGAGCACGAAGCGGCCGGCGGCATCGCTCCGCACGGACCGAGGGCTTCGCGTTAGGCGAACGGTGGCACCGGAGAGCGGCGCGCCGCTGAGGCTGTCGGCGAGCGTCCCCTCGATACGTCCGTACTCCACCTTCGACGCGACTGTCGGCAGATTAGCGCCCGCCTCACCGCCAGACTCGGCGTATCCCGCGAGCTTGAGGCGATACGGTGGCATCTGCTCCTGCGTGAAGAGCGGCATTCGGATCGCCCACTCCTTTACGATCCAGGCACCACTCGTCAGGCGCTCGAACGCCACGCGGCCGCCGACGGCAGGTGTCGGCACCGGTGGATTCCAGTTCGCGTAGGTGAACTCGAGCACGCGGAGCTCGGCCGCTTTCGGGTCCACCCAGAGCACGCCTTGGACGTCGACAATGTCCGACCGCGTGGCGGCCGGCTCGAAAGCGAGACCCAGTAAACCCGCACGCTGGCCGTCGCCGCGCTCGACGCGGAAGCAGTGGTCGCGCGCAAACTCCTCGGCGAGTACGACGTTCGCATCCGGTCCGAAGAACGTGAGGTCTCGAATTCCGGCGTCGGGCGCACCGAGATCCACTGGTCGACCGTCCGGGCGAACGACGTAGCCCGATCGCGCGAGCTCGGCCGCCGGTCGCGCGAAGAATGGCCGGTCGGTACCCGCCTTCGGCTCGCTCTTTTCTTCCTTCTCGACTCGAAGTCGCGTCGTTAGGCGCCGCTCGAAGGTGCGCAGCTGGATCGGCACGAGCCGCTGCGTGCGCGTGAGC
Source organism: Gemmatimonadaceae bacterium (assembly GCA_035253585.1). Classification (GTDB taxonomy): domain Bacteria; phylum Gemmatimonadota; class Gemmatimonadetes; order Gemmatimonadales; family Gemmatimonadaceae; genus DATFBY01. The sequence continues at coordinate 59,769 of DATFBY010000055.1, read as the reverse complement.
TCCGTCGACGCGAGTGCCTTTCTAATCTCTTCCCAAAGCTCCGCTGTTTCGCGCGCCTGAGCTGGGTTCGTGCGGCAGGTGCCACGTGTCCCGCTGATTTGCACACCGGCGAGGCTCACGCGCGCCGAGGCGACACGCATCGTGAGCTCGGCGGTGGCGCCGGCGGACAACGTCAGGGGCTCGGACAGCGCGGGCGCAAACGCGATTCGCGCGACGTGCACGCGGTACTCGCCGGCGGAAGGAGCACGCAAGAGTACGGCGCCGTCAGGCGGAGTCAGCTGCTGCCCGACCGTTTTCCCGTCAATGCCGCGCAATGCCACGAGTGCGCCACCGACTGCTGCTTCGCTTTCCTGCTCGACGACGCGCACACGCACGGTCTGCGAATGCAGCGGCGTGGTGGGAATGATCGACGGCGTGGCGAGCGCCACGAGACACGCAACGGCGCGAGCGACGCGACGCATCATGAGAGGCGTGGACGAGTGACTGCCGATCGGTTTCGAAGCCAGGACACGGTACCGTCCGGACCGCCCGCGCACCAGAGTCAGATCACTCGTTTTATCACAGCTATGACACCGTTCGTCCCTCGCCCACCGTCAGCGCCTGTTCCGCCTCCTGAAATCCTTCTGGAAGGCCGAGGTCGAGGAAGCGACCTCGCACCAACCGGCCGGTGAGCTTTGCAGCGGCCAGCAATCGCTGCAAAACGGGAACGTCATCCAGCTCGGTGCCTGGCGTGAGCGACCGTTCCACCTCGTCGATCGCGTCGAACGCGTGACGATCGAGCACGTATCGGCCCACACCGCTGAACGCGGATGACGCTCCACCGGTATCGAAGCGCGCGGCACGATCGCGCTTGTTGGGAATGAAGTCGATCTCGAATGCGTCGCCCCGAGGCGAGCCCGCATAGATGGAAGTAGCGCCGCGGCGTGCCGCTTCGTGCGCGCTGATCTCCACGATCGCCACGACGTTTCGTTTGGTCTCTTCGTACCGGTCGATGACCTGGGCCAGAGCCGGTCGATCGGCCAGGAAGAGATTGTCAGGCAGCGCGACGGCGAGCGCTTCGCCTGACGCGAACTCGCGTCCGAGTCGGATCGCATCCGCCAATCCCCGCGCCTCCGACTGCTCGAGGAACGAGATGCGCTCCGGCATCCCGCGCGTTCCGGCGAGCGGTGCGACCTGCTCGACAATCGCTTCCTTGCCGGGTGCGATGACAATGACGAGATCGGTGATGCCGCTCGCCGCGGTTTCGCGCACGACATGTGTGAGCATGGGCGCACCGGCCAGCGGCATCAACTCCTTCGGGGCTCCGCCGGTCAATGCCAGCATGCGCGTACCCTTCCCTCCGCAGGGGATGAGGGCACGCCGTACGGTCACCTCAGCACCCGTGATGGCCAAATAACAGCAGCATCAGGGCGGGTCGCCGGCAGCTTCCGGCTGCGCTCCGTGCGGCAGCCCGGCGCTCAGGATTTCATTCACGTCGCGCGCGGCGCCACGCGCGGCGACTGCAGTCATGATGAGCTGACGCATGCGCCGAACGATTGGATCCCATGACCTGGCCGCGGCTGGGACAAGCCCCTCCTCGGCGCGTGACTCGTCAGGCGCTCGAGCAGCGTGCCTAGCCGACTCGATGGGCGGCTCGCAAGCGTCGGCGATGAAATGGACATTGTGGTGGTAGCGCGACTTCGCTTCGAAGAGTCGCTCCAGCCTTGCGAAGACGACATCCGCGCGGGAAAGAAGCAGGCGTTCGCGACGCGCGAGGTCGGACGGCGGCGAGCGAAATCGCGATGGCTCATCCAGGCAGTCGTACACGACCGCGTTCTCGCCAAATGCACCGATCATCTCGGGTGCTGGCATAGGCGTGTAAAACCACTGCACGACCTTGTTGAAGCGGCCGTCGATGAGCGGACTACGACGCGCGCGATCGATCAACGTTCGGATCATCGCCATCGCTTCGTCATACGAAGCGCCGTTTCCCCGCGGTATTCGAGGAACGGCCCTGGTGACCCGGTCAACGGGCGTCATGAGATCGAGCGTCGGGTGCTCGATGTCGTCAAGGAGTATCGGCTCTTCCACAAAGAGCACAGGGTTCGTGCGAGCAAGACGCGATAGGATTTGCTGCGGCCGCTGCCACACGAAATCCCAACGGAGATGGCTATGGACAATGACGCCGTATGACTCACTCCGAGCACGACGGCCCGGCGCGAGCGGCACGCGATGCTGCATGACGTTTCCTCCTTTTCGTCATGCAGCGGGCAAGGGGCGTACCTTCGATTGTTCACGCCGCGCAATTTCGCATCGGGGTAGGGACGGCCGGGCGGGTCGCTCAGCGTCCAATCGCAATCGTTAGGCATCGGTCGTCACCGCTGGCGCCGTTCCAGGCGTACGCCGGCGTCGGCGCGAGTGTGCCAGGCTCGTGGTTGGTGATCGAACCGCCGCCGGTACTCTGCGGCGATTTCCGCCGCTGTGTCAACCAGCGTACGCTCGTCGCCGACAGCGATCGCACAACCTCCCCATCCCGCTCCGGTGAGGCGCGCGCCACGGATTCCTGGAACGGTGGACGTGCGCTCGACGAACCAATCGAGCTGCGGTGACGAGCACTCGTACAGCGCACGCAGCGACTCATGCGACTCATACAGTTCTGCGCCGTCGAGCGCTCCTTCGTCGCGCAGTCCTTCCACCACGCGCTGCACGCGTCGAGTCTCCTCGACGACGTGGCGTGCTCTCCTGTCGAGTGGTGGTGGTAGCGCGGCCCGCTGCAACAGCTCCAAGGAAGCGGCGGCGAGGCTCGGGAGTGTTGGCTCGAGCCGCCTGAGCATAGCCAGCGCCGTGTCGCACTCGGTGCGGCGCGTATTGAACTGCGAAGATCGGAGCTCGCGCGGTACGGCCGTATCGAAGATCAGTACGGAATCGCGCGTCGGCACATGCTCCACGCGCCCGGTGTCGCACCATATATGGAGGGCGTGACCCGCAGCCGAGAGCGCGGACGCGAACTGATCCATGATCCCGCAGGCGACGCCGACGAACTCGGCCTCGACGCGCTGCGACTCGAGGGCAACCGCCCTCGGCGCGATCTCGACGCCTGCCAAGTGCGCCAGCGCGGTCAGCCCCGCGACCTCCAACGCTGCCGACGAGCTGAGGCCCGCACCGGCGGGGACATCACTGAGCACGGCAACCTCGACCGCGCCTAGCTTCGCTTTCTCGGGCGCGCCTAACGCGTACAACGCCGCTTGGAGGCCGGCGAGGTAGTCGGACCAGTGACCGCTGCGTCTCGGTGACGCGGCGTTCCACTCGCCTGGCGACCGCTCGTTCGCCGAGCGCGCGCGCGATGTGGGTCCCGATGATCGCCGCGCGGCAACCCACGTCCGTTGCCCGATCGCGATCGGCAGAACCTCGCCGCCGTTATAGTCGGTGTGCTCGCCGATGAGGTTCACGCGGCCGGGCGCCGACGCGATCACGTCCGGCGCGCCGCCGAACTCGCGCTGAAAGAGCGCGGAGACGGCTTCGAGGGGAGACTGCGGCAGAGCTAGAGCTTGGTGCTTACGAGAATCGCGCCGTTCGGATGGCTGAGACCGAAGTGGCTCTGCGCTTCAGGTGGACTCAGGAAGCGGACCAGCGTGACGCCAAGCGTGGGAATCGTGCGCAGTGCGCCTCGTCCGCCAAGTCGGTTCCCGTCGAGGTACACGACGACGTCGACATCGAAATTGAGACTGTTCGGACCGCGGTTCCGTAGCCATTCGCCTCGCAGCGTCTGCACCGCCTCGAGCAGACTCGGGAATGGCGTTCCCTCCAGATCGGCGGCGGACAAGGTGTGTCGCGTTCCGGTTTGGGGGACCATCTCCGGCCCGTCGGTGCCAGCCGACTTGCACGCCGCGATCGAAAGCATCACGGCGACTGCGCTGTACTCTACGAAGCGCCAGCAGTGACGAATGGGATCCCCCCTGTTCGCGCGCCTTACGATTGGTAGTGCGCGCTTGCGATTACGTCAACGAGTGAACGTCAACGTGAACGTCCGCGCTTTCCCTGCTCCCAGTCCGTCCAGACGTTGAACGTCACCATCTGGTCGCGCAAGTCCGTCGTTCGTATGAGCTCCTCGACCTGTGCGCGCGTCTGTCGAGGGAGTGTCTGGTCGTCTTGCGCAAAGCCGTACACCAGAGCCGCGGCAGAGGCCGCGTTCAGCTTCACCTCGCGGGTGTCGCACTTGTCGAAGGTGTCGGAGCGCGCGTGATAGTTCGGTCCGTATTGCGCGGACTCCTGATTGGCAACGAGGTTGGCGACGCCTTCCATCATGAAATCGAAATTGTCGGTGCCGACGATAGGGATGTCGATCTGCGTGAAGGGGCCGATACCGGTGACCGGAGCGAGCAGTCGCGTCGTGGCGGCAGCGACCTCGGGGCGTCCGCCGGTGAAGAATCCAATCACCCGGCCGCACCCGATGTCGTAGGTGAGCGTGACGACGTGCTTGTCGAGCTCGGCAGCGTGCGACTTGGCGTAACCCAGGCTTCCCTTCAGTCCCTGCTCCTCACCGTTCCACAGCACGAAGCGGATGGTGCGCGCCGGCCGTAGACCGAGCCGCTTGATCTGACGGGCCACGTCGAGCACCAGCGAGACGTTCGCGCCGTTGTCGAGCGTGCCGTCGCCGAGGTCCCAGGCGTCGAGATGCGCGCCTAACAACACGACCTCGGTTGGCCGGGTGCTTCCGCGGATCTCGCCGACGACGTTGTAGCTCTCGTACGGGCCACCCGACTGTATGTCGATCGTCTCGGTAATCGTGAGCGGAACGCCGCTGCGGAGCAGGCGCAGCGCACGAAGACCGGCGTCGCGCTCGATTACCAGCATCGGCTTCGTATTCGCGAGGTTCGCCCACACGTTGTGTCGGTACAGCACGTCGCGCGGACGACTGCCGACATAGATCACGCCGGCCGCGCCCGCCGCATTCGCGCGTTCCTCGATGGGGCGGGCGTCAGTGTATTCCTTGAAGAGCCCGGCGATGTCCGTGAGCTCCGGCGTCTCGACCAGGAGAAAAGCGCCCCGCGCGCTATTGCCGAGACGCTTGTAATCCTCTTCCGCGCCGACGCCGGCGTCGAGCAGCGGTCCAGAGGTGCCTGACGAGGGCGTGGCGGTGGAGAAAGGCATGGCCGCGACGCGCGGTGTGAATCGAATGTTCGGGCCGCTTATGACTACGGTCGCCGATCGCTCGAGCCAGAGTCCCGGCATCTGAAAACCTTCGCGCCGCGCCTCGACGCCCATTTCGCGGAATCGCTCGAGCCCCCACTCCACCGCGCGCAGATTCTGCGGCGAGCCGGTTGCTCGGCCGCCTAGCCGGTCCGACAACGCCCTGATGTCGCTGACCAGCGGCGTGTCGCCGAGCATCGCCGCCACGAGCCTCGCCACATCGTCTCGCGGCGGTTGCTGTGCACTAGCTACTGGCGCGATGCACAGAAAAGCGAGAGAGAGCGGAACGCGCATTAGGTCTCCGAGGAGGAAGGATCGGAGACGAAGATACAGCGGGACTCGGGACTTGGGACTCGGGACTCGGCGGTTGGGGCCGATCTACTCGCTCGCCACGAGCCGTGCCCAGTCCCGACTCCCGCCCTTACAGCTTCATCCTCTTTATCAGCGCTTCGAGCCGCGGGTGTCCGCGAATCGGGTCGAGCATCGGCTGGACCTTCAGATACGCGAGCCAGCCGCGCCGCTCTTCGTACGCCCTTTCCGCCCAGTCGAGCGCACGCTCCCAGTTGCCAAGTCCGAGATGTAAGGTTGCGAACGCGACCGGCGACACGTAGTCGCGCTCGGCTTCGCGCTCCAGCTCTGCCAGGAGCCCTTCGGCTTCGGCCCGCTTGCCCGCTCTTGCCAATGCGTAGCCGAGCGTGGCCCGACTCAAGGTGCCGCTTCCCTGTAGCGCTAGCGCTTCGCGCAGGACTCGCTCCGCCTCTGCGTGCTCACCCTGCGCCGACAGCACGAGGCCGAGAACGCGATACGTCTCCTCCGCCACCGGATTCATTGCGATGCCGCGCAGGAGATGATCGGCTGCCCGCTCGTACCGATGCGCGTAGTAGTAGGCGAAACCGAGACCGCGACGCGCGGAGACCGACGCCGGGTCAAGCTCCTGTGCAGTGTGTGCCTCCACCAGCGCCTCCTCGATGCGCCCCTGCGTGAGCAGCAGGAAGGCGTACCACTGGTGCGCTACTGCATATCGCGGATTCAGCTCGATGGCGCGGCGGAATTCGCGCCCGGCGCCCTCCCAGTCCCAATCATAGATGAAGAGACTCCAGGCCAGCGACGCGTGCGCCTCGGGAAGACTCTCATCGAGCTCCAGTGCCTTGCGCGCGTACTCCTTTGCGAGAGCGAAGCCTTCCGCCACCGGCACACTGCGATAGTCCAGCTGTAGCGCGTAGGCGTCGGCCAGCCCCGTGTAGGCCAGCGCGTAATTCGGATCGGCCGCGATCGCCTGCTCGAAGTAATCGATGGCCTGCACCATCGCGCGTTGCGTGCGCTTGTTCCACTCGTAGCGGCCGCGCAGGTAAAGACCGTATGCCGTGACACTCTCGGTGTAACGCTTGGCCGGCCCATCGCTCGAAACAGCCAGCGACGTCGCTCGAAGCGTGTTGACGATGGTGCGCGAGATCTCTTCCTGAATGGTGAAAACGTCGTCCAGCGTGCGATCGTAGCGCTGCGACCAGAGCAACCGGCCGTCCTCCGCCGAGCTCAGCTGCGCCGTGATCCGAAGCCGCTCGCCGGACTTCCGCACCGTTCCCTCGAGCACCACCGAGACGCCTAACAACGCACCGATCGATCGAATGTCCTGAGGTTTCCCTTTGAGCGCGAACACCGATGTGCGCGAGGCGACGCGAACGCCATCGACCTTGGCCAGGCCATCTATCAGCTCGTCGGTAATTCCGTCGCTGAGGTACTCGTTCTCGGGATCGGGGCTGGCATTCACGAACGGCAGCACGGCCAGGCTGCGTATCGCCGTCGCGGGCATCGTGGGCGCCGCATCCTCGGCCGCCTTGAGCTTCTCGATGAAGTCGACGACGGTGGCGAAGCGCGCGCCCGGCTCCTTGGCCAGCGCGCGTAGTATCACGCGCTCGACGGGCGGGGGCACGTCCGGACGCACTGCTCGCAGCGGCGGGGGCGTCTCCGTGACCTGCTTGGCCATCGTCGCCCGCGCATTCGTCCCCCGCAGTGGCGGCGCACCCGTGAGCATCTCGTAGGTCACGACGGCCAGGCTGTAGATGTCGCTTCGCGTGTCCAGATTCTGCTCGCCGCTGGCCTGCTCCGGACTCATGTACTCCGGTGTCCCAATGGCGATCCCCGCGTCGGTGAGCGTCTGCCGCTCAGACGCGCCCCAGGCGCGAGCGATGCCGAAGTCGGCCAGCAGCGCATGCCCATCGGCGAAGAGGATGTTCTCCGGCTTCACATCGCGGTGGACGAACCCGCTGCGATGCGCAAAGTCGAGTCCCATTCCCACTTCTTCGGCGATGGCGATCGCTTCGCGAACCGAGAGACGACCCTCGCGCTCGAGGCGGGCGCGAAGCGAGCCGCCTTCGACGAACGGCGACACGTAATAGAGCGAGCCTTCCGCGTCACCCGAGTCGATGAGCGGCACCAGATGCGGATGCGACAACCGCGCCGCGATGCCGATCTCCTGGAGGAACCGCGCCGAGCCTAACGAGGCGGCGAGCTCGGGATGCAGCACCTTGATCGCCACCTTCCGCGCGTGCTTGCGCTCCTCGGCCAGGAATACGGTCGCCATGCCGCCGCGTCCGATCTCACGCTCGATCGTGTAACGATCGGCGAGCGCGCTGGCACTGGTGAAAGTCATCGGGGTGTCGGGAATCTGCGGAATCTTGAGCTGTCGGCGCATGACGGTGGAACGCCGACGCCAGGACATAAGTTGCAAACCGTGCCCGCCAGCCGGTAGACAGACGTGTCTTTACAACCGCGGCGCCACTCCCCATATTCCCCATACCTAGTTAGTGGAGTGGCCATGGCTCGCGACCCGGTCGACCTGCTGCACGGAACGCTCGACGTCTTGGTCCTCAAGACGTTGTCCTGGGGTCCCATGCACGGGTACGGGATCTCCCGCTCCATCGAGGAGCGCACGGGCCGCGTCCTCGAGATCGAGGATGCGGCGCTCTATAAGTCGCTGCACCGTCTGGAGCGAGCGGGCGCCATCGTTTCTGAATGGGGCGTCTCGGAGAACAATCGGAAGGCGAAGTACTACGAGCTCACCGCCGTCGGTCGCCGAGCGCTCCGCGCCGAGGCCGAGACGTGGCGACGCTTCTCCTCCGCCGTAAGCAGCGTTCTCGAGACTGCCTGAGCGAGGAGCATTCATGTCGGGCTTCAAGGGATTGCGTCGCGTATTGCGCCTGGCCGGCCGCGAGGCCCAGCGCGTGCGCGAAGATTTCGACGACGAAGTGGGCTTCCACATCGACATGCGGATCGCCGAGCTGATCGCCAACGGCCGGTCGCCCGAGGCCGCCAGAGAGGAAGCCCTACGGCGCTTCGGCGATGTGCGAGACGCGCGCATGTACTGTGAAGCGCAGGACATCGAGCGAGTGCGCGCGGTGGAGCGACGGAACTGGCTCGTTGGGCTGGGCCAGGATCTCCGCTACGCGATGCGCTCCTTCGGGCGAACGCCCGCATTCACCGCGACCGCGATCCTCACGCTCGCGCTCGGTATCGGCGCCAATACCGCGATCTTCAGCGTCGTGAACCGCCTGGTACTGAAGCCCTTTCCCTACCACGAGCCCGATCGCTTGGCGATGCTCTGGACCGCCGTACAGGGAAGCAAAGCGCTGGTGACGGCCGAACGAGATGTCGCCGAGGCCTGGGCGCGACGCGCCCGCTCCCTGGAGGCTGTGTCGTCCTTTCAAACGAAAGAGTACGTGCTTGGCGGCGAGGAGACCGAGCTGGTAGCCGGCGCCAGCATCGCCGCGGACCTACCAGCTCTGCTCGGCACACAGCCGGAGCTCGGCCGCGGGTTCGCGCCTGACGAGACGCGACCTGGTGGACCGAAGGTCGTGATGATTGGCTATGGGCTGTGGAAGCGCCGCTTCGCAGGGCAACGTGACGTGCTCGGCCGCACACTGATCCTGGACGGCGAGCCGCACACCATCGTCGGTGTGATGAAGCGGGATTTCGACGTGCCGATGCCGAGCTCCGCCGATCTGCGCGAGCTGTGGACGCCGCACATCGTCGGCGACACCACGGAGCCGGCCATGAGCATCGCGCGGCTTCGCGACGGCTTCACTGTCGCGCAAGCCGAGCGTGAGCTCACCACGATCGCCGCGACCGTTCGAACGGATGTCCGTGGGCTGCGCTCCGGCGACGCCAAGCTCATTGCGATCGCGGGAGTCGGACGCGATGCCAACAACCGCGTGGTCGTTATCCTCTTCGGCGCCGTGGGCCTGGTATTGCTGATCGCCTGCGCCAACGTCGCCAATCTCTTTCTCGCGCGCGCCACCGTGCGGCAGCGTGAGCTGGCCGTGCGCGCGGCGATCGGCGCCGGCCGTTGGCGACTCGTTAGGCAACTGTTGGCGGAGAGCACGCTGCTGGCAATCGTATCCGGTTCATTGGGGTTGTGGCTCGCGTGGAGAGGGCTCGATCTGATCGTTGCGGTGCGGCCGAGCGCTCTCCGCGAGCTCGACCAGGCACGCATCGAGCCGATCGTGCTCGCCTGGACGCTGGGCGTGTCCCTTCTCACCGGTCTGCTCTTCGGGCTGGTGCCGGCGCTACAGCTGACCGGACGACAGTTGGCGGACATGCTGAAAGCGGGTGCGTCCACGACCAGCCCTTCGTCCGCAGCGAGGCGGCTGCGCGCCGGGCTCGTGAGCGTCGAAGTGGCGCTCTCGGTGGTGCTGCTCATCGGCGCAGGCCTGCTGTTTCGGACGATGATGCACCTGCAGCGTACCGATCTAGGCTTCGAGACCGAAGGGCGGCTGTCCATCTCGATCCTCGCGCCGACCACAGCGTATCCTGTATCCGCATCGAAGCGAGAGCTGACTACAGCGCTCGTGGACGCAACCCGCCGCGTGCCCGGAGTAATTGCCGCGACCGCCGCCCACGGCGCACCGCTCGATGGCAGTGTCACGTTCGGCACGTTCGAGATCGAGGGAAGCAGCACCGCCGACGAGCCTGGCATCATCGGCTTGGGGATCGTCGACCAGAACTACTTTGCGACGATCGGAATGCGAGTGCTCGAAGGACGCGGGTTCTCGAGCGACACGAGCGGATCGCCGACGATCATAAGTCGCGGATTGGCGCAAAAATATTGGGGCACGCACAGCCCGATCGGCAGGCGCTTCCGTCTCTCCAAGAATGGTGATTGGCACACGGTCATCGGCGTCGTGAATGACGTTCGTCGGCCGGGCCCAGCCGATGGAATCGACAACCTGAAGCTCTACTACCCGACCGTAGGCTCGATGGATGGCTCCCAATTCGCGATCCTCGTTCACGGCGGACCGGAGATCGCGGCGCAAACGCCGCTTTTGAGGAGAGCAATTGCTGGTGTCGACCCGCGCTTGGCGGTTCGAAACGTTCGCACCTTCGAGGAGATGGCTCGCGGCACGATCGCCAGACAGCGGTTCGCGATGGCACTGCTGTCGGGATTTGCCGCGCTGGCCCTCGTGCTGTCGGCGATCGGGCTGTACAGCGTGATCAGCTTCGCCGTCACTCAGCGCACACGCGAGATCGGCGTACGCATGGCGCTCGGTGCGCGGCCGCGCAGCGTGGTGGCGTTGATCGTCAGGCAAGGGATGCTGATGACCTTGCTCGGACTCGTCCTGGGTCTGGGTGGCGCGGTCGCGGTCACGCGCGTGATGCGCAGCTTGCTCTACGAGGTCAGCCCGCTCGATCCGATCACCTTCGTGATCGTGGCCGCGACGCTGCCGGCGATCGCGCTCCTGGCGACCTGGCTACCTGCGCGACGCGCAACGCGCGTGGATCCCACTCTCACGTTGCGCTCGGAGTAATCGGTCAGCGCAGGCCCTTCTCCAGCGTGGGCGCCCGGTTGTACTCCTCGGATTTCCCCTTGGGGATGCTCAGCGACTTCCACTCTTCGTGCGCGAAGATACGCGCGAGCAGCACCATCTGTCCCACGTGGTAAGCCGCATGTGCTAGCGATCGCAGCAGCGCTTCCTGAACCGTGAGCGACTGCTGGCGGATTTTCACTTCGCGCCTCAGGGCGTCGTCGGTGAGTGAAGCCAACTCGCGCTCGAGCACGCCCCAGCCGTCCTTCCACATCTGGTCCGTCTCGGCGCGGGAATACTCGCGCGTCTCGAACTCGCCGTCACGATTCCGCCACGGCTTTTCGCCGTCGGTCGTGAGGAAATCCGTGAAGCGCGAGAGGAGGTTGCCACTGAGGTGCCGGACGACCATCGCAATCGAGTTTCCGTCAGTGGCGGCGATGCGGTTGAGCGCGTGGTCGGAGAGCTGACTCATTGCCTTTTCTCCCAGCGCTCGATAGCGGCGATACTCGCTCTCGATGTTTGCGACCAGCTCGCGGCTCATTGCTTGACCTCATCGATCGTTGGTGTGCGTAAGGACTCCTTCGCCATCATCAGTGCGATCGCGCCTAACAACGCTTCGGCCGCTACCGACCAGAGTCGAGCCGCCAAGGCCACCACCGTGGCGGTGCCAGCTGGCACGTACGGCTCGAGCATGACCGCGAGCGCCGCCTCGCGAACTCCGATACCCGCCGGTGCGATCGACAGGAGACTTCCGCCGGCGAACGAGAGCGCCGTGGCACTCACTGTCTGAGACAGCGCGCTCGGCGCGATCCCCACGATCGCTCGAACGAAAAGAAAAAGCGCCACGCCCTGCACCAACCACGACGTGACGTGAATGGCGACGAGCGCGGCGCCATCGCGCCAGCGATAACGCCACTCGCGCGGCTCGCGCCCTAGCATTCGTTCGGCGAGCCGAACCGTGCCGCGCGCCAAGCGCGGATGAATGCCGATGAGCACGATCACCAGCGCGATTACGGAAAGCGCCACGCCAGCCAGCTGGCCCTGGGTGCGCTCGAGTGCCGCAACGCCGACGACGCCAGCAGTGATCAGCGCCAGCGCGGCGTGCAAGCCGAACGTGGCAGCGAGGAGCGGCCCGCTCACTCCGGTCGTGGCACTTCCACCGGCGGCGGCTACGAAAGGCCACACTTTTCCGGGGACGAAACGGGCGACGCTCGCGCTCCACCACACGCGAAGAAGCGTGCGAAGGCGCACGGGCGTTCCGGTTAACGTGCGAATCAGGCGACCCCAAGCGCTCACGCCCCACGCCAGCGCCGCGGTCTCGAGCGCGACGCTGACCAGAAGCTCGAGCGGACGCACGCGCAGCAGCGAGAGGTCGAGTGCGCGCCAGTCGCGCACGACGGCGCGTACGAGATAGACGATGGCGAGCAGCGTCAACACCCAGGCGAGCGCGCGCAACGCACCTTTGCGTTTGGCGTCGCTCACAATGCGGCTCTGCGAGCGCGAGCCGATCTGTAGACGTCTATGAGAGCCTCGATGATCGCAGCCCAGCCGAACTGGCGTTGAACATGCGTACGTCCCGCGGCGCCTAACGCGCGCGCGCGTGGGCGATCCGATTCCAACGAGTCGATGGCGCGCGAGAGCGCCTCCGGATCGCCCGGCGGTACCAAGAGTCCGTTGATGCCGTCCTGTACGATGTCGGTGACCCCCCCGCTGGCCGACGCGATTACCGGCTTGCCAAACCCGAGCGCTTCGATCGCCGGAATGCCCAACCCTTCGACATCTCCCTGAACGCTGCCTAACGACGGCAGTACCAGCGTGTCGCACGACTCGTAGCGACGCACCAACTCGTCGCGCGTGACGAAACCGTGAAAGTGTACGCGCGCTGCCACCCCGAGTTTCGCCGCCCGTAACTCGAGATTCGAGCGCTCGGCACCGTCTCCAACCACGTGCAATGTGCTGCGCGTCGTGCCTCTAGCCAGCGCGTCGAGGAGCACGTGCACACCCTTCCTACTCGTCAGGCGGCCGGCATACAGCAGCTCGAAAATTTTGCGGTCATGCGACGTCGCCTGCGCCGCCGGTGGTTCCACAGCCGCTCCAATCGGAATGATCCGCGGCTCGACCTCCGGAGCGAACTGGCGAACGAGCTCCGCCGTATATCGCGAGATCGCCGTCACTACGTCGGACGCCCGGATGGCGGCGCGAACGGCAGGCGCGAGCGTCGCGCGCAATGCACCGCGCCAGGCAATCTCGGACCCGAAAAATGTAGAGACCAGTGGCAGGTGCGCGGCGCGCTTGGCGGCCGCTCCGATCACGGCGTGCGGCACCGGCCACAAGGCGTGCACGACATCGAATCTGCCGGTCAGCGCAAGCCGCTCGGCTGCCGCGCGGCCTCGCGCGATGTAGGTCGGGATCAGCGCGGCCATGAGCGGAATTTTCTTGATCTGCGCCGGAGCGCTGAGATCGTGCGTAAGATGCTCCAGCGACGCGGGCGCATAGCGAAATCGATGCACCCGAACGCCGTCGACCGTCTGATCGCCCAAGCCGCGATACGCCGAGGTGAGGACCTCCACGTCGATCTCCTTCGTGCGGAGTCGACGAATCAGCTCGGGCAGCCATGGGGTGACATGGTCACCCTCGTGCCGTGGATACGCGGTAGCGATGCACAGCACTCTCGTTCGTTCCGAGGAGCTCACGCAACTCATCGTGGCGGTCGGACGTCAAGCTATACGCCGACCGCCTCCGAGTCGACTCGCCGCGGCGAGTCGCGCCTGCTACGGACTTCGGCCGCCTGACAGCACGCAGGTCGCGCACGACGCGCCAGCGGAGATGTCGATCTGTGTCGAACCGATCGTCGGCGTGCCGCCGAGTGCCGTGGCGAGATCTGACAAGGGCACGTAGGCCTTTCCGTCGATCATCACGACGTTCGTCGAGAGTGTGCCTGCCTGCCGCACGGTGATCGGGAGTCGAGGCGCCGTCGAGGTCACGCCGCCCGGCCGGAAGTTGTCGAGGCTGTCGACCGCGGCACCCGGGGTGCGCGGGCGGAAATTGTCCAGGCTGTCCACGGCAGCGCCACTAGGGCGCACCGTGATCGGGAGCGCGACCACTGTATTCCCCTGCAGCTGAAGCGGTCGTGTCGTGGCCGTTCCGCCGAGCGCGCTCGAGAGATCGTCCACCGAGACGTAGAAGTCGGCAGCCGTTCCGGTCCCGCGTACGCCGGAGCGCACCTGCATCGTGGTGACCGGTAGACGTTGGCCGTTCACGACAAGCGACATCGGTCGGGGCAGCGTCGCAGGCGCAAGTCTGACGACAGACTGATCTTGCTGCGCGGACGCGCTGGAGGGAGCGGTGGCGGCCGCGCAAAGCGCGAAGGTGAGCGCGCCGGCGGCACGTATGACGAAGTGCTTCATCCGGAAGGTCCTCACGGTCGACGAGTGTATCGAGGTGAGGACAAGCGAGAATGCGCCGCTCGTGCCAGTACTTGGCGCTCCAGGCGGGCCTCCCCCGCAGTAACGAGGCCCCCGGCGTCGGAGGCCCGCTAGGTTATCAAATGTTTACGCGTGACGCAATAGCACCACTCGGTCAGTCCAGAAGCCTGATCAGCGCCTCGTCAGTCGCCCGCAGTACTGCCTCCTGCCGGAAGCGTCGTTTGTACTCCTCCGCGATCTCGCGGACCGCGCGGTCGGATGCGCTGTCGGCAGGATAGAGGACCTCGAGAACCATCACGGTCTCGCGTGCGAGCGCACCCGTCGATTCCCGCCACTGACCCTCGGCTCGCCAAATCGTGAGGCCATTGGGAAAGCGCGGAGTGATTACGCTGTCGACGAACGCGGTCCACTCGGCGTCGCTCACCATGCCGCCGCCCGGGACGCTGCGCCCGAAGAAGAGGCGGTCACTCACGACGCGTTGCGCGGACGCGATCGCTGATGGGGATGGTGCGGCCGGTGCGACGGTTCGGCAGGCACCGGCGAGCGCCGGTGCGAGAAGGGCGGCGATCGTCGCAGCTCGCCGGCTCATGCGGATGAGGATTCTCACGACCGAACAAGGTAGTGCGTCGTGCGATCGCCGACGAGTCGAGTGTTCAGTACGCGAACTGAAGTTTCAGCGAACGGTCAGGCGGCGCGCAGCGTCAGCGTGAATGTCGCTCCGCGGCCGAGGGTGCTCTCGGCGGTGAGTGCTCCTCCCATTCCCCGCGCGAGGTCGCGACTGATCGCCAGGCCCAAGCCGACGCCCAGCTGTCCGTCCTGGCCCCGGCGCTCGAGCTGCACGAACGGCTCGAAGATGCGATCGAGCCTGCTCGGATCGATGCCGATTCCCGAATCACGAACGTGAATGATGGCGACGCCGTCGACGCGCTCGCTCTCCAACGCGATCCGTCCGTTCGACGGAGTGAACTTGATCGCGTTGGTCAAAAGGTTGAGCACGATCTGCTGCAGCTTTTCGGCGTCAGCGTGAACCGTCAATGGCTCCGGCGGATGGATTACATGGTGAGTGATGCCGGCATCGGCCATCATCGGCTCGATCATCGACATCACCTCATCGAGGATCGGCGCGAGAGGTACTTCAGAAATCGAGTATTCGACGCGCCCACGCTCGATCTGCGAGAGGTTGAGGAGATCGTTGATCAGCGTGAGCAGATGGCGTTGGCTCCGGTCGATCCTCGAGAGCGCTGTCTTCTGCGCGGATGACACTGGCCCGTGGATGCCGATCTCGAGCAGCTGCGTGTGACCACCGATCGCATTCAGCGGAGTTCTCAGCTCGTGGCTCATCACGGCGAGGAAGTCGCTCTTCGCCTGGTTTGCGACCTCCGCGTCGAGCCGCGCGGCGCGCTCGCGCTCGAGCGCCGACTCGAGCGCCTGGGCGGTGCGCGCCATCTCCTGCTCGGCGTGCTCTCGCGCGAGCAGCGATTCCCGGAGGCGCTGCTCGAGCTCACGACGATACGCGAGCTCGGTCTCCAGGGCGAGCGCCCGTTGTTGCAGGAGGGCGATCTGTCTCAGGCGCGACGCGTCGTCGCCGAGGAGATAGGCCTCGGTCGGGACGACGTGCGTGTGCGTCCGGCAAATGTCCTCGAAGCGGCTGACCGCGTCCGACGTGTAGAAGCTCGCCATCGAGTAGGCACAGAGGAGCGAGAACGCATGCTGGGCCGCGAGCTCATTCCACAGCTCCTCGAGCCGAATCGCGCCGTCGGCGTTTCCGTCTTTCCAGAGAAGATCCACCATTTCGCCGTACGCGCGCACGAGAGCGCCGCCGCTGTGGCGCGAGCTGCGCTCCAACACACCGCCGACGAGCATTTGGAATCGCGACGCGTCTGGCACCTTGTCGATCATGAAGGTCTCGAGCGTTTCACGCGCGTCGAGCATCGTCAGCCGCCCGCTCTCGCGTTGCTCGTCGAGATCGATGCCCCTGCTTCGGAGATTGATGCCGAACGCATCGCAATGCGCACGGGTCGCGATGGCGACGACTGCCTGACTATTGGCGAGGCCATCCGCCATGAACTCGGAGACCGCGGCAGTCAGAAATTGATCGTCGTCGTAGAACTGCACGCTGTGCGCGTGACGACCGCGCTCGTGCGCGGCAGCATGTCCGGTCGGTCGCGAGCCGTTCTGCTCACCTGCTACCTGCATCACCTCTCCTCACATCACATCCAGCGTCGACTTGCACACACGGCTCGTCGGCAACACCAAACAGGCGTCACGGGCGGCTTGGTGAAACGTGGCCCGAACGCCTTTCAGGAATTCCTGCACCCCTTTCGCAAGAATCCCGCCGCGACGGCGGCTGGCAGCGGACGCACGTCGATCAGTGCAGGCCGCCGCCAGCGAGGTTCTTCACCAGGTCGCCCACCACCGCCTTGGCATCCCCGAAAAGCATCCATGTCTTGTCGTTTACATAGAGCTCGTTGTCAATCCCCGCGAACCCCGGATTCTTGCTCCGCTTGATGGCAAAGACGGTGCGTGCCTTGTCCGCATCGATGATCGGCATGCCGTAGATCGGGCTCGACTGATCGCTTCGCGCAGCTGGATTCACCGTGTCATTCGCACCGACGACGATTGCGACGTCGGCCTGCCCTATCTCCCGGTTGATCTCCTCCATGTCTACCAACGCACTATAGGGAATCTCTGCTTCGGCGAGGAGCACGTTCATGTGGCCGGGCATTCGACCCGCCACTGGGTGTATTGCGAACTGCACGTTGATGCCGCGCTTGGTCAGCTGATCGTACAGCTCGCGCACTCGATGCTGCGCCTGCGCGACCGCCATGCCGTAGCCGGGAATGATGACCACTTTCTGCGCCTGCTCGAGCACCTGCGCTGCACCCTCGACCGTCTCTGCCTTGTACGTGCGCTCCTCCTTCCCTTCCTTGACTTTCTGCACGGTACCGAACGCACCGAACAGCACGTTCGTGAACGAGCGGTTCATCGCTCGGGTCATGAGAATCGAGAGGATGAGGCCGCTCGATCCATCGAGCGCACCAGCAGTGATGAGCAGCTTGTTGTCGAGCACGAAGCCCATCGCGACAGCGGACAGGCCGGCGTAGGAATTCAGGATCGAGATGACCGTCGGCATGTCGGCACCGCCGATCGGAATGATCAGCAGGACACCGAAGAGGAGAGCAAGTGCGATCACCACGAGGAACAGCGTGCTGGACCACGGCGCCGCCGGCCGAGCCACGAGCAGCGCGCCCAGTCCGACCGCGGCGGCCAAGATGCCGATGTTGGTGACGTTCTGCAGCGGGTATGTCACCGGCCGCTGCGGGATCCACTTCACTTCCTGAAGCTTTCCGGCCGCCATCAAGCTTCCCGTGAACGTCAGGTAGCCCAGTATGATCTCGGCGACGATGGCCGTCATGCGGAACGGCGTGAGGTTTTCCGCACCTTCCCCGAGCCAGAGGAAATACTTCGCGGTCCCCACCAGACCGGCGGCTAAACCACCGAACGCGTGCGAGAGCGCCGTCCGCTGCGGCACCGCGGTGAGTGGAACTTTCGACAGAGGGATGCCGACAGCGAAGCCGAGGATGATGGCTACGACGATCCAGGCGTGGTGGAGAATCTGCGGCTGGATCCAGGTGGCGAGCACGGCGATCGTCATTCCCGCGATGCCGGACTGCACTCCGCGACGCGCAGTCTTCGGGTCGTTCAGCCAGTGCAGCGCCAGGACGAAGAGCGCCGTGGCCAGGACGTAGGCGAGTTGCGCGATGGATTCGATCATCGCTTCTCGAGCTCGCGCGCGTCAGGCGCCGCCGTCTTGCCTACTTGCCGCGACGGCTGGCGCTCCGACTTGAACATCTTGAGCATTCGGTCGGTGATCAGGAATCCGCTCACGATGTTGGTCATGGACGCGAAGAGCGCGATCGCTCCCATGAATCGAATCGACGGCGGGTAGTCGCTGCCGGCGACGATGATCGCGCCCACGACCGCGATCGCCGAGATCGCGTTGGTGAGCGACATGAGCGGTGTGTGCAACAACCGCGACACGCGTCGGATGACGCCGATGCCGATGAAGGTGGCGAGCACGAAGACGAAGAGCATCGCCCAGTAGTCGAGCGGTGCGGCTCCATCGTGCGTGCTTCCTGCGGGACGGACGGCGGTGTCGGCCGCCTGACGAGTCAGAGTCGTGAGGTCACGCGGTGCATCGGCTGGCAGCATGTCGGCTCCGGCGACGCTAGGGGTGAAGTGCGGCTCGGACAGCGCTCCTAGTCTCCGCTCGCGAACCCCGTTCGTCCAGAGCCCGGGGCTGGTCAGCCCCGGCCGTTCCGCGTGTCACCGGCCCCCATGTCAGCGGCTCACCCGATTCACCCAGCGAGCCCGGATGAGGAGGAAGAGTGTGAGGACGCTGCTGCCCGCCGTGATGCCGTAGATGGTTTCGCTCTTTCTCTACGAAAGTCGCGGGCCAGGGTTTGGAGTCACCTCCTCGACCTTTTCCGTTTGACCGCTGACTTCTTTACGCGCTTCGAGCTTCGGGTCGTGCTTGGCTTCGCACTCCGTCGCGGGATTTGCTTGGGCCGCTTGGCCTTGCGACCAGTGCTTCGAGGCTTCGGCGACGCGGCGCGAGGACTCGTTGGCGGACTCGTGACCGCGCTCGTGGCCCTCGCTGCTTCAGACTCCTTCATCGAAACCGACTGCTCGATCATCTGCCGGAGCACGCTCATGTCGACGTCGTCGAGCGTGTCGATGTACAAGCACGACTTTCCCGTCTTGTGCTTGCCGAGCCTCGTCAGATATGGACCGAGCTCGTCGAATCCGCTCATCAGATAGAGCGTGAGGTTTTGCTTTCGCGGCGAGAAGCCGGTCAGGAAGTAGTCGCCTTCGCGTCCGCTCTCGTACTTGTAGTGGTAGCTGCCAAAGCCCACCATGCTCGAGCCCCACATCTTGGGCTCGAGATTTGTCACCGATCTCATGAGCTCCAGAATCGTCAGGCACTCCTGTCGACGTCTGGCATCGTCGACGCGATCGAGGAACTCCGACACGCTGGCACTCGTCTCCTTCGTCTTGTTCTCAGCCATCGCTTCCTCCAACTGCTCGATGCGTGACGCACGACTCAAAGCTCGACCAAGGGCTTGGTCATGAGAATGAGATGGGCGGGACGGCGCAGCTTCTCGCCCTTGGGAAAAGGTGCGGTGTCGAACGGGGCATAGCCAAGCTTGCGATAAAATGCCGGCAGCTCGAGGCGGAGGTTCACGACGTCGAGGTCGAGGAACCTGCATCCGGCCGCGCGGCAGTGATCCTCCGCCGCCGTCACGAGCGCACGACCAAGGCCCTCCTTCTGGTGCGATGGGCTGACGGAGAGCATCCCGAAATATCCGCGGTCTCCTCGAACCTCCACGAATACCGAGCCGCCGAGGTCGTCGGGCGCCTGGCCGTCGATGACGAGGAAGCATGCCCCTGGCGCGGCCATCTTCAGCTCGAGGTCGCCGGCGCTCGTGCGATCCCCGTCGACAAAAAAGTCCTCGACTCGATAGGCGGCGTTGATGACGCGCACCATCGCCGGAATGTCTTGTGCAGTTGCGCGGCGAGCTGGACGCAATGCGAGGGATCTGTCGCTCACGCGATGACGTTACGCCGAACGCGGCGCGGTCTCAACGGGATCGTCGACGAATCCGTGGGACGAATTTCCAGCGTCGCCGTGCATCCAACCTTCCGACGGCATTGCGATGTCTTACGTCAGCCTCGTACGATGATGGACTCTCAGGGAGCCATTCATGCGCGACATCAAGCTCGCCCTTCGCACGCTGTTCAAGACTCCGTTCGTGACGACGATCGCCATATTCTCGCTGGCGTTGGGGATCGGCGCGAATACGGGAATCTTTTCCCTCTTCGACCAGATGCTGCGGCGTCCGCTGCCGGCGTTTCAACCCGAGCGGCTGGTGAATCTGGCCGCGCCCGGGCCGAAGCCGGGGTCGCAGTCGTGCAATCAGGCGGGCGACTGCGACGACGTCTTCAGCTACGCGATGTTCCGAGACCTGGAGAAGGCGAGGTCGCCGTTCAGCGGACTGGCCGCGCATCGGCTCTTCGGCGCGAACATCGCCTTTCGCGGCCAGACGATGAACGGCGAAGGAGTCCTCGTGTCGGGCTCCTACTTCCCCGTGCTCGGAATTCAACCGGCGCTCGGGCGACTGCTGACGCCGGCCGATGATCAAACGGTCGGTGCGCACTACGTCGCCGTGCTCAGCTACAACTACTGGGAGACACGACTCGGCGCGAGCCGCGACGTAATCGATCAGCAGATCGTGATCAATGGCCAGCCGATGACGATCGTCGGCATCGCGCCGCGCGGTTTCAACGGAACGACGCTTGGGAGCCGACCGTCGGTGTACGTGCCGATCACGATGCGCGGTCTCATGCAGCCGGGCTTCGAGGGCTTCGACAATCGACGGAGTTATTGGGCGTACGTCTTCGGCCGGCTCAAGCCGGGTGTGTCGCTGGAGCAGGCGAAAAACGAGATCAACGCGGTGTATCGACCGATCATCAACGATGTCGAAGCATCGCTTCAGGAGCGGATGAGCCCCGCGACGTTGGCGCAGTTCCGCAAGAAGGAGCTGACCGTGGCCGACGGCCGGCGCGGGCAGAGCTCGATCCACCGGGAATCGCGCACGCCGCTGTTGCTGCTCCTCGGAATTACCGGGATCGTGCTCCTCATCGCGTGCGCGAACATCGCCAACTTGCTTCTGGCGCGCGGCGCGAATCGCGCCATGGAAATGGCGGTGCGTCTCTCGCTGGGCGCGACGCGCGGGCAGCTTCTGCGGCAGCTCCTCACCGAATCGGTGCTTTTGGCGTTGTTAGGCGGCGCGGTCAGCCTGTTGGTGGCCAAGTGGACGATCGGCGGGATCGTCGCGCTCCTTCCGCCGGATTCGAATCTCGGACTACGCTTCGATTTGAACGTCGCGGCGATCTCGTTTGCGCTGGGAACGTCCATCGTCACCGGGGTCCTCTTTGGGCTCTTCCCCGCCTTGAACAGCACACGCCCTGACCTGGTGTCGGCGCTGCGCTCGGGCGTGGGGAAGCACTCGGGGGCGCGCGCGGCGACGCGGTTCCGTACATCGCTGGTCGTCGCGCAGATCGCGCTCTCGATGGCGCTGCTCATATCCGCCGGACTTTTCGTGAAGAGCCTCTTCAACGTGAGCCGGGTCGACCTGGGTCTCAAGCCTGACAACATCGTCACGTTTGCCATCTCGCCGGAGCTCAACGGCTACAACCCGGAGCGGGCGGCGGCGCTCTTCTCCCGCGTGGAAGAAGAGTTGGCGGCGTTGCCCGGCGTGACCGGCGTGACCGCCTCGCTCGTGCCGCTGCTCGCCGGCAGCAACTGGGGGAATGACGTTTCGGTGGAAGGCTTCAAGGAAGATGCCGATACCGACGACAATTCACGCTTCAGCGAGATCGGTCCCGGCTACTTCCGCGTACTCGGCATTCCGTTGCTGGCCGGGCGGGAGTTCACCGTCGCCGATGGTGCCAGGGCGGCGAGAGTTGCGATCGTCAACGAAGCATTCGCCAAGAAGTTCGGTCTCGGGCGCGACGCGGTCGGGAAGCACATGTCGACCGATGAAGATCGCCCACTCGACATTCAGATCGTCGGTCTGGTGAAGGACGCCAAGTACAGCGACGTGAAGGACGAGATCCCACCACTCTACTTCACGCCATATCGGCAGGACTCGACGCTCGGGTTCATCAACTTCTATGTGCGGACGGCGCAGGAGTCACAGTCGGTGCAACGGGCCATCCCGTCCGTGATCTCGCGTCTCGATCCGAACCTTCCCGTCGAAGGATTGAAGACGTTGCCCCAACAGATCCGTGAGAGCGTGTTCCTCGACCGGATGATCAGCACGCTCACCGCGGCGTTCGCGCTGGTGGCGACGATTCTGGCGGCGGTCGGTCTTTACGGCGTGCTGGCGTACACCGTCGCGCAGCGAACGAGAGAGATCGGTGTTCGCATGGCGTTAGGCGCCGACGCACGAAGAGTCCGCGGAATGGTATTGAGGCAGGTGGGCCTGATGACGATCGTCGGGTCGATCGTCGGGATCGCCGGCGCGTTCGCCATCGGTCGGGCCGCGCGCTCGCTGCTCTTTGGTCTCGAGGGCCATGACCCATGGGTCTTCAGCGCCGCGGCAGTGGTGTTGGCATTGGTGGCGTTCGGAGCGGGGTATCTGCCTGCGAGAAGGGCTTCGAGGGTGGATCCGATGCAGGCGCTGAGATACGAGTAGAGCGGGACTCGGGACTCGGCGGTAACTGAAAAGCGCCGGTCGGCTTTGCCGACCGGCGTTTCCTTGTGTTCATCCCGAGTCCCGAGTCCCGAGTCCCGGTTTCACTGCAAGATTCCGATAGCGCCCAGAGGTAAGAGACGAGATCTTACTTCCATGACCTCCGTTGCCTCTCTCGTCGTCCACGTCGCCCCGATCGAGACCCCGCTAGGCACAATGCTCGCGGGCGCGACCGCCGATCATCTGATGTGCCTCGAGTACGCGGATACGCGCCGACCCGAGGCTCAGCTCTCGCGACTCTCGAAGGCGCTCGGGTGCGTCATCGAGCACGGGGAGACGCCGATCATCGCGCTCGTCAGGCAACAGCTCGACGAATACTTTCGGCGCGAGCGTGAAGAGTTCGAGATTCCGCTCGATACGCCAGGCTCCGAGTTCCAGCAGAGAGTCTGGAGCGAGCTGCGCCGGATTCCGTGGGGCGAGACGAGGAGTTACGGCGACATCGCGAAGGCGATAGGCGACTCCTCCGCCGCCCGCGAAGTCGGAAGAGCGAACGGCGAGAACCGCATCGCCATCGTCATCCCCTGCCATCGCGTGATCGGCGCCGATGGGAAGCTCGTCGGCTACGGCGGTGGACTGTGGCGCAAGCGCAAGCTGCTCGATATCGAAGCGCGCGCGCTGGCGTGAGCCGAGCCTAGGGATTTCGTCCGATGTCGCGAAGTCGCCCTTTCGCCTCCGCATTCGACGTATCGCGACGGATCGCTTCCCGATAGGCGGCCGCGGCGCCGGCCGTGTCACCGCGCATGAGACTCACGTTGCCGCGGAAGACGTACATGCCTGACGAGCTCGGAAAGAGCTCTTCGTTGAGCTCGAGAAGCTTGAACGCTTCGTCGTACTTGCCGGCGCGGCCGAGTCTGAAGGCGGCGATGTTCAGTGACGACTCGCCGAAATCGTAGGCATCGCGCCCGTAATAGCGCTGACGCAGGGCCCGATACGCACGGATGGCCGAATCGGCGCCCGACGTGGTCGCGGCGTCGACCATAATGGTGAAGAGCGGTACCGGACGGCTGACACCACGGTGGCAGGTGATGCAAGCGACCTGTAGCCCGTCGGTCTTTCGCTCGGGCAGCGTGTCGAGTCGCCGATTGATGTCCTGCACCATGCGCATCATCTCGCGCGCGACTTTCTTGGTGCGCTTCTGATCGCTGGCGAAGTCGAAGGTGGCGAGCGGTTTCCCTTCCTCTCCGACGTGGCAGAACTGGCAGCGAACCCCCAGTCCACCGGCGAAGTTTCGCATCTGCCCCACCACGTCCATCACCGGCGTGTTCTTCGGGAAAATCTTGACGTTGATGAGAGAATCCGGGGGCCACTTGCCCGGCGCCTGCGCCGGCAGAGTGAACGTCGCGGTGAGAAACAGCACGCCGGAAAGGACGAGTCTCATGATCGATTCTCCGAGCGGGGTGAGCATCCGCCGGCGAAGCTATGGCGCGTCGAGGAAGGCGACCATTGCTTCGGGATCGGTTGGGCTGGTCCTTCCGCGAAACGGCCCAATGGCGATGTCAATCAGCGCGCACAGCCCGGGGGGCAGCGGGCATGTGTGCCAGGGCGAGAAAGAGCTACCATTACCCGATGCGCTTTGCCGACGAATTTCCCGACGACCACGCTCGGGATTTTCTGCACGACGCCGAGGGCGACGATCTCGAGCTGGATTCGGGGCTCGAGGAGGGGACCGCGGACACCGACGCCATCGTGGCGTGTCCGTACTGCGCCGAGCTGGTTACGATCGGGCTCGATCCGGGCGGCGGCGTTACTCAGAAGTACGTGGAAGATTGCCAGGTCTGCTGTCGACCGTGGCTGGTCGGAGTGGCCTACCAGCGCGATGGAACGGCAATCGTGTCGCTGACCGCGCTCGATCAGTAACCGGCTGAACAGTCGCCCTGCTGCACGAGCCGGCCACCCAGCGTGCCGGGCCGCCCGCCACTCGTTAGGCAGTAATCGCCCCGCATGGCTTTCTCCGTCGTCGGAACATCGCTAGCCTCTCAGCGCGTTGCCTGTAGAGGCATCGGGAGGGCGGAAACAGTTGATTCCCAGCAACCAGTCTTGTGAAGCATGTGTTTCGGTTTATGTTCGGGTGCGCTTCGCGCGCGTCTGGAACGCGCAGCCATTGAAACGAGGACACGCTGATGCAGTTCGCTGAACGATTCATCCGCCGCCCCGTCCTCTCGAGCATGGTCAGCCTCGGCATCGTGCTCGTGGGTGTCATCGGCTATTCGCGACTTCCCGTCCGCGAATTCCCGGACGCCGATCCGCCCATCGTGTCCGTGACCGTGCTCCTCCCGGGCGCGAGCCCGCAGGTGATCGAGTCGGCGGTCACCGACGTACTCGAAGAAGAGCTCTCCAGCCTCGAAGGGCTGCGCACCATGTCCAGCGCAAGCCAGGAAGAGCGCAGCACCATCACGCTCGAATTCACGCTCGACCGTGAGATCGAGGCCGCGGCGCAGGACGTCCGCGACAAAGTCTCGCGCGTGCGCGGTCTGCTCCCCGAGGACATCGAGGAGCCGGTGATCGCCAAGCAGGAAGCGGATGCGTTTCCGATCATGTTCCTCGCGCTCACCTCGCGGACCTACGGACTGATGGAGCTCTCCGACATCGCCGACCGTCAGGTGAAGCCGAGGATGCAGACGATCCCCGGGGTCTCGGGCGCACCGCTGTACGGCGAGCGTCGCTTCTCGATGCGCGTATGGCTGTCGCCGCGCGAGCTCGCCGCGCGTGGCCTCACCGCACAGGACATCGAGAACGCCATTCGGACCCGAAGTGTCGAGATCCCCGCCGGACGCATCGAGTCCTCGCGGCGCGAGTTCTCGGTTCGCTACCTGGGCGAGATGAAGACACCGCGCGAGTTCGCCGACCTCACGGTCGTTGCGCGCGGCGGCGACCTTCTCAAGCTCGGCGACATCGCGCGCGTGGAGCCCGGACCGGAGCATGAGCGCTCCATCACGCGCTACTCCCAGCAGCCGGCGATCTTCATCGGCGTCGTTAGGCAGTCGAAAGCCAACGTGATCGAAGTGGCGAACGCCGTACACAAGGAGCTCCCCGCGATCCGCGCGTCGCTCCCGCCCGGCGTGGAGCTGGCGATGGCGTTCGATGGCTCCGTGTTCATTCAGCGCTCGATTGCTGAAGCGGAGGAGACGTTGATCCTGACGGCGATCCTCGTCATCGCCATCATCTTCGTGTTCCTGCGTACGCTTCGCGCCACGATCATTCCCGCGCTGGCGATCCCGGTCTCCATCATCGGCACGTTCGCCGTCCTCTCGGCGATCGGCTACTCGGTGAACACCTTCACACTGCTGGGACTCATCCTCGCCATCGGCATCGTGGTCGACGACGCCATCATCGTTCTCGAGAACGCGTACCGTCACCAGGAGGAGCTGCGCAAAGATCCGCAGACTGCAGCGATCGACGGCACCAAGGAGATCACCACGGCGGTCATCGCGACCACGATCGCGCTCATCGCGGTCTTCTCTCCCCTGCTCTTCCTCACCGGCGCGACCGGCCGCCTGTTCAACGAGTTCGGCGTCGCGGTCGGTGGCGCGGTGTTGATCTCGGGCGTTGTGGCATTGACGCTCACACCCATGCTCTCCGCCAAGATCCTTCGCGTCTCGCACCGCGAGTCGCGCTTCGAGCACGCCGTGGGCGCGGGACTCGATTGGATCAACCGGCGCTACGAGCGCTCGCTCGACAAAGCACTCAAGCGGCCGCTCTGGGTGATTGGTGGCGGCGCTCTCCTGACCGCCGCCGCCGTGCTCCTCTTCGCGTCACTCGAGCGCGAATTCGTTCCGCCTGACGATCGTGGATTCTTCTTCACCTTCGTGGTAGCGCCGGAAGGCTCGACAGTTCAGTACACCGACGACTACATGCGCCAGGTCGAGGCGATCGCGCATCGCACGAAGGACGTGCGCTCCACCTTCGCGGTGATCGGCTTCGATGGTCCGCCGAGCTCGGGTATCGTCGGCCTCATCCTCGAGGACTTCGATGACCGCGACCGTTCAGCCGAAGAGATCATCGGCGAGGTGCAGGGCCCGTTCTTCGCCGTGCCGGGCATCTTTGCGTTTGCGATCAACCCGCCGGCGTTCGGCGGATTCGCGCCACCCGTCCAATTCGTGGTGCAGAATCGCGACTTCGAGGCACTGGTCAACGGGATGGATGCTCTCGTCGCCCGCGCCGGGAAGATTCCCGGGTTGCTGAACGTCGACACCGATCTTCGGGTCACCAAGCCCGAGCTGGTGATCACGCTCGACCGCGATCGCGCCGAAGATCTCGGCGTCCCGGCGCGCGACATCGCCACCACGCTCCAGACGTTGTTAGGCGGACGCGACGTCAGCCGCTTCACGTCGGACAACAAGCTCTACGATGTGATTCTGCGGCTCGACGCCGAAGATCGCGCGACTCCGTCCGACATCACCGGGATTCACGTTCGCGGCGAAAATGGCGCCCTCGTGCCGCTGGATGCGGTGACTCGCATCGAGGAGCGCATCGGTCCGCGACAGCTGAATCACTACGATCGGGTTCGATCGTTCACGCTTTCAGCAAGCATGGCGCCTGGTTTCACACTCGGTCAGGCGCTGGATTCGCTCAACAAGGCCGCGGCCGAGGTGCTCCCTGCGGGCAGCACGGTCACGCTCGCGGGTGAATCGCGCGAGTTTCTGGAGAGCGGCGGTGCGCTGTACTTCGCGTTCGCGCTGGCGCTGATCTTCGTGTTCATGGTGCTGGCGGCGCAATTCGAGTCGCTGCTGCACCCGTTCACGGTGCTTCTCGCGGTCCCGCTCGCGGTCACTGGGGCGCTGGCCGCGCTCTTCCTCACCGGCGCGACGCTCAACGTGTACAGCCAGATCGGAATGATCCTGCTCATCGGTCTGGTGTCCAAGAATTCCATTCTGCTCGTGACTTACGCCAACGATCTGCATGGGCGAGGGCACGATGCATTGGCGGCGATGCGCGAAGCAGGGCGCATCCGCTTGCGTCCGATTCTCATGACGTCGGTAGCAGCGATCATCGGATCGCTCCCGATCGCTCTTGGACTCGGTGCGGGTGCCGGCAGCCGCCGCCCACTGGGCTACTCGATCATCGGCGGTCTGGTCGTGTCGACGCTGCTGACGCTGTACCTGGTGCCAGCCGTATTCGTTGTGTTCGAGCGCATTCGCGAGCGCAGAGCGCGCCGCGGATACGCTGGAGATGCGTACCAACCGGTCGCCCCAGCGGCCGTCTCCATGGAGGCAAAGTGAGTAAGCGTGCAATTCACGGAGCGCTGCTCGTCGCGTGGCTCGCGGCAGCATCGAGCGTCGCTCCTGCTGCGATACTGAGTCAGGTAGCGAACGCGCCAGTTCCGACGGTCACGCTCGATGAAGCGAGAAGGCGCGCGGCACAGGTGCATCCCGACGCGGTCGCCGCGCGCGGGCAGGTAGAGACGGCATCGTGGGAGCGCCGCTCGGCACTGGCCAATCTGGTCACGCCGCACATCTCGGCCAACGGCAATTACACCCGCTTTTCCGATCCCTTCTTCAACTTCGGGACGGGTGGCATCAGTCCGAACGCCACCAGTGCCACGCTGGAAGCCCGATACACGTTGTTAGGCGCCGGCAAGCTCGGGAATCTCAAGAGCGCGCGCGCGTCGCTCCGGAGCGCTGAAGCGAGCGAGACCGCGGCGGAGTTCCGCACGGCGCTCGAGGCCGACCGGGCGTACTACGAGGTGCTCGAGGACAAGGAGCTCGCACGAGTCGCGGCCGACCGGCTGCGCCGCGCCGAAGAGCAGTTCGAGGTGGCGCGCGTTCGAGTGCTGGCCGGCGAAGCGATCGCGTCCGACTCGCTACAGCTCTCGCTCGAAGTGAACCGCGCGCGCGTCGGCGTGCTCAGCAGCGATTCGGCACTGGCCGCCTCGCGGCTCACGCTTGGACGACTCATCGGCATCAGCGGTCCGGCCGAAGCAACGCCGTTGGATTCCGCGGTACCTCCCGCATTGCCGATGACGCTCGACGAGGCGATCGCCGAGATGCGGCTGCGCGGTCCGGAGATCACGGCGGCGCGTGCCGCCGAGCGCCGTGCCGATGCGATCGTGCTGGCGGAGCGGGAGCTATATCTGCCGGAGATCACCGTCGGTGCGACGGCGGGTGCTTACGATAGTCAGCTCTTCCCCGACGCGCTGCACCGTTCGCAGCTCGCGGTCACTGTTTCACTGCCGCTCTGGAATGCGGGTCAGCGCGAGCTGACCGTTGCCCGCGCACGCGCCGACCGGAACGTCGCGCGAGCCGAGCGTCAGGATCAGGAGCGCGCGGCAGGAGAGCGCGTGGCGCAGTCCTATCACGGCTACGGCACCGCGCGTGCGGGGATCGAGCTCGCCCTCGTCGGAGTGGCCGTAGCGACCGAGAATTATCGCGTGCAACGGGCGCGCTACCGTGAGGGTGCGACGACGATCCTCGATCTGTTGGAGGCACAGGTCGCGCTCACGGAGTCCGAGGCGACGTTGGTGCAGTCGAGATACAGAACGCGGCTGGCACTGGCGCAGCTCGAGGCATTGCTGGGCCGCCGAATTCTCCAGTAGGCTTTTACGATTGATTTTCGATCCGATGATCGGCCAGAGGAGTTCATGACGAGTTCCATACAACGAGAGGCGCCGGCGCCGCGCAAGCGTGCGCTCATCATCGGAGCAGGAGTGGTTCTCGCTCTGATTTTGATCGTCGTGTTTCTGCGGGGTGCCGATGGCGGGGCGAATGCGCAACCGGACGGTGGCGGCGGTGCGGGCGGCCCCGGCGCCATGCCGCCGATGCCGGT
Source organism: Gemmatimonadaceae bacterium (assembly GCA_035253585.1). GTDB lineage: Bacteria > Gemmatimonadota > Gemmatimonadetes > Gemmatimonadales > Gemmatimonadaceae > DATFBY01. The sequence goes on along the minus strand of DATFBY010000055.1, from coordinate 30,297 downwards.
GGACGTCGGCGTCGCACGACAGGAAAGCGTCGTAGACGCCGTGCGGGCCACGGGCCGGATCGAAGCGGTCTCGCAAGTCGCGCTTCGTCCCGATGAGCAAGGCCGAATCACCGCCCTCCTGTTTCAGGAGGGGCAGTTCGTCGGGCGAGGTGCCGCGCTCGTCCGCATTGACGACGCGATGCCGCGTGCGCAGGCGGAGCGGGCGAAGGCGGACCGAGATCTCGCGCGGCAACAGCTCGCGCGAGTGCTGCGCCTCCGCGAGCAGAACGCCGCGTCGACCGCTGACCTCGAGCGCGCCGAGGCGGCGGCGAAGAGCGCCGAAGCAGCGCTAGCGGTGCTCGAGCTTCAGATCGCGCGGAGCGTCGTGCGCGCGCCGTTCGCCGGCGCGGTAGGCCAGAAGTTCGTGAGTGTCGGCGATTACGTCACGACGAGCGACAGTCTGCTCACACTCCAGACGGTGGATCCTCAGCGAGCGGTGATCGAAGTACCGGAACGTCACGCGGTCGCACTCCGCCGTGGTCAGAGCGTCGAGTTCAGCGTGGCTGCCGAGCCGGGTCGCGTCTTTCGCGCGACCGTCGATTTCATCGATCCGGTCGTTCAGGACGAGAACCGCACGATCGTCGTGAAGGGTCGCGCGCCCAATCCAGATCGCGTGCTCAAGCCAGGGATGTTCATCGAAGCCCGCTTAGCAACCGCCACGCGCGGGAACGCGATCGTGATTCCGGAGGACGCGGTGCAGCCGCTGCGCACCGCCAACGTCGTCTGGGCCGTCGTCGACGGCAAAGCGAGCCGCCGCGTGGTTCAGCTCGGCGTGCGCCGTGAGGGATTGGTGGAGGTCGTGAGCGGCGTCGCCGCGGGCGAGCAGGTCGTCGTCGGTGGGTTGGAGCGCATGGCGGAAGGAATGCCGGTTGCGCCGCAGGAGAAGAAGGTAGAGGTGGATACGACTGATCGGCCGGTGAAGGCGCCGTAGAGCATCGAGCATCGAGATTCGAGATTCGAGATTCGAGATTCGGGAGGGCGGATTCGGAACTCGTTAGGTGTGCCTTCCCCGAATCTCGAATCTCGAATCTCGAATCTCGATGCTCGCGTTACACCGTCGCTTCCCTCGGCGCCGGCAACTGGATCTCCGACGGCACTTCCGGATTCATCAGCGAGGCGCCGCCATCGGCGTAGATCAGCTGGCCTGTGATCCATCCTGCATCCGGGTCGCACAGCAGGCCGACCACGTTCCCGACATCCGCCGGCGTTCCGAGTCGACCCATCGGCGTCCATCCGCGCGTGTGCCAGCCGCGAATCAGCTCCTGCACGGCGAGCGGGAGCGAGTTGAGGACGCTGTCTTCCGTCCATCCGGGGCTCACGGCGTTCACGGTAATCCCGCGCGGGGCGAGCGCCACGGCGAAGTAACGCACCAGTGCTTCCAGCGCCGCCTTGGCCGAGCCCATGCCGACCCATGGCTGCAAGCTTCCGCTCTTGCTGCCCGCGCCGTACGTGATGGCAATGATGCGGCCGTTGTCGCGCATGAGACGCGCCGCTTGTTGCGCCGCGACCAGGAACGCGGTCGCCTGTGAGTTGAAAGACGCGCTCCACTGTTGCACAGTGATCTCGAAGGGCGGCTGGAAGAACTCTGGCACTTCCGGTCGCGCATTGCTGACGAAAACGTCGAGCGCGCCGAACTGGCTCTTCACCTCGTCGAAGATGCGGCGGACGTCCTGCTCCTTCGTGACATCGGCCTTCAGCGTGAAGCCGTCACCGCCCGCCTGCCTCACGAGTCGAAGCGTCTCATCGGCCGCGGCCGTGTTCTGGAAATAATGGATCGCCACGTGAGCGCCCTTCGACCCGAGCTTCTGTGCGATCCCCCGTCCGATCCCACGCGATCCACCTGTCACCAGCACGTACTTGCGATCGGTCGACACCATGCCTCCTGGCCGGCGCTGTGCTCTAACCTGCGCCAACCAGAAAAGGACGGCTAGAGCGGTGTGCGACTTGCGGCCTGCGGGATCATCATCGCAGCGAGGACTCGCTCACCACGAGCGACGGGCCGCAGGCCGCAGGCCGCAGGCGCAGGCCGCAAGCCGATGTTGAGCACTCATGCAGAACGGTAATGAAGATCGCTCAACATTCCGTGCGACCGGAACCACTCGATCGTATCGCGCAGCGTTTCCTCGAGCGGCCGGAAAGTGACTCCCAGCTCCTGTTCGGCGCGAGCCGAGCTCACTCGCATCTCGAGCTGAAACATACGAACCCCCTCGAGCGAGATTCTTGCTGGACGTCGACGCAACACAGCGAGCTTTTCTCCCAACCAGGCGACGCTCTCGAGAACGCGTGGCGGTAGGACGATGCGAGGCGAGGGAACCCCACTTACCCGTGCCAGCGATGCGAAGATTTCCTTCACCGACACGTAAGGACCGCCGAGGATGAAGTGCGATCCCGCGCCGCCACGCTCAGCCGCCCTGATCGCTCCAATGGAGACGTCGCGCACGTCGGCCACGTTCATACCGCCCGGTGGCACGCCCGGAATCTCGCGTCGGAGAAACTGAATGACCAAAGCGCCGGCGCTGGTCGGAGCCGCGTCGCCTGGGCCGAACATCCATCCGGGATGAACGGTAACGATCCGGATGTCGCTCTTCGCTTCGAGCTCGTCGATCACCTCATCGGCGGCGTATTTGCTTCGAAAGTAGAGATTGCCGAGCTGAGCCGCTGACGGTGGCGTGCTTTCATCGCCCGGCTCACCGCCAGGCTTCATCCCAATCACGCCTAACGTGCTGACGTGAAGGAAGGCCGGTACACCAACCTCGGCCGCGCTCTCGATCACGGCCTGCGTGGCTCGGACGTTCAGTCTTTCGAGCTCCGTCCAGTGATCGCCTGGCTGATAGTACTCGCGGAAGTACGCGGCGGTGTGGAACACGATGTCCACGCCTTCCAGCGAAGCAGCAAACGCACTGACATCGCTCAGATCACCGACGACGATGCTGTAGCGCTCGCGCGCCGATTCATCGAGATCAGCCAACTGAAGGCTGGCCTTTTCCTTGGAGCGGGCGAGAACCCGCACCGTGTGTCCGTCGTGGAGGAGCTGTCGCACGAGATTGCTCCCGAGAAGCCCCGTACCGCCCGTTACGAATGCCAACATGTCTACTCCCATTTCTAGGTAGTGCGATTCGGTGAAAGCGCCGGCGGCCAAAGCTTGTAGATCACCGGCGTCACGATGCGCGAAAGTATGGTCGACGAAACGAGCCCGCCGATGATGACCCACGCCAGCGGCGCGTAGAGTGCGTGGCCCTGAATCGCAAGCGGTAACAGTCCGCCGATTGCCGTGAGACTCGTCAGAACGATGGGCAGAAAGCGCACTTCACCCGCGCGGCGAATCGCATCCTCCAGCGACATCCCCTCTCGACGAAGCTGGTTAGTGAGGTCGACGAGCAGGATCGAGGTTTTGATCTCGATGCCTATGAGCGCGACGAAGCCGATCATCGCCGTGAACGAGAGCGTATTGCCGGTGAGGAAGAGCGCGAGAATTCCACCCATCACGCCGAGTGGAATTACCGATGCGACGATGAGCGTTCCTCGAAACGTCTTGAACTCGAGCACGAGGACAGCCAGGATCAGGAACGTGGCGACGATCAGCGCACTGCCGATCCCGCCGAAGCTTTCCTGCCGGCTTTCGATCTCGCCCGCCGGTACGATTCGATAGCCGGGCGGGAGCGGGATCGAATCGAGTGACGTCAGTGCCTGACGAGTCACTTGGTCCGTGTTGTAGCCGGTGCGCACGAAGCTGGTGATCGTCACCGCCCGCTCTCGGTCGATGCGCCGAATCTCCGGAACGTCCGCCTCGAAACGGACGTCCGCGATGTGGCGCAGTGGCGTCAGCGCTCCCGATAGCGACGCGACGTAGAGGCGATCGAACATCGCGGGCGCTGGACGGCGATAGCCGGCCAAGCGGACGACGACGTCGCGCGCTTCGCCATCGGCCTCTCGCAGAATGCCGGCATCGAGACCGGCAAGACCGAGCCGGACCGTGCGGTCGATCTCCAACGTCGGAATGCCGAGCAGACCCGCCTTTGCGCGATCGATCACGACTCGCATATCGGTGCGCAGGAGCCGCACGGGGTTGTTCACGTACTGAGTGCCGGGCGTTCGATTCAGAACGCGCTCCACCCGCGCCGCCAGCGCGCGCAGCGTGTCGAGATCACTGCCGACGACGCGAACGGCTACCGGAGCATCGATGGGCGGGCCGTTCTCGAACTCTCGAAGTTCCAGACGCGCGCCCGGATACTCGGCAAGCTGTAAACGCAGCGAATCGAGCAGTGCCGGTGTGCGCGATTGATCGTACTCGTCGAGGATGACGAAGAGCTGCCCGACGGACGGAGTTTCTCGTCGCGGAATGACGTTGTAATAGATGCGCGGGTTGTCGCGTCCGATCGACGTGAAGACCGCAGCGACCTCTGGGTGAGAGCGAATCACCGAATCCGCGTATCTAGCAGCCGTAGCGGTGGCTTCGATGCTGGCGCCTTCTGGACCGGTGACGTTCACGTAGAACTGAGGCGTCTCGGCCTTGGGGAACAGCGAGAAGCCTACGAAGGGCAAGAGCGCGCCGATCCCGACCACGAACGCCGACGCGGCCAACAGTGCGCGCCGCGGATGCTGCAGCGCGCGATCGAGGATCGGCGCGTATGTCGCGTGGATCCCTCGCTCGAACAGCGTCAACACGCGGTTCCCTTCCTCACCTTCAGGCCGCAGCACGCGGCTGGCGAGCCAGGGGATGATCGTCAGGGATACCAGTAGCGAAGCGAGAACGGTGACGATCACCGCTACGGGAAGCGACCGGATGTACTGTCCTGGGCCACCGGGAAGAAAGAGCAGTGGCACGAATGCCAGCACCAACGTCGCGGTGGCGCCCACCACGGCGACCGCGATCTGCTTCGTTGCTTCGATCGCGGCCTCTATCGCGGAATGGCCGGCGCGGAGAAAGCGCGTGATGTTCTCCACGACCACGATGGAGTCGTCGACGATCAGTCCGAGCGCGATGACAGCGCCGACGATCGACAGCTGATTGATGGTGAAGCCGGTGAACCTCAGCATCGCGATCCCGATCAGCAGGGAAAGCGGGATCGAGACCATCACGATGCCAGCCGCGCGAAGTCCAAGCGGCAGGAGCGTCAACAAGACCAGCGCGATGGCGATGAGCAGATCGATTCCCAGCCGAGAAAGCCGATGCGAGACGTTCTTCGCCTGGTCGAAGCCCCGCACCATCGTGACCGTGGGGCGCAGTGTGCGCTCGAACTCATCGAGCGCGGACCACACGCGGTCACGCACGACACTGATGTTCTGGCCGTCCTGCTGTGTCACGGTGACGAATACCGCGCGCTTGCCATCGTAGAGCGCGCGGTACGTGGAGTCTTCGTACCCCCAGCTGACGCGCGCCACATCGCGCACGCGCAAGAGGCGACCGTCCGCGGCGTGAATCACGGTCGCTCCGATCTGGTCCGGCGTCTCGTAGCTGCCACTCGTCTTTACATTGAACACACGAACGCCGGACTCGACCCGACCGGCCGGGATGTCCGCACTCTCTCCGCCGATCGCCTGCAGCACTTGGCCCGGGGAAACCGAGAGGTTCGCAAGACGGCCGAGATCGAGCGACACATCGACCTGACGCGCAGGAACACCCCATCGCTCCGCACGCCGGACACCGGCGAGCGCCGCGAGCCGATCTTCCAGCGCCTCCGCGATGCTGTCGAGCTGATGATACGACGTCGTGGTGCTGACCAGCGCGATCTGCGCGATGGCCACATCAAGCGTGGTGACCTTCTCGACGTCGAAGCGCGTCAACTCTGCTGGCAGCTCGGCGCGCAACGCGTTCATCTCCCGTATCACTTCGTCGTACCGGTCGTCCGCATTCTCATCCGCGTCGAATTCGATCGTGATCGTCGCCACGCCATCCAGGACTCTGCTCTCGATCTTGTCGACATCCTCGAGCGCATCGAGCCGCTCCTCGACATCGCGCACGACGAGGCGTTCGAGGTCGGCCGGGCTCGCGCCGGGATAGACCGCTACGACAGTGAAGGTCGGAACGTTCAACGGTGGGTCTTCGCCGCGAGGAATGGAGTACCAGGAGCTGACGCCGAGCGCGGCAAGCATTGCGAAGACGACGACCGTGAATTGGAAGTTCCGGACGGGGAACTCGAGTAGCTTCATGGCCGTATCCTCAGCGCGCTGCCTTCGTCGACGTACGCGGCTCCATCGGTGAGAACCGTGGTAATGCCCTCCAGACCACGCGCGATCGCGGCGCGGCCGTCGTCGATGAACGCAATCGTGACACGCCGCCGAACGGCGCGTTTTCCATCGGCCGATAGCGCGTACACCGTGGCTTCGTCGCCATCAGCCTCGAGAAGCGCCTCGATCGGCACGAACGACGTGGGCAGCGTGGCGCCCGGCGTCAGTTGAACCTGGCCGACGAGCCCGACGGCCACGTCATCCGCTTCCTCGATCGCAATCTCGACGGCGTAGGTACCGGTGCCCGCGTCGGCGGCCGCGTCGATCTGGGAGACCTGCCCGACGAAGCGTCTCTCCGGGTATGCGTCGAAGTGCGCGATGGCGGTGTCACCGATTCGTACGCGCACCGCATCGCGGTCAGCGAGACCCACTCGGATGATGCTTCCACGCGCGTCGCTTCCCACCACCAGAATCGTCGCGCCCGCCGCTACCGTTTCCCCAGGCTCGGCATTCCGTTGCAGTACTCTGCCTGACGAGCGGGCGACGATCGTCGCGTAGCGCCGATTGAACGATGCGGCTTCCAGCTCAGCGCGCGCGACCTGCGCGGCGGTCTCGGCGTCCTGCAGCTGCACCAGCGTGACGACGCTGTCGGCGTATAGACGTCGTGCGCGCGCGAGATCGCGACTGCTCTTCTCGACGATGCTGTGGGCGCGCGTGACGCTCGCGTCGACTTCACGAAGGAGGAGCGTCGCCAACACCTGTCCTTTGCGCACCTCGTCGCCTGGATCGACGTGGATCTGATCCACGACGCCGCTGATCTTGAAGCTGAGCGCGACCTCTTCCTTCGGTCTCACGACTCCGCTCGCAATGATCGGCCGGGTCAGAAGCGTATCCTTCACCGCCGCGGTCCGGACGAGCGTCCCCGTGGAGGCGAGCTGATCTACCTGCTCCGCACTGCTCGAGCATGCGGCGATGGCGACGACTACCGCGAGCAGGACCGCGGGCAGCCTGAGTATCGAATGGGTACGAAGCATGAACTCTCCTCGGTTCAATCGATCGAGCGCAACGCAGCGGCGCGCTCGAGGTCGACGTAGCGTTGTGCGTAGCGGTAAGAGGTGACGACTCGGTTCAGCTCGGCGTTGGTGAGGGTGGTGCGCGCATCGAGAAACTCGACTTGCGACGCCAATCCCTCTTCATACCGGCGCCTGACGAGCGTGAAGCTTCGCGTCGCCGCTTCGAGACGAGTCTCGGCGGTTGCGATCGCGGCGCGCGCGACGAGTGCGGCACGGTACGCGCGACTCACGTCGAGGCGCACGAGGTCCTCCAGCTCGGCGAGTCGGAGACGAGCGCGCTCGACGTCGGACCGTGCTCGTTGTCGCCTCGCTACATCGCCTCCGCCGTTCAGAACGTTGAACGACAGAACCACCGACGCGGCGGCAAAATCGTGGGCGCCGCCGAATCTCGGCTCGGACCCTTGAAATCCGTAGTCGAGTGCGATCGAAAGGCTGGGCAGGAAGGCCGCATTGGCGGCGCGTACACCGGCGGTAGCCGCGCGAATGCCGGCGCTCGCTTGCCCCAGCTCCTCGCGCCTAACGAGCGCGGCGGCAATGGCGTCGCTTTCGGTGAGCGTGATATCGAACCGCACGAGCGAGTCCGGAAGCTCTTCGACGGCGGTATCGAGCGGCCGCCGGAGCAGTCGATTCAAGGTCCGCGCGGCCGCGTCCTCCTGGTCGGCGGCCTCGGCGAGGCGCTGCTCCACGTCGCTCCGGTCGGCGCGCGCGCGAAAGACGACGTCGGGTGTCGCACGACCGGCTGCCGCGAGGCGTGTCGCCACGCGCTCGTTTTCGGTTACCAGAACGAGCGTGGCTTCCCAGGTGCGGCGAGCGCCTCGCGCCGCCGCGACGTCCAGCAATGCACTCTGCGCCTCCGCGGCGATACGCCGGCTGAGGGCGCGGCGCTGCATGTCGCTCGCCTCGCGTGTGTGCCGTGACTGCGAGTACCCGGCGGCGATGGCGGGATTGAACACCGGTTGAAGGAGCCGAGCGCGAGTCTCGTGGGCGAACGGGAGAGAGAGCTGCAGGTTTGTCGGGAAGCGCGGCTCACCGACCAGCTGGTTGAGCGCCGCGTACGCAGGGTTCACGACGTCACCGAGCTCGAGGACGTCGCGCTGCTCGCTGTAACGAGCGTCGAGCGTGATCGATGGGAGGAACCGCGCACGTGCTTCGCGGACGGCAGCAGTGGCTCCACGCACGGTTTGCGCTTGTTGTGCCAGTTCGAGGTTGTTGCGGAGCGCTTCGGCCACCACGCGATCGAGGGGCGACTCTGGGCGCTGTGCCGCAGCCGGTAGGATGGGCGGCGCCAGGGTCAGCAGCAGGAATAGATGTACAGGCTTCATACTTAACGCTGTCCGAGAATCTTACGTTGTTAAGTCAACGCACAAAAAAAACACAGAGTTCCCTACTTACTGGTGGCGAAGAATGCCCCGCATGAGTGCGGCATTCATTCGGGCGGCCGTTCGTCGCACATCGCGCCACTTCACCCACGGGTCGTCTTCCTTGACGATGTGGAGCGCCAAGAGGCCGTGGAGCGCGGACCACAGCATCTGCGCGAGCTCCTCGGCATCCTTAAATTCCGGTCGGAGTTGGCCGCTGGCGATCGCATCGGAGCAGGCAGCTCGAAGGAAGCCGTAGGCATCCTCACCGGGATCCCCACGCTTGATGTCCTGGTGCGAGTCGACACCGGCGGGGCGGCGCGTCATGAACATGAGTTGGTACTGCATCGGATGCTCGAGCGCAAAAGCAACATAGGCCTCTCCAATCCGGCGTAGTCGATCTATCGGATCGGTGATCCGGCCAATTCGCTGGAAGGCGGCGGCGAGCGCCCGAAAGTCGATCGCCGAAAGCTCGCTCAGCAGCGCTTCCTTGTTTCGGAAATGATGGTAAATGGCCGTGGGCGTGTATTCGATTCGATCGGCGATCGCGCGCATTGTCGTTGCCTCGTAGCCGCGTCGTACGAACATGTCTCGCGCCGCGTCCAAGATTCGCTGGCGCGTCTCCACCCGCTCTCGCGTTCGGCGTTCGCGACTACCCATGTGAGAGCGCCGGTTGTCTAATCATGGTACGAAACCTAACGGTGTTAAGTCCTGGTGTCAAGGGACGCCTGGCATCGGGCGGCGACACCAGGCGTTTCGACGCTCAGCCTTCGTGCAGCACCGTCATCGGATCGGTCTTGACCGCCTTCCTCGCCGGTCCGACGCTCGCCAGCAACGACACCACACCCGTCACCGCAATCACCGTGAGGAACGTCGAGACGTCGGTGGGCGTGACGCCATGCAACAGGCCGGTGAGCGCGCGCGTCAGCAAGAGCGCAGCGACGATCCCGACGGCTAGACCGACAGCGGTCTGCGCCACGCCGGTCTTGAGACTGAGGCCAACGAGATGCCTGGGCGTCGCGCCGAGCGCGATGCGGATTCCGAACTCGTGCGCGCGCGCGGCTACCACTTGCGCCACGATCCCGAAGATCCCGATCGCCGAGAGCACCAGCGCCAAAATACCGAACAGTGTCAGCAATCCCATTGCGAACCGCGGCTCGGCGATCGAGCCGGCCAGCACGTTCTCCATGGTGCGGATCCCCGACACCGGTAAGCGATTGTCGAGCTCGCGGATCGTCTGCCGCACCGGACGGATGAGCGCCTTCGGATCGCCAGCCGTCTTCACCACCAGGTTCATGCTGCGCGACGTGTTCCCTGGCGCGAGCGCGAACTGGCCCAGCGGCGCGTAGAACTGTCCCTTCACTTCGGTAGTGAGACCGTTGTGATGCACGTTCTCCACGACACCGACCACGGTATAGAACACGCTATCAGGCGAGCCCATGATCCGCACGCGACGTCCGAGTGGATCGCGACCACCGAAATACAGCTCCACGAATCGGCGATTCACGATCATGGCCAGAGGCGCCCCGAGCTTGTCGCGTGCGTCGAATAATCGGCCTTGCACGGCCTTCATTCCCATCGTCTCGAAATAGCCGGCGGTCACCACCTGCCAGTCGCCGGGCGTCCCATGATTTGCCGGCGGCGTGTATCCCTCCACTTCGAGACCCCAATCACCCGCCTGCGTCGCAAGCGGAAGAATTCGTACTGCCCCCACCGAGGTCACACCGGGGAGCGCGGCAACCCGGCGCTGTAGCTCGTCGTAGAAATTCTCGATCGTCACCGAGTCGGCATAGTACGTCGAGGGCGTCGAGAGTCGCATCGTGAGGACGTTGCGCGGATCGAGACCGGCATTGATCGCAAAGAGATTCGATACGCTCTTCACCATCAGTCCCGCGCCGGTCACGAGCACAACAGCCAGCGCGATCTCGGCCGCCACCAGCGCCTGACGCCAGCGCAACCGCGCGCCACCGACGGTTGCTCCGCGCCCACCTTCCTTGAGCTCGTTGGCCGGAGCAATGCCGTTGGCCTGCAGCGCCGGCAGCACACCCGACAGCAATGCGGCAAGCATTGCGATCGCGACGGCGAAGATCAGGACGACCGGATCGAGGCGCGCCTCGGTAAACCGCGGAAGATCCGGCGGCGCGTTGTGCCTCACGGCCCACACGCCGAGCGCCGCCAGCGCCACCCCGAGCACGCCGCCTAACGAGCCGAGCACGACGCTTTCGGTGAGGAGCTGCCGAGTTAGGCGGCGAGTGCCGGCGCCGAGCGCGACACGAACCGCGAGCTCGCGCCGCCGGGCTTCACCGCGCACCAGCATCAGGCCGGCGACATTGGCGCACGCGATCAGCAGCACGAATCCCACGGCGCCGAAGGTGACGAGCAACGCCGGACGGATCCGGCCGGTCACCTGCTCTTCCACCGGCACCGCGTAGGCGCGGAACTGCATCTCCTCCGGATAGATCCCGTCTGCTTTCGCCTGTGCGATCAGATCGGTGAGCTGTCGATTGGCTTGCTCGATCGTCGCGGCTTTTGCGAGCCGCGCCACGCCGTAGAAGCCGTGGCTCGATCCGCCGGCGGTAAAGGTGGGACCGGGCGTCGCGCCGTTCTGCGCCGCGTCGGTCTGCATCGGCTGCCATGCCTCCGAAGGACCGTTTGCACCGAAGTCCAGCGGAAGCTTGAAGCCGTCGGGCATGACGCCAACGACAGTCGTCGCCTGTCCGCTCACTTGAATCTGCTTGCCAACGATCGCGGGATCGGCGCCGTAGCGGCGCTGCCAGAGCGGATAGCCGAGGATGATCACGCTCGGTCCGTTCGGCGTGTCCTCCTCCTTGGTGAAGCCGCGGCCGTGGATCGGCGACACGCCGAGGATACTGAAGATGTCTTCGGTGACGAGAGACGTACGGATGCGCTCCGGCTCACCGTCGTCGCCGCCGAGGTTCGCCGACCCGTCGGCGAACAGCGCGACGTTGTCGAATGCGGGAACCACGCTGTCGTACGCTTCGAACTCGTCGTACGACAGCCACGTTTGCGGAAATCCCTTCCACGCGCTCCAGATGACCGCCACGCCCTCCGGGTTCCCGTACGGAAGCCTGGTGAGCAGGACGGCTTTCACCACGCTGAACAGCGCCGTCGTCGCGCCGATGCCGAGCGCCAAGGTGATCACTGCAACCGATGTGAAGCCGAGGCGGCGGCCCATCGTGCGAAGGGCGTATCGAACATCCTGCGCGAGATCCTCGAGCCAGCGCGCCCCGCGTTCGTCGCGCACCTCTTCCTGCGCGCGGCTCACGCCACCGAAATCGCGGCCGGCACGCCGTCGCGCCTCGTCAGGCGCCATTCCCGCCTGCTGATTGCGGCGGGCTTCCATCTCCAGATGAAATTGCATCTCCTCTTCCATCTCTCGCTCCATGCTCCGCCGCGTGAACAGCGACTGCACCGCCGAGCGCACCTCGTGGTACCAGGCCATGGGTCACCGTCCCTGAAATGCGAAGGTCAACACGCGCTCGACGGCACCGGACGAATGTCTCCAATCGGCGACCTGTGCCTCGAGCTGGCGCGTGCCTTCACGCGTGATCTCGTAGTACCGTGCCCGCCGGTTGTTCTCACTCGCGCGCCAACTCGCCTTGATCCACCCCCGGCGCAGCATTCGCTGCAACGCCGGATAGAGCGACCCCTGGTTGACGTCGAAGACGTCGCCGGAGATCTGCCGAAGACGGAGCGATATCCCCCATCCGTGCATCGGCTCGAGCGAGAGCGTCTTCAGTACGAGCATTTCGAGCGTCCCTTGAAGGAGCTCAGAGCGGGTGTCGGTCATTGTCTTCCTGTAGACAGTCGAAAGGGAAGGATGGTTTGCTCCTTTAGACGGGCAAAAGGAGAGCTAATCGAGCCTACGCGGATCCGCCAGGCGTGGTTTCGTCAGACGCCTTGTGCCCGGACTTCCTGCGCCTTCGTCCGGCTCACCGGGACTCGTGTCCCGTCGTCGAGCTCGGCGACCATCTTCCCCTTCCCCGCGCGCCGAAATGCGACCACGTGATCGAGGTTGACGATGTTGGTCCGGTGCAACCGCACGAATCGTGTGGGGTCGAGACGGGCTTCCAGGCGGTTGAGCGAGAGATGGAGGACGTGCCGGGTGCGACCAACGTGCGCCGCCACGTAGTCGCCGAGCGCCTCGAACCAGGTGATCGTCGACACGGGAACCGGAACTATGGAGCGACCACTACGGACGAACAGACGGGTCATGGGACCACTCGCCAGTGATTCGCTGAGCCGATCGATCGGTGATGGCATGACCGGCTCGCCGATGGCGGCCCGTACACGCTCCAGTGCGGCGCCCAGTCGCTGTGCGCCGAACGGCTTGAGTAGATAATCGAGCGCCCCGAGCTCGAACGCGGTGACGGCATGCTGCGCGTAGGCGGTGGTGAACACGACGAATGGATGATGGCGGACCCGCCGCAGCACGTCGGTTCCGAGTAATCCGGGCATCTGGACGTCGAGGAAGACGAGCTCCGGACGCAGGTCATTGATCGCCTGCACCGCCGCCGGTCCGCTTCCCGCTTCACCGATGCAGCGCACCCACTCAACCTGCGCCAGCATCGCTCGGAGTCCGGCGCGAGCAATGGGCTCGTCGTCGACGACGAGCGCTGTGACCTGACCGCCCGTGTCGTTAGGCATCAGTCAGCGCGTCGCAGCGGCACCGTCAGCGAAGCAGTCAAGCCACCCGCCGCTCCGTTCGACAGATCGAGCGTGGCGCCGCCGCCGTACAACGCGGTGAGTCGGTCGCGGAGCCGCTTGATCCCCGTGCCACTCGTCCGTTCGAGCTCGTCCGCCGTGATTCCGCGACCGGTATCGCGCACCGAAAGGGTCAACATGTTGCCGTCGGCGCGACCAGTGACCGCGAGGTCGGTGGTGTCGACGCGTGGCTCGGCGCCATGTCGCACGGCATTCTCGACGAGGGTGAGGAGGGAGAACGACGGAACGAGCGCGTCATCGATCTCCTCGGGAACGTCAACGTGAACGCGCAAACGATCGCCGAAGCGAATGCGCTCCACATCGAGGTACTTCTCCACGAAGGCTCGCTCCTCGGCGACGGTCACGAGATCGCGATCTTCCTCTATCGTCGTCCGCAGCAGTCCGCCGATCTGCTCCGCTGCCTCGGCGGCACGCGGTGGATCGAGCGGGATGAGCTGCACCACCGAGTGAAGCGCGTTGAAGAGAAAGTGCGGGTTCAATTGCGCTCGAAGGGCCGCCAATTGCGACCGTGCGGCCAACGCTTCGGCCCGCGCGGCGCGCTCGGTTGCATCGGTGGCGTACATGACGCCGGCGATCATGACATACAGCCAGATTCCCAGCACAATGAAGGGCATGAACCCGTAGCCGGCGGCGATCACCAGCGCACGAGCGTGCATGCTCTCTATCAGACTGTTGAAGAGCAGCCAGGCGAGCGCGAAGTGGGGCGCGGCAACGAGGTGCACGAGCGCGAACGACGCGCGAAAGGGGTGAGGCCACGGGAAGCGCTTCGTCAGGCGCCGCACCGGGATCGAGAGGATCGCGATGCCGAGCATCATCCGCGTCGACGCCAGGATGGCGTTGGACAGCGTGACGTCGGAATGCGCGCCCACGATCAACACGGTGAAGAGCGCCCAGATCGGAATCCAGCCGATCACGAGGTGCAGCCATACCAGCGGTCGGCGCATTCGTAAAACGTGCGCGCGCTGCGCGAGCAAGGGCAAGCGGAGCCTCTGGCCTCGATCGCTCAGCGAGCGGCGGTGGCCGACACGCGCCTGGCCTCGATCCGCAAGATCCCCTCGGTCCACGTGCGGCCGTTGTCGTAGGAGCGATCCTGCTGCACGCGGAAGCTGTCGCGCGTGATGTCGTGGAAGCGCGTTCGGCTGACGTACTGCTTTCCTTGTTGATCGGTCCCCATCCCGCTCACGTGCATCTGCCCGTTACGCCATTCGGCATTGGCCGACGCGAAGGATGCGCGAGCGACGTCGAGCGCGGACGTCGACCACCGCTTGGCCGACGATGAGTAGACGCGTACGGTATGGACGAACGCCCGCGGATTTCCAGATCCATCGACGAGCTTGAGCTCGTCTTCGATCCCCCAACCATCGAGGGCACGCCACGCCTTCCACGTGCCGGTGAGCCTCGGTACCGCGTGTATGCGCGCGGCGAGCGTCGTCGCCCGCGGCTTCGCCACCAGCTCCCACTGTCCGACGAGAAAGTCGAACTGCGCGGCTTCGCGCGGTGCGGTGCGCGGAGCAGGCGCCGACGTGCCTGTCCCGTGTTGCGCAGCGGTCGATGCTGGAATGGCCAAGGTGCTGACGAGCATCACGACGAATCGAGCCAACATGGTTCCTCCGAAGATCGGGCTTGACATGGGCCAACCATGACCGGTGCGCGCCGCGAAAAACAGCGTGGTTTCGCCGAACTGCGCCGTTAGTTCGGTGAGTGGTGTCGCTAGGCGTAGCGATGCTCGGCCGCGCGCTCCTATCGTTCGCCCACTTCAACCTGCAGATGAGCCGAGCCAATGATCGACCTGCCAAGCGCGCGTAACGCGGGCGCGCTGATCACACTGCGCGACGTCACCAAGACGTACGTCAGCGCCGCGGGAACGTTCACCGCGCTCAGCGACGTCGACCTTGCCATCGATCGGGGGGAGTTCGTCACCGTGGTCGGACAATCAGGAAGCGGGAAGTCGACGTTGCTCGGCTTGCTGGCAGGGATCGACCGGCCGACCAAGGGCGAAGTTTTCGTCGACGGCACCGCCGTGCACCTGCTCTCCGAGCGCGCGATGTCACCATGGCGCGGACGCACGGTCGGCATCGTCTTTCAATTCTTTCAGCTGCTTCCGACGCTCACGGCCGTCGAGAACGTCATGCTGCCGATGGATTTCTGCCGAATGTGGAATCCTCGGGAGCGTCACGCGCGGGCGATGTCGTTGCTCGAGCGACTCGGTGTGGCGGACCAGGCGAACAAGCTGCCGGCGACGTTGTCAGGCGGGCAGCAGCAGCGTGTTGCCGTCGCCCGCGCCCTGGCCAACGCGCCGACCGTGCTGTTGGCCGACGAGCCGACAGGAAATCTCGACTCGCGCACGTCCGACTCCATGCTCGAGCTCTTTGCGGCGCTGGTGAGCGAGGGTCAGACGATCCTGATGGTGACGCACGAAGCCGCAGCGGCGCGTCATGCCACGCGAACGGTGATGCTGGCGGACGGCCGCCTGGTACCCGACGGCGAGCTCGTCCATGCCTAGTCCGCGTTGGCGAAAGGTCGCGCGCGATCTACGCGTGCATGCGTCGCGCACGGTGTTGGTGGTCCTGGCGATCTCCATCGGACTTATTGGCGCCGGTTCGGTGCTGGACACGTGGTCGCTCATGCGTCAGGTGACCCGCGGCGAATTTCTGGCGAGCAACCCGCCGTCGGCCACGCTCCGTGTCGACTCGATCGACGATGCACTCCTGACGCGTGTGCGAGCGCTTCCCGCGGTGCGCGCCGCGGAGGCGCGTCGCACGGTGATCGGAACCGCGCGCACACAAAACGGGTGGCGTACCGCCATGCTGTTCTCCCTCGAGAACTTTGGAGACGCGCGGATCGGCGCGATCAAGCGGCAGAGCGGTCAGTGGCCACCGGACGATGCCACCCTGACCATCGAGAGCTCATCGGTGGAATTCGCGGGGCTCGGTCTCGGCGATTCGATCGAGGTGAGGCTCGGCGACGGCCCGCCGCGCGTACTCGCGGTGACCGGCATAACGCGCGATGTCGGGCTCGCGCCTGGGTGGATGGAGAACGTCGTGTACGGCTTCGTGACACCGGCGACGTTGGCCGAGTTAGGCGCGCCGCCGACGTTCAACGAGCTGCTGATCGCGGTCCGCGACACGACGCTCAGCCGAACCGAGATCCGTCGAGTCGCGGGAGAGGTAAAGGCGGTCGCTGAAAAGGCAGGTCACCGCGTGACGAGCGTCGACGTGCCAGTGCCGGGCCGACACATTCACGCCGGCCAGATCGATTCCCTGCTCTTCACGCAAGGCGCGTTCGGACTTCTCGCGCTCCTACTGAGCTCTCTGCTCGTGATCAACCTGGTGTCGGCGATGCTGGCGGGGCAAGTGCGCGAGATCGGCGTCATGAAGGCTGTCGGTGCCGGCCAAGGACAGATCGCCATGATGTATCTGGTCATCGCGCTCTTGTTAGGCATGGTCGCCACCGTCATCGCGGTTCCGACTGCGGCGATCATCGGACGCGCTTACGCTGATTTCACTGCCGGCATGCTGAACTTCAGCACGGAAGGATTCGAAATTCCCATACGCGTGATCCTGTGGCAGGCGGCGGTCGGACTCGTGCTGCCTGTTGCCGCGGCCGCGATCCCGGTGATCCGGGGATGCGGAATCTCCGTCGGCGCGGCGCTCCGCGATTTCGGAATCGTCGAGCGCGGTAGTCACCAGCCGGGGTTTCTCAGTCGGATCACCGGAGTCGGGCGTCCGCTTCTGCTCTCGCTTCGCAACGCCTTTCGGCGCCGACAACGCATGGCACTGACACTGATCACGCTGGCCGCAGGGGGCGCCGTCTACCTCGGTGCGCTCAATCTCCGGGCGGCGATCCGCGGCTCCGTGAACTTGCTCTTCGAGACCCAACGCTTCGACATCGTGCTTCGGTTCGCGCGAAGTTGGCCGGCTGACAGTCTCGAGCGCGCCATTGCCACCGTGCCGGGCGTGGCCATGACGGAAGCGTGGAGCGGCGCGCGCGCATCGGTGTCGCATCCCGACGGGCTCTCGGGTAATCCGTTCCCCGTGAGCGCGCCGCCTAACGATTCGCGGATGCTGATCGCGCGCCCTGATAGCGGACGATGGCTGCGACCGGGAGACGAGAACGCGCTGGTGGTCAATCGCCGGCTGCTCGAAGACGAACCGAGTCTCACGCTCGGCAGCCGGACGGTGCTGGTCATCGCCGGGCGTCCGACCAACTGGACGGTGATCGGTCTGGTGGAAACGGGACCATCGCCGGCCGCGTACGCTCCTCGCGAGGCGCTGGCAAAGGTGGTGAGCGATGGACGCGTCGACCGCGCCGTGGTACGCGCCGAGCTTCGTGGCGCGCCGTCGCAGCTCGATCTCGTGCAGCGGCTGAGAACCGAGCTGGCGCGGGGCGGCTTCGAGGTTCAGTCATCGCAGCTCATGACCGACACGCGCAAGATCGTGGAAGATCATCTGCTGATGGTCGCTTCCTTTCTCGGCATCATGGGACAGCTGATGATCCTCGTCGGAGGACTCGGCCTCGCCTCCACGATGAGCCTTGGCGTGCTGGAGCGGACGCGCGAGATCGGCGTCCTGCGTGCGATCGGCGCTCGGCACGGCTCGATCATGACGATGATTCAGGTCGAAGGGCTGGTGATCGCGCTGGTGAGCTGGCTGATCGCAATACCGCTTTCGGTACCGATGAGCGTTTTCCTCGGCGAAGCGTTCGGCCGAGTCATGATTCGGGTGCCGGTGATTCTCGTACCCGATGTCACAGGAGTGCTTCGCTGGCTGGCGGTAGTCGTCGCAGTTTCTGCGATCGCGTGCCTGTGGCCGGCCCTTCGAGCGATGCGCGTTCCGACCGCCGCGGCGCTGGCGTACGAATGACATCGGGACTCGGCTCTCGGCTCTCGGCCCTCGGCACTCGGCTCGTGGCGGTTGAGACCTCTTCGCCAAGACGCCGAGGGCCGAGAGCCGAGAGCCGAGGCAAACCATTCTTTCCCTTCCGGTGTCTCATCGTGCATAATGTGACCTTATGCAGCCACCGACACCGATGCTCCCGCCGCTCTCCCATCTCCAGTTCCTCGCACTCGGCGTACTGCTCGACGGCGAGGAGCCGGGACGCGTCATCCGTGAGGTCGTCGCCAGTTACGGCGTGAAGCGCACCGGCGCTGCCTTCTACCAGCTCATGTCTCGCCTCGAGCGCGACGGATTGGTAGACGGGTGGTACGAGCCGATCGTCGTCGGCGACCAGACCGTGCGCGAGCGCCGGTACCGCATCACCCGCGCGGGGAGCGCGGCGTGGCGGCAGACACGGTCCTTCTACGAATCCGTCGCGGCTGCTGCCGCTGAAGGCCGGCTGTCCGATGCCTAACGCGGCGCTCGCACGGCGCCTGCGGTCGTTCCTGCCCGCGCAGGTTGCCAGCGACCTGTTCGATCCGGCGCGAGATGATCTCGAAGTCGAGCATCTCGAGCTTCGCGCCAGAGTGGCAACACGGGGCGGACGTGCGCTTTTGCGCGCTCGCTTCAGCCTGCACCTCCTCCTCCTCTTCGCCGATTGCTGGCGCCTCACGATTGCCGATGCGCCTCGCACGACGCCGGCCGGTCTCGACAAACCCAAGCCCACGGAATGGATTCCGGTGATCCTCTATCACGTTCGCCATGCGGTGCGCCAGCTCCGGCGAGAGCCCGCCTTCACCCTGGCCGCGCTTCTCACACTCGCGTTAGGCGTCGGCGCCAACGTCGCTGTATTTGCCGTGGTCGAGGCCATGCTGCTTCGTCCGTTGCCATATGCGGAAGCCGAAGCGCTGGTGATCCTCAATCACCGAGACCTCCGAACTGGGATCACCAAGGAATTCATCGCCCTGGGCGACTACATCGACCTCTCGCAGCGACAGACGTCGCTGGCCGCGCTTGCCGCCTATGGACGTGCGCCGTCGACGCTAACGGTAGACGGCGACGCGTTCCGCGTCGACGCATTGCTGGCCGGGCCAGGCCTCATGGATGTGCTGCGCGTACGGCCGGCGTTAGGTCGCGCGCTCCAACCGAGCGATTCCGACTCCGGCGCAGCGCGGGTTGCGCTGCTCGGCCACGAGACATGGAAGAGCCGATTGGCCGGCGATCCGGCGGTGGTCGGGCGATTCGTGAAGATCGGGGAAGATGAGTACGAAATCATCGGTGTCCTTCAACAGGGCTTCGGTTTCCCGCCCGAGTCGCGCGTCGATGTGATGGTGCCGTTGACGCTGCCCTTGACGGCCCCGACGGCGCGGAAGTCCGGATGGACGTTCGCAATCGGCAGACTCAGGACCGGTCAGACGACCGAGTCAGTCACTCAGAATTTGACGGCGGTCTCCCGGCAGCTGGAGGCCGAGTTCCCGCAGAGCAATCAGGCATCGACCTACTTCGCACTCCCGCTGCGCACCGCATTGTTAGGCAACACCAGGACAGCCGTCCTTTTGCTTTTTGGTGCGGTGGCGGTCGTCCTGCTCATCGCCTGCGCGAACGTCGCAAACTTGCTCCTGTCGCGAACGCTAGGTCGCCGACGGGAGATGGCGGTGCGAATGGCGCTCGGTGCCGGTCGCTCGCGCTTGGCGACGCAACTGTTGGCGGAGAGTCTCGTGCTGTCGGTGGCGGCAGCGATCCTCGGCGTCGCCATCGCGTATTGGGGAGCGCAGGCGCTCACCACGCTTCTGCCGCGCGAGGGAAGCGCGGCCGCGCTGACGACCGTTCGCATCAACGCAACCGTGTTGGGCTTCACGTTAGGCATCGTTGTCGTGACGGCGATCGTATTCGGCCTGGTGGGAATGCTGTCGGTGCAATCGCACAACGTGTTCGCCGCGTTAGGCGCTCCGACCAGGGCCACGGTGAGCGCGGCCGCGCGACGCGCGACATCGACGCTGGTGACGGCCGAGGTCGCATTCGCCATCGTGTTACTCATCGGCGCGGGGCTGATACTTCGAAGCTTTGCCGGACTATTGGCAGTCGACCCCGGCTTCCGAACCGCCGGCGTGACGACGATGCAGATCCAGCTTCCGGCGGACAGGTATAAGGAAGTGGATGCCCGAGTGGCGTTCTATCGGCGAGCATTCGAAGAGCTCCGCGCGTTGCCGGGAACGCAGGACGTCGGCGCCGGGGTCGTTGTGCCACTCACCGGCAATAATTGGACGGTTCCGTTCGAGCGCGCGGATCAACCAGTTCCGGAGGGAGAGCGTCCGCCCGATGTCGGGTGGCAAGTGGCGTCCGGCAGCTTCTTCCGCGCGCTCCAGATCCCGCTGGTCGCTGGACGTCTCTTCGACGACCGCGAGCGGCCTGGGAGTCCGCCAGTCGTGATCGTGAGCGAGGCGATTCAGCGCCGTTTCTTCCCGAACGGCGGCGCCGTCGGCCAGCAGATCAAGCTGGGATCCGACCGGCTGGAGATCGTCGGCGTGGTTGGGGACATCCGTCGGGCGGGCCTGCGCGACGAGCCACGCGCCGACATGTATTTCCCCTTCGAGCGCGCACCGGGCGGACAGATCGCGCTGTTTGTCCGGTCATCGAGCGATGCCGATGTGACGCAGCTGTCGATGCAGCGAGCGCTCGAGCGCATCGAGCCAGGTCTGCTCATTCTGGATGCTCGCACGCTCGAGGACGTGGCGCGGGAATCGGTGCAAGTGACGCGTGTCGTCTTTCTCTTGTTAGGCATTTTCGCCGCGACGGCATTGGCGCTGGCGGCGGTCGGCATCTACGGCGTGATGTCGTACGCGGTGAAGCAGCGCACGCGAGAGCTGGGCACACGTATCGCGCTCGGTGCGACCCGGCGGA
Organism: Gemmatimonadaceae bacterium; assembly: GCA_035253585.1. Lineage (GTDB taxonomy): Bacteria > Gemmatimonadota > Gemmatimonadetes > Gemmatimonadales > Gemmatimonadaceae > DATFBY01. The sequence goes on along the minus strand of DATFBY010000055.1, from coordinate 9,138 downwards.
ACATCGTATGGCTGGTGCTCAGACAGGGCGCCATTATCGCGGCGATCGGCACGGCGATCGGTGTGGGCGTCGGTCTGGCGTCGACGCGCCTGCTCTCGTCGATCCTGTATGGTGTTTCGGCGACGGATCCACTGACGTTGAGCGCGGCTGTCACGCTCCTTGTGATGACCATACTCGCCGCATGCTACATCCCCGCGCGGCGCGCGGCGGCGGTCGATCCGATGAGGACGTTGAGTGAGCAGTGAGCGGGACTCGGGACTCGGGACTCGGCGTTGTTGCGCGATGTGCTTGATCGCTACGAGCCGAGTCCCGAGTCCCGAGTCCCGCTCTTCTACTCCCAACTCACTTCGTCGCCGACTCGAATAGTTCCTCCATCGAGTACCGTCGCAAACGCGCCGCCGCCCCAGTCCGGCCGCATCACCGCGCGCAGGCCGGGGAGGGCTTCCTCCATTCGCTCGCAGGGCGTCGTCTCGCCGCCGATGACGAGTCGCGCGTTACCGATGCGTAGCACACGGTCGCGGGTGTCGGCGAGGCTGATCCCCTCGAGCAAGAGATTGGCTCTCCTCGCCGATGGGTCGAGCTCCGCGCCGAGCTGCGTCATGAACCGGTCCCAGGCCTCACGCTCGATGAGCGTCACCTGACGGCGGCGGCTACGGTCGACATTCCCTGCGAGCCCCTTCCCCGCGATGAGCTCCGCTTCGTTCGCGCGGTCCATTGGTCCACGGTGCGCCCGCTTGATCCAGATCGCGGCGAGCCGGCCGGCTCGATGTCGTGACGCGGGCGAGGTCACGCCCGGTGCCTAACGATTCGAGCCGTCGTCACGAGCTGTCCAACATGCCGCTGCGTATGCTCGGCGGCGTGAAACAAGAGGCCGATGACAGTCGAGGGGAGCCGCGCGCGGCCCACATGGCGCACCTCGAGGAGCGTCGATTCCGACGTAGCGCGCAGCTGCTGGAGTGCGCGCTCGACTGCTTGATCGAAGGCCGCAACGAGCTCGTTCGAGGATTCGGTTCCTGGCGCCGACTCCGCTTTCAACGCCGCGAGCTGCGTCTCGGAGAGCTGCTGGCCACGCGCGTACGTAAAGAGGCGGTCGAGGCTGTTGATGGCGTGGCGGAGGTGATACTCGGCCGTCGCTGCGTTGCCCGGATTGAGACGCAGCTCCGCTTCGTCCAGCCGCGGCAGCGTCGCGCGCACTTCCTCGGCGCACTGCAGGAGCGAGTGTGCGACGGGCTGTAGGAGTGACGGAATGTCCGCTAGCGGACCGCGGAGCCACACTTCAGGTCGCGTAGAGGTCATCGGCGAAGGATAGTTCTGCAGCGCAAAACCGGCAGTGGGTACGTACCTTGCGGCCCGCGCGTTGTGACTCGCGGTGCTAGGAGGTTTTATGGCAGACGAAGTAACCAGGAAAATGAGCGAGGCCAACGACCGGGTGCCGACCTGGGCGGACGAGGATCGCTATTGGCGCGAGCATTCGGTGACGCGCCCCTATTACGCGGCCGATCGTGGGTATGAGTACTATCAGCCGGCGTATCATTATGGTTGGGAGTCGGCGACACGGTACTCGGGCCGCGCGTGGGATGACGTGGAGACGGATCTCGAGCGTGGTTGGGACACCGCACGCGGCAAGTCACAATCGAAGTGGCAGGAGATCAAGGCCGCCGTGCGTGACGCGTGGGACCGCATGACCGGCCACTCGGATCGCGTCGCCAAGGATCGGATGGCGAACGAGATGAATCCGAATGTGCGCGGGACGAAAGACATAAGGTAGGAATCGAGATTCGAGATTCGAGATTGGGAAAACGCTCCCGGCGAACGGCCGGGAGCGTTTTTCGTTTTGGCTCACGCGAATCTCGAATCTCGAATCTCGAATCTCGAATCTCGAATCTCGAATCTCGAATCTCGAATCTCGAATCTCGATCCTCGCTGCTACTCGATTTTCACCTTCTTCAACTCCGCATCGATCTTCGGAAACTCCAGCTCCAGATCATCCAGCGTGTCGGCGATCGTCCGCGCGATGAGGAGATTGCGCGTGTCGTTGTCGTCGGCGGGAACGATGTACCAGGGCGCGTCGGGGGTGCTCGTCTCCTCGAGCATGGTTTCGTATGCCTTGGTGAACTTGTTCCAGTTCTTACGATCGTCGAGGTCGCCCGGATTGAACTTCCAATTCTTGCTCGGATTCTCCAGACGCTCCTGAAGCCGCTTCTTCTGCTCGTCGCGCGAGACGTGGAGAAAGAACTTGAGTATCACGACGTCGTTCGCTGTGAGCATGCGCTCGAAGTCGTTGATCTGCTCGTAGCGCGCGGCAACCGTTTTCTTCGGCAGCGTCTCGCGCACGACCGGGACGATGACGTCCTCGTAATGTGAGCGATTGAAGATGCCGATCATTCCGCGCGGCGGAATCTGGTGATGGATGCGCCAGAGAAAGTCGTGATGCAGCTCGAGCTCGGTCGGCCGCTTGAAGCTCGAGATCGCGCAGCCTTGCGGGTTCACCGCCGTGAAAACCTTGCGGATCACTCCGTCCTTGCCGGATGCGTCACGCCCTTGCAGAACGATCAGCAGAGCATAGCGCGCATCGGCGTAGAACACCGGCTGCAACTCCGCGATGCGCCTGACCTGCTTCTCCGTCGCACGCTCGAGCTCCTTCTCCGACTTCCCCGTGTCGAGCGCAGCGTCGTCATCATCGAGCGCGATATCCTTCTTCGCGCGGACGGGTTTGAGCTTCATCGCTGACGGTTGTGTAGGATTGGGATGGCCTGGTCGCAGACCGAGTACGCTAGCGTCGCTCGCGTTCGTGCGATCGCTCGCGACGCTCCAGAACGTCCAAGGGTGGAGCTGGCTCAGGAAGCTGCGATGTCTCGCGCGGATCTGCGATTCCGCGATCCTTCTCCGACCCAATGCGGGCCAACAGCGCGCCGAAGCCGATCAACCCTAGTGCTCCGATGATGGCCAACTTCACAATGGCGAGCTTCAAGACAGACGGCGGCAGCGCTGGGATCAGATCGAAATAGTATCCGACGATGGCTGCGGCGCCGAGCGTGAGCCCGGCGCCGAAGAACAGGTTTGCGAGACGGCGAAGCGACATGCTTCCTACCATTGACTCGTGCACTCATGGCCCGTGCACACGACAGGAGCGTGTGTCGCCGGCTCGCCTGTCAGCGTGATGAACGCTTGCGACCGGAGGAGCGTGATGCACGTTTCCGCGACGATCTCTTTCGCGGCACCTTCGCTCCCTTCTTCCGCGCTTCGGACAAACCGATCGCAATCGCCTGCTTCCGGCTCTTTACCTTTCCACCCCGACCACCCTTACCGCTCCGCAACGTTCCGCGTTTGCGGCGACGCATCGCGCTCTCCACACTCTTCGACGCACCGCGCCCATAACGCCGACGTCCCGATTTTCGGCCCGACTTTCTGGCTGCCATCGCTCCTCCTTAACGTGAGACCGGCCGATCAACGATCGGCCGTGTCTGCGAGAAGCAATTGCCATTCCGACAGCGTGCGCTTGCGTCGGCGTGCCTGCAGGACATCGAGATTCGAGATTCGAGATTCGAGATTCGGTGTGTCGTCGCGAATCTCCAATCTCGAATCTCGAATCTCGATGCCTCGTCCTACGGTCGCGACTGCGTTTGCTGCTCGTTTTCCGTCGGGAACGGCTTCGCGGGATACGCGCCGATCTTCTCTTCGGTGTACGCGCTGGCCCAGAAGTCCGGCGGTCCGTCGCTGTCTTTCACTTTGTTGCTCACCGGCTTCACGCCGCGCTTGAGATACGCCGCGATCGCCTTCAGCTCGTCGTCAGGCATGTGACGGAACGCCGGCCACGGCATCGGCGGCGCCAAATACTTGGGCTGTGCCGGGAAATTTCCCTTCCCTGGAACGTTGGATGTGATGTCGACGTCGGGCGTCTCCCCCGGTCGCAACCCATAACGGAGCGCGTTGAAGATCTGCCGCTCGCTGAATCGGCCGAGGCCCGTGAGATTGTCGGGAGTGAGATTCCGCGGGCGAGTGCGGAATGGGCCGATCACGAACTCGGTCGTGCTGTCGCGGTTGCCGGAGAGATATCCCTTTGCCGCCGGATTTGGACCACCTCCATGACAGTCCGCGCAACCGTGGTTGAGAAGCAAGTTGCGTCCACGAAGCACCTGGTCGTCGACCGCATCCTCATCGGCCGAAAGATCTCTCCCCGCAATGGCGATCGCGGCCACGGCGAGCATCGACAGGCCCGTGGCGACGATACGAGTGGAGCGTCTCGACCAGCTCAGCCATTTCGTCATGTGCGATCCTCTCATTTGACCTCGAGAATGCCCATCATCCCGTGATCCTCGTGATCAAGGATGTGGCAGTGGAACATCCACTTTCCGGGGTAGTTGTCGTAGCGCACGATGAAGCGCGCCATCGAGTGCTTCGGCACGTTCACCACATCTTTCCACGCTCGGAACGGCTCCGGCACGCCATCGCGGTCGATGACCTGGAACTGAAACCCGTGCAGGTGAAACGGGTGGTCCATCCCCACGAGGTTCTCGACCTGCCAGATCTCGGTGGCGCCTAACGAGGTGCTGACGTCCACGCGCATCGTGTCCATCATCTGCCCGTTGATGAGCCCTTGCGTCAGCACCATCACGCGCGTCGCCGTCGCGCTGGCGGTGTCGAGCACCGGGATCGGGCGCAACGTCGCCGGTATCGCGCGCGCCGCCAGCGGTGGGTCGGCGCTGTACTTGAGCGTGAGGACGTCGCGCGCCCCGCTCCAGTCCTTTGGGCGCGTCTGCGGGATGTAGCGATCGTACGGCAACGTCTGAAGTGTGAACTGCTCGCCCGGCTTCCCTGTACCGCGCACCAACAGCTCGACCCGCTCGGCACCGGCCACCAGAATTTCCTTGACTTCTACCGGCTTCTCGAACAGCCCGCCGTCGGTTCCGACGTGTAGGAATGTGTGCCCGGCGAGTGAGAGTCTATAGACGCGCGCCGCCGACGCGTTGATCACGCGCCAACGCTGCACTTCGCCGCTCCGAATGGTGAGCGTCGGCATGACGCGCCCGTTCGCCAGAAGCAGACTTCCCTCGCGCCCGTTCTCTCGGTCGATGCGGCCCGGAATCGAGTGTGGATCCGGCGTGTCGAGCGAGCCGTCCGGCAGGATGCGATTGTCCGACAGCACGATCAACTTCTCGGGAATTCCTTCGAGCGGATCGTTAGGCGCGCGCACGATCATCGCGCCGTAGAGACCTTTGCCGACCTGATACCCCGTGCTGTGGTGTGGATGCGGATGGTACCAGTACGTTCCTGCCGTTCCCGGCCGCACCGTGAACACGTATTCGCGCTTATCGCCTGGCGCGACAGGATGGAGTGGACTGCCATCCGAGATGAATGGCAAATGCACGCCGTGCCAGTGAACCGTCGTCGCCACCGGAAGCAAGTTCGTGAAGTGGACGATGACGCGATCGCCCTCGCGCACCTCGAGCGTCGGCCCCGGAATGCGTCCGTTGTAGGCGTACGCATCGGTAACGGTGTTCGGCGCGATCGAGAGGCGCGCCGGCGTCGCGGTGAGCGACACCTCTACCGTGTTAGGCGCGCGTGAGATGTTCTGGAGAACCGCCGGACCCGGCTTGATGGCTCGCGCCGGCTTGACGGGCGCAGTTGGCGGCTTGTCGTGCGAGTGGTGTTGCGACAGCGCAGGCGGCGCAACGACCGCAGCGAACAACGACAGCGCACTGAGCGCGGCCGCAAGGCAGCTACACATCGACTGAACTCCGAATCCCGATGGTGGGGGTGGGGGTGGATGGCGCCCGGTTACAGCCGACACAACATGCGATTCCTTGGCATTTCAGGCCAGTCCCACCCTTCCTTTCGCGTTTCGGCGATCCGGCAAAGACCCCTTGCAAATCTAGGTATCAACGCCTATCCTTCCCTTGTCAAATCAAGGGGAAGGGCCCATGGCGACCGAGCTGCCGTTCAAACGAGGGGCGATCGAGCTCCTGATCCTCAAGACGCTATCCTGGGGACCCATGCACGGTTACGCCATCGCCAAATGGATTGAGGACACCACCGACGACGCTCTGAGCGTCGAGGAAGGCTCGCTCTACCCAGCACTCCACCGCCTCGAGAACAAAGGGCTGATCGAGCCGAGCTGGGGCGTTTCCGAGAACAACCGGCAGGCCAAGTTCTATTCGCTCACCGCGGACGGCCGTCGTGCGCTCCGCGCCGAAACCGAGAGCTGGGCGCTCTATTCGGCGGCGATCAGCAAAGTGGTCAATGCCACCAAGCAGCCGGCCTGAGCGACGCCCACCATGCGCGCCAAGTCCTTTCTCCGTCGCTACCAACGCTTCTGGGGCGTCGATCCCGTGCGCGATGTCGACGACGAGCTGGCCTTCCACATCGAAATGCGAATCGACGAACTGGTCCGCGCCGGCTGGAGCGAGCCGGCCGCCAGGGAGGCAACAATGAAGCGTTTCGGGAACTACGCCGAAGTGCGCGACGAATGTCGGACGCTGGGACGCGAGCGTGTCGCGCTTCGTCAGCGAGCGGATCGGCTGGACGCATTGAAGCAAGATCTTCGCTTCGCCACGCGCACGATCGCCAAGAACCCCGTCTTCGCGGTGGTCATCGTGCTCACCATGGCGATCGGGATCGGGATCAATTCCGCCGTCTTCAGCGTTGCCTACGGCGTGCTGCTGCGCCCACTCCCGTTCCGCGATGCCGACGCACTCGTTAGGCTCTGGTCGAAGAACGATGCGCGGGGACTCGAGTTCTTCTCCGTGTCGCCCGCCGACTATCGTGTGTGGCGGGCGACGAACGGTGTCTTCTCCGGCACAGCGGCGTTCGAGCGCCAGCACGAAGGTACGATCGCCAAAGGCGGCGACCCGGAAGCAGTAGACGCAACCGCCGTCACCCCAGACATCTTTCCGCTCCTGGGCACGAGCGCGCTGCACGGGCGGCCGCTGCTCGAGGAAGACGCGAGCCCCGACGCGCCGCCGGTGGCGGTGATGAGCCATGAGCTCTGGAGCGCTCGCTTCGGCTCGGATAGTTCCCTCATCGGATCGCGCGTGACTCTCGACGACGTGAGCACGATGATCGTCGGCGTCATGCCACCACGCTTCGTAATTCCTGGAACGCCGGCTCGGATATGGACGCCGTTGTCCCTCGCCACTGCCGACGACGATCACTCCAACCGTTACCTGCGCGTTCTCGCGCGGCTGGCGCCGGGCACAACGCTCGACGAGGCTCGCGGTCGCATGAACATCGTCGCCGCCAACCTCGCGCGCGATCATCCCGAGACCAATGCGTCGTGGTCCGTCAACATCATGTCCGTTCCGACAATGGTCGTCGGCACGCAATTCCGCCGTGCCGTAACGCTCCTGCTCGGCGTCGTAGGATTCGTGCTGCTGATCGCCTGCTCGAACGCCGCCAACCTTCAGCTCGCGCGCGCGGCGGGCCGAGGCCGCGAGATCGCGCTGCGCGTTGCGATCGGAGCGACGCGAGGGCGCATCGTCAGGCAGCTGCTGACCGAGAGCACGGTGCTGGCCGTTCTCGCCGGCGCAGCAGGGCTCGTGCTCGCGTATGGCGGCATCGCCCTGCTCCGCCGCTATGGCGAGAGTAGCGTGCCGCGGCTGGAGGACGTTCACCTCGACGCGCCGGTCTTGCTCTTCACCGCGGCGTTAGCGGTTGGAAGCGGCCTTCTCTTCGGGCTGGTGCCCGCGTTTCGCGCTTCGCGCCCCGACATCGGAGAAACGCTCAAGGAGGGGGGACGCGGCGCCGGCGAAGTGGGAATCGGCCGTGGCATTCGAGCGGCTCTGGTCATCGCCCAGGTGTCGCTCTCACTGGTGCTGCTCATCGGCGCCGGATTGCTGATGCGGAGCTTTGCGCGCTTGCAGTCGGTCGACGTGGGTTTCGATTCCCGCGAGGTGTCCGTCGTCCAGCTTCGGCTGCCCGAGCCCTCGTATCCTGACGCCGAGCAGAGCGCGCGCTTTTACGAGACGCTACTCGAGCGTGTGCGGTCGATTCCAGGCGTTGCCTCGGCGGAAGCAGTGAGCAGCGCGCCCTTCGCCGGCCCCAATACCGGGAACGTATTCGCGCGCGTCGATCGGCCCGTCGCCTCGCGCGATCAGGCGCCTGACGCGGATTTCCGCGTCATCACTCCCGGGTACTTGAAGACGCTCGGGATTCCCGTCGTGCGTGGTCGTGCATTCACCGAAGCCGATCGAGTCGGCGCGCCACCAGTAGTGCTCATCAGCGAGTCACTCGCGCGGCGCCATTGGCCGAACGAGGATCCCATTGGCGGGCGGATGCGCGTTGGTGATCTGGTGGAGGGGGACGTGTACACCGTGGTCGGCGTGGTGGGCGACGCACGCTACCAGAGTCTCGAGGCGCCCGAAGTCCGGCCGATGATCTACTTCTCGGCGCTCGCTCGCCCGCAGCGCGCCATGGCGGTGCTCATCAAGGGCGGCGATGCAGCGGCGCTTTCGATGGGTCTGCGCGAGATCGTCGCTACGACGGACTCTCGTCTGCCGCCTCCTCACGTGGTGGCAATGGATGAGCTGATGCGTCAGGCGACATCGACCCGCCGCTTTGCACTGGTGCTCTTCGGCGTGTTCGCCGCGGTCGCGTTGATGTTGGCGGCGATCGGTGTCTATGGCGTGATGTCGTATCTCGTCAGGCAACGCATGCACGAGCTCGGCATTCGGATCGCGCTCGGCGCGCCGAACCGTACGCTGGTCGCGTCGGTCGTCGGTCGCACGCTGGCGATGACACTGGCCGGGGTGGCGATCGGCGTCGCCGGTGCCCTCGCGCTGACGCGGTCGTTGTCGACACTGCTCTTCGACGTGAGCGCCCACGACCCCGCCACATTCGCTGCGATCGCGGCGCTCATGGCGCTGGTCGCCGTGATCGCCAGCGCGATCCCGGCGCGGAGAGCAACGAAAGCGGATCCGATGCTTGCATTGCGCGGAGATGGTTAGACGCAAGAACTGCAACTGCGGCATCCGCTTTTCAGTTCATTTCGGCAAGAATCGTTTCGGAAACTTCGCCACCACGGAATAGAGTGGATCGACCACGTTGGCAATACTACTCTCAGCCACCTGGCCCAGAAGTGCGTATGCGTCCCACTTACCGAAACCGTAGTCCTCGACCAGCCACTCGATGAGCTCAACGTGG
>DATFBY010000054.1:0-10316 GCA_035253585.1 Gemmatimonadaceae bacterium | reverse complement strand
AGGCCGTGAACTGGGCCAAGCCCTTCTTGGCCTGGATCGCCGTGATGGCCGCCGTCAACGTCGTCTTCCCATGATCGACGTGCCCAATCGTCCCCACGTTCACGTGCGGCTTCGTCCGCTCAAACTTTGCCTTGGCCATGGTGCGTGTCTTCTCAGAATTGAGTGTTGCTGCCATCGAGACTCGAGATTGGAGATTGGAGATTCGCGCCTGACGAATCTCGAATCTCGAATCTCGAATCTCGCTCTATGCCTTCACCTTATTGATGATCTCTTCCGCCTTGCTCTTCGGAACTTCCTCGTAGTGGCTGAACTCCATCGAGTACACCGCCCTTCCCTGCGACTGCGAGCGGAGCTTCGTGGAGTAGCCGAACATCTCGGCCAGCGGAACGCTCGCCGCGATCACCTGCGCTTCGCCGCGCTGCGTCATCCCGCCGATCTTCCCGCGACGCGATGACAGGTCGCCCAGGATGTCGCCCATGTACTGATCGGGGCACACCACTTCGACGTTCATCATCGGCTCGAGGATCACCGCCGCCGCGCGCTTCGCCGCCTCCTTGAACGCCATCGAGCCCGCGATCTTGAACGCCATCTCGCTCGAGTCGACTTCGTGGTACGAGCCGTAAACAAGCTCGACCTTCACGTCGACCATCGGATAACCCGCGAGCACGCCGTTCTCCATCGCTTCCTTGATCCCCTGCTCGACCGGACCGATGTACTCACGCGGGATCACGCCGCCGACGATCTTGTCCTCGAAGACGAAGCCCTGCCCCGCCCCCGCCGGCTCCATGTTGATCACCACGTGTCCGTACTGGCCCTTACCACCGGACTGCCTGACGAACTTCCCTTCCACCTTTTCCACACGCCGGCGAATCGTCTCGCGATACGCCACCTGCGGACGCCCCACGTTTGCGTCGACCTTGAACTCGCGCTGCATGCGGTCGACGATGATCTCGAGGTGCAGCTCGCCCATGCCGGAGATGATAGTCTGCGACGTCTCGGCATCGGTGTGCACTCGGAACGTCGGATCCTCCTCGGCCAGCTTTTGCAGCGCGATCGCCAGCTTGTCCTGGTCCGCTTTCGTCTTCGGCTCGATCGCAACGTCGATCACCGGCGCCGGGAACTTCATCGCCTCGAGAATGATCGGGCGATTCTCGTCGCTCAGCGTGTCGCCCGTGCGCGTGTCCTTGAGGCCGATCGCCGCGCAGATGTCGCCCGCGCGCACTTCCTGAATCTCGTCGCGCTTGTTGGCGTGCATCTGGAGCAGACGGCCAATGCGCTCGCGCTTGTCCTTCGTCGAGTTGTAGACGTAGGAGCCCGCGTCGAGCACTCCCGAGTACACGCGAATGTAGGTCAGCTTTCCGACGTACGGGTCGGTCGCAATCTTGAACGCGAGCGCCGAGAAGGGCGCGTCGTCCGCCACCGGCCGCTCCTCGTACGTCTCGTCGTGATGCGGCAGATGCCCCTTGATCGCCTTGATGTCGACCGGCGCGGGTAGATAATCGATCACCGCGTCGAGCAGCGCCTGCACGCCCTTGTTCTTGAACGACGCGCCGCACAGCACCGGCACCAGCTGCCCGGCAATCGTCGCGGCGCGGATCGCATGCCGAATGTCCTCGATCGACAGCTCCTGCCCGCCAAGGTACTTCTCGAGCAACGCCTCATCGTGCGACGCCGAGACGGCCGCGTCGATCACGTCATGACGCGCCTGCTCCACCGCGTCGCGATACTCGGCCGGCACATCGACCACGGTGAACGTCTTGCCTAACGTCTCCTCGTCGAAGATGTACTGCTTGCGCTCGATCACATCGATGTGCCCGGTGAAGAGCTCGCCGGCGCCGACGGGGAGCTGGATCGGATGCGCGTTCTTCGTCAGGCGGGCGCGGATCATGTCCATGCACCGCTCGAAGTTCGCGCCGACGCGATCCATCTTGTTGGCGAAGATCAGACGTGGTACGCCGTAGCGATCCGCCTGACGCCAGACTGTCTCGGTCTGCGGCTCGACGCCGGCCACGGAGTCGAGCAGCGTCACCGCGCCATCGAGCACGCGAAGCGACCGCTCCACCTCGACCGTGAAGTCGACGTGGCCCGGCGTGTCGATGATGTTGATGCGATGCTCGATCCCGTTCCGCGTCCAGAAGCAGGTCGTCGCCGCCGACGTGATGGTGATGCCGCGCTCCTGCTCCTGCTCCATCCAGTCCATGGTGGCGGCGCCATCATGGACCTCACCGATTTTGTGGCTCTTCCCCGTGTAATAGAGGATGCGCTCGGTGGTGGTGGTCTTCCCGGCATCGATGTGCGCCATGATGCCGATGTTGCGGTAGTGGTCGAGCCGTGTCGTACGTGACATATATCGTTGCGCGTATCGCCAGCGTTCGCGTTTCTCGATCCAGCAAAAATGCGGGTGGACCGTGACGCTCCCCGCAGGAGCCGGTATCCATCCGCCGCCGCCGGGTGTGCTCGCCGCTACGGCGCGAGAGGGACCCAAGGCGCGTCGAAGCACTCGCTTCGACGACTGATTGTGTGCTCGCCGAGCGCCCTAAAACGCGGCGTGGCAAGCTGTAGCCTGTCTAATGTAGTGGGTTGACGGGCGCGGGTCTAGGGGCGAGACGCGCTAGGCGGGACTCGGAACGGCTCGTAGCGACGAATACTCCTTCGCCTCAGTCGAGTCCCCAGTCCCGAGTCCCGAGTCCCGCATCTTTTAAAGCGGTTGTATCAGCAGCCTCAGATATCTCCCCCATCGGGGCAGCTGCCGGAGATGGTTGGTTACCTTGTCAGTCGCGCCGAGCTCCTCGTAACCAGGCGTCCGGATACGGTCCTCATGCCGCCAGGGCCGCTCCCTTCCGTACCCGCTCCTCGCCGGGCGCATTCCCGCCGACCACATCCACCGCCCGACGCGCTCCGACGGGCAGATCCATTCCGTTGGAAGCGCCTGATGTACGTAGTGGCGCGCCAATCGCCTCAGGATCGCGGGCGGCAGCCCCGGACTGAGCGCTCGCATGACATCGCCTGGGATGCGGGTTCCAATCAGTCCGGATGCCAAACGGAAGCTCCAGTAACAGAGCGTCTCCGCCTTGCTCTCCCCGGCTAGCGCGACGAATTCGGGCCAGTTCATGTCGCGCCGACCGACGATGTGATCGACGTCCCGAAGCGTCCGCCACGCGCCCGAGCGAAGTTGATTAGACCAGGCGAAGTGTAGACACGTGTGCAGGAGCATGTGGCTGAGACTCGGCACGTACGCCATCACCCCGCCGAGGTCGAGCCCCTGGCGGCCATCCCACACGCGCTCCGCCGTGAGCACGAACGGATGACCCTCGAGAAAGAGCGAAGTGTGCAGCTCGAGCTTGGCTTCGGTGCCGCTCACATCGACCAACGGCGGCAGATGATGATGGTGCTCGTAGATGCGAGCGATGTGCTCGTCGACATCTCCTGCCCAACCGGCACCGAGCAAGCTGTCGCGAGCTTCCTGCGCACGGTCGTGCGGCACCAGCAGATCGAGATCGTTCATGGGGCGCGCCGTGAACGACCCGTACACCGCCTCCGCCAGCGCCGCGCCCTTGAGCATCATCACGTCGATCCCTTCGTGCGCCAATCGTCTCACGGTCTCCTCGAGACGCTGGCGCATGTACAGCATCCGAAAGTCCGATACCATCGCGATCCGGTGCAGCTGCTCGGCCGCCGCAGCCGGGACATTCGGAAGACCGACGGCGCTCAGGCGCTGCCAGAGCACGGACGTGGCGCGCTCGTGCTCGGCCAGCCACAGCACCTTGCCCCAGTCGAGCTCGGTGCCTAACGACGCACGCAGCGCCGCGTCGTTGTCGCGCGCCGCGCTCGCCAGCACCAGCCGCGCTTCCGGCGAGAGCATGGCCCCAATGCGCTCAGTACTGTGCGAGATTGCCGGCCCGCCGGGCATAACGCAGCGAGTACGAGAAGATGTAGATGCTCACCGCCATGAGGACGGCGATGAACACCAGCAAGATGCCGAGGTCACGCGAGACGTCGCCTAACGACCAGCCCTCCAGCAGCGTGCGCCGCAACGCACGGAGGCCGTACGTGAGCGGCATGAAATCGGCGAGCTGACGGATTCCCTTGATCTCCTCGGGGATCACGTGCGTGGGATAGTACACGCCGCCGAGCAAGCCCGAGAGCACGAGAACGATCTGCGGCAATGGACCGGCAGCACGGAATCCGAGCACGAACGCGCCCGCGATGATCCCCACCGGTAAGTGAGCGAGCACGATCAGCACGAGAATCAGTGCCGACGGCAGGACGTTCCCCCACGCGTAGTGCGCGCCGAACGCGAGTCCCGCGCTGAGCAGCACAATGGCGCGAAACGTCGTCCACAGGAAAGCGTAGCCCATGAGACCGCCGAGCAGCGTCGGGACTCGGGTCGGCGTGCTCAGCATCGCTTCGAGCGTTCCATTGGCGATGCCGGCACTCAATGACGACGGCAGCGTGTTCAAGGAAGCGGTGAGGAACGACAGCGCCATCATTCCCACCAGCAGAAAGCCGAAGTATTGATCGCCCTGCGTGGCGATCTTCGATCCCATGATCGGCTGAATCGCGTTCGAGATGTAGTAGATGGGTACCACCACGACCAACAGCGAGATCAGCGACATCACCGAGCGGAGGCGATAGCTGGCCGCGGCCAGCCAGCTTGCTCTCACCAACGCGAGCACTTTACGCATGGCGCCCACCGTGCGACCCGACGTCCGTCTTCCGCGCTCCGCGGCGCTCGACGATGCGCTCCATGAGATCGGCCAGCGAGAGTCCCACGCGCTCGAAGCGCGCAATGGGTACGCCGGCCGCGGTCAGCAGGTCGAGAGCGCGCGCTGCGGCTTCATGCCCGCCTGACAGCTGCAGTCGAACGCGAATCCAACCGTCAGTCGCGGTCGGGTCGTGCTCGACCTCGGTTTCCACTCCTCGCTCGGCCAGCGCCGAAAAAGCCGGATGTTCCGGCGTGCGCGTCCAGACGCGGTAGCTCTCTTCGCCGAACTCTTCGGCCAGCTCCGACGCTCGACCGACCGCCAGCAGCCGGCCGCGATCGAGCACCGCCACACGATCACACAGCTCGAGGGCTTCTTCGGCGTTGTGCGTGGCCAGGATCACCGTGCATCCCTGGCGTCCCGTTATCTCCTCGCGCAAGAATGCTCGGAAGTCGCGCGCCGACACCGGATCGAGACTCCGCGTCGGCTCGTCGAGCAGCAGCACGCGTGGACGCGCCAGCAGTGCGCGCGCGATGAGCAGGCGCTGCTTCATGCCCGAGCTGAACGCACCCGCCAGCTTGCTCCCGACATCGGCGATTCCGGTGGCGACCATCACCTCGTCGATTCGCGTCCGCGATTCGGCGCGATCGAGTCCGTGCAGCGTGGCGAAGAGACGCAGATTTTCGCGCGCCGTGAGGCGCCAATGCAGGCTGCGCTCATCCGCGATCACAGGCGTCAGAACGCGGCGGACTTCGTCGGGATGCTCGAGGATGTCGTATCCTTCGACCACGGCCGTGCCGTCGTCAGGCAGCACCAGCGTTGCGAGCACCTTGAAGAGCGTCGTCTTTCCCGCGCCGTTCGGGCCGAGCAGGCCGAAGAACTCCCCGGGCATGACGTCCACGGTGACGTCGCGCAGCACGAGTGTCGACTCGCCCGAGAAGGGTCGGCGCAACAGCTCGAGCCAACCGCGGCGGACGGCGAAGCGCTTGGTGATGCCGCTCATTCGGACTGCCGCCTTGGCGGCCGGCACGTTGCCTTCGGGTGTCGCGCGCGGGGAGCTCGGAGCGACCACGCGGCTCACGTTGGCGCTCCGGCACCGTGCCATGCCAGAATCTCGGTCACCGCTTCGTCCAGCCGCGCCAGATCGCGCGCCACGTGAAGTGCGTAAACCGGGACGACTCGCGCCAGCGACACCGCCTGCTCGAAGAGCACCGGCGCTTCTCCTCGTCCGAGCAGCGGCCCCAGCTTGGCGTGCCTAACGAGTGAGAGTGCCGCGGTGATCGAGTCGACGGCCACCCGGCGTGCCGCGCTGGCCCCGGCGACCGCTTCCACCGGAGCGAGTAGATAAAGGGCGTCGAGCGGCGCCGGCTCGCGCATCCGCTGCTCGTCAGGCAGCGCGTCGAGGCTGACCTTCCCGCCGCCGGCGGACCTGTCGCCGCGGCTCACTCCCAGTCTCGACGCGGCGTCTGAGAAGAGCCGCACGATGTGCACTCCGGGGCGGGCCATCGCGGGTGGACCGGGGTCGATTGCCAGAGCGTCGTCGGTGACGATGCGCGCGCCGGCGCTCACCAGCGCGTAGGCCAGGGTCGACTTCCCATGATACTTCGGCGCAAGGAACGCGATGACGCGTCCGCCGATGGCGACCGCGCTGCCGTGTAGCGTCGGGACGCCCGAGGCATGCAACGCCATGGGGAGAACGCGGCCGAGGACATCGAGACGCGCTGACGCTGTGGAAGCGCTCGCTCCCGGATGCCAGGCGATCTCGCGTCCGCAGGTGCTCACCACGAAGGTTCCCGTGTCATCGTATTCGAGGACGAAGTCGTCACCGGCGCGATACGCGCGCACACGGATCGCGGCGTCCACAATGTCTTCACCGATGGGCGCGGCGCCATCGAGTGAAGGCTTATGGTGGCTGACGCTGAGAGTCCAGTCTGGCGGATCAGTGGCGGCGCGGAGCTCGGGAAAGGGGAGCTCGGAGCGAAGACAGCCGCCGAAAACGGTGAGGTCAGGCATGCGGAACGTGCGTCACGTACCGCGGTGAACGGCCGGGAGGGCTGACGAAGCCCCTCCCGGCCGTCGCGGTCAGGACCTCGGGCAGACTACGTCCGGACCGGCGCCTGGGTTGATAGCGCAACCGGTCCCCGGAATCCCGTGAATCGTGATCCCGTCGTCACCCTGGCTGAAGCCCACTTTCGTGAGCTCGCGGAACGTCCCAAACCGCGCAACCTTGGGTTTTTCGTACACCGCTGCCCTCCAAAAGGGTTATGCCGGGTGTGCCCGGCAGCAGTACGGCCGGGGATGGCCGCATTCAAGAGAGCGCATGCACGCGCGCTCCATAGTCCGATGTCGAAACACCGTCGTCCTGCGGCGGAGCCGGCGCCGATTCACGCGCGCGCAGCCACAGCTCCGTTTGAATCGTGAAATACAACTGCGTCGCGAGCGTGCCGTCGCCGGTCCGGAGATAGTTCTCCCAACCGCGGTGCACACCCTCGCGAGAGATCATGCCTAACTCGGCCAGCCGCGGCTCCCGGAAGAGGGCGGTGATCCACGGGCCGGCCTCCGCCCGCATCGAGCGATCGAAAAACGCGCCGGTGATCCCGGTGCGCCGCGCTCGCGGCGCAAGCACCGTCTCGGGTAACAGGCCCTTCATTGCCTGACGAAGCAACCGCTTCGTCTCCGGCCCCCACGAACGCTCTTCGGTGGGGCGCGTCGCGGCCAGCTGAATCACGCGGTCATCGAGCAGCGGCGAGCGCGACTCCACTCCTTCCTCGAGCGCGATCTCGGCCACCACCGAGAACACCTTTGGGAAGAGCGGGTGCGTGAGATACCAGCGCGCTTCCGCACCCGAGCGGCTGCCGCCACGAGCGTCGCCTAACGAGTCGGCTCGTGCGCGTCCTTCGAGCGACTCACGCGACGCGAAATCGGTGTCCATCCACGACGGGATCCGGCGATCGAGATGACTGTACAGCGGCCGCCCGCGAATGGCGCGCGCAAGATGTAGCGCGGCATCGGGAAGCAGCGGCTGCACCGCCCAGCGGAAGAATGGCCGGAAACCCTGGCCCGACATCCCTTTCGCGCGCCATTCGTGCGCCAGGCGCATCAGCCGTCCACCACGCAGCAGGTCGGCGAGATATACGAGCGATGTCTGGAAGAGCTGATCTCCGCCCGAGCCGTCGAGCACGACGCGTGAATCGACGGCGCGGCTCCCCCGAGCCAACGCACGAAGCCACATCTCGAAGGCATGGGCGAAGGGCTCGTCGCGAGTGCGGGCGTTGCGCTGCGCGTCACCGAGGAAGCCAACGCTGCCGATGTCGATCCAGCGAATGTCGGTATTCCAGAACTTGGCTACCTCATCGATGATTTCGTCTTCGCGCCCCGGGTCGCCCTGCGGATAGCTCATCGACACGGCGCGCAGGTCGTCCTCCCGGTCGCGGCGACGAAGCGCCGATTTCCCGGCCGCGAATACGGCAGTCGAGTCCCAACCGCCGCTGAGCCATACGCTGGTCGCACCGCGTCCAGGCGACGAGTCGGCCGCCAGCCGCTCGAGCACCGCGCTCGTTAGGCAGTCGCGCAGCTCGGCGGCACCGTCCTCGAACGAGCTTCCGGAGAGCGGCTCGAACGACGGCGCCCTCCAATGGCGCGTGACGAGCGTCCGCCCAGCGCCACGACGCCAGACGAGATCGTGTCCGGCCGGCACGGCAAAGATGGCGCGGTAACAGGTGGCGTTGTCGGTGGCGAACAGGCCACTCGCCGTCTCGGCCAGCACGCGGAGGTCGAAATCTTCCGGACACGCCGGGTGCGCGAGCACGCCGCCGATCGTCGAGGCGACGATCAGCATCCCGCCGATCTGCGCGTAGTGGAGCGGGCGCTTGCCGCCGAAGTCACGCGCGGCGACGACGCGTTTCTCGTCCGCGTCCCACAGCACGAACGCGAAATCACCCTCGAGCTGCTCCGCGATTCTGTCGCCCCACACTCGATAGGCCGCGGCAATCAGGTGAGCCGGCGAATCGCCTGCCGGGCGCATCTTGGCCCGCTCGAGCGTATGCCGCAGCTCGGTCGTGTAGTAGAGCGACGCGTCTGCGGCAACGATCACCTGACCGTCGCGCACCAGCCCGCCCTGCGTGCCCAACACGCCGGTGTTCTCCCAGGGATGCCGAGCCACGGCCAGCGTCGCCCCTGGCGAGCGCCATACGTCGGCTGAGCCGGTCGCACGCTGCCGCATGCGCGACATCATCCGCGAGATGACGCCGTGCTCGGCCTGGACGGGATCCGACGTGAAGATGCCGACGATCGCGCTCATGACGACTTCATCCGCACGTCCGCCAGTCGCGTGAACGTGGCGACATGATCATCGTGATCGCCCAGCACGAGATCGCCGTACTCGACCCACGCGTGAGCGGTGAGACGCTCGCCTTGCTCGCCGTCTCGCCGCACCCCGATGCGAATGCGGCTTCCCTCGATCCCATGGCGCTCGATCATGCGCTGGAGGGCGAGCGAGCGGACGAGGCATTTTGGACGAAACAGGCCGAAGCGCGCGGCGCGGCTCACGGCTACACCCAATCGTTGGGCGACGTCGGATGCGGGGAGGCGCGTAGGCGCGTCGCCGCTCTCGGGAAGCTCACCGTCGATGAGACCGCCGCGCGGTCGCGTGAAGACGATGAGCTGCGCGCGCACGAGCAGGAGCTGCGCCTCGAGCAGCTCGAGCCAATCGCGCGCGCGGAGTGCGCGGATCTTCCGAAGAAGCTCACGCTGCCTCTTCCCCATTCCGCTTCTCATGCGCGCTCACCAGGCCGTAGCCGGCGAGCTCGGCAAGCAGGTCCAGCACGTCGCTGCGCAGGACTTCGGGCCTGACCTCGGGATATTGCCGCTCGAGGATCGAGAGGAGCTCGTCGAGCGAGCGGGTGGCGGGCGGGAGAAGCTCCCAAACACGCGCGGCGACGGTATTGAGGCCGAAGTATACCTCGTCCACCGTCGAGAAGAGCACCGCCCCGTCAGGGAGCGAGCGGTAGATCACGCGTGGGTTAGCAACTGGGAGCATTGGATCCGTGGCGACTGGCAGCGAACGGGGCCGAGCGGGACGTGCCGCTCCGCCCCCGAAACCTCCGTAGGGCCCCTGCACGTCAGGAGCCGCCCCCTGTGGAGCACTCTGCATGCCCGCTACGTATTTGCAGCATTTGTATGGCGTAAGTGCTCGTATCTTACAACAATTCAAGGACCTAGCACGAATTGTGCGGCAGGTCACAGTGCCATTGTTTGACGCCTTTGTGGCGAGATTGCGACAGCAAGAGCGGGCGACTGCCCCAGGAATGTGCTGTCAGACCAGGAGCAAGCGCAGGGGACGAGCCGCGGATGACGTGTGCCCGCACGCAAAAACGCCTCCCAGTTGGGAGGCGTTGCTCGTTAGGCGGGACGAAGAGACGGTTACCAGCGATAGTGCGCGAACGCCTTGTTGGCTTCGGCCATCCGGTGCGTGTCTTCCTTCTTCTTGATCGCGTTCCCTTCGCCCTTCGACGCCGCGATGATCTCGGCGGCGAGCTTCTCCGACATCGACTTCTCGTTGCGCTCGCGCGCGAACGCGATCAGCCAGCGCATGCCTAACGCGGTGCGGCGCTC
>DATFBY010000053.1:0-21035 GCA_035253585.1 Gemmatimonadaceae bacterium | reverse complement strand
CTCATGGAGCACGCGGCGACGCTCGATCTCTACCACTTCGAGGACCCGGCGTTCTACGACCAGCTCGAGCGAGCGCGCCGCCAAACGGTGGGCCGCATCGGTCTCCTCACCGAGCTCTTCACGATGGCGCAGGACACGGTCACGCTGATCACGCTCGGTGCGGCGCTCTTCGTATACTCGCCATTCCTGCTCGGCCTGCTCACACTGGCGGTCATTCCCGCATTCCTGGGGGAAACGCACTTCGCATCGCTCGAGTATTCGCTGCTCTACCGATGGACGCCCGAGCGCCGACAGCTCGACTACCTCCGCTACCTCGGCGCCAGCGACAAGACCGCGAAGGAAGTACAGATGTTCGGTCTGTCGCGCTGGATCGTGGACCGGTATCGGGTGCTGGCCGATCGGTTCTACGACGAGAACAAGCGCTTGTCGATCAGGAAGGGGATCGTCAGCACGCTGCTCTCGATCATCGGCACGCTCGGCTACTACGGCGCGTACGTGATCATCCTCGTCCGAGCGGTGACGGGAGCGATCACGCTCGGGTCGCTGACCTTCCTGGCGGCCAGCTTTGCGAGGAGCCGAGATCTCATCGCGCGGCTGCTCTCGTCGGCCAGCGACATCTACGAGCAGAGCCTGTATCTCAAAGACATGTTCGACTTCTTCGAGATGCGTCCGTCGATCTCGTCGGCGCCTGATGCGCGTCCGGTTCCGAATCCGATTCGCGAAGGCTTCGTCTTCGAGAACGTCGGGTTTCGATATCCGGGGAGCGACCGTTGGGCGGTACGCAACGTGAGCTTCTCCGTTCGGGCCGGTGAGCGCATCGCATTCGTCGGAGAGAATGGGGCGGGGAAGACGACGCTCACCAAGCTGCTGGCCCGTCTGTACGATCCAACCGAAGGGCGCATCCTGCTCGACGGCGTCGATCTCCGCGAGTACGACCTCTCGTCGGTGCGGCGCGCCATCGGCGTGATCTTCCAGGATTTCGTGCGCTACGACATGCGCTTCGACGAGAACATCGGCGTCGGCGAGATCGACGAGGTGCGTGGCTATCTCGATCGCGCGGGGAACGGCACGTGGGCGGTGGAGCGGGTGCCTGACGAGTGGGCATTCGAGTCGAGCCCCGGTACGCTGCGTCCTCCACCCGAAGACGCAGTCGCCGGTAACGGTGGTGAGCCGGTTCCTACGCCGCTGGCGACGGCGGCCGAGAAATCGTTGGCCGCATCGCTGCTTTCGCGCTTTCCTTCCGGATACCGACAGATGCTTGGCCGCCGCTTCGATGGCGGCGTCGACCTCTCCGGCGGCGAATGGCAAAAGATCGCGCTCGCGCGCGCGTACATGCGCGATGCGCAGGTGCTCATTCTCGATGAGCCCACGGCGGCGCTCGATGCACGGGCCGAGTACGAGGTGTTCCTTCGGTTCTCGGAGCTCGTCGCCGGCCGGCTCGCAGTTCTGATCTCCCACCGCTTCTCGACCGTCCGCATGGCCGACCGCATCATCGTTCTCCAAGACGGCACCGTGGTGGAGGACGGCACGCACGAAGCGCTGGTGGCCAACGGCGGGTTGTATGCGGAGCTGTTTCGGATGCAGGCGGTGGGGTACAGATAGTCGAGATTCGAGATTCGAGATTCGAGATTCGGAGCGGCACACCTGATGAGCTCCTAATTCGCCGTGCCGAATCTCGAATCTCGAATCTCGAATCTCGCGTTTTGGCCCTTCTCTTGCCCTCCCTCCCCGCCAAACGGAGGGGAGCACATGTACAAGCCATTTCTCCTACTGGCCGGGATCGCGCTCCTCGGCGCGTGCGAAGTCGTGTCCGACGACAAGCCCAAGCAGGACACGACCACCCTCACACCCGACTCAGCGCAGCTGCCCGCGACCGGCGCCATTGGCGCGGAGAGCGCCGGAGTGCCGGCAGTCGCCAGCGATACGACGAAGGCTCCCGCGGACAGCGGCGACGTGCAGCTCGATCCGGCGACGCCGAAGCGTGGAGGTGTAGTCTTCGCGCTCGCGCGCGGACTGGTGACGAATCAGTCGCCGCGGTGCAGCATCGATGGACAGCCGCTTCCTTGCTATCAGGCGCCCGACGGAATCGTCGCCGTCGTGCCGCTTCCTGCCGATGAGCCCGCCGGCAGTCGCCGCCTCGTTTTCGAGCACCCGACGCGCCGTACGACGCGCACCATCCAGGTGACCGAGCAGGATTTCGGACGCGAGCTTGTATTTCTGGATTCGGCGAGGTTCGCGCTGCTCTCTCGTCAGGCAGACATTGCCCGCGACGCGCGAGCGGTGCGCCAGATCCTGGCGCTCGAGACGCCCGAGAGAAAGTGGACGGGAAGTTGGCGCAACATCATGGCGGCGGGGCGCACCTCGCTCTATGGCGTCGAGCGCTTCTATTATCGCGCGTCCGATTCCACACGCGCGGTCACGCTCTCGCCATCTATGCGAGTACGCGGCGCGTTCGCGGCTGACACCAGCGCGCCGGCGGCCGGCGACGTTCCCGCCTGGCGGCACACAGGCGTCGACATTCCGCTAGCGAATCGCGCGCGGATCCGCCCGCCGGCAGCCGGCACCGTCACCAAAGTCGGCGACTACGTGCTGACTGGACGCACGGTGCTCGTGGATCACGGTCAGGGCGTCAGTACGGCCTACTTCCATCTCGATACCGTCCTGGTCAGCGAAGGAGATCAGGTCACGGGTCAGACCGTGCTCGGCCGCGTTGGGACGACGGGCCTGACGACCGGCCCACATCTGCACTACGGCGTCTACATCCACGGCAAGGATGTCGATCCCGTGGCGTGGCACGCCATGCCTGACTGGTATCGGAGGGGACAGGTCGCGAGTCAGTAGCGGGCGCGGCCGCCGCTACGCCTTGAGCATGTATCCCACGCCGCGGACCGTCTGAATCAGCTCCTTCTCCGAATCGGAATCGATCTTCTTTCGGAGATAGTTGATGTAGACGTCGACGACGTTGGTGAGGGGATCGACCTGCTGCTTCCACACCTGCTCGGCGATCGTCTGCCGCGACACGGGTGTGCCCGCGTGGCGCATGAGAAACTCGAGGAGCGCGTACTCCTTCTGCGTCAGCTCCACCGCTTGACCACCGCGAGTGACGCGGCGGCTGATCGGATCGAGTGAGAGATCTCCGACACTCAGCACGCTCGCTTGCGCGCTGATGGACGCACGGCGAAGGAGCGCGCTCACTCGAGCCAGCAGCTCGGGGAACTCGAAGGGCTTGGGGAGATAGTCGTCGGCGCCGGCTTCGAGTCCCGTCACCTTGTCGCTCACCGAGCTGCGCGCCGTGAGCATCAGCATCGGCGACCGGAAGCCGCGCGTCCGGAGCTCGCGCGTGACTTCCATCCCGTTTTTCGTCGGAAGGCCGACGTCGAGGATCACCAGGTCGGGCCGCTCCTCGAGTGCCATCGTCAGACCCGCATCTCCGTCCTCTGCCGTACGCACCCGATAGCCGGCGCCTGACAAGATGCGCTCGAGCACCGCCAGCAGATCGACATCATCCTCGACGACCAAGACGCGAGGACCACTCACGCGCCCTTCACTGTGAATTATGCGCGGCAATGTACTGCTACTCGTCAGGCGAGGCCACAGCGGGACGCGGGGGACTGGGGACTCGGGACTCGGGACTCGGCGTTTTGGGGAGATGCACTCGGTCGCCACGAGCCGAGTCCCCAGTCCCGAGTCCCGAGTCCCGATATTCGAGTCCCGATGTAAGTTTCTCCGTGCTCCCACGACTCCGGATCGGTCTTCACGCAGGCCTACTCAGTGCCGCGGCTACCGGCGGCGCGCTGGTCGGCTTCGGCATCGCGCGCGGCGCGCCGCTTCAGCCCATCAACGCCGTCGCCCACCTGCTGCTCGGGAGTCGTGCGCTCCTGTTCGACGGTTTCGATCCGCTGGTCACTACCACGGGGATCGTGCTGCACGTCGTGTCCGTCGTCATCTGGGCGGTGCTGTTCGCGCTCCCCGCCGCGCGGCTCCGAGCGTTGCTCGTCTGGCTCGGAGCGCTGCTCTTCACCGCCGTCGTCTACTTGGCGGATGTTCGTCTCCTACCTGAGTCGTTGCGCCCCGGCTTCGAGCGCGTCCTCACCACAACCGAATTGGTAAGTGTCTACGTCCTCCTCGCACTTTCGCTCGCGCTCGGTGTTCTGCTCGTGCGAAGCCGCGAAGAAAACCAGGGCGAAGGGCGTGACGATCTGCGTCGCGCACGTGACACAAGGTGGTTGCAGAACGCCACAATGGCTGGCGAACGAGAGAAAGATCCGATCGGGTAACGCGCTCGTATCTGGTTGGGAACACCGGAACTTTCGATCCCGCTACGTGTTGGAGAATCAGAACGGCGCCGAACCGATTCGGCCCCGCTCTTGCTCTACTGGGTGACGAAGTCGTTCCAAGTCGCAGTACAGCAGTGGTGTTTCGGTACTCACTCCGGAACGCGACGAATGCGTCCGGCTCGTTACCCCCAATGGGAGGGGACATGGATTTCCTCGTGATGCTCGAGGAAAGTCCCGAACAGCCCGCAGTGCTGGCGCGCGTGGATTCTGTTCCCGCGCTCCATGCCTCCGAGCACGCCCGCGATGTGGTGACGCTATACGGCACGCCGAGCTCAGAGTCGTTGGCGCTCGCGCTGGCCGCTGCGGTCGAGAGCCACCGGTCGGCGGGTAATGGTTCGGGCGCTTTCCGTCATTTGAACGTCTGGCCTGAACGCGGGGCGGTCGGCGATGCCGCCTGGCGCGATGCCGCCACCGGTCAGCTGATGACCCGCGATCTGGACATCCCGTCGGACGTTCTGAAGCGCACCGCGGGTGAGCTGCTGAAGTCGTGCGGCAAGCCGATCCAGCGACTCATCGCCGGCCTGGCCATGCCGGACTGGCCCGAAGGCGCCTGGCGCGCGATCACCATCACGCTCGACACGATCGTCGTGGAGCCCGCACGCAACGCCAAGATGAAGATGGACGAGATTCTCGACACTCTTCGTGAAGCAGATGGTCTCGCCTACGAGTACGAAGGAGACTGATCGATCCTGACACGTTTGATGACACCGCGCCCCGTGCGCGAAAGGGCCGCCCCACAAAAAGGCGGCCCTTTGTATTTCATTTCTTTCCTTGATGGGGGTCCAACTGCGTCGGGCTTGACGTCCCTCCTCCCAAGCAGCAGCCTACGGCAATGCCCCCGTCTCGGCGTCGTCCTCCGCCACGTGCCACCTCCCGCGAGCGAATCTTCGAGGATGAAGATGGCCTCCTCTGGACAGCCTTCCGCCCCGAAACGCCTCGCGACATGGAAGCGGTCGTCTTCGTCTGCGTGAGCAACAGCCGCGTCTCCCCACGCGCGATAACGCCGAGCGCTGATCTCAGCCTGGAAGAAGCAGATGAGGTGAAGCTTCGCCAGCTTCTGCTCGAGGCGCCGCGCTTGGGAAACCTTCCCTAGAACGGGACTCGGGACTCGGGACTCGGGACTCGGCGTTTTGGCGAGACGCACTCGGTCGCCACGAGCCGAGTCCCGAGTCCCGAGTCCCGACGCCTTGCCACCCCTCCGACTCCGGGGTAGGATAGCGAAGGAACCCGGCGCCGCCCTCATCGCCCCATGAGCGCAGTCGCGCTTCCTCACTCCGCGGCGCCCGTCGTCTACCATGGCCGCTCTCATCGCGCCGCAGTCGGGCTCACGCGCGAAGAGAGCGGCCAACGCACCAACGAGGTAGCCTGCTATGCGGGAATACAGCAGCTCTGAAATCCGCAACGTGGCGGTCGTCGGTCACGGAGCGAGCGGGAAGACCACACTGGTCGACGCGCTCGCTTTCGTTTCCGGGGCAAGCAGACGCCATGGATCGGTGAAGGAAGGCACCGCGCTCACCGACTACGCGCCCGAAGAGACCGAACGCGGATACTCGATCAACCTCGGCTGCGCGTACGCCGAGTGGATGGATACGAAGATCAATCTGATCGACACGCCGGGCTATCTGGACTTCCAAGGCGACGCGATCGCCGGACTGGCGGCCGCCGACGGCGCGCTGGTCGTGATCAGCGCGACTGGCGGCGTCGAAGTCGGCACCGAGAAGATGTTCCGCGAAGCGATCTCCCGCGCGGACCCAGTGCTGTTCGTCGTCTCACTGATGGACAAGGAGCACGCGTCCTTCGATCGCATCTACCAGCAGATCAAGGACCGCCTGACGAGCAAGGTCATTCCCGTCGAAGTGCCGATCGGAGAGGGCACTGAGTTTCGCGGCATCCTGAACCTCTTCTCGAAGAAGGCGCACCTCTACAAGAGGGGGACAAAAGGCGGCGAGTACGAGGAGACGGACGTCCCCGAGGATCAGCAAGCGACGTTCGACAAGTACTATCAGGATCTGATCGAGACGATCGCCGCCACCGACGATTCGCTGCTCGAACGCTACCTCGAGGGGAACGAGATCGGCCGTGAGGAAGCGATCGCCGCGATGAAGGAAGGGATGAAGCGCGGTGAGCTCTTCCCGCTCTTCGTGGTGTCGGCCGAGCTGACGTTCGGGACGCGCGCGCTGCTGACCAAGATCGTGGAGCTCATGCCGTCGGCGTACGAGATGGAAGAGCTACACGCGTTCAAGGGCGCGGAAGGCGATCACACCGTAGAGATCCACGCCAAGGACGACGCGCCCTTCTGCGCGCTGGTGTTCAAGACGCAGTCGGAGCCGCACGTGGGCGACGTCTCATTCTTCAGAATACTGTCGGGCGTCGTCGTGAACGGTCAGGAAGTGTACAACGCCACCCGCAACGTGGTGGAGAAGCTGGGGCATCTCTCGGTCGCCCAGGGACGCGACCGCACCGAAGTGACGAAGCTGCACGCCGGCGACATCGGCTGCGTCGCCAAGCTGAAGAACACTCATACGAACGACACGCTCTCGACGCGCGAACATCCGGTTCGCTTCCCGCAGATTCATTTCCCCGAGCCTATCGTCGCGTTCGCGGTGCACGCGTCGTCACGCAACGATGAAGAGAAGCTTCAGGCCGGTCTGCATCGGCTGCACGATGAAGACCCCACCTTCGAGGTCCGCTACGTCGGCGAGACGCACGAGACCGTCGTGTCAGGCATGGGTGAGCGCCATCTCGACGTCAACATGGCCAAGCTGCGCCGCAAGTACGGCGTGTCGGGCGAGCTCACCAAGCCGAAGATCGCGTACCGCGAGACGTTCAAGGGGAAGGGCGACGGGCAGGGAAGACACAAGAAGCAGACGGGAGGCCGCGGGCAATTCGGCGACTGCTGGGTTCGTTTCTCGCCGCTCCCACGTGGCAGCGGCTATCAGTTCGTCGACGAGATCGTCGGCGGTGTGATTCCCGGAAAGTTCATTCCGGCGGTCGACAAGGGAATTCAGGAGGCGGCGGTTCGCGGCATCGTCGCGGGATATCCGCTGGTCGACTTCAAGGTAGAGCTGTACGACGGCTCGTATCACTCGGTCGACTCCAACGAAATGTCGTTCAAGATGGCGGGCATTCTGGCCTTCAAGGCAGTGGCGCCGAAGTGCAAGCCGGTGATCCTCGAGCCGCTGGACGACGTCGAGATCACGACACCCGAGCAATACCTCGGAGACGTGATGGGCGACATCTCATCGCGCCGCGGGCAGATCCTCGGTACGGAGCCGCTGGCCGATGGTCGCGGCACGGTGGTGCGCGCTGTCGTTCCTCAGGCGGAGCTGCACCTCTACGCGACCGATCTCAACTCGATGACCCACGGCCGCGCGACGTTCGCGCGCAAGTTCCGCGGCTACGAGGAGGCCCCGCCCGACGCGGCGCAGAAGATCATTGCGGAGTCGTCGAAGGCGAAGGAAGAGGTTTTGGCGGAGGTGTAGGAACTCGGAACTCGGGACTCGGGACTCGGGAATCGGTGAGGAAAGGAAAAACGCCTCCGGTGAATCCGGAGGCGTTCCTTGTCTTAGCGAGTCCCGAGTCCCGAGTCCCGAGTCCCGATTACGAAATCCTCTTTCTGCGCACTGCGGCCCGTTTTTTCGCCGCCGGCTTCTTGGCGATCGAGATCGGAACGATGTCGGCCGACTCTTCCGCCGCGACGCCGCAGGCGGCGGCCGGCACCGCAATCTGCGGTTGCTTGTACACGTACCGCTCGCCGGCATAGTTGCGGAAGATCACTTCGTCGTCGTTGATCTCTTCGACGTACTCCGGGAGCAACGGCACCTTTCCACCGCCGCCGGGCGCGTCGATCACGAAGTGCGGAACCGCCAGACCCGACGTCCATCCGCGAAGTGCCTTCACGATCTCGAGACCCTTCTGGACCGTCGTGCGGAAATGCTCGCCGCCCGCCACCTGATCGGCCATGTACAGGTAGTATGGACGGACGCGCGCCTTCAGCAGCTCCTGCATCAGCTTCATCATGATCTTCGGGTCGTCGTTCACGCCCTTGAGCAAGACCGTCTGGCAGCCCAACGGGATGCCCGCCTTGCTCAGCCGGTCGAGCGCCGCGCGAACGTTGGGCGTCAGCTCGTCCGGATGGTTGAAGTGCGTGTTCATGTAGATCGGATGATACTTCTGCACCATCTCACAAAATTCTGGGGTGATTCGCTCCGGTAAGTGCGAGGTAATGCGGCTTCCGAGGCGGATGATCTCGACGTGCGGGATCTCGCGCAGCCGCTGGAAGATGTATTCGAGCCGCCGGTCGCTCAGCATCATCGGGTCACCGCCCGAGAGGATGACGTCGCGCACTTCGGTGTGCTCGCGGATGTAATCGAACGCCGACTCGTATTGATTGAGCGGGATCTTTTCCGGATCGCCGACCTTCCGGCGCCGAGTGCAGAAGCGGCAATAGCTCGCGCAGACGGGGCTCACCAGAAACAGCACGCGATCCGGATAGCGATGCGTGATGTTCGGCACCGGCGAGTCGCCGTCTTCGTCCAGCGAATCGATCATTCCGTCGACGATGTCCAGCTCCGCCACCGACGGCACGTATTGCTGCCACATCGGATCGCCCACTTCCTTGATCTGCTCGAGGGCGGCTGGGGTGATGCGCATCTGGAAGTTGTCGAACGCGGGCTTCAGCGCCTCGACGTCGATGACGTCGTGCCCGAATCGCTCGGCAAGTTTTTCCAGCGTCGCGATGGATTGATCCTTCAGGATTTTCTGCCAGTCACTCATGGTGACGCTGCTCCCCGCCTACTGTGGGCGAGTGGAACCGTTTGGTGAGAATGATCCGATCGTCCTCCGGCGCGTAGAACTCGCGCACGCGTGCGGCTTCCGCGTAGCCACGCCGCCCGTAAAAGCCGCGCGTCTGGGAGTAGTCCGATCGGGACGATGTTTCGACAACCAACATCCGGGCGCTGAGCTCCTCGAGCCTGCGTTCGACCTCTCGGAGGAGGATGGTTCCAACGCCACTGCTCTGCGCCGCCGGGTGCACCGCGATCCAATACAGATCGAAGGTCCCCTCAGTCCCCGGCGTCGCACCGTAACAGGCGTAGCCGACGAGATGATCGTCGGGCGTGAAGGCGCCAATGAACTGGTACGAGGTGTCGGCGGTATCGAGATTCGAGATTCGAGATTCGAGATGCGGAGCCGAATACCCAACGACGTCCGAATCCGCTGTTCCGAGTCTCGAATCTCGAATCTCGAATCTCGCGTCGAACACTTCCAACGCCACTTCGACTTCTTCCTCACTAAATACTCCCGAACCGCGCACGATCTCCTCGATCCGCGCGCGATCCGACCGCGAAAGCGCTCCCAACCTGATCGCGGCTTCCATCTACTGGCGAGCCATTCGAAAGAGGTCGAGCGCGGCCGCGTCACCGCTGAGTGTCACACCCGACAAACGGCGAGCGATGATCCAGCTCTCGTCAGGCGACACATTGCTCCGGCGAGCCATCGCGCACTCGCACACGTGGCGGATCATCGCGCCGAAATCCATTCCAGCGACCCCGGCCATCCGCGCTAACCCCGCGTCCGGCGCGATGTCGGGATTGGCGTTCACTTCCAGAATCCATGGACGACCGGCACGGTCGATTCTCAGATCGACACGGCCGTACCCCTCGCCGCCCACGGCATTCCACGCCGCGAGCGCGATGTGCTGAATCTCTTCCGTCAGTCGCTTGGGAAGCGGAGCGGGGCATCGTGGGGCAGCGCCCAGATCCTCGTCGCAGCCCGTCTCCCACTTGGAGCGATACGAGACGATCCGCCACAT
This sequence comes from Gemmatimonadaceae bacterium, assembly GCA_035253585.1. GTDB lineage: Bacteria > Gemmatimonadota > Gemmatimonadetes > Gemmatimonadales > Gemmatimonadaceae > DATFBY01. The sequence continues at coordinate 10,886 of DATFBY010000053.1, read as the reverse complement.
GCCTTTGGGCATTCGATCGAACCGGATCTCCGCGATCGGGAGCACTTTGTCGCCGACGATGCCGACATTCACTTCGCGACCATCGATGTATCGCTGGACGAGGATCTCATCCCAGCGCTCCTGCATTGCTTCGATACGACTCGCTAGCTGGCGCTGCGTGCGGACGACCGATGCCTGCTCGACACCGATCGACGCGTCTTCCGCCACCGGCTTGCAGATGGCGGGGAAGCCGACGGTCGGCAGCCTGTCGCGCGGCCGCACGACGCTCCAGCGTGGGATCGGGAGGTCGAGCTTGTCGAGCATCGCGTTGACGACATCCTTGCGGAGGCAGAGCGTAGTCGTCGCGCTCGAGCTTCCTGTATAAGGAAGCCCGAAGAGCTCCAGCACTGAGATGACCGACGGCTCGAGCGCCGCCACGCCGTTGATTCCCTCGCACAGGTTGAACGCGAGGTCGTACTTCCCACGGCGCACCCGCTCGATCCACCGGCCATCGGCGTAGACGGGAAGCCGGACGACCTGATGTCCATCGGCGACGAGCACGTGCTCGATCGCCTCGATGGTTTCGAGGATCAGGACATCCGCACTCGCGCCCAACGCCGAAGCGCCGTCGAAGAGCAAGACGATTTTCATGCGCACGTTCCCTCGTGGTGAGGGCTTCGACGCTCGCGCATCGCGCGGAGGCGACTCGGGAGCCGCGGTCGGCGTCGACCAGCGGCTTCGGTGAGTCTTCCGAACGACGTCGGGCGTGTCAGCCCAGCGCCGCCGCGCGCGTTTTCGATCGCGCGGCCTTTCCGGAGAGCGGCACGTTCTGCCGCTTTGCGGCGTGCGTGAGACAGGCTTGTATGAGCTGGTCGTAGCTCATTCCTGCCGCGCGCGCCGCCTTCGGAAAGCACGAGTTGTCCGCCGGATCGGGAAGAATCCCCGGGAGGGGATTCACTTCAACCACGTTTGGCACGCCTGCCGCGTCCAGTCGCACGTCTATCCGCGACCAGTCCCGACAGCCGAGCACGCGGTACGCGCTGAGCACGGTCCGTTCGATCTCGTGCGTGAGCGCTTCATCGATCCGCGCCGGACATTCAAAAATTTCGAGTGGGTTTTCCGGGCGGTCCCAAACCCACTTCGCTTCGAAGCCGTACACCGGCAGCGCACCTTCCGGGAGCGCCGCGAAGTTCATTCCGACGAGCGGGAGCACGCGAGCGTCGTCGCCGTTGCCGAGGACTGCGCAGGTGAACTCCGCGCCTGGCAAGAATTCCTCGACCAATACGGGCTGACGATACCGCTCCAACAGAAACGCAACCTGCGTCTCCAACTCGTCCGGCGTACCGCAGTAGTTCCGTTCGGTAATTCCCTTGGAGGAGCCTTCGTGAATGGGCTTCACGAAGAGGGGCAGCGAGATTCGAGATTCGGGATTCGAGATTCGACGCTTGCCGTTCCGATTCTCGAATCTCGAATCTCGAATCTCTCCAGCCAGGCGTCCCAGATCCTCGAGGTTCCTGACGACTCGGAAGCCGGCCGTCGCTATCCCGTGAAACGCCAGCACCTCTTTCGTCCTCGCCTTGTCCAGACAGAGCGAGAGCGTGAAGGGGTCGCTGCCTGAGTACGGGATTCCGTAGAACTCGCAGATCGCGGGGACGTGCGCCTCGCGATTCGGGCCGTTCAGTCCTTCGGCGATGTTGAAGACGATGTCCGGCCGAGCGGCGCGGAGGAGCGCTGGGAAGTCATCAGTCGCTTCGAGTCGGATCACCTCGCCGACGGCCGACAACGCGCGCTCTACAGCGTCGATCGTCTCAGCCGAATCCCATTCGGCGAACTCATCGTCGGTGGCGAGCGATGGCGACTCGGAGAGCACGGCGGCGCTCGGCGCCGCCACTTCGGTGGAGGTCCGGGACCACGCGTCCCGGCGATTACTGGGAGGCTCGTCCTCCGGACGCGATTGCTCCATCGCGTCCGTCACTCCCACCTCGACCGGCTCGGGCTTCTGATTGTAAGCGAATCCGATTCGCGCCATTCACTCCCACCAGTCAGTCGCCTCACTCCACGACCGATCGCTCTCGCGACCTTCTTCCTCTTTCTCCTCGCCACTCACTCGCTTCGTCGAGTGCGGCGTTTTGCAAACACGATGCCAAATCGAATGCGCGCAAGATAAGAACACAGTTTTTTTCGCGCAATGATTTTTTTTCGGCGCCATCATCATCGATCACGTCATCGATCGACGTCGACGACGTCATCCATCCGATGCGCCACGCGCCGATGCTTGCGATGCTCCGATACCATCGACTCGCCGCAAAGTTCCGCCGCGCATTCAACGCATCGACGCCGGATCGCGCCGAACGCAACTGCCCGATCGCGGCTCCGACCGGCTTCGCTCGGTTGCGGATGGCGCCTCCATCGGCATTTTTCTCTTCGCTGACGTTCGCTCTCGCGGAGAATTCCATGCGATCGCGCTCTCTGATTGCCCGTCCGGCCAACGTCGTCGCGCTCTCGCTGCTCACGCTCTCCATCCCGGTCGGCGCCGCCGCTCAGACCGCTTGCGCCGACACCTCGCTCTCACCCGGAGCTCGCGTCCGAATCGTCCTCACCCGCGATTCGCTCGGCGCTCGCGACGCTCGCGACGCTCCGAGCGGCGCTTCGCGTGCTTCGCGCCGCGAGATCGCCTACGTCGGCACACTCATCGATGCTACCAGCCGCTCGATCGTGCTCCGCCCCGATCGCTCGGCCGACACCGTCGAGATCGCACACGATTCGATCGCCCGAGCTCAGCTGAGCCGCGGCAATTCGCGCGGCGGCAGAATGGGAAAGGCCTTTCTCATCGGGGCCGTCTTCGGCGCCGGCTTCGGCTTCGCCGTCGGTGAGGACTGCGGCCAGAATGATTTCATCTGCTTCGATCGCGGCGAAACGGTCCCGCTCAGCGTTCTGGGATTCGGCGGCCTCGGAGCATTACTCGGCGCCATCACCTGGCGGGAGCAATGGATCGATGCGCCGCGCATCTCGATCGCGCCGAGCTCGACCGGCAGCGTATCGATGCGGGCCGCCGCCAGTTTTTGATCCGAGGCAAAGAAAAGCGGGCCGGAAACCCGGCCCGCATCATTTCTTCTAATCTTTTCTAATCTTTCCGGCTCAGCGCATCGCCGGCGTCGAGTCGCTCTCGGCTTCCTCTTCCTCTTCTTCTTCCTCGTCGTCGGAGCTGTCGTCGTCAGAGCTGCTCTTCTTCCCTTCCATCGCCTCGAACTCCTTCTGGAGCGCGTCAAGGCGATCCTTGTGCGTATCCATGAAGGCGATGTTCTCGCGCGACACCTCGGGCGGAATCTTCGCGCCTGGCTGCTTCGCCGCCCAAGCCATCATCCCCGCCTGGAACATCGAGAGCATGAAGGTGACGTACTCGCGGCTCGTCATGCCGGCGGCGTTGATCGCGCGCTTGATCGGCGGGTGCTTGTCGTAGAACGCGGCCATCTGGCCGAGCGTCATGTTCTTCGTATCGGCCTTGTCTTCCTTGGAGATCTCGGGGTGCGTCTTCGCCACCTGGGCGAGATTCTTGGTGGCCTGAACGAACTTGTTGAGCTTCGCTTCCGTCAGCCGATAGCGGTTGATCTCCGCCAGATCGGCATCGAGCTTCTGCGCCTCAACACTCCGCGCTCCGGCGAGCGCGAAAAGGGCCACCAGCGCCGACGTGACCGCTCTACGATACATCTGAACCTCAAATGAAGGGGAGGAGAACCTTAGTCGGCTGACCGGCACAAATACAAGGGACCCAAAGAAAGGCCAACGGCGGCATGCGGCATCCGGCATTCGGCATTCGAAACGGCACATGCGCCATCGGCCATCCGCCATCCGCCATCCGGGTCTTGGCGCAAAGAGTCCCTCGCGGAGGCCCTGATGGCAGATGGCGGATGGCCGATGGCGCCGTTGCTTTTCCCTAATGCCGAATGCCGAATGCCGAACGCCTAGACCTTATGGTAGCCAACCCGTCCGGCCTCTCTCCTATCCGCCGCGATGTATATCTCGAAATCCGAGAAGAACGCCGGGGCCTCGGTTTGGAAGAGCCGGATGAGCAGCACCGCCAGCCGGCGAATTTCCAGCTCGGCGCCTTCGCTGGCCCGGAGCTCCAGCATCGTCCGCCACGCGCGCACGTTCCCGGTCGCCAGAATCTTCGTCTCCGTGGAATTCGGCAGCACTCCGCGCGCGGCCTCGCGCGCCATCTTCCGGCGATGCACCTTGTCGCCCACCCACTGGTAGTGCTCCATCAATTGCTCCACCAGCGACACGTAGCTCTTGAGCGCGGTGGCCATCTGCTCCCGCCACGCTCGCTCCAGCTCCTCATCGCCGATGATCGCGGGCGGGAGCACGAAGCGAGCGTCTGACTCGTCTACGTACCGCTGGCTCAACTGCGAGAATGCCCACCCTGCGCGATGGCGGACGAGCTCGTGCGTCAGCGAGCGGCTCACTCCCTCGAGGAGCACCGAGTAGTTGGCGTGCTCGAGCACGCTCCCATGCCCCTGCCGCTTGATGTTCTCCAGATAATCGGCCGTCGTGCGCTGCGCCGGATTCCGCTGACTCATGTAGCACAGCCGCCCCGCGAACTCCGCCAACCGCTCGCCGTCGCTCGCGTCTCCCAACCACTGAACGGGAAGGTGTACCGGCTCGGTGAATGACGGACGGGAGAGGAGCGTGATCGTCGGCTCAGTCAGAAACACGGACGGGAGGTGGGAGGAGGGAGCGAGACATCGGGCGCGGGAAAATTAGTCCGTCGAGTGCTCCGGCACGAGTGAGAGCCGAAAACGGTCATACGCGCGTTCTCGCTCTACGCGATCGAGAGCGGCACGAGCGACGTCGGGAAGGGAAGGGAGCGAGCGATCGTACTTCACGTCGTCGATCGGCTGCTGTCCCGCGAGCGGCACCTTCACGCCGGGATTCAGGATTCCACCGGGATCGTAGCTCTCCTTCACTGCGCGAAACAGCTCAATCGTTTCCGCGGGCCAGACGCGATCGAGCAGCGGCGTGCGAAGTCGCCCGTCACCGTGCTCGCCGGTGACGGTTCCGCCGAGTCGGGCAGTGAGGTGGATGACTTCATCGAGCATGTCGCCGACGCGAGCGCGCCAATCGGGCGCGCGCGTGTCGACCAATGGGTTGACGTGTACGTGCGCGTCGCCGGCGTGTCCGAAGATCACGCCGCGGATTCGATGCGCCTCCAGCGCGCTCCGAACGCCTCGCACGTAGTCCGGCAGCCGGTCCGGAGGGACGCAACCGTCCTCGATGAGCTGCATCGACGCGAGCGCCGGATCGAGCCGCGCCAGAATTGGACTCGCCGCGTGTCGCACCGACCAGAGCTGTGCTTCCGTCACCGGGTCGAGCGCGACACGAACCTCGCTGGCGCCCGCGCGCCGCATCGCCTGCTCGACCAGCTCGGCCCTCGATCTCGCCTCACCGGCGGTGTCCGCTTCCAGCTCGACCAGCAGTGCCGCTTCGGTTCCCGCGCGAACGACGCGCGATCCGCCTTCGGCCGCGACATCGAAAAACGTCTTGTCGAGCAGCTCGCAGGCGCTCGCATCGAGTGAGCGCGCCATCGCGGCGCCTTCGACCGCGCCTTCGAGTGACTCGAAGCTGACGAGCAGACTGCTGGTCGCGCCGGCGATCGGCGCCAACGCGAGCTCGACCGCGAGAAAGATCGCCAGCGTCCCCTCGCTCCCCACCAAGAGGTCGATCAGCTCGCCGCTTCGCGCGTACGCCGCCAGCGCGTAACCAGACGAGTCCTTTCGTACGCCGCGATGCTCCAGCTTCCCCCAATCAGCGTCGCGTATCCGGGGCGCGACGTCATCCAGAAAGCGGCTGACCGCGGCCACATCACGGGGCGCCGCTCCTCCCCGGCGCACCATGGCGCGCGATCCGTCTGCGAAAACGCAGTCGAGCGCAGTCACCCAAGCGCGCATCGCGCCGTAGCGCAGCGAGTGTGCCCCGGCTGCGTTCGCGGCGACCATTCCGCCGATCGTACAAAAGCTTCCACTCGATGGATCGACCGGAAACCGCAATCCGTATGCGCGCGCGGCATCGTTGATGCTCGCCCTCGTCGCGCCGACTCCGGCGAACACGCGCTTCGTTTCGACGTCTACAGATGCGATCGTAGTTAGGCGGCTCAGATCGACGATGACGCCCGTGCCCACGGCCCCTCCCGCCATCCCACTCCCGGAGCCGCGCGGAATCAACGCCGCTCGCATCTCTCCCGCCCACCGCACGAGCTCGCACAGATCGTCGCCATCCGCCGGCACCGCCACCGCCGCCGGAATCGCCCGAGAGATACCGGCGCCCTCGGAATAAACCGCGCGTGCGGTTTCGTCATCGCGGAAGATTCCGCGGAAGGAGGGAGGGCGCATCGTTAGCGCGAGTTAACGAAACAGCGGCATGAGGCATGGGGCATGGGGCATCCGGGTCTTCGTGATTGAGTCTGTCGGCCGAGACCCGAATGCCTCATGCCCGATGCCTCATGCCGCTGTTCAACTACAATCCGAGCGAATTCACTCGCGGCGGATCCACCGAATAATCGTAGAACCCCTTCCCAGACTTTCGCCCATACATCCCCGCCAACACCATCCGCTTCAACAACGGCGGCGGAGCATACCGCTGCTCCCGATACTCGTCGAACATGATGTTCGCAATCTTGTACGTCGTATCGAGACCAACGAAGTCGAGCAGCACGAACGGACCCATCGGATATCCGGTGCCGAGCTGCATCCCCTTGTCGATGTCCTCCACCGATGCCACGCCGCTCTCCAGCGCGCGGATCGCGTCGATCAGGTAAGGCACCAGCAGCAGATTCACCACGAACCCGGAGTTGTCCTTCGCCGCGATCGGCTCCTTGCCGAGCGACTTGGCAAAGTCGAACGCCCTCCGGAACGTCTCGTCGCTAGTGGTCACCGTCTTCACCACCTCAACCAGCTTCATCACCGGCACCGGATTGAAGAAGTGGAGACCGACCATCCGGTCGGCGCGCGCCGTCGCCGCCGCCATGGCCGCGATCGTCAAACTCGACGTGTTCGACGCGAAGATCGTGTGCGCCGGGCAAAGCGCATCGAGCTCCTTCCAGATCGCGTTCTTCACCTCGAGGTCTTCCACCACCGCCTCGATCACGACGTCGCAATCCTTCAGCTCGGCCACCTGAGTCGTGAAGGTCAGATTCTTCATCGCCGCGTCGCGATGCTCGGCGGTCACCTTCCCCTTCGTCTTCTCGATCGCCTTGTTGAAGCTCTTCTCTATCGAGCTCCGCCCGCGCTCGGCCAGCGCGTCGGACACCTCGCGCACCTTCGTCTTGTATCCAGCTTGCGCGGCAACTTGCGCGATGCCGCTGCCCATCAGGCCGGCGCCGAGCACGCCGACGGTCTTGATCTCGGACATGTTCCTCTGCGTGAAGATTAGAAGCGGATGATACGAACCGAGCTGGCCAGCGTGGAGAAGAGCGACCCGCGCGGGGTCTCGCCGCGCTCCATCCGGTCCAGCACCTGCTCGAGCGCCAGCTGCGCTCTCTCGACGGCCGACGTGTGGCTGCGCGCGACGAAATAGCCGCCGCCCAGTCCCGCCACCACCGGCGCGATCGCCAACGCCGGAAGCACGCCGATCGCCAACAGGGCACCGGTCGCGCCCGCGGTCGCCAATACCAGACTGCCGCCGGCGCCGATGCGCTCCCCGCGAACGTTGCCGAGGTTCGCCTCGAGCCGGACGAGAACGCGCCGGTCGTCGACCTGTAGCACCGTGCCCGAGACCTCGCGCGCCTTGGCGAGATGATATCCGCGTCCGCCCAGGTTGAGACCGCGGCGCATGTTGCTCACGAAGCCGCCGCGCTCCTCCCAGACGATGCGCTCGCCGTACGCTCGCTTCACCTGGAGACACTCTTCCTGCTGCATCCAGGAGTCGAGCGCCTCGAGCACGCGCCGCTGCTCGCCTGAGACCGTGCGTGACGCGCGTGCTATCGCGCCACCGAAGAACCGCGCCATCGGTCCTTCCTCGGGCCCGATCGACACGCGCATCCGCTCTTCGGCCAGCGCCTGACGAATGTGCGCGGGCGCGATGCCGACTTCGCGTCCCACGTCGACGATCTGCTCTTCGGTGAGCATCGCGTCCGAGGGATCGGCGTCGGTACCCTGAAGCTCCGCGGCGCGGGCGAGCACGCGCTCGAGAGCCGCGCGATCGAGCTGAGCGCTCGGCGTCGGAAGCGTCTCTCCGCCGGGTGACTCGGAAGGGGAGCTTGACTCGTCAGGCACCGCGATCACTCCGCGATCCTCAGATCCCGCCCAGAACAGTGTCGAGTAGACGGCCGATCGAGTCGCGGATCGGGTCCGGGATCATGAACGTGCGCTCGAACTCGGAGGTTACCGATGCACCAGTCGCAACCGCGCGATTCGCCACCCGCAAATAGTAGCGCTGATAGCCATCGACCAGGTCCGGGCTGGTGCGCTGCAACAGCATCGCGCCGGCGCGTACCGCGGCCGCTCCTTGATAGCGATTGGTCGCGCCGGTCCGCTGCTCCGCCGGAGTGATGTTGTCGCGAATCGCTTCCGCTGCCAACGAGCCGACTGATTCGTGCGCGAAGACGTAGATGGCTTCGAGCGCATCTTCGGGGCGATCGGGGAAGGTGACAGCGACCGCGTTGGCCCGCGTCCCGGCGATGACTGTGCGGCCCTCGCCACCCAGCGGCAGCGAGAGCGTGAACTCACCCGCTGCCTGACGAGTGTTGTTCAGGAAGCGCTGAAGCCGCGGCAAGCGCTCACGTCCCCAGAGCGAGTCGACGCGCGAGATCACCGCTCTCCGCGAGCGCTGCTGCTCATCCCACCAGCTGCGGAAGAACTTGTCGTGCTCGTCCTTCAAGCCGTTGTTGAATATCCGGAGCCATTCGCGGTCGGCCGAGTTGCTGAATACCTGCGCGAACGTGGCGATGATCGCCGAGTTCACGTCGGTGCCGCCGCGCGGTGCGTTGCCGCCCGCTCGGAGGAAGATGTCGATCCCGCGCTGGAGATCATCCCACGTTCCGAAATAGAGCGCGAGGAATTGTCCGTTGGTGAGCGCCGCGCTCTCGCGGAAGCGATTGCGGAGCTGATCGCGGTTGACGTCGAGCTGCGTCAGCACGTTGGCGCGGCGCTTCACCGCGGCGACGGTGTCGCGGTATCCGCGCTCGAAGAGGGGAACGAGCGCCGTGTCGTCCTGAACCAGCGCGTAGCCGTGGAGCCAGAGGTCGACGTGCATCTGCGTCCTCACCGGCCAAGTCACCAGCGGATTGCTGCCAGTGCCCGGCGTGGGTGTCGGCGACGGCAGCGGCTCACCGCGGCCGGAGCATCCGGCGACGAGGAATGCGGCGATCGCGAGCGACGACGCGCGACGAGCGAGGCGGTGGCGGCGAGGGCGCATGTTCTTCTCTCTGGTTGTGTTGTCGGACGTGCTCGGGCGCACTAGTTGAGCGATTCGACGACGAGCGCGATCCCCTGTCCGCCGCCGATGCACGCGCTGCCCAGCCCGTAGCGCTTGTTCGACGCGCGGAGCGCATGCAGCAGATGCGCGGTGATGCGCGCGCCGGACGCCGCCAACGGGTGACTCAGCGCGATCGCGCCACCGTGCACGTTGAACTTCTCACGAGGTATCTGCATCTCGCGCTCCACGGCGCAGGCCTGCGGCGCAAATGCTTCGTTCACCTCGACCAGGTCCATGTCGTCGAGCGTCATCCGCGCCTTCTCCAGCGCGATCTTCGACGCCGGCACCGGGCCGATTCCCATGATCTTCGGGTCGACGCCGGCCACTCCCCACGATACGAGCCGCGCCATCGGCTTGAGCCCGCGCTTCTTCGCCCACTCGGCGCTGCTGACGACGAGTGCGCCGCCGCCGTCGCCGATGCCCGATGCGTTCCCCGCGGTGACGACACCATCCTGCTTGAACACCGGACGTAGCTTGGCCAGCCCTTCGGCCGTCGTGTCGGGGCGCATATGCTCGTCGCGCTTGAACTCTTCCATCTGGCGCGTCTTCGGATTCTTCACTGGAACGCCGATGACTTCGTCGTCGTAGACGCCCTTGCTCCACGCATCGGCGGCCAGCTGCTGCGAGCGGAGCGCGAACTCGTCCACGCACGAGCGATCGAGGCAGTACTTCGTGGCGAGATTCTCGGCCGTTTCAGCCATCATGAGTCCGGGGACCGGATCCTTCAGCGCCTCCCAGAGCAGATCCTCGAGCGGAGGGCTCTTCCCGAGCGGCGTCCCCCAGCGCAGTCCGCGCGCGACGTGCGGCGACTGCGACATCGACTCGCCTCCGCCGACCAGACACACGTCTGCTTCGCCGAGTATGATCTCCTGTGCGCCGTTGACGATCGCCTGGAATCCGGAGCCGCACAGTCGGTTGACCGTGAGCCCCGGCGTCTCGATCGGGCATCCCGATTTCAGCGCAACGTGCCGCGCGAAGTAGATCGTGTCGAACGTCGTTTGGAGAACGTTGCCGAAGATCGAGTGCTGCACGTCCTTCGGCTCGATTCCGGCCCGCTCCATGGCGGCCTTGGCGGCGAAGACGGTGAGGTCGATGGCGCTGAAGTCCTTCAACGAGCCGCCGAAGGTGCCAAATGGGGTTCGAACGGCCGAGAGGAAGACGATATCGCGATTGGAGCCTTGGGTTGCCACGGTGCCTCTACTGTCGGTGAGTCTGTAACGGGTAACTCAGAAAGATGACCGGGGAAGCGGGAAGCGGGAAGCGGGACTCGGGACTCGGCATGAACACAAGGAAGCGCCGATCGGCTATGCCGACCGGCGCCTTCAGTTTCCCTTTCGAGTCCCGAGTCCCGAGTCCCGAGTCCCGAGTCCCGCCTTACAGCTTCATCCGCTTAATGAGCGCGTCCAGCCGCGGGTGTCCGCGAATCGGGTCGAGCATCG